>JAKFEW010000143.1:0-245208 GCA_036675505.1 Candidatus Sericytochromatia bacterium
CGTGACCGGTTCGTGCACCCTCCCCGAGGGCGTCGAGATGGTCATGCCCGGCGACAACATCCAGATGGAGATCGAGCTGATCACGCCCGTCGCGATCGAGCCCGGCATGCGTTTCGCCATTCGCGAAGGCGGTCGTACCGTCGGCGCCGGCGTCGTCGCTTCGATTCAGGCGTAGGCCCGGTCCAGGACCGAACCTGCAGGCGCCCCTCCCAACCGGGAGGGGCGCCTTACACATTCGGCCGCTTAATCGTTACGAAACACACGAAACGTAGTTTTAATACAACAAACACACACTTAACGTATGGTTGCGTCGCTTCGCCCGGATACCTCTTTTAGGAAGCAGTCGTCCAGGGTAAGAAATCCGTGGGGCGAGGTTTCCCGATCCTTAACCAAGTCGCCTTCGAGGAGGAAGTCACCATGTCGTTCACGCTGCGCGGAATGCTCGAGTCTACCTGGAACGTCGTCAAGTACGTCAACCCTATCACCGCGCCGTTCTTCATCGGCAAGGCCGTCGCTGAGAGCAAGATGGTGAAGGACGCGGTCGACGTGACCGTCGACACCTCCAAGAAGGCCGCCAAGGCCGTCGCCGACACGACCACCGCCGTGCTCGACTACCCGATCGACGAGGGCGCGAAGAAAGCCTGGGACGCCACCGCCGACGTCGCGGCCGCTGGCTACAACGCCACCGTCGATGCTGCCAACGACTACGTCGTGAAGCCGACCGTCGCGGCCTACGAGGCCACCGCGGACGCCGCCAACGAGTACATTGTCCAGCCCACCATCGCCTCCGTCGACGCCGTCGACCAGGCCCAGCAGGACGCCCGCCGCGGGGTCGCCGATTGGATCAGCCCCGATGCGCCGAAGGCGGCGCCCAACCTCGAGCAGGTCCAGCTCCAGCAGATCAAGGACGAGGAAGCGCGCGTCAAGGCCGCGACCCCGAAGGCGAAGATCGCCGCGCCCAAGACGCCTGCCGAGACCAAGGCCTTCCAGGAGAAGTTCAACGCGTGGCTGGCCTCGGATGAGGGCAAGGGAGCCCGCGAGGTGGGCATCACGGCCCTCAAGCCGGACAGCATCTTCGGCACCAAGACGAAATACGCGCTCGCGCTGATCAACGCGGAGTAACCGCGGGTCGTCCACCCGTCCGCGCCGCCCCGGCTTCTGCCGAGGTGGCGTTTTTTCACGGGCCGCCTGCGGGTACATGATGGCCACGCGACGCGCGGGGATCCCTCGTTCCATGGACGACCAGAACAAGCGCGGCCTCTTCGACAAGCTCAAGGACGCCGTCGAGCAAATCATCCCCGGAGGGGACGGTGGCAAGAAGCCCGGTCCTTCGCCGGTCAAGCGCCCGCCGCCTTCGGCGGCGGGCCAGGACGGCTTCAAGCGAACGGCCGAGATGAACCGGCCGATGGCCACTGGCGGCCTCAATCAGGCCCAGCCCACCGGCCGGCTGAACAGCCCGGCCACCCCGGCCGGCCCGTCCGACACGGAGCTCTCGCCCCGCCGCCTCGCCATGATCGAGGACTACATGAAGGGCGAGTACAAGCTCGAGCAGATGAAGGATCCGGCCTACATGTACAAGATCGTCTCGGACGAGCGGGCCTACCAGACGCGGCTGCTCTTCGAGTGGCGCAAGCAAATCCAGGCGTTGCCGGCTGGGCACCCGAAGGCCGAGGAGCTGCAGGCCCGGATCAAGAAGGCACAGGCGATCACCACCAACCTCTTCAAGGTCCTCAAGCGCATCACGGGCGCCGAGGGCAACACGGGCGGCACGGACTTCCTGTCCGACAAGAAATAGCGAGTGGCCGTGAACGGGGCCGCGCTTGACGCTGGCGCCGCATCTGATATGATGATCGGGTTGTATGCGGCACTGTAGCTCAGTTGGTTAGAGCACTCGGTTCATACCCGGGGTGTCACTGGTTCGAGTCCAGTCAGTGCCACTGCCGTAAACGCCTGCGGTTCAATTGATTCTCAATGCGAGTCGCGCAAATATGGCTTGATGGCCCGCGGAGGAATCCGCGGGCCTCGTTGCGTTCTGTTGACATGGATCACGGACGGGGCGCGCGTCCCGGCGGCATGATGGGGCGACCCCCCTGCCAGGAGATGCCGATGATCCAGACCTCCGTGACCATCCACGAAGCCGCGAGCCGCCTCGGTGTTTGCGCCTCGACGCTCCGCACTTGGGGCGAGAAGACCGGCGTGGCGGGCGTCCGCACCAGCTCGGGCAAGCGCCTGTACACCGAAGACGACGTCGCGGCGCTCGAGGCGATCAAGTCGCTACGCGACGAGGATGCCGGCTGGATGACGATCCGGCGGCGCATCGGCCGCGAGCCTCAGGCGAACGACCCCGTCATCACCAGCGCGACGCCGCTCATGCCCGAGCCCGACGCGCCGGCCGGCGCGATCGCCCAGGCGCCCGCCGAACCTTCCAACGGGCTCGTGACCAAGGTGATCGAGACCCTGAACGCCCAGTCGGGCATGGCCGAGCGCTACGCCCGCGCCGGCTACCAGATCGGCCGGCTCGAGGCCGAGGTCAAGCACCTCGCCGATGACCGCGAGCGCCTGGCGAGCCGCCTCGCCGAGGCCGAACAGAAGCTCGCGGAACAAGCCCTCAACGAGGAGCTGCTGCGCGCGGAGCGCACGCGCCTGGGGCGCGAGCTCGGCGAGGCCCGCCAGAAGCTCACCGCCCTTGAGATCAACCCGCCGAGCGCCTGGGCCAAGGCCGCGTCGTTCGTGAAGAAGTGGTGGTAGAAGGCTTGCTAGTCGCTCGCGCGCAGCTCGCGCGCGAGGGCCGCTAGCTCCATCTTCGCGTCCGCCCCCCGCAGGATCGCCGCCACGCGTCGCTGGTAAGCCGTGCTCACCAGGTGATACCGAGCCCCTGTTCGCGAGCTGGGGCGCACGACCACGTTTTCGAGCACCTGGGGCATCACCTTGAAGACCGGGTTCTCGCGGCGCAGCACCTCGTCGTTGTAAGCCGCGCGGGCCGCGGGCAGGTACGAGCCCACGCGGGCCCGCCAGAGTTGGACTTCAGGGCTCGCGAGCCAGCGTACCAGGGCGATCGCCGCTTCCGGGCTGCGCGAGTAAGCCGACACGCCGAGCTGCCAGCCGCCCAGCACGCTGGCCGGCTTCGTGTCGGCCCTGTCGCGCGGCAAAGGCGCGACGCCGACCTTGCCGACGATCGGCGAGCCGGGCGCGGACATCGTGGACCAGGCGTAAGGCCAGTTGCGCATGAACGCGGCGTGCCCGGCCTCGAAATGCCGCCTGGCGTCTTCCTCTTGCCACGCGAGCACGCTGCGTGGCGCGATCGTGCCGATCCAGCCGGCCGCGCGCGTGAGCGCCCGGACGGCGCGCGGGTTGTCGACCGATACCGCGCCGGTGTCCTCCGCGTAGATGCCGCCGCCGCCATGGCTCTGCTGCCACTCCAGGGCGTTACAGGTCAGCCCTTCGTAGGTGTCGGCCTGGAACACGAAGCCCGCGAAAGCCGGATCGCGCGGGCGTTCCGCGGCCTGGATGCGCCCGGCCAGGTCCTCGAGCTCGGCCCAGGTCTCGGGCGGCCGCGGACTGCCATGCTTCGCCAGCAGGTCACGGCGATAAAACAGCACGCCCGCATCGCTGAAGAGGGGCATCGCCACGAGCTTACCGTCGATCGTGTCGTTGCGGATCAGCTCGGGGAACATCCCCTCGGCTTCCGCTGCGAGAGCGCCTTTCAGGTCGAGCAGGTGCGGCGCGAGGCGGCCCGGCCAGATCACGTCGAGCAGCACGACGTCTGGCCCCGGGTCCTTCGCGCCGAAGAGCTTCAGGTAACGCTCGAGCGCCTCGCGCGTGCGCGGCTCGGGCCGGAAGTCCACCTTCGCGCCGGTGGCCGCCTCGAAGCGTGCGAGCAGCGCCCGCTCGAGCATGGGGCCCTGGCCGACGCCATCGCCGTGGTAGCGCAGCTTGACGCCTTCGAAGCGCCCGAGGCCGCGGGCTTCCGGTGGTTCGCTCGGGCTGGCGCCCGTTTGAGCCGAGCCGCGGTCCCTGGGGCAGCCGGTCAGCACCAGGGCAGTCAGGGCGAGGGCCAGGATCGTGGAGATTCTCACGTCCCTGGCATACCCCAGGCAGGCGAGGAACCGATTGAAATTAAGGGCTGGTTAAGTTCAGGATAAGCGGCTATAATGTCTGCTATCCCCTGCTGCCGAGGAGCCCCCATGCGCGCCCAAGCCCTGTCCACCGCCGCTCTCGCCGCCATCCTGCTGGCCGGCTGCGTCTCCTCCCTGCCCGCCGGGCGCCCCAACCCCGTGCCCGGCGTGATGCGGGCCCAGGGGTCGGCCAGCCGCGTGGAGTCCAACGTCGACAAGGCGCGCATCAGCGCGACGCTCGCCACCCTGTCGGGCAAGGCGCCGATGGCCCCGGGCGTCACGATCCCCGAGCGCGGCACGGTGGACGGCCGCGCGCTGACCCGCCGCTACATCACGGAGACCCTGGCCACGGCCGGCTACCAGGTCGAGAAGCATGACTACCGCCAGAACGGCCAGAACCTGATCGCCCGCCTGCCGGCCGAGACCGCGACCGACGAATGGATCCTGGTCGGCGCGCACATGGACTCGGTGCGCAACGCCGGCGCCGACGACAACGGCACCGGCAGCACCGCCGTGCTCGAGATGGCGACGGTCATGAAAGGCCTCGCGGGCCGCAAGGTGAACGTGATGTTCGCCTGGTTCGACGAGGAGGAGCTCGGCCTCGTCGGCAGCTACGCGATGGCGCGCGACTTCAAGAAGAAGGGCGTGAAGCTCGTTTCGGTCCACACCTGCGACATGATCGGCTACGACGGCGACGACGACAGGACCGTCGAGATCGAGCAGCCCGACGCGAACCTCTGGGATTACTATAAGCAGGTCAACGAGACCCACGGCCTGAACCTGCCGCTCAAGCGCACCAGCTCGGGCGACACGGACCACGTGGCCTTCCGCCAGACCGGCTTCACCTCGGTGGGCGTGTGCGAGGAGTGGGTCGGCGGCGACACCACGCCGTTCTACCACCGCAAGACCGATACCTTCGACTCGATCGACCTCGATTTCCTGGCGGCAACCACCAAGCTCATGACCGCGGCGGTCTCGGACCTCGCACGCAAGGTGCCAGGCCCCGCTCACACCCGCTTCGTGCCGCACAACCAGTTCCCCGGCCGGCCCCGCCCATTCCACGGCAGCGGCCACGGGCACGAACACTAGCACCCGGGCCGAACACGGACGGCCGAACTCCTGGTAGAATGCGCGGGATCGTCTAGCAGGAGAACAGAATCATGCACGTGAGCGAGCTGATGGCCCTGATCGGATCCGACGCGCCGATCGGTCCCCGCGAGGGGCTCGCGCCGGATCCGGAGCTCAAGCGCGTCGTCCACGACGCGCGCCAGGCGCGCCACGGCGACCTTTTCGCGGCGCTGCCGGGCACGCGCGTCGACGGACACCAGTTCCTCGGCCAGGCGGCGCTGGGCGGCGCGACCGGCGCGCTGGTCAGCCGCACGTGGGCCGCCGAGTTCGCGGGCGAAGTGCCGCTGCCCTGCTGGCCGGTCACCGACACCCGCGTGGCGATGGCCAAGGTGGCCGCCCACCTGAACGGCCACCCCAGCCGCGGGCTCAAGCTCATCGGCGTGACCGGCACGAACGGCAAGACCACCACCACCTTCCTGGTGCGATCCCTGCTGGCCGAGGCCGGCCTGCGTACGGGCCTGATCGGCACGCTGGGCGCCGAGTTCGAGAGCCAGAAGATCGTCACCGGCTTCACCACGCCGCAGTCGCCCGAGTTGCAAGACGTGCTCCGCCGGCTGGGCGAGGCAGGGGCCGAGGCCGTCGCGATGGAGGTATCCTCCCACGCGATCGAGCAGGCCCGCATCTATGCCTGCGCCTACCAGGTCGTGGTGTTCACGAACCTCAGCCGCGACCACCTGGACTACCACGGCACGATGGAACAATACGCCGCGACCAAGCGCCGCCTGGTGACCGCTGATGCGACCGGCACCGCGCCGCAGGTCGCGGTCGTGAACCTGGACGACGCGCAAGGTCCGGCCTTCGTCGAGGCGGCCGCCTGCCCCGTCGTCACCTACGGCATCACGAGCGGCGACCGCGCGGCGCTGTGGGCGTCCGACGTGCGGTCCGCCGCCGCTGGCTCCGAGTTCCAGGTGCACTGGCAGGGCGAGACCCAGGCGGTGCGCGTGCCGCTGGCGGGCCGGTTCAACATCTACAACGCCCTCGCGGCCCTCGCGACCGGCCTCGCGCTGGGCTTCGCGCTCGAGCCGCTGGTGGCCGCGCTGGCTCGCGTGCCGGGCGTTCCCGGGCGTGTCGAGGTCGTCTCGCCGCCCGGCCACCCGTTCACCGTCTGGGTCGATTACGCGCACACGCCGGACGGCCTCGAGAACGTGCTCACCGCCGCCCGCGAGCTCGAGCCGAAGCGCCTGATCGCCGTGTTCGGCTGCGGCGGCGACCGCGACCGCACCAAGCGCCCGATCATGGGCGAGGTGGTCGCCAGGCTCGCGGACGTCGCGGTCGTGACCTCCGACAACCCGCGTTCCGAGGACCCGAGCGCGATCATCCGCGAGATCATGCTCGGGATGAAGCAGGTCGCGCCGATGGTGGAGGCGGATCGCGAGAAGGCGATCGCCGCCGCGATCCGGATGGCCGCCCCCGGCGACCTGGTGGTGATCGCAGGCAAGGGCCACGAGACCACCCAGACCTTCGCCGATCGGACGGTCCACTTCGACGACCGCGAGGTCGCCCGCCAGGTGCTGGCTGGCGTGGCAGCGCCGACCGCCTGACCGGGTACATGGCCTCCGAACAGGAGGCCTGCATGTCTGATTTACGCGCCCGCGTCGAAGCACTCTACGCCGCCCAGGCGGACGAGCTGACCGGCCATCCGGAGTTCCGTGCGCTCGAGGCTGGCACGGCGCCGAAGGCAGCCTACGACACCTTCTTGAGCAACGTCGTGCGCGCCCACATGCGCTCGCCCAAGATCGTGGCCTTCCTGTACGCGCTCTCGCCACCGGCGGCGACGGAAGATCTGCTCCACAACTTACTCGAAGAGCTAGGAATCAGCGCCGGCGGCTCAGAGGCAAAGGAAGACGGCACGAGCCACCCGGCGTTGCTGCGCGGGCTGGCCGAAGGCGCAGGCCTCGCGGATCGGCTGCCCGAGCTCGAGCGGCTGGCGGAGGGCGACATCCGCACGCTCGTCAGCGAGCCCCTGATGTATGGCACGCTCAAGGACGTCGGGCTGTCGGCCCTGGTCGAGGTGATCGCCTTCGAGTGGATGCTCTCCCGCACGGCATCGCGCATCGCGACGGCGCTCGCCGCCCACCGGGGGCTGGCACCCGACGCGCTGGCCTGGTTCACGCACCACGCGGAGGTGGACATCGGCCACGCCGAACAGGGCCTCGACGCGATCCGCGACTACGCGGCCTATTACGCGATGGACCCGGAAGACGCGGCCACGATCGCCGAGATGTCCATGCGCGAGAACGTCTTCGTGCGGCGCTACTTCGGCGAGCTCGCGCTCGCGCCCGGGGCGGCGAGCTAGCATGCGGCTCGTCGCGGCCGAGATCTTCGCGCTGCGTATCCCCTTCGTCGAGGCCTTCGCCCATTCGGCGAAGGACCGCGCGGCCTCGGATGCGGTGGTCGTGAAGGTGACGGCGGAAGACGGCACGGTCGGCTACGGCGAAGGGCTGCCGCGGCCGTACGTGACGGGCGAGACGACCGAGTCGATGATCGCCCACCTGGCGGACGTCCTCTGGCCGGCGGTCGTGGACCGGGACCTGGCGGCGTGGTCGGTCGATCTGCCGGCGGCCTGGCTGCCCGACCTGCCCGCGCCCGGCGTGGTGGCGCCGCATGCCGCCCGTGCGGCCCTCGAGCTGGCCATGCTCGACGCCACCCTGCGCGGCGCCGGCCGCGGCGTGGCGGACGTCGTGCCCTTCGTCCGCCGCCAGGTGACCTACTCCGGGGTCGTGACCGCCAGCGACCCCGCCAGGGCGGCCAAGCTGGCCCGCCAGATGAAGCTCGTCGGGCTCGGCGCGTTCAAGGTGAAGATCGGTGTGGGCGACGACGTGGCGCGCATCGCGGCGGTGCGTGAGGTGGTGGGGCCCGAGGCCGAGCTGCGCGCGGACGCCAACGGCGCCTGGGCGACGCCCGAGATCGCGGCGGCGGCGCTGGCGGCCCTCGCGCCCTATGGCCTCGCGGCCTGCGAACAACCATTGCCGCGCGGGCCGGCGTCCGAGCTCGCCCGGCTGCGCGGCCTGACGGGCGTGCCGATCATGGCGGATGAATCGCTGATCACCGAGGCCGACGCGGACGCGCTCATCGCGGCTGCCGCGGTCGACATCTTCAACGTGCGGGTCTCGAAGAACGGCGGCCTGGCCCGCGCGCTCGCGATCGCCCGCAAGGCCACC
Organism: Candidatus Sericytochromatia bacterium; assembly: GCA_036675505.1. Taxonomy (GTDB): domain Bacteria; phylum Cyanobacteriota; class Sericytochromatia; order S15B-MN24; family JAQBPE01; genus JAKFEW01. The sequence continues at coordinate 8,405 of JAKFEW010000143.1, forward strand.
GCCCATGGCATCGCGGTGCAGGTGGGCAGCCAGGTCGGCGAGACCGCGATCCTGTCCGCCGCCGGGCGCCACCTGGCCTGCGCCGTGGCCGACCTGCGGGCGGCCGAGGGCTCGTTCGGCACCTTGCTGCTCGCCGAGGACATCGCGAGCGAGCCCGTGCGCTTCGGCCACAAGGGCCTGGCGAGCGCCATCACGGGCCCCGGCCTCGGCATCCGGGTGCGCGACGAGCTGTTGAGGAAGTACGCGCTCGAGGTCGTGACGCGCGGCGCCCGGGTGACGCGGTGAGCGGCCCGCTCGCGGCCCTGCTGCGCACGCGCGAGTGGCGCCATGATGCGCGCTTCGAGGAGGCCTGCCGCGATCCCGCGGCCGCCCAGCGCCGCGTGCTGGCGACCTTGCTGCGTGGCAACCAGGGCACGGCGTTCGCCCGCGAGCATGGCCTCACCCCGGACCTGTCGCCGGCGGCCTTCGCTCGCGCGGTGCCGATCCGCGACTACGAGGGTCACAGGCCCTGGATCGAGCGCCAGCTGGCCGGCGAGGCCGCGGTGTTGACGCAGGCGTCGCCCACGATGTACACCACCACCAGCGGCACCACGGGCGCGCCCAAGCTGCTGCCGGTGCCGGCCGCCTGGCGCGAGGAGATGGCCGCGCTCATGCGGCTCTGGATGAAGCGCGCGCTCACCGACCACCCGCGCGCGTTCGCCCGGCGGACGCTGAGCATCGTGAGCCCCGCGGTCGAGGGCCACACGCCAGGTGGCGTGCCGATCGGCTCGATGTCCGGCGTCACCTACCAGCGCATCCCCTGGCTCGTGCGCCGCAGCTACGCGCTGCCCTACGCCGTCGCGCTCGTGAAGGACCACGAGGCGCGCTACTTCCTGACGATGCGCCTCGCGCTGGCGACGAACGTCTCGAGCGTGGCGACGCCCAACGCGACGACGCTCATGCGCCTCGCCCAGGTGGGCTTCGACCACAGCGAGGCGATCTTGAAGGCCATCCACGACGGCGTCCCGGGCCTTCCCAGGCCGCCCGAGATGGTGGCGGCCGGCGGCCACGACCCGCGGCTGCTCTGGGAGGAGCTGCGCACGGCGGTCCGGCCGGAGCCCGAGCGCGCGCGGGCGCTCGGCAAGCTCGCCGAGGCCCATGGGGGCCTGCGCCCCCGTGATTGTTGGCCCGAGCTGCGGCTGATGGCCTGCTGGCTCGGCGGCAGCGCTGGCCACCACGCGCGCCGGCTGCCGGACTGGTACGGCCCGGCCACGCCGATCCGCGACCTCGGGCTGCTCGCGAGCGAGGGACGCATGTCGGTGCCGCTCGCGGACGGCACGCCAGGCGGCGCGCTGGCGGTGCACATGAGCTACTTCGAGTTCGTGGCGGAGGACGAGATCGACGCGCCGGTGCCGGCCATCCGCCTCGCCCACGAGCTCGAGGCCGGGCGGCGGTACTACCTGATCTTCACGAGCGGCAACGGCCTGTACCGTTACGACATGAACGACGTCGTCGAGGTGCTGGGCTTCCACCATCGCGCGCCGCTGGTGGCCTTCGTGCGCAAGGGCCGCGACATGGCGAGCATCACCGGCGAGAAGATCCACCTGAACCAGGTGCAGGGGGCCCTGCGCGAGGCCGAGGCCGAGGCCTGTGTGTCGGTCTGGCAGTTCCAGCTGATCCCGGACGTCGAGGGCCTGGTCTACGACCTGCTCGTCGAGGTGCCGGGCGAAACGGAAGGGCTCGCGGCGCTGGGCCCGGCCTTCGACCGCGCGCTCGGGCGGTTGAACGACGAATATGCGTCGAAACGCGCATCGGCACGCCTGGGCGCGCCGCGGGTGCACCTGATGGCGCCGGGCTGGTCGGAGCGCGCCTGTCGGGCAGCGTTCGCGGCGGGGAAGCGGGATTTCCAGTTCAAGTGGCCGGCGATGGCCGCCGAGTGGACGCCGGGGTTCCGGGACGAGGTGATCACGTAGCCCTGTCGCTCCCCGATCGGGAGCGACAGGGCTACGGCTTCGGCGCCTTCACCAGGCGCAGCACCACGCGCCGGTCGGCGTGCGTCCAGGCGCTCCCGGTCAGCACGTCGATCCCCACCGCCGTGAGCGAGAGCCCGACGCCGCCTGCCGACAGGAAATCCGGCCCGCCCGGGAACGGCCTCACGTTCAGCGCCCACCCCGCGAGCACGAAGGGCACGCAGAGCAGCGCGTCGGCGAGCAGCCAGGCGCTCGGGCGACGGGCGATCAGGCGCTCCGCGGCCTGGTAACCGGGCGCCTCGGCGATCACCATGTACGCCGAGGCGCGGTCGAGGTCGAGGCGCACGACCGACCTGTAAAACACCTGCCGATCCCGGTTCTCGAGCCCGTTGACGCGGATCGCGACGCCGGGCGGGGCATCCGCCACGCGCGCCTCGAGCGACGTGCGGCCGCCGCCGATCACCGAGGCGCAGCCGGTCAGGGCCATGGGGGCCAGGACCAGCAAGGCGGCGAGTCGGCGGATCATCGCCGCTCGGTCAGCGCCCGGAAGGCGTTCACCCGGCCGTCGCCCGACTGCTTGTCCCAGCCCTTGTCGCCCACGTCGTCCGATGTCGCCCGCAGCCGCCGGCGCAGCTCGGCCTCGCTCAGGCCAGGCTCGCGCTCGACCACGAGCGCCGCCACGGCCGCGACCACCGGCGAGGACGCCGACGTGCCGCTGAACCAGGTGTAGTCCTTGTCACGCTTGCCGAACATCGGATCGACGATCTCGTAAGTCGGCGACGTGGTGTGCACGCGCGTGCCGGGCGCCGAGATGGCGACCCAGGCGCCCTCGGTGGTGAAGAGCGCCGGTCGATCGTCGTCGTAGGTCGCGCCGACCGCGAGCACGTTGTCGCACTTCGCGGGCCAGTGGGCGCGTTCTTCGCCGTCGTTGCCCATCGAGGCGACGCACAGCACGCCCTTGCCGCGCGCGTAATCCACGGCGTCCTGCAACACCTGGCTGGGCTGATCCTCGCCGAAGCTCATGCTCACGACCCGCGCGCCGTGGTCGGCGGCCCAGACGATGCCCGCGGCCGCCCACTCGAGCGGGCCGACGCCGCGCTTGTTGAGCACCTTCACCGGCATGATCCGGGCGTTCGGCGCGATGCCGGCGGTGCCGATCGCGTTGTTCGGCGTGGCGGCGACGATGCCGGCGCACGAGGTGCCGTGCGAATGGTCGTCATAGGGGTCGTCGTCGCCGTTCACGGCGTCCCAGCCGGGCACCATGCGGTCCTTGAGATCGGGGTGCGAGGCTTCCACGCCGGTGTCGAGGATCGCGACGACGACCCCCGCGCCGCTCGCGAGCTCCCAGGCGCGCTCGACCTGCACCCGCGCGTGCGTTTTCACGCGGTTGGGCAGCATCGGATCGTCGTAGGCGGGCGCAGCGGCCACGCGGAATGCGGGGGCCGCAGGGGCCAGGCGTGGCGGCGCCGGCAGGCGCACGAGGCGGTTGGGCTCCGCGGCGAGCACGGCGGGATCGCGGCGCAGGGCGGCGAGCGTCGTGGCCGGGTCGCCGGTGGCCTCGGCGACGTGCCAGCCGAGCTTGGCGATCGCCCGCTTCACGCGTACGCCGAGCCGCATGCTCGGGGCCTGGCGGCCCGGTCGCAGCTTCACGAGCAGCTCCTGGCCCGCAGAGGCTGCGGCCGGATCGCCCGCGGCGCGCGTCGGCGCGCCGGGCAGGCCCACGGAGGTGCAGGCGGGCAAGGCGGTGAGCATCAGGATGACGGGGAGCAGACGGCGCATCGGGGTCACCTCGTGGGGTCCATGACGGCGCGGGCGGCGTCGATGCGGCCGTGCCCACTGTACGGATCGTCACCTGCCTGGATCACGTCCTTGGCGGTGGCGTACAGGCGTTCAGCGACCTTCACGCGGTCCCAGCCCGGGTGCTGGCTGCGCACGAGGGCGGCGACGCCGGCCACCAGCGGCGAGGCCATCGAGGTGCCGCGCATGATGCGGTAGCCGTTGCCCTTCGCGAGGGGATAGGTCGAGAGGATGCCCTCGCCTGGCGCCGCGAGGTCGACCCAGTCGCCCCAGGTCGAGAAGGAGCCCCAGGTATCGATGTCGGTCGTGGCGGCCACGCCGATCACGCCCTCGGTGGCGCCCGGATAGCTCTTGGTCTCGTTCGAGCCCGAGTTGCCGACCGCCGAAACGAAGACCACGTCCTTGTCGAGCGCGTACTGGTAGGCGGCCTCCGCGGCGGCGCCCGGCATCGGGCTGCCCCAGCTCGCGTTGATCACCCGGGCGCCGTGGTCGACGGCCCAGATCACGGCCGCCGCGGACGCCCCGGTGGTGGAGTGGCCGAAGTCGTTGAAGATGCGCACCGGCAGGATCTTGCAGCCGGGCGCGACGCCCGCGATGCCGATCGCGTTGCCGGCTTTCGCACCGATCACGCCCGCCACGTGGGTGCCGTGGCCGTAGCCGTCGACGTCGCCGCCCGCGCGGGGCGGCTCGACGGTCACATCTAAGCCGGGCAACAGCTGGCCCGCGAGCTCGGGGTGCGAGGCATCTACGCCGGAGTCGATCACGGCGACGATCACATCGGGCGATCCGCGCTGCACGTCCCACAGGCGATCGACGCCGGTGATCGCCCGGCCGTATTGCGCCGGGATCAGCGGATCGTCGGGCCCGCGCGGCGTGGGGATGGCGGGCGGCAGGCCACCGGCCCAGGCCCGGCCGCGGTCGGCCGGCAGGCTGATCGCCCGTTCGGTCTCGCTCCAGACCATCTCCGCGTCGCGGGTCGGCAGGTCGGCTTCGGCCGCGCCCATGAAGCGGTGGATGCCCAGGCCGATCGTGCCGGCGTGGCGCAGGCCGTGGCGCCGGGCCCAGGCGGCGGGCTTCACGCCGGGCGCCAGCTTGACCAGCCATTGGCCAGCGAGCGCGCGAGCGCCGAAGCCTTCGGCGGTGACGGGGGGCTGCGCGAGCGGGCGCAGGGGGTGGCTGCAGCCGGCGGCGAGCAGGCCTGTGGTGAGCAGGCCGGCGGCGATCGCGTAAGTCCAGGGCGCGGGGCGCGACATCAAGCCCTCCTTAATTCTGAGTTAAGAACAGATTATACCACAATTCAGGCGGATCCACCCGGCCCGGGCCGTGGGACGGATCACCGCCCGCGCTCCGCGCGGTTGCTACGCTGGGGGCGACCCCGCCGCGAACCGGAGCCTGTATGAGCAACCACCGCATGTCGACGCCCGAGGCGTCGAAGGCCCTCGGCATCCCCGTCCACGTGATCACGTACTGGCTCGGCCAGATCCCCTATCCGGCCGAGCAGGACGACCAGGGGCAGTGGCGCCTGACGCCTGAGGCGATGGCGGTGCTCGAGACCGTTCGCGACCTCAAGGGCGAGAATCGCTCGATGGAGACGATTCGGCGGCATGTGCGCGAGTTGCAGGACGTCCCGCCACCGCCCCTCCCGGCCGCGAAGCTCCCGACGCCCGCCCGCACGCAGGTCGCCGTCGAGGCCAAGTCCGAGCCGCCGAGGCCCGCCGCGCCCAGAGCCCCTCGCCCCGCGGACGGCATGCCACAAAACGCTCAGCGCCCCGCCGAAGGCCCGCCGCGGCCGCCCGCCCAGGCGCCCCGTAAGGGTGGTCCGCCGCAGGCCCAGGCTCAGGCGCCCCGGCCGGGCCAGCCGGCGCCGGCTGGTCCGCCGGCCCAGGCCGCTCCACCAGCCGTCTCGGGTCCACCGGCCCGCCAGCCCGGACCGCCGCCGGCCCAGGTCGCGCAGTCGCCCGTGCCCGTCATGGGCACCCACGACCTGGCGAGCCATGTCGCGCGCGCGGTCTCCGAAGCCGTGCGCCAGGAGACCATGCTCGCCCAGCGATACGCGCACGCGGCCCACCAGATCGGCAAGCTCGAGGCGGAGAACGAGCACCTGCGAACCATGCTCAACGCCGCGCAGACCAAGCACACGCGCGAGGCCGACGACGCCCGCTGCCGGATCGCCGAGCTCGAGGCGAAGCCCGCGCCCAAGCCGAAGACGCCTTGGTGGGCATGGCTGACCATCGGCGTGATGCTCTGAGCCCGAGCCGCCGCGATCTGGCCGGTGCCGCCCTCGTGGGGGCGGGCGCCGCCGGGTTCTGCCTGACGTTCTTCGCGCTCAACCGCGGCTTCTTCTTCGTCGACGACGGCCAGACCGCCTCGCTGCCCCACCTGCTCGCGATGGGACGGAGCTGGCTCGAGGGCCATCCCGCGATCCTGACGCGGTCCTGGTACGCCGGCGAGACCCCGATCGGGGTCTGGTCGCCGGCCCTCACCGGCGTGGCCGTCGTCGCCGTATTGGCCGGCTGGTCGCTGCCCGCGGCCGCGGCGGCGTTCGCGATCTTTCACGAGGCCGTGCTCGCGGCCGGCATCTTCGCGCTCGGGCGTAGGCTCGGGTTGCCGGCTTTCGCCGCGACCGCCGCCGCGGCGGTGGGTGCGCTCAACGGCTACGTCTTCCTCTGGGGCGCGCGCGACTGGATGGGCGACCTCGCCTGCTTCGCCTGGCTGCCCTGGCTCTGGTGGGCCCTGCTGCGGCCGGGCTCCGCGCTGGCCGCGGCGACGCTCGGCGGCCTCGCCCTGGCGCTCATGATCTCGGTCGTCTGGCCGTTCACGGTGGTCATGGCGGCCGTGCTCACCGCGGCGCTCGCCGGGCGGGCGCTGTACGACGAGCGCCGGCCGGCGGCCCTGGCACGCTACGTGGGGGCCTGGGCGATTGGGCTCGGGCTTGGCGCCCCGACCCTCTTGCCCTGGATCGCCCTGCTCGGCTCGAGCCACCGTGCCGCCACGGGCCTGGTCACCGATCTCACCTGGCGCGTGCCGCTCGCCGCCCTGCCGGGCCTGGTGTTGCCGGCCGTCCACGCGGACTGGCGGATCTTCACGGCGGAGGTCCGCAAGGCCGCGCACGAGCTCACCGGCGGCCTCGTGCCGATCGCCGCGCTTTCGGCCGCCCTGATCGCCCGGGCGCCGGCTTTTCTCCGCGGCCGTGCCGTGGAGATCGGGCTGCTCGTGCTCTTCGGCGCGGCCTGCCTGGCGCCTGGCTTCTGGAACTTCCGGTGGCCCTTCCGCTGGCTGCCGATGGTGCACCTCTCGCTCGCGCTGGTCGGCGCCGCCGCGCTGGCGGCCTCGCCGCGCGTCGGACGTGCCGGCGCCGGCGCGGCCGCTGTGGTGCTGGTGCTCGCCACCTGGGCGGCCGCCGCCTGGATCGGCGGCGACGCTTCCCCCCTGCTCTGGGCCACCGGCGTCGGCTACCTCGCGATCGCCGCCGGCTGGGCGGCCCTCGAGCGGTTCGCGCCGGCCCACCCGGCGACGCGCTGGGCGCCTGCTGCGGCGGTGATCGGCACGCTCGCGGTCTCGTACCTGCTGCTGCCGCTCGAGCGGCCGGCACACGGCAAGTGGCGCGTCGTGGAGGCCGTGCGGGACCCTGCGCCCTTCGAGCCCGGCCGGGGCTACCTGTTCGCGGTCACGCCGCTGGAGCAGGACCTGGCCGCACGCGAGGGCTGGCCGCTCGTGATCATGCGCCTCGGCAACCTGCCCATGCTGGCCGATCTCTCGGTCGTGAACGGCTACTCGAACATGGGGCCACGGGGGCTCGAGCACGCGTTCGAGCTCCGGCACACCGGCACGATCTCGCAGGCCGGCGCGGATCACGTGTTGGCCCGCGAGCTCGGGCCTGACGGCTGGCTGCGCCTGATGGGCGTCGACGGTCTGGTGGTGGGCCCGCTGACGGCGCGGTCCCATCGGCCGCCGGCTGGCTGGCGGATCGTTCATGTAGGCCCGGACGGCGAGCTGTGGCACCGGGAGGGGGCGCAGGCGCCGCTGTTCCGGCCGATCGCGGCCGTGCGGACGGTGGCGACGCCGGAGGCGGCGATCGACGCCGTCTTCGCGCGCCCGGCGACCCAGCTGCCGGCCTTCGTGGTCGACGTCGAGGCGCCCGCGGGGACGGCGCGCGCGTATGGCGGGGCGACGGTGGCGGGGGTGTCGACGATGGCGACCGATCACCTGGTCGCGGAAGTCGCGACCACGGATCGGCCGGCGCTGCTGGCGCTGCCGCGGGCGTATTACGCGGGGTGGCGGGCCTGGGTCGCGGGCGCCGAGGTGCCGGTCCGGTCGTTGAACGGGGTGCAGCTCGCGGTCGAGGTGCCTGCGAGGGCGAAGGGCCGGCTGGAGCTGCGTTACCGGCCGTGGGCGACGGTGCTGGGGCTCTGGGTGGCCGGGCTGACGCTCCTGGCGCTGCTGGCGTTGCTGGCCCTGACGCGGCCGAGGCGAAACCCCGCCCGGGATGGGCGGGGCACGGGGGGCGACCAGGCGGGCGTTACGGGCGGTTCTTGACCTTGATGCGGCCGATTTCCGGCGTCACCGTGCGCTTGGCGCGGATGTAGTTGATCAGCGCGTCACGCTGGAGCATGTCGGTGTTCACGCGGGGCGAGCCGGGGAGCATCACGAAGCCCGAGCTGCCGTCGGCCATGTAGTCGTTGACCGCGACCCAGTAAGTGGCGTTCGGGTCGACCGGCTGGCCGTTGATGCGGGCGTCCTCGATCGGGCCGGCGTTCTTGGTCAGGGTGTAGGTCGCGTTGGCGACGGAGTGACGCTTGTGGTCGGTGGGACGGCGCTGGATGGTGAGCATCTCGAGCGCCTGCTTGCCGGTGACCTGCATCAGCACGACCTTGTTGTCGAAGGGCAGGGCGTAGAAGCAGTCCTCGACCTTCAGCTTGCCGGTGGGCAGCGGGTTGCGCGGCGTGCCGCTGCTCAGCACGGCGAACGAGACTTCCGGCTTGATGGTGCGCGCCGCGGCCAGGCAGGCGTCGGCGATCAGGTTGTTCAGGCTCGACTCGACGTCGTTGGTGCCGTAGCGCTTGAAGACGCCGGTCGCCTCGCCGATTTCTTCCTTGATCGTGCGGTTCACGACTTCCCGGTAAGGCGCGATGATGTTCTCGATCGGCGCCGAGACGGGCACGGCCTCGGTGAGTGGCAGCATCGTGTTCGCGACCTTCGCCACGCGGCCCTTGTCGAGCGTCACGTTGGCCTGGCCGAGGTAGCCGCCGCCCATGCCGGACGAGATGATGTAGGTGGCGCCGGTGCGGTTGCGGACGATCTGGGGCCGCTTGATCATCACGTGGGTGTGGCCGGAGACGATCACGTCGATGCCGGGCACCAGCTTGGCGAGCTGCTCGTCGGTGATCGGCGCCTCGTCCTTGGTCTCGCCCTCGGCGGCGTGGTCGTCGGCGTGGTCGGCGTTGGCGATCGCCTCGGGGTCGCCCGAGCGGCGCATGGCCTCGCTCTCCTCGCTCCACGGCGGGGTCGTGCCCATATGCGACAGCACGACCACGACGTCGGCCTCCTTGCGGAGCTTCGCGACGGCGGCCTGCGCCACCTTGACCGGATCGTAGTACTTCGCGCCCTGGAAGTTCGTGGAACCGACCAGGCCGTTCACCTCGGTGATCAGCGCGAACATGCCGACGCGCACGGGGCCGACCTTCTTCACGGCGTAACGCACGCCGATGTTCTGGTCGAAAGTCATGTTCGTGGTGATGACCGTGCCCTTGTAGTGCGGCATCACCTGCTGGAGCTGCTGGACGCCGTTGTCGAACTCGTGGTTGCCCACGGTGATGGCGTCGAAGCCGGCGGCGTCCATCAGCCGCATCTCGGTCTCGCCCTTGAAGAAGTTGAAGTAGGGCGTGCCCTGCAGGTAGTCGCCCGAGTCCACGGCGATCGTGTTCGGGTTGTGGGCCTTGAAGTCGTGGATCGCGGTCGCGATGCGGCCGAAGCCGCCCTTGGCCGAGTAGAAGGCGTAGTAGAAGTTCTTCGGGAACGGATCGACGCGCGAGTGGATGTCGTTCGTGTACAGCAAGTTGAAGTTCACGACGCCGTCCAGCGCGGGATCGCGCGGGATGACCGCCTGCTGGCCCAGCGGCGGGATGCCCGGCGTGAGCGGAATCTCGCGCTTGGTCACGCCCTTCGCGCCGTAGCCGGCCGGCACGTTGGTGCGGCCGAAGATCGCCGCGGGCCCGCCGCAGCCGAGGGGCGCGAGCACCGCCAGGGCGACGATCGTGGCGCTGATGGCGCGGGTGATCGGGTGGGCGTTGTGGCGAGCGGTCATGTTGGGTCCTCGGCGACGCGGTGTTAATGCGTCCATGAAGGGGCGATAATATCGTCTTATAGAGACGCAGCTGTTAATCTTGTGTGCACGAGCCTGTCGTCTGGCAAAGGTTGGATTAAGGTCCCGGAAAGGAGTCAAGCCAGAGATGGATCCGATCGCCGCGGCAGCAGCCGCCATCGCGCGTCACGGCCTGCTCGTTCCGGGAAAACCTGTGCTCGTTGGGGTTTCGGGCGGAGCGGACTCCGTCGCGCTGCTCCACGTGCTCCTGCGGCTCGGCTACCCGGCGACGGCGGCGCACCTGGATCACGGCGCCCGATCCGAGTCGGCCGACGACGCGGCCTGGCTCGCGGCGCGCTGTGCCGAGTGGGGCGTGCCGTGCCGGATCGAGCGGCGCCCGGTCGCGGCCGGTGCGGGCTTCGAGGAGCGCGCCCGCGACGCCCGGCTGGCCTTCCTCGCGGAGATTGCGCGCGCGACCGGCCACGCCGCCGTCGCGCTCGGGCACCACCGCGAGGACCAGGCCGAGACCTTGCTGATGAGGCTGGCGCGTGGCACGGGGCCCGCCGGCCTGGCGGGCATGGCGCCTCGTCGCGCGCTGGCGCCGGGGATCGCCCTCGTGCGGCCGTTGCTCGACGTGCCGCGCGCAGCCCTGCGCGCGGCGCTCGGGGCCTGGGAGGTGCCGTGGCGCGAGGACCCGACCAACGCGGATCCGGCGTTCACGCGCAACCGCGTCCGCCGAGAGGTGTTGCCACCGCTCGTCGCGGCCTATCCGGAGGCGATCGCGAGCCTCGCCGCGCTGGCCGCGCTGGTTCGCGAGGAGGAAACGGTCTTGCAGGAACTTCTGGGCCGGCTCGCGAATCATGTCATGGTGGTTGTCGCCCCGGGCATCGGGGAGGTCGACCGGGAAGCCTTCCAGGGCCAACCGGCGGCCGTTCGCCGGCGGCTCTTGCGGCTGCTGGCGACCCGGATGGGGGCGTCACCGCCCGGCGCGGCCGGCCTCGAGCGAGCGCTCGCGGTCGCCGAGGCGGGTGGGGGCGCCGACCTGGGGGACGGCTGGCGGATCGACGCGGATCCGCGTTGGCTGGCCTTGCGCCGGCCGACGCCGGGCCCCGCGCCGGCCCCGCTGGCGCCGGACGGCGAGCAGCCCACCGCCCCGTGGGGGTGGCGGGTGGCCACGCGACCGGCACCGTCGCCCCTCGAGGCGGGCCCGTGCCTCGTCCGGTTCGATCCCGCCGCGCTCCCGACCGACCTGGTCTGGCGCACGGCCGCACCGGACGTTGACCGAATCCGCCCCTGGGGCCACGACCGCCATCGGACCTTGCGCAGCTGGCTCGCCCGCCGAATGGTGCCGCGTCACCGCCAGGATGCCCTCCTGGTGCTGGCGACGGCCGATGAGGTGGTCTGGGTCCCCGGGTATGGGCGCGCGGCGTTCGCGCCGGTCGCTCGCGAAGGGGCCGCGTGCTTGGAAATGCAGGCGACGGCGCGTTTTCGGGTTTGACATTCGATGTAACGTTGCGTAATATGCAGGCAGCGCGGGCGACTGTGAAGCCCGCACAGGGAGCGGAGGAGCGGTGTGTTCAACAAGGTATTCAAAAATGCAGGCGTCTACTTCCTCGTGATCCTGCTGGGGGCGTCCTTCATCCTGGCGACGTTCTTCCAGCGTCCCGAGGAGGAGAACAAGCCCAACTACTCGACCTTCTTGCAGCAGGTCGAGGACAAGAAGATCACCGAAGTCGAGATGTCGAGCGGATCCAACCAGGTCCGTTACAAGACGCCCGATGGCAAGAGCCAGACGGTGTTCGTGCCGAACGACCCGCAGATGATCCAGACGCTCAAGAGCAAGGGCATCGCCATCAACGTGAAAGCCCCGGACCAGTCGAGCTGGTGGGCCTCCGTGATCTCGAGCATCCTGCTCCCGGTGCTCATCATCGTCGGCCTGTGGATCTTCATGTTGAGGCAGGCGCAATCCGGCTCGAACCAGGCCATGAGCTTCGGCAAGAGCCGCGCCAAGATGATGGTGGAGAACAAGACCCGGGTCACGTTCGCGGACGTCGCGGGCATCGAAGAGGCCAAGGTCGAGCTCGCCGAGATCGTCGACTTCCTCAAGGCGCCCGAGAAGTACCAGGCGCTGGGCGCGCACATCCCCAAGGGCGTGCTGCTCGTCGGTCCGCCCGGCACGGGTAAGACGCTGCTCGCGCGGGCGATCGCCGGCGAGGCCGGCGTGCCGTTCTTCAACATCTCGGGCTCCGACTTCGTCGAGATGTTCGTGGGCGTCGGCGCGAGCCGCGTGCGCGATCTCTTCGAGCAGGCCAAGAAGCACTCGCCTTGTATCGTCTTCGTCGACGAAATCGACGCCGTCGGTCGCCAGCGTGGCGCCGGCATGGGCGGCGGCCACGACGAGCGCGAGCAGACGCTCAACCAACTGCTCGTCGAGATGGACGGCTTCGAGGCCAACGTCAGCGTGGTCGTGATCGCGGCCACCAACCGCCCGGACATCCTGGACGCCGCGCTGTTGCGTCCGGGCCGCTTCGACCGCCAGGTCGTGGTGGACGCGCCGGACGTCGCGGGCCGCGAGCAGATCCTCAAGGTCCACATGAAGAACAAGCCGCTCGGCGCGGACGTCGACGCCAAGATCCTGGCCCGGCGCACGCCCGGCTTCACGGGCGCGGACCTCATGAACCTCGCGAACGAGGCGGCGCTCATCGCGGCCCGCAACGACCGCAAGGAAATCCTGATGGTGGACTGCGAATCGGCCATCGACCGCGTGATCGCGGGCCCCGAGCGCAAGAGCCGGCTGATCTCGGAGGCGGAGAAGAAGGTCATCGCCTTCCACGAGGTCGGCCATGCGATGATCGCCAAGCTGCTGCCGAACTGCGACCCGCTCCACAAGGTCACGATCGTCTCGCGCGGCATGGCGCTGGGCCTGACGATGACGCTGCCGACCGAGGACCGCGTGCTCACGAGCCGCGCCCAGATGATCGACCGCATCACGATGATGTTGGGCGGCCGCGTGGCGGAGGCGATCGCCTTCAACGAAATCACGACGGGCGCGAGCAACGACCTCGAGCGCGCGACCGGCCTGGCCCGGCGGATGGTGACCGAATTCGGCATGAGCGAGAAGCTCGGGCCGGTGACCTTCGGCAAGCGCCACGAGCACGTGTTCATGGGCCGCGACTTCGGTGAGGACCGCAACTTCTCGGACGACGTCGCGAGCCTGATCGACTCCGAGATCAAGCGCATCGTGCAGGACTGCTACGAGCGCTGCCACGAGCTCATCACCACGCACCGCGAGCAACTCGACCTCATCAGCTACGAGCTGATGGCGCGCGAGACGCTCGACGCCGAGGAGTTCGATCAGCTCTTCCACGGTGGGAAGGAAAAAGCTGTCGACACGGTCACGGTATAGACCTCACCCTTGTCAGCCCGCCCCCGTCGCCGAGCGCCGGGGGCGGGCTGCTGGGTGGAGTTGAAGGTCTAGCGCGACTCGCCGACCTTGATCGGCGTCAGGCCGACCCCACCGTTGCCATCGACGTCGACGCGCACCCAGTGGTGATAGCCCGCGGAAACGGGCCGCTCCCCGCCGCCCGAGGTGGTCACGTAGGTGACGTCCTGGCGGCGTTCGCGCGCGAACATCGGGATGTGGCCCGCGAAGACGGTATGGACGTCGTGCTGGCGGAAGATCTTGAGCAGGCGGCGCACCTGCGCGCGGTCGCGCATGCCCTGGTTGAGGCCCGGCCGCACGTCGACCAGCGGCATGTGCAGGAACACGAAGAGCCGGCGCACATGCTCGTCTCTGGCCCGCCCGAGCACACCCATCAGCCAGTCTTCTTGCTTGCGCTCCACGACACCCGTCGCGTTGTCGAGCATGATGAACCGGTCGGCGCCGATCCTGAACGTCACGGGCATCGTGCCGAACAGGCGCTGCCACTGCTTTCGACCACCGCTCGCCACCTCGTGGTTGCCGGGCACCACGTAGGTGGGGAAGGCGAAGGACCGCAGTTGCTCGCGGAAGACCTCGAGCTGTTGCTTGTTGCCGTTGGTCACGGCATTGCCCAGGTGGATCGCGAAGTTTACCGATTGGCCCTTCATCGCCTGGCTGATCTGGCCGTAGGTGGCCTGGCCTGGCGTGGCGGCGCGCGTGCCGCCGACCACCGCGAAGCGGTAACCACCCGTGATGTTCGGCTTGAGCGACCAGGACTGCCGCTCGGCGTTGGGGATCGTGACGGCGCCCGCGATGGGCGTGCCATCCCGACTGGTGCCCACGACGACGCCCTCCGGCGTGGAGACGAAGCTGCCGGCCACGATGTTGTCCCAAATCGCGTTGATCGTCAGGAAGCCGCGCTGACCACGGTTGTCGATCATGAGCCCGGCTTCGGGGCTGTTCGCCCAGATGCTCAGCTTGTCGCCGCGGAGCTGCCAGGCCGCGCTGAGCGTCGAGATGGCGAGGCCGTTGGCGTCGGCGGGGCCTGCGAGCAGCAGGGCGAGGCAGGCGAGGGCGCAACGGGCGGGGGCGCGGCGGGCGCGGGACATGGGCGGCATCACGGGCGCGGGCTCGCGGGAACGGGCGAGGCGGCCCAGCGCAGCCGGTGCAAGGCCTCGTACGCGGCGCGCCCACGTGGCTGATCGGCCTGCGACTGCACGAGCATCACGTAGTGGCGCACCGCCAGATCGAGATCGAAAGTGGCCTCCGCGAGTTCGGCGACCAGCGCGAAGGCCTCGTCGCGCCTCAGGCCGAGGGCCAGGGCCGCGGCGCGCTCGGCGCGGGCGTCGTCGTAAACGGGCAACGCGTCGGAGAGGGCCTTGTGCAGCTCCACCTGGGCGTCGAAAGCCGCGGCCGCTTCACGGGCCGCCGTGAGCGCGCCCTTCAGGTCGCGGGCGGCCCGCCGGCGCGCCGCGAGGGCCATCCGGTCCTCGGCATACGCGGGGAAAAGCGACCGATCCGCGACGCCCCGGCCGGCGTGGGCCAGGCGCGCGCCGCTCGGGGCGGTCGCCGCCGCCGCGGGCGCCCCGGCCGCCGTGCCGAACGCCAAGGCCACGCCAAGGGTGGCGCGGAGGAGCGGAAGAGGGGCGCATGCGGGACGCAAGGGGGGCTCCAGGGGGGTCCGGACGGCCCCATTCTACCATCCCGGTGGTCGACCGGACGGTCAGCGTCCGGTCAGCGTCCGGCGAGCGCCCGCGCGGCGTTGATGCGGCCCCAGCCGAACTTGTCGTCGAAGCCGCGGGCGCCGAGGTCGTCGGAGGTGCGCTCGATGCGCTGCTTGACCTGCGCGGCCGTCAGGCCGGGCTCAGCGCTGCGCACCAGCGCGGCCAGGCCGGCCACGAACGGCGCCGCCATACTCGTGCCGTCCATGTAGTCGTAGCGCATCTCCTTGCCCTCGGCGCGCACCACATGGACCGCCCGCGTCGGCAGCGTCGACATGATCTCCGCGCCGGGCGCCGCGACCGAAATCCACGAGCCGTAGTTCGAGAAGTCGGCGAGCTTGTCCTGGCTGTCGGTCGCGCCGACGGCCATCACGCCGGGGTAGCCGGCGGGGTATTCCTGCGAGTTCGCGCCTTCGTTGCCCATCGCGGCGACGATCAGCACGTCTTTCGACTGGGCGTACTGGATCGCGCTCATCAGCGCGCGCGAGCCCCCCGTGCCGCCGAGGCTCATGTTCACGACCTTGGCGCCATTGTTCACAGCCCAGAGCAGGCCGGCCACGATGTCGCCGGTGTCGCCCTTGCCCTCGTTGTTCAGCACCTTCACGGGCATGATCTTGCAGTTCGGCGCGATGCCCGCGACGCCGACGCCATCGCTCGCGTTCGCGGCGATCACGCCGGATACGTGCGTGCCGTGGCCGTGGTCGTCGTCGGGGCCCGGCAGGCCTGCCAGCACACACTTGCCCGGCACGAGCGCGGCCCGGAGGTCGGGATGTTGGAGGTCGACGCCCGTGTCGATCACGGCGACGACGAGGCGCGCGCTGCCGCCGTTGACGGGCCAGACCGCGGGCATGCCGATCTTGCGCATGCCCCATTCATCCGCGAGCAGCGAGTTGTCGGCGAGGCCGATCGCCGCGAGGCGGCGGACCGGGGTCGCCGCGCGGGCACGCATGGGCCGGCGCGGCAGCGTGAAGATGTAGTCCGGCTCGACGAAGTCCACGGCCGGGTTGCCCTGGAGCTTGCCGACCGCGGCCTCGGCGGTGAGGCCGGTGGGCAGGCCCAGCACGCCCATGCCGAGCGCCGAGACGTCACGCACGGTGGAAAGGGCGAAGCGCTGATGGAACGAGCGGATCGCGCTCTGGCTGGCGCCGGACTTGTACTTCACGACCACCCGGTTCACGTAGCGTGGCGCCTTGGCGCTGGCCGGCGAGGTGGTCTGGATCGGGGCGAGCTCCGCATAGGGAGAGGTCATGACTCCCTTGCCGCAACCGGTGAGCAGCAGCGCGACCAGGGCGGTCGTGACGACGCGTTGCATGCTGCCTCCTTTCCGGTGGGTCGTGGGGGGATCCAGGGTCTTTATAGGTAATAATCAGCCTGAGCTGGAGGTAAGGTTCGTTTAAGGATCGACGCCACGGACATGATCATGGAAAGTCTGTGTTAAATCCTGGTTAATCCGGTCAGGATACGGCTCGCCGCACGATAAGGATCCCAGAGTGTGATTCCCTTCGAGCGGCGCCCGGCGATCAGCCGAGGCAGGAGCGACCCGAACGATGCGAGTGCGGATGAAGATCGGGCACAAGCTGGGCGGCACGTTCGCCGCCATCACCCTGGCGATCGTCGCCCTGGTGACGGTGATCGTATCCGTCGTGGTCGCGGGCCAGCTGCAGGCCGAGGCCTACAAGCGCCTCAACAACGACCTGAACGTCACGCTCCGCACCTTCGACTACTTCTCGGCGGATGCGCGCAAGACGGCGCGCATGCTCGCCCAGAACGCCACCCTCGTCGCCGATCTGAGCTCGCACGACCCGAAGAGCGTGGCCCACGTATCCGAGCACCTGCACAGCCTTTCGCAAGAGGCGATCGTCAGCGTCTACGACCGCGACGGCAAGGTACTCTACGACGGCGGCGACGTCGCCAACTTGCACAACCCGCGCCGCCACCCCGCGGCCCTCGGCCTGGCGCTCGCCGGCGAGGAGTCGAAGGGGGTCACGGTGCTGCCCACCGGCGCGCTCGCGATCGAAGCCACCGTGCCCGTCCTGCGCGGCACCGAAATCGTCGGCGCGGTCCGCGTCGGCACCAAGCTCGACGACGCGTTCGTCGACCAGCTCAAGGAAATCACCGGCCTCGAGGTCGGCATCGCGGAGGGCGTGGAGGTCGGCATCGCCGAAGGCAACTCGCTCAAGACCCGCTGGCTGGCCCAGACCATCCTCAACGACAAGCGCGGCCGCCTGACCACCGGCGTGCCGGGCGGCCTGGTGCGCGAGGCGCGCCAGAAAGCCGAGCCCGTGCGCCGCACGATCGAGATCCAGGGCGTCACCTACCTCGGGGCGATGGCGCCGCTCTACGGCCCGCTCGGCGACTTCGTCGGCACCCTGTTCGTCGGCGAGTCGATGGCCCCGCTGCAGCGCGCGGTCACCGAGACGATCGGCATGATCGTGTTGCTCGCCCTGGCGCTCGGCCTGGTCGGCGCGCTCGCGGTGAAGTGGCTCGCCAAGACCATCACGGAGCCCATCCGCCAGCTCGCGAGCCAGTCCCACTGCATCGCCAAGGGCCAGCTCGACAAGCGGGTCGACGTGCGCACCGGCGACGAGCTGGAGCAGCTCGCCAACGCCTTCAACAAGATGTGCGACTCGCTGATCGAGATGCAATACCGCGATCAGAACGCCAACCCGCTGACCAAGCTGCCCGGCAACCTCATGATCGAGGCCGAGGTGGATCGCCGCCTCAAGGCGTGCGAGGAAGTCGCCGTGCTGTACCTCGATCTCGACCACTTCAAGGCCTTCAACGACAAGTACGGCTTCGAGCAGGGCGATCGCGTGCTCAAGCTGACGGCCGACATCCTCAAGAGCATTTGCGGCGAGAATTCGCCGTACAACACCCACTTCACCGGCCACATCGGCGGCGACGACTTCATCGTGGTGACCAGGACGCCCGCGGCCGAGGACCTCTGCCAGGTGATCTGCGCCGAGTTCGACCGCCGCGTGAAGGAGCTCTACCCGTCGGAAGACCGCGAGCGCGGCTTCATCATCAGCGTCGACCGCCAGGGCAACCGCCAGAAGTTCCCGCTCTGCTCGGTGTCGATCGCGTTGGTGGACAACGAGACGCGGACGATCGCGGACTTCCTCGAGATCTCGAGCGTGGCGGCCGAGGTCAAGAAGGTCGCCAAGAACCTGCCCGGCAGCTCCTACGCCCGCGACCGCCGCGGCGAGCGCGACGCGGCGTTCCTCAAGGACTGGTAAGCCCCCGATCTACCGCGACGGCCGCCCCTTGGGGCGGCCGTCGGTCTTTCAGCCCGCATCGTCGAACAGGTCGACCTCCTGCGGGAAGAAATCATCTTGCGGCGCGTAGCCCACGGCCTGCCTGGTCGAGCCGAGCTCCATGCGCTTGAAGCGGTTGTCCGAGAGCCCATGCAGCACCGCGTAGCCGAGCTCGCTGGGCGCCATGACGCAGCGATGCAGCAGCTGGCACAGATCGCGCTGGCTGACGGAGATGGCCTGCGCGCCGGGCTCGGCCTCCCTGCGGTGTTTCGCCACCTCCGCGTCCGGCACGTACCCGCCGATGCGCACCGCCAGGCAGGACATGCCATGGCGGTGGTGGTACACGGCGCAGAGCGCCTCGCCGAAGACCTTTGTGGCGCCGTACAAGCAGTCCGGGCGCGGCGCGTCGTGCGCGTGGACCTGGTAATCGGCCGGATGGGCCAAGATCGCGTGGACGCTGCTCGCGAACACGATCCGCCGTACGCCCGCCCGCCGTGCGCCCTCGAAAAGGTGGTAGGTCCCCACGATGTTCGGCTCGATCAATTCCTCGCAAAAGTCGGCGGTAGGTTCCGGGTTGGCGGCCAGGTGGATCACGGTGTCCACGCCCTGACAGGCGGCCTCGACCACCTCGGGCTGCTCCAGCTCGACGACCCGCACGTCCTCGAAACGCGGATCGTCGAGCGGGCGGTGCACGGCCAGGCGCAGCCCGTAGGCCTCGCGCGCGTGGCCATGCCACCAGTCGCGGAAGCCGCCGCCGATCTGGCCCGCCGCGCCCGTCAGGAGCACGAGGCGTTGAATCACGGTTCGGGCTCAGGGCTCGTCGCGGCCGTGGAGCTGGTAGGGCGGGTGGGTCGCCTCGACGGCCGTGAACTCCTCCAGGATCTTGTAGGTGTGCGCCGCACCGCGCGGCACGACCCAGGAGTCGCCTGGCTCGAGGCGCACCATCTGGCCTTCGATCTCGAGCTCGGCCACGCCCGCGATCACGTAGCCGACGGTCTCGTAGTCTCGCCGGGTGATGGGCTTCGGGGCGCCGGTGGGCTCTTTTTCCCACAAACGCATCGAGATACCCTTGCCCGAAGCCAGGTACTTCTGGCCCGCGCTCCCGCGCGGCGAATAGGCCGAGCTGACCTTCATGACGGTGGTGTCTGACATGGGCGATCCTCCTCCGTCACCATCCTGGCCGCCCCGTCGGCCAACTGCAACCGACGAGCGGCGGCCGGGTACGAAGGATCCGCCCCCCCCTTGGAGACTATCGTCCGTGAGCCGCATTCTCAAGATCCTCCTGGCCGCGATGCTGGTCGGCGGCTGCGCAGCCGCCGAGGCCAAGCGCGCGAAGAGCGGCTACGCCGACAAGTTCGGTGGCGCCGTGCCTGGCCTCTCGCAGATCCAGCTCGCGCAGTTCAAGCGCGGCAAGTCGAAGTTTTCGCGGCTTTTCACGCCCCAGACGGGGCTCGGCCCGCTGTTCAACGACAACTCCTGCCGCGTCTGCCATGGCGAGGGTGGCTCTGGCGGCCATTCAGAGCGTACGGTGACGCTGGCCGGCGCGATGCTCAACGGCGGCCCGAGCCTGCTCGAGCACGTCGGCGGGCCGATGATCCAGGACCGCGCCGTCACCGGCTACGAGATCGAGCGGGTGCCCAAGGAGGCCACCTCCCTCAGCCACCGCATCTCGCCGCCCGTCTGGGGCCTCGGCCTGGTCGAAGCGATCCCGGAGCAGGCGCTGCTCTCCCAGATGGCGCCCAGCGACGAGAAGTTCGCGCTCGGCATCCGCGGCATCGCGAACTGGGAGAAGGGCAAGATCGGTCGCTTCGGCATGAAGGCCCAGAAGGGCACGCTCAAGTCGTTCACGGAGCAGGCGTTCAGCTGGGAACTGGGCATCTCCACGCCCGGCAAGCCCGAGGATCCGGTCCCGAACCGCCCGGCCACCAAGCCGAAGACGCCTGACATCTCTGAAGACGAGCTGCTCGACGTGGTCTTCTACCAGCGCTACCTGGGCGCCCCGCCGCGCGGGCCGATCACCCGCGAGGTGGAGGCCGGCGAGAAAGTCTTCAAGGGCAGCGGCTGCATCCACTGCCATACGCCCGCGCTCACCACCGGGACCAATGACCTCGGGATCCCCGAAGGGATGGAGGTCGCCGCGTATTCGGACTTCCTGATGCACGTCATGGACGAAGACCTCGCGGACCAGATGGTGCAAGGCGGCTCGACTGGCCAGATGTGGCGCACCTCGCCACTCTGGGGCCTGCGCCTGCGCAAGAAGTACCTGCACGACGGGCGCGCGACGGATCTCGACGAGGCGATCCAGCTCCACGGCGGCGAGGCCGCCAAGGTCGTCCAGGCCTACGTCGCGCTCTCGGACCGTGAAAAGACCTCGCTGCGTTCCTTCCTGAACTCCCTCTGAATCCCTCACTTTCCGGAGGCCCGCCCATGCTCAGTCGCAGCGCCCGTCTCGCCACGCTCGCCGCCATTCTCGTCGCGCCTTCGGCAGTCGCGCTGCCGGCGGAGGCCTGCGGCGGCCTGTTCTGCCGGCGGGCGCCGGTCGATCAGAACGGCGAGCGGATCCTGTTCGCCTCCGACGGCAAGACCGTGACGGCGTACGTGCAGATCCAGTACCAGGGCACCGCCGAGGCGTTCTCTTGGATCGTGCCGGTGCCGACCACGCCAAAGCTCTCGGTGGGCTCCGATGCGCTGTTCACGGCTTTGCGTGCCACCACGCGGCCCCAGTTCAACCTCACGATCGACACCGAGGGCGACTGCAAGCGCGAGGGCGGTGGCATGTTCGGCGCACCGCAGGCGGCGCCGGCCTCGGCCAAAAAGGCCAGCGGCGGGGTCGAGGTCGTGCGCCGCGAGCAGGTGGGTGCCTTCGACGCCGCCGTGCTCGACGCGACCGACGCCGAGGCGCTCAAGAAGTGGCTCAAGGACAACGATTACGACATTCCGCCGAAGGTCGACCCGCTGCTCGATCCCTACGTGGCCGGCAAGTACAAGTTCGTGGCGCTCAAGCTCGCGAACAATGCCACCACCGGCGACATCCAGCCGATCGTGATGACCTACGAGGCCACCAAGCCGGGCATCCCGATCCGCCTGACCGGCGTCGCGGCCACGCCCGACATGAACGTGTTCGTATGGGTGCTCGGCAAGGAACGTGCCGTGCCTGAGAACTACCGCCATGCGCAGATCAACGAGGCGCGCATCGACTGGCTGGGCAGCGGCCAGAACTACCCGTCCGTGGTCACCGCGGCCATGAACGAGGCCGGCGGCCAGGCCTTCGTGACGGACTATGCCGGTGACAGTGCTGCGGTGAACCTGGGGGCGCTCAGGGCTCCCAGCGTCGACCTCGAGTCGATGAAGCAGATTTCAGAGCCCGTCGCGTTCGCGATTGCTGTGCGGAACACAGGCCTGGTGCCCGACACGGGCGGCTCGGGCTCGCCTTACATCGGCTTCCTGGCGCGGTACGTCAAAAAGCCCGCCAAGCATTGGGACACCACCGACGACGCGTTCTACCGCAACATCGCGGCCTACAAGGAGGATCTGGCGGCCGAGCAGATCGTGGCGGACGGCGCGAAGGCGGCCGAGGAGCTCGACGAGCGCTACGTTCAGCCCCCGAAGCAGGTGGCGAAGATCTTCGGCGAGCACAAGTACCTCACGGCGCTCTACACGACGCTCTCGCCCGACGAAATGACCCAGGATCCGATGTTCGTCTTCAACAAGGACCTGCCGACCGTCTCGAACATGCACGAGGCCAAGGGGGTCCGGAAGTGCTCGGGGGCGGTCACCTTCGGCAGGGCGCCCATCGAAATCACGCTGCGGAATGGCGTGACTTACAAGATCGCGGGCGGCGGCGGCAGCAGCAGCGGCCCGCGCGTGTCCATGCCGGCCGCGGCGCGTATCGAGCAGCTCAAGAGCGAAGGCGGCGCCTCCGTCATCACCGACAACAAGCCGCGCATCACCGCGGCGCTCGGCGACGTCAACGGCAGCGGCGGCCTGGTGACGATCGAAGCCGGCGGCGACGTCGTCCGCGTGGACGCGCCGAAGGGCGGCGTGTTCGGCTGTCTCGGCTGCGCCGCCACCAACACGCCGCCGATCACGCAGGGCGCGGGCGAGTTCGCCACGTTCGGCCTGCTCGCCCTCGGCTTCCTCGGCTATCGCCTGCGGCTGGGACGCCGCCGCTAGCCGACGCGGACTTCGGCGTCGACCCACGCGGCGTAGGCCGGATGCACGGCCTCCACGTCCACCACCGCGATCTCGGGCACCGCGTAGGGATGCAGCTCGCGGATCCGCGCCATCAACGCGGCGACGCCGTCGTCGCGTGTCTTGAAGATCAGCAGCACCTCGCCGTCGGTGGTGAGGCGGCCCTCCCACCAGTAGGTGCTCACCACGCCGGGCAGGCGGTTGCAGCAGGCCGCCAGGCGTTCCTGAACGAGCGCGCGGGCGAGGCTGTCGGCCTCGCCCGCGGAGCACGTGGACAGGACGAGCTTCACCTACCCGACCGTCGACTCGGAGCTCGATGCCGCGGCCGGCGGCACGCTCGCCGAATAGTTCTGGAACATGTAACCGGTGCCACGCGCCGTCAGGATCAGCTCGGGGGCCGAGGGGTCGTCCTCCAGCTTGCTGCGCAGGCGGCTGATGTGGACGTCGACCACGCGCGTGTCGCTGTACTGGCTGAGGCGATAGCCCCACACCTGGTGCAGGATCTCGCTTCGCGAGTAGGCGCGGCCGGGGTTGGTGGCGAGCAGCTCGAGCAGGTTGAACTCCATCTCGGTCAGCTTCACCTTGTCGCCACCCTTGAGCACCTGGCGCTTGCCGGTGTCGATCGTGAGCTTGTCGACGTTGATGACGGTTTGCTTGGCCTGGTCGGTATGCGTGCGCCGCAGGACGGCCTTGATGCGCGCCTCGAGCTCACGCGGGCTGAACGGCTTGACGACGTAGTCGTCGGCGCCGAGCTCCAGGGCCGCGATGCGGTCCGTGATATCGCCCTTCGCCGTCAGCATGATGATCGGCGTGGTCATGTTCTTCCGCAACTCGCGGCACACCTCGAACCCGTCCATCTTGGGCATCATCACGTCCAGCACGATGAGGCTGGGGTTGTGGGTGGCCGCCTGCTCGAGGGCTTCGACGCCGTCCGCGGCCGTGATGACCTCGTAGCCGGCCAGCTTGAGGCGGGTCTCGACGATCTGACGGATGCTGGCCTCGTCGTCAATCACCAGGATCTTCTGTCTATCCATTGTCTCCCCTCGCTAGCGGCTAGAAGCCAATCTCGGCGCCGATTTCCGGGCCGCTGGTGCGGAGCCCAGCCCCAGGCCCCATAGTTTCCCATCCCCGCCAGCGCGCGACGAGCGCCGTGAATGGAATCAAGCTTAACTTGACGCCGGCCGAATATGGAAGCGCCATGCTGCCGTTCAGCCATGCCGCGCCGACCGTCAAGTCGAGCGCGAAGGGCATCAGCGGCGGATACCAGCCCGCATTCAATTGACCGAGCGGGCCCACGTTGTTGCCGGTCGCCGTCCCCCACATCGCGACCCCGAGGCCCGGCGCGAGGCTGACCGTCGGAATCGGCGAGATGTTCTTCTTGAGCGCCGCGGACACCCAATTGGTGCTGGTCGCCGGTTGGGCCCAGTAATGGGCGCCGAGCCCCCAGCCCATCACGTCGAGGTTGCCGATCGCCGAGTACGCGAACCCGCCCGTCGTGGCGAAATGCGCGCCGGCGCCGGCGACCACCCCCACGCCCGGCAGCGCGGCAGCGTCCTCAGACTGCCCGACGATGCCCGCCAGGACGGCGGACACCAGGAGCGTTCGCCTGAGGAGGAGGTGCCAACAAATCATCGATGAACTCCTTCGCTGCGCGGGTTGTGGCTTCGTCGTAAGCGGCGTCGAGGGCGGGAGCCGACGGGTCGCGAATGGAGGCTGCACCATTGGCGGTTCGCGACCATATGATAGACCCTCGGTTGGCGTCCAGCAAGCGGAGCGCCACGGTGACGAGGACCCGGCCCTGCCGCCGCTGGTGGGAGTAGAACAGGACCTGGCCGGTCACCAGGCCTTCAACGCCGTATCCCCTGCCGAGGCGCTGGGCCTGGCCGACCCCGAGCAAGCCGACGTCTCCTGCGCCGCCCTCGACCGAAACGATTCGCTCATCCCCCAGCCGCTGCGCCAACTCGCGGCGGAAGGTGGCGGCCACGCGAGCGCCGACGGCCTGGTGCGTCACGTCGCTGAACGCGACAACGCCGATCCGACCGAAGCTCCAGGCCGCGAGCCGACTCCGGGGCGGCTCGGGCCGCTCGGGGACGGCCGGCTTCATCCACCAGCAGCCGCTCGTCGCCTGGGCGAAAAGGAGGCAAACCAGCGCAAGGCCGGATCGAGACATGAATTGTTGCGCCATGTGAACCTCGTCATCTTAACGGCGAGCGTTCGGTTTGGCTAGGTCCGGCGAATGACCTCGATCGGGTCGAGCTTCATGGCCCGCCAGGCCGGTAAGAGGCTCGCCACCGGGCTGAGCAGCAGGGTAGCGAGTGCCACCAGGATGAAATCCCGGGCTTCCATATCGACCGGCAGGTGCGACAAGAAGTAGACCTCGCCGGCCAGGCCGATCGGGAAGACCGCGAGCAGGCTGGACAGCACGAAGCCGCCCAGGGAGCCGACGGCGATGCCGACGGCGCTGATCAAGGTCCCCTGCACCACGAAGAGCTGGCCGGCGTCGCGGGCGCTGGCGCCTACGGCACGCAGCAGGCTGATTTCACGGTTCTTCTCGATCACCCACATCGCCATCGTGCTGCCCACGCCGATCATCGCCACGAGCACGATGAACAGGATCACGATGAAGATGACGATCCGCTCGATGAACATCGCCTGCAGGAGCGGCTTGTTCTGGTCCGACCAGGCCCGCGCGCCGAGCATCAGGTCCCGGCTGAGCGTATGGGCCAGCTGCGGCGCCGCGAAGACGTCCTCGACCGTCACGGCGAGCCCGGTGACGCCGTCGCCGAGGCCGTAGATGGCCTGGGCGGTCGGCAGCGTGAGGAACGCGACGTGGGCATCGAACTCGTAAAGGCCCGACTCGAAGACGCCCGTGACCGTGACCGATTTGCGCTTGCCCAGGCCGGTCACGACGTAGGCCGTGTCGCCGATGCCGACGCCGAGCTTGCGGGCTGCCTCGGCGCCCATGACGACGCCAGGTCCGGTCGAGAGATCGGTGAGCGAGCCGGCCACCAAGTACCGCTTCCAGGTGGGGTTGCCGGCCTCGATCGCCGGGTCCACGCCGCGGATCATCACGCCGACCGTCATCTTGGCGTCGGTCGTGACGAGGCCCTGGCCCTGGATGAACGGCGCGACGGCCTTGACGTTCGGCCGATCGGCGATCTGCCGGCGCACCGCCTGGTGGTTCCGGAGCTGGCCCGTCAGCGGCTCGTAGATGCTCACGTGCGGGGTCGTGCCGAGCAGCCGCTCGACCATGTCCCGTTCGAAGCCGTTGGTCAGCGAGAGCGCCGTCGTGAGGATGGCGACGCCCACGCTGACCGAGAGGACGAGGAGCAGGCTCTGCCACGGCCGAGCCCGCAGCTGGCTCAGCGCGAGGAAGAGTAGGTAGCGCACCGTTCGGGGTTTAGTAGCGCTCCAGGCGGATCGGCAGCTTCCGCGCCGTATCTTCCATGTGCACGGTGTCGATGAAGCGGACGAAGTTGGTGGACGCGCCCATGACGATCGAGTAGGTACGGGCGCCGGCGCCGAAGAAGCGGACGCCCTTGAGGATCTCGCCGTCCGTGATGCCGGTGGCCGCGAAGAGAATCTCGCGGCCGGGGGCGAGATCGTTGGTGAAGTAGACCTTGTCGAGATCGATGCCCATCGACACGGCGCGGGCCGCTTCCTGCTCGTTGCGGGGCTTGATGCGCGCCTGGATCTCGCCGCCGAGGCAGCGCATCGCGGCGGCGGTCAGCACGCCTTCCGGCGCGCCGCCGATGCCCATGACGGCGTGGACGCCGGAGCCCGCGATCGCCGCCGCGAGGCCGCCCGTCACGTCACCGTCGCCGATCAGGCGAATGCGCGCGCCAGCGGCCCGCACTTCCGCGATCAACTCCGCGTGGCGCGGACGATCGAGGATGACGACGGTCAGATCCTCGATGTCGCGGTTGAGCGACATCGCGATGATGGCCAGGTTGGTCTTCACCGGGGCGGTGATGTCCACCTTGCCCGCTGCCGACGGGCCGACGATCAGCTTGTCCATGTAGGTGTCGGGCGCGTGCAGCAGGCCGCCCGCCTCCGACATCGCCATGACGGCGATCGAATTGTTCTCGCCGGTGGCGACCAGGTTGGTGCCCTCGAGCGGATCGACGGCGATGTCCACCTTGAAGGCGCCCTCGCCGGTACGCCCGACGCGCTCGCCGATGTAGAGCATCGGCGCCTCGTCACGCTCGCCCTCGCCGATCACGATCGTGCCGTCGATGTCGAGGTTGTTGAAGGCGAGGCGCATCGCCTCGACCGCGAGGTGGTCCGCGCCGTCCCGATCGCCCCGGCCCATCAGGCGGGAAGCGGCCAGCGCGGCGGCTTCGACGACCTGCACGACGTCGAGCGCGAGCGCGCGCTCCATGCCGACGTTGACCATGCTCTGCTTCTGGCCGGTAAGATCGGTGTTGAGCGTCATTGCTCGCGTCTCCTTCGATAGCGGGTGCGGCTACGGAACGGGGCGCAGCTCCTCGCCGGCCGGGTAGGCGGGCGAAGGCGTGCCGAGGAGGAGCGGGATACGCTCGACCACGTCTCCGGCCATCAAGCTTACCATGCCCGCGTCGCGGGCGAGATCGGCGGCGCGGCCATGCAGCCAGACCGCCGTGGAGGCCGCGGCGAATGCCTCCATGCCGCGCCCGAGCAGGCCGGTGATCAGCCCGGTGAGCACGTCGCCACTGCCGGCCGTGGCGAGCAGCGGCGAGCCGGTGGCGTTGATGGCGTAGCCGCCGTCCGGCTTGGCGATCACCGTGCGTGCGCCCTTGAGGGCCACGATCGCCCGGTGGCGTCGCGCGGCCTCGAGCGCCGAGCCGAGGCGGTCCTTCTGCACCTGCTCGGGCTTGACGTCCAGCAGGCGTGCCATCTCGCCGGGGTGAGGCGTCATCACGACGGCGCCGAGCCGCGTGGGCAGCGCGCCGTCGCCGCGGGGCAGCGCGTCGGCGTCGAGCACGACGGGCCCGTCGTAGGATGAAAGCAACGCGTCGACGAGCTCTCGCACGCGCGGCGTGTAGCCCATGCCGGGGCCCAACGCGACGGCGCGGCAGCGCCGCAGCTGGGGCTGGAGCACGGCGACGGCCTCCGGGCCGATGCTGCCGTCGTGCTCGCCGAGCGGCAGCACGATCGCCTCCGGCACCGCCATCGCGACGCCCTCGCGCTGGCTCGCCGGCACGCCTAGGTAAACCAGGCCGATGCCCGAGCGCGCGGCCGCGCGGGCGGCCAGCACGGCAGCACCCGTCATGGTGGGCGAGCCGGCGATGATCATGACCGTGCCGAGCGTGCCCTTGTGGGCGTCAGGCGGCACGGTGGGCGGGGCCGACGGGGCGTTCAGGCGGCCGGCGAACGATGCGAGCAGCTGTGGCGGGAAGCCGATGTCGGCCAGCCACAGGCCGCCGATGCGGTCGAGCGCCTGATCGGTCAGCAGGCCCGTCTTGAGCACGCCGAAGGTGATGGTGTGGCTGGCGCGCACCACGGCGCCCATGCTCGCCCCGGTATCGGCGTCGAGGCCGCTCGGCGTGTCCACCGCAATCACGGCACGCCAATGCCCGCGATTGACCCAGTCGATCGCGAGCATCGCGTCGCTCTTGAGCGGCCGGTCGAGGCCGATGCCGAACATCGCGTCGACCAGCACCCATTCGGGCCCGAAAGACTCGGCGCCCGCGAAGCTCTTGGGCGTGACGCTGCGGCGGGCGAGCCAGGCCATCTGGCGCGTGGCGAGCTCGCCGAGCGAGGCGCCCACCGTCAGCACCCGCACGGTGTGGCCCCGATCGACGAGCAACCGGGCGACCGCGAGGCCGTCCGCGCCGTTGTTGCCGGTACCCGCCATGACGAGCACCGGGGCGCCTGGGTGGTGGCGGTCGATGAACCGCGCCACGGCGAGCGCGGCGCGCTCCATGAGGACGAGCGCGGGGAAGCCCCACTCGTCGATCAGCTTGCGCTCGAGCGTCTGGACCTGTTTGGCGGTGCCGACCGCGGGGGCCGGGGGGCGAATGGGCATGCGGGCTTCACCTGGAATGGGCTGGTTCCGGTATAACACGGCGCGCCGCGCGCTCGCCGTGCGGTTGCGCACGCCCGGCCGGAACCCCCGCCCGCCGGCGTCAGCGCCGGCGCGCGCGCCAGCGCCAGCCGGCCAGGCCGAGCGCGAACAGCGCGAAAGTCATGCCCTCGCCGGCGCCGTTGGAGGTCGACTTGGCCGGGTTGGCGCAGCCCGCGCAACCGAAGCCGCCCGCCGCGGCGCTGCCGCCCCCGCTGCCTGCGCTGCCGCCTCGGCCGCCCACGTTCACCGAGACCGCCTTGCCGCTGCCCGCGTCGATCGTGATCGCCGCGTTGCCGGACAATAGCGCCGCGAGGATGTCCTGGATCTTGGTCCGGTTGTCCGTGATGACGGAGGGCTTGCCCGTCGTCTTGGTCTGCTCGATGCGCAGCGCGGCCGGCATCGCCACCGGCTCGCCCTTGCCGGTCGTGGCCGGGCCCTGGATCGTCCCGCTGCCCGGTGAGCCCGTCACCATGAACTTGATGCCGTTCTTGAGCGTGATTTCGACGGGCGCCCACGGCTCCTGGACGTTGGGATTGCATTTGCGCACGCCCTTGGCCTCGTGCACGTTCGAGACGTCGCCCATCTCCGAGTTGAAGACGAACATCGGGTCCTGGGTCATCTCGTCGGGCGACAGCGTCGTGTAAAGGCGCGTGAGGTAGGGATGCTTGTCGAACATCGCGCGGATCTCCCGTGCGGGCTTGATCACGGTGTCTTCGAGCTCGACCGCGACCTTCATCACGTTCACCTCGAACTGCGCCGCAGCGAGCTGGGTCTTGTACTGCGTGATGCCGTAGTAGAACGAGCTGTCGTCGATGTCCTTGAGCGACTCGGGCTTGGGCACGTGGCGCTTGAGGAACGACATGATCCGGCCGCCCCCGCCGAATCCCCTGTCCATCGCGGGCGCGGCGCCGCCGACGAACTGCTGGAGCCGGTAGCTGTTCTGCAGCGCGAACTGCACGAACGCCACCGGATCGGTCTTCTGCGTGAGCTCCCGGGCGAAGGCCTCGAGGGCCTTCGGGTCGATCGCGTCGAGCTGCACGCCGCTGCTCTTGCCGGCGTAGTCGGTCACGAAGGCCTGGCCGCCGGCCTCGTTCATCGCCTCGGTCACGACTGCCGGGTAGTTCTGGCCACCGCTCGGCCAGTCGATGCGCGCCTCGTTGATCTCGGCATGGCGGTAGTTCTCGGGCACTGAGCGGGTCTTGCCGAGCACCCAGACGTAGACGCCCATGTCGGGCGTCGCGGCCACGCCGGTCAGGCGGATCGGGATGCCTGGCTTGGTGGACTTGTAGTTGAAGACGATCGGCTGGAGGTCTCCCGCCTCGCGGTCCTTCTGGAGCTTGAGGGCGATGAAGTAGTACTTGCCGGCCACGTAGGGATCGAGCAGCGGATCGAGCGCCGCCGGAACGGTGTAGCCGTTGGTCGTCAGCCATTCTTTGAGCTTCGCCGTGTCGTTGGCCTGCAGCACGGCGGTCTCGAAGGGGCCCACCTGCTCTTGCGAAATGACGGCAACGCCGGAGTCCTCCGCCGCGGCCGAGGGGGCCGCGGCCCCGGTCGCCGTGGCGCGCCCCATGCCGAAATCGGCGCACTTGCCCTCGGTCTTGTCGATATTCACCCGGAACGTGGGCTGGGTGGCCCCGCGCAGCACGTTGAACAGCGCCTCGGAACCCACGCCGAGCGTCGGCTCGGTGGGCGTGGGCAAGATCCAGGAGAAGTCCTTGGCCGCGCCCTGGTACTGGATCTGCACGTGGGCGGTCACGTTCTCGCCGTCGGTGGCGAAGAGAATCCGCTCGCCAGCCTGCTCCACCGGCGTCCGCTGGCAGAACAGGCCGCCGCAGGCGTCGGCGGGCAAGGGCGAGGTCATCGTCCCGAGGCCGGCGACGAGCGCCACCGCGAGGGCGAGGGAGAGGCGACGGGCGAGTTTCATGGGCGACCTCCTGAGCCGAAGACTAGCGGCGGCGACCGGCGCGCAGGCGCCAGCCGACCAGGCCGAGGGCGAACAGCGCGAAGGTCAGGCCCTCGCCCACCCCTCGGGATGCGGATTTTGCGGGGTTCGCGCAGCCGGCGCAGCCGAAGCCGCCCGCGGCGGCGTCGGTGCCGCCCGAACGCGTGGTCTTGGGGGCGATCGCCGGCACCGCCACGGCCTTGCCGCTCGGGTCGATCGCCACCGCCTGGCCGGCGGGCGGCGCGGTCGGCGCCGCTGTAGGCTTCGCGGTGGCGGCGGCCGTCGGCGTGGGCGACTGCGCCGCCACCGCCGGCTGGCCGAGGGCCAACCGCACCACGTTCGCGTTGTCCTGGATCAACGACGCCGCGCCCGCGGCCTTGAGCTGCTCGATGCGCAGCGCGGCCGGCATCGCGATCGGCTTGCCGACTTCGCCGTCCACCGTGTCGCGCGCCCAGAACGAGATGCCGTTGCCCAGCGTGATGAAGACCGGCGCGGTCCAGGGCATCTGGTCCTTCTCGCAGCGCCGCAGGCCCTGCGCGACGTGCGCGTTCGCCACCGCCGGCAGCTGGCCGTTGAAGACGAACATCGGGTCCTGGGTCATTTCGTCCGGCGACATCGTGGTGTAAAGCGAGGTCAGGTAGGGGTGCTTCTCGAGCATCGCCTTGATGTCGCCGAGCGGCTTCACGACCTGCTCCTCGAGCGCGGCAGCGCCCGCCGCGGCATCGACGCTGATCTGCTCGGCGTCGAATTCCTCGCCGTAGCTCTCGATGGACTGGAAGAACTGGTCGTCGGGCATCGCGGCCTGCGACTTGGGCTTCGGCACGAAGCGCTTGAGGAACGCCACCAGCGCGGCCGAGTCCAGCGAGGTGTTCCGCTCGCCGAAGAACCCGCCCTCGAGCACGGCGCGCGCGAAGTCGGCAGGGCGGGTCGCCTGGCGCACGCGGGCCAGGTCGAACTTCGCGGCGTCGAAGTCCGCGGCCGGCACCACGTCGCTCTTGCCTGCGAAGTCGGTCACGAAGGCCTGGCCGCCGGCCTCGTTCATCGCCTCGGTGACGACCTGCGGGTAATTTTGGCCGCCGCCCAGCCAGTCGATGCGTGCCTCGTTGATCTCGGCGTGGCGGTAGTTCTCGGGCACGGCGCGCGCGTTGCCGAGCACCCAGACCCACACGCCCATGTCGGGGGTCGCGGCCACGCCCGTCAGGCGGATCGGGATGCCCGGCTTGGTGGACTTGTACGTGAAGGAGATCGGCGCGAGGTCGCCGGCGTCGCGGTCCTTGCGCAGCTTGAGCGCGAGGAAGTAGTACTTGCCGGCCACGTAAGGGTCCATCAGCGGGTCGATCGCCTGCGGGAGGGTGTAGCCGTTGTCGCGCAGCCAGGTCTTGAGCGCGCCCGGATCGTTCGACTGGATGACGGCGCTCTGGAACGGCCCGACCTGCTCCTCGGAGACGACGGTGACCGCGCCGGGCGCCGCCGGCATCATGCCGCCGGCGTTGTTCACGATGGACGCTCCGTCCATCGACTCCTCCAGCATCATGTACTCGCAGCCTTCTTCCTTCAACTCCAGGCGGAAGTTCGGGCGCGTGGCGGCGCGCAGGCGGCGGAAGAGCAAGTCGGAGCCGATCGCGAGCTTCGGCGGCGTGGGCACCGGGACGATCCAGGAGAAGTCCTTCGCGGGGCCCTGGTACTGGATCTGCACGTGGGCCGTCACGTTTTCGCCGTCCGTCGCGAAGAGGATCCGCTCGCCGGCCTGGTCGACGGGTTGGTTCTGGCAAAAGAGGCCGCCGCAGGCCCAGGCCGCGGATGGCGCCAGGATGGCGAGCCCCATCGCCAACGCGGCAGCTAGCAAGGAAGCCTTCGAACGGGGGCCGATGGGCATGAACATCTCTCCTGGCGAGCGAGCGACTTCACCCTTGTACCGCGGGAGGATAAACATTACACGCTTCTAATGTTCGATGTATACCCAGGCGGCAGGCGTTTGTTTACAACATTAGTACATCATTTATTTGTATTCTTCAAGTGTGTACCGATGGAGCGAAAAGAAAGGGACGGCCGCGATGGCGACCGTCCCCAGGAGGTTCGCGTCAGGTGCGGGCTTTGCCCTTGAACACCACGCCGCGGACCGGATCCATCGTGATGATCTCGCCGTCCGGCAACTGGGACCATTCGGCGACCTCGAGCAGCAGCGGAATGCCGAGTTGCAGGCAGACGATCGCCGCATGTGACGTCAGCCCTCCCTGCTCGACAATCACGCCGCCGGCCATGCGCATCGCCGACACGTAGTCCTTGTTGGTCTCGCTCGTGACGAGAATATCGCCCGCCTGGACCTTCTCGATGGCCTCATCGGCCGAACGCACCAGCCGCACGGTGCCGTGCACGGCCTTCTTGCCGAGGCCCTGGCCGCGGGCGATCACCGTGCTCGCCATCTCCACCTTGATGAAGTTGGTGTTGCCCGGCACGCCGAGCGGGAAGCCCGCCGTGACGACCACCAGGTCGCCGTCGTGCACCATGCCCTCCTGGTGGATCAGGCTCATCGCGTTGGCGATCAGCTCCTCATCCGAGAAGGCGCGGGGCAGCACGCGCGGGTAGACGCCCCAGACTAGCGCAAGCTGGCGGCAGACCTCCTCATCCATCGCCAGCGCGGCGATCGGGCAGAGGGGGCGGTAGCGGGCGACCATGCGCGCCGACGTGCCGGTGGCGGTCGCCGTGACGATCGCGGCCGCCCCCAGCTTGTCGGCCAATTGCGCCGTGGCGAGGCTGATCGCGTCGACCACGGGGGCGCCGACGGCCAGGTCGCGATTCTCGCGCCGCTTCGCGAGCGCCGACTGCTCCATTTGGCGCACGATACGCACCATCGTCTCGACGGCCTCGAGCGGGTAAGCGCCAGCCGCCGTCTCGTTCGAGAGCATCACGGCGTCGGTGCCGTCGAAGACGGCGTTCGCGACGTCGCTGGCCTCCGCGCGGGTCGGGCGCGGGTTGTGGATCATCGAGTCGAGCATCTGGGTCGCCGTGATGACGGGCTTCCCGATCTGGTTGCAGTGCGCGATGATGCGCTTCTGCGCGAGCGGCACCTCCTCCGGCGCTGTCTCCACGCCGAGGTCGCCGCGCGCCACCATCACGCCGTCCGAGACGGCCGCGATGTCGGCGATGCACTCCACGGCGTCGCGGCGTTCGATCTTGGCGATGATGTGCGCCCGCGAGCCTTGCTGGACCATGTATTCCTTGATCTTGAGGACGTCCGCCGCTTCCTGCACGAAGGAGGCGGCCACGAAGTCCACGCCCATCTTCGCGCCGAAGACGAGGTCCACGCGGTCCTTGTCCGTCAGCACATCCACGTCCATCTTCACCGACGGGAAATTCACGCCCTTGTTGGGCTTGAGCGGCCCGCCGACGACGACCTCGCACTGGAGGCCATCGGGCGTCGCCAGGACCACCTTGAGCTCGAGCAGGCCATCGTCGAGCAGCACCTGCGAGCCCGCGGGGACGTCCTTCTCGAGGTTCTCGTAGGACACGCTCGCGCCGTGCTCGTCGGCCACCCGCTCCTTGCTCTGCAGGAGGAACGGCGTGCCGGGGGTCAGGATGACCTGGCCGTCCTTCACATCTCCAATGCGGATCTTGGGGCCCTGGATGTCCTGCAGGATGCCGACGACCCGGTTGAGCTCCTTGGCAATCCGCCGGATGTTGATGATGCGCGCTTCGTGATCCGGATGCTTGCCGTGGGAGAAGTTCAGCCGGAAAACATCGACGCCCGCGAGGATCAGCTTGCGGATCATCTCCGGCTCGCTGGAGGCGGGGCCGAGCGTCGCAACGATCTTGGCGCGCTTGAGCGGTACGCGGGCCGACTGGTCGGCGTCCACGGATTTGTTCAGCGGGGCGATACTAGGCATGGACGGGGGTCTCATAATGTTTGCCGAGGTTGTAAAACGCGGTGCGACCCGGGTACTGGGACACGTCGCCGAGCTCCTCCTGGATGCGGAGCAGCTGGTTGTACTTCGCGATGCGGTCCGACCGCGAGGCCGAGCCGGTCTTGATGAAGCCGCAGTTCGTCGCCACCGCGATGTCCGCGATGACGGGGTCCTCGGTCTCGCCCGAGCGGTGCGAGATCACGGCGGTGTAGCCGGCGCGCTTGGCCATCTCGACGGCGGCGAGCGTCTCGGTCAGGGTGCCGATCTGGTTGACCTTGATCAGGATGCTGTTGCCGATGGACATCTGGATGCCCTTCTCCAGGCGCTCGGTGTTGGTGACGAAGAGGTCGTCGCCGACGAGCTGGATCCGCGAGCCGAGCTTGGCGGTGAGCTTTTCCCAGCCGCCCCAATCGTCCTCGGCCAGGCCGTCCTCGACCGAGATGATCGGGAACTTGTCGCATAGCTCGGCGAGGTAATCCACCATCTGGTCGGAGCTCAGCGTGCGGCCTTCGCCCTCGAGGACGTACTGGCCGTTCTTGTAGAACTCCGAGGCCGCGACGTCGAGCGCGAGCATCACGTCGCCGCCGGGGTGGTAGCCGGCCGCCTCGATCGCCTCGCAGATGGTCTGCAGCGCGGCGGTGGGGGTCGGGATGTCGGGCGCGAAGCCACCCTCGTCGCCCACCGAAGTGTTCAGCTTGCGCGACTTCAAGATCTTCTTGAGGTTGTGGAAGATCTCGGTGCCCATCCGCAGCGCTTCGGAGAAGCTCGGCGCGCCGACCGGCATGATCATGAACTCCTGGAAGTCGATCGTGTTGTCGGCATGGGCGCCGCCGTTCATGATGTTCATCATCGGGATCGGCAGCACGCGCGCCTGGACGCCGCCCAGGTAGCGGTAGAGCGGCAGCTCGATCTGGTTGGCCGCGGCCTTGGCGACCGCCAGCGAGACGGCCAGGATGGCGTTCGCGCCGAGCTTGGCCTTGTTGGGCGTGCCGTCGAGCTGGCACATCAGCATGTCGATGCCGGCCTGGTCGAGCGCGTCCATGCCGATGATTTCGGCCGCGATGACCTCGTTGACGTTGTCGACGGCCTGGGTGACGCCCTTGCCCATGTAGCGATCGCCGCCGTCGCGCAGCTCGACCGCCTCATGCACGCCGGTGCTGGCGCCGGAAGGCACAGCGGCCCGTCCCACGGCCCCGCCTTGCAGGAACACGTCGACCTCGACCGTCGGGTTGCCGCGGGAATCCAGGATTTCGCGCGCGTAGACTTCTTCGATGATGGTGCTCACTGCTGGTCTCCTTCAGGCCTGCGGCCTTCCAGCCGCCCCACTCACCCGCCCCAATCGGGGCGTTTGAGATCGTTCTTACCGAGTACTTGGTCTATTCGATTTCGTCCTCACCAGGCCCTTGCGCGTTCAGGAAATCCTTCATGGACGCCTCGCTCAACACCTGGTACAACTCCGCCGCCGATTTCGCGCTCACCTGCCCAGCCGGGACCGTGACGATTTCCAGCGTGAGCAGCCGCTGCCCGAAGCGAACCTCCAGCCGGTCGCCCGGCTTCACCTCGGCGCCGGCCTTCGCCACCCGTCCGTTGATCGTCACGCGGCCCTGGTCGCAAATTTCGTTCGCGACCGGCCGGCGCTTGATCACCCGAGAGAGCTTGAGCCACTTGTCGAGGCGCATAAATAGAGGATCTCCGGTCAGGGCCACGAATAGCCGCACGGATGCCGCGGCATGATAGCAGGGAAGGCTATCATGTCGCCATGATTTACCTGGACCACGCGGCGAGCAGCCCCATGCGCCCGAGCGCGCTCGATGCCTACGCCGCGGCCGCCCGCGAGCCGGGCAACGCAGCCAGCGCGCACACCGCCGGGCGTCGTGCCGCGGCCCGCGTCGAGGCCGCGCGCAAGCAGGTGGCGGCGCTCATTGGTCGAACGCCTGGCGAGGTGGTCTTCACGGCCGGCGGGACCGAGGCCGACAACCTCGCCGTCCTCGGCGCCGCCGCGGCACTCGAAGCCGCCGGGCGGCCCCGGCGCGCGCTGCGCTCGGCGATCGAGCACTCGGCGGTGCGCGGGCCGTTCGAGGCCCTGGTGGAGCGGGGCTGGGAGGTCGGCGTGCTGCCGGTCGACGCGGATGGCCTGCTCGCGCCGGCGACCCTCGCCGCAGCCCTGCCCGGCGCGAGCCTGGTCTCGGTGATGGCGGTGAACAACGAGATGGGGGCCGTGCAGGACCTCGCGGCGCTCGCGGCGCTCGTGCGGGGGGCCGGGGCTGTCTTCCACGTGGACGCGGTGCAGGGCGCTGCCTGGCTCGCGGCGATCGACGCCGACCTGGTGGCGATCTCCGCGCACAAGCTGGGTGGGCCGCAGGGCGTGGGCGCGCTCTTCGTCAGGCGCGGCACGCCGCTCCTGCCCGTGCTGCGCGGGGGCGCGCACGAGCGCGGGCGACGGCCCGGCACGTTGGCGGTGGCGGCGATCGCGGGCTTCGGCGCCGCGGCGGCCGAGGCGCTCGGGGAGCGCGAAGCCGAAGCCGCTCGCCTGTGTGCGCTGCGCGACGCGCTCGCGTCGCGGGTCCTGGCCGAGGTGTCCGGCGCCCACAGGCTGGGGCGCGTGGTGGCACCTCACATCCTCGCGTTTGCATTCCCCGGCGTGGTCGGCGAGGCGTTGGTCGAGCAGCTCGACCTGGCGGGCGTGTGCGCCTCCACTGGGGCTGCCTGCACGGTGCTCGGCACCGAATCGAGCCCGGTGCTGCCCGCGCTCGGGCTCGACGAGGCCAGCGTCCAGGGCAGCCTGCGGCTCAGCCTGGGCTGGTCGACCACGGCCGCGGAGGTGGCCGAGGCCGCGGCTATAGTCGCCGCCACCGCGGCGCGCCTGGCCACGATGAAGCCGATGGCCACCTGAAACCGGCTGCAGACCGGGCGAGCGAGCTCGCGCGCGTGGGTACAATCCCGCCGCGGCCGGAAAAGTGGCAAAGCCTCGACGTGGACACCACCGGCCGCTATGTGGTGCTGGAGGTCGGGCCGGACTACGCCTTCATGCCCCACATGGAGGTGCGGGTCGTGGGGCCTGTGCCGAAGTAGCCCATGGGTGTCAGCGCGGGGAGCGCGCGGGGGTGAAGGTCGGCATGCCGGCTCGCGCGGCCTCGTATTCGGCCATGATGTCCGCCACGATCGCCCCACACGACTTCACGCTATGAATGAGCCCGCAGGTCTGGCCGGCGCTCCAGACGTCGCGCCACTTCTTGATCTCCGGGCCACCCTCTTGCTTCCCCTCGCGCCACTTCGCGAGGCTCTCGCGCAGGAAGTTCGCCGGGTGCCCGGTGACCTCCGGGGTGTACTCGATGTCCTCCGGGCCGGCGTCGCAAATCGCGCGCTTGAAGCCCTCCTCCACCGGCGCCTCGGTGCTCGCGATGAAGCGCGTGCCGAAGTAGCCGGCGTCAGCACCCAGCGCGAGGGCGGCGGCGAGCGTCGCGCCGTCGGCCAGGCCGCCGGCCGCCACGACCGGCAGGCCGACCTCCTTGCGGAGCCAGGGCACGAGCACGAAGGGCGTGATGACGCCCGCGTGGCCGCCTGCGCCGGCCGACACGGCGATCAGGGCGTCGGCGCCCGCGGCCTTCGCCTTCTTGGCGTGGCGCGCGTTCACGACGTCGCAGAACACTTTGAGGCCGCGCGCGTGCGCCGCGGCGATCAGCTCCGTGGGGTCGCCCAGGCTCGTGATGATCAGCGGCACGCGCTCCTCGAGGCAGACCGCGAGGTCGTCCTGGAGCCGCGGGTTGTTCAGCAAGATCAGGTTGATGCCGTAGGGCGCATGGGTGCGGCGCTTGACTTCCCGGATCGCTTCGCGGAAGGCATCGGTGGTGCGGGCGTTGAGGGCCGGCATCGTGCCGAGGCCGCCGGCTTCGCCGGTGGCGACCATCATGTCGGGGTTCGACACCAGAAACATCGGCGCGGCGATGACGGGGTACCGGATGCCGAGCATCCGGGTGACGGCGGTGTCGCTCATGGCATCTCTCTCAGGCGTCGTCGCGCTCGCGCGCCGGCGCGTTTTCGTCCCTGTAGTCGGCCTCGCCCTGGCGCACCTCGGTGGCGGTGGTATCGATCGGCTGGTCCGGCCGGCGGCGCGGCTTGGCCCAGGCCGGCAGGCGGGAGAGCGTGCGGCGACCGGCCTCCGGCAGGTCGGAGAGGGCCTGGCGGCTCCGTTCCGGCAGGTCGCCCAGGGCCCGACGGCCGCGCTCCGGCAGGTCCGAGAGCGCCTCGCGCCCGCGCCCGGGCAGGTCGCGCAAGGCGGCCGGCACGTCTTTCAGTCGCTCGGGAATCTCCTTGCCGGCGTCGAGGGCTCGTTTGCGCAGCATCCCGCGCATGTCCTTGCCGGAGAGCGGGGCGGCCAAGAGGCCGACCACGGCGCCGATCGCCGTGCCGATCAGCACAGCGCCGCCCAGGTACGAAACCGGCTTCTTCGCCACCAGAACCTCCTCGCGCCCGATCGGGCTACGGCTAGGAGCCTTCCTGCTCGATGAGCTCGGCGCGCTTGTATTCCGCCGCCTTGCGGCCGGCCTCGACCGCCTCGTTCAACAACGCCATCTTTTCTTCGATGGCGGCGCGCGTCGAGTTCAGGAGCGTCTCGGTGTTGCCGCGCAGGTTCTCGATGATGTCCGTGGTGCGCTCGCGGATGTCGAGGATCGAGTCGCCCAGGCGCTCGCGCGACTCTTCGCCGGCCTTGGGCGCGACCATCACGCCGACCAGGAAGCCGCCGACCGCGCCGATGACCAGGCCGCCGAGCAGCGCCCAGCCGCCCGACCCGCCGTCGCCGGAATCATAACGCCGTTCGCTTGCCATACGCACGCTCCTCTCAGCCGCCCCTCGATCGAGCCCGATACGGCCATGGGGTTCCTCGCGATTATACCACCACCCAGGTGCCCCCGTCGCCCGCCAGGTACGGCCGTGGACGCCAGGCCGCGCGCCGCGCGCCGGGAGACGACCGGGGGTTGCGATGGGCCGGCGCGCCGTTTCAGAGGGGGGGTGTTGGTGGTACAATGGGTGCGAGGCCAGGAAACATCCTGGTCGGACCAACCATTATTCTTCTAGCCTGGTCGTAGCGAGAGCTGCGTCACCGAACAAGTTTTTCGCCGCCGACGTGCGCGACGCAGCGAGTGCCCCGGGAAATCGCCCGACGAGGTCTCGCCCACCGCCGACGTCCGCG
This sequence comes from Candidatus Sericytochromatia bacterium, assembly GCA_036675505.1. GTDB lineage: Bacteria > Cyanobacteriota > Sericytochromatia > S15B-MN24 > JAQBPE01 > JAKFEW01. Next base: position 48,120 of record JAKFEW010000143.1, read on the forward strand.
ACGACGGACCACCGCCTCAGCAGCGGCCGGGTGGAAAGGACTCCCTTCCTTGCCGTCCCCGTTCGAAGCTTTCCCGCTCCACCCCGCCGTCCTGGCTGGGCTGGAGGCCCTCGACGTCGGCGCGCCGACCGCTGTCCAAACCCATGTCATCCCGCTCCTGATGGAAGGGCAAGACGTGGTCGTTCACGCCGGTCCTCACTCGGGTGAGACCCTCGCCTACGGGCTTCCGCTCCTCTCGCTCTTCGATCCGATGGGCAAGCCCCAGGCCCTGGTCATCGTGCCCTCCGCCGAGCGCGCCATTCGTGTCTACAAGCGGCTCGCCCCCCTCGCGCAGGGCGTGCTCAAGGTCGCCCCGCTCTACGAGTCGGGCGGCGCGCAAGAGCAGGCCATCCGGCGCGGCGTCGACATCGTGATCGGCACGCCGTACCTGATCAAGGATTTGTTCGCCATCAAGCAGCTCGACCTCTCCAACGTCCGGATGATCGTCCTCGACGGCGCCGACCGCATGATGACCACCGTTCAGCGCCTCGACGTCGAGTACCTGCTCGATCGCCTGCCGCGCCTGGAGCAGACCGCGATCTTCACCTGGAACGTGACGGAAGGCGTCGAGGCGATCGCCCACCACCTCAAGAACCCGGCGATGGTTCGCCTGACCCCCTTGGAACCGACCCCGGCACCAGCCGCCGAGCCCGAGGCCGCGCCCAAGGCGACCAAGACGACCGATCGGAAGCCCGCCCGCGGCGCGAAGGCCGCGCCCAAGGGTGACGCCAAGGCCGAGAAGGTCGCGCCCAAGGCCGAGACCCGGGTCGTCGACGAGCCCAAGGCGGCGGCGCCCAGGAAGACCCCCAAGGCCGTCGAGGCACACCGCTACGCGCGCGTGCCTTCGGACCAGCGCGCCGAGTTCCTGCTCACCGTGCTCGAGACCGAGGCGCCGGCGCGCGCCCTGGTGCTCGCGCGCAACAAGCATGAGGCGCGCCGCCTGACCCAGAAGCTCGAGAAACTCGGCCGCAACGCGGTCGACGCGATCAACGCCGACACCTCGGCGTCGGCCCGCAACGCCGCGCTGGCGCGCTTCCGCGCCGGCGACCTGCGCTTCCTGGTCGTGCCGGAGAACGCCACCAAGGAACTGGACCTCGGCGCGCCCGAGCACCTCTACCTGACAGGCGTGGCGATGGAGCCGGAGCTCTATACGCGCTACGCCGAGGCGGCGAGCCAGGCCGGCGGCGCGCTGCGCAGCCTGTCGCTGGTCACCCCCGAGGCCGAGCAGGTGTTCGAGGGGCTCAAGGCCCACCTGAAGTTCGAGCGCCACCCGCAGGACCCCGGCCCCGCGGAGCCGGAGCCCGCGCCGATCGCCGTGAGCGATGAGGCCGACGACGAGCCGATGCCCAAGCTGCTCGATGGCGGTCGCCGCGGCCGCACCGGCCGGCCGATGGTGGTGTCGGGCAAGCCCCAGCGCGACTCCGCGACGCTCCTGAACGACTCGCAGCGCGAGCTCAAGGCCACGACCGGTCCCCTGGCGCCGTTGCCGCGGATGCACCAGTCCTGGCAGACCTTCAAGGTCACGATCACGCCTGGCCAGCGGCCCAGCCGCGACAGCTTCCACGGCTGGCTCTCGCAGGCGTCGGGCATCCCCCGCTCGTCGCTGCGCTCGATCCAGCTGCACAAGGGCTACGCCACGGTCGACGTGGAAGAGCGCCAGGTGGAGCGCTTCCATGCCCGGATGAAGGACCTGCTGCTCGGCTAGCGCCGGTCGAGCGAGATCGGCCGGGCCGGATCCGAAGCGGCCTCGAAGACGCGGACTTTGTCCGCGTCTTCGTCGATCATGGCCTCGCCGGCCCAGGTGAGCGGCAAGATCACCGGCTGGTAGGCCGCGTCGAGCGTCAACACGCGCCGCACGCCATGAACGATCGCCTCACCCCGACCGGGCCCGACGAGGTCGATCGCGGCCACGTCCTCGAGCCGCACGGCACGCGGCAGCTCCACGGCGACGCGGCACCAACCGGTGCGTGCGGCCGTGAGGTCGTCGTCGCCGCGGTGGGAAACGAAAGCGCCGGGCGTGCCCTTGAGCGTGACCGAGACGCCGACGCCCCGGCCGCGGTAGGTCTGCTTGAACTCCACGAACAGGAAGCGGCGCGGGTCGCCGATCAGCCCGGCGGTGGGCGACACCGGCGCGGGCTGGTCCTCGCCTGGGACCGCAGGGCTGTCTTTCGCGGCCTTGCGCTCGCGGAAGAGCTCCTTGGCCATGAGCCCATAGGTCCACGGGTGGCGATCGAGCACCTCTTCGCGGGCGGTCTGGATCGGGTCGAGGCGGAACAGCGGCGGCAGGCGGAAGCGCAGCTCGCCCGAGCCCTCGTCGTCGTAACAGTTGTTCTCGGTGGCCACCCGCAGGATCGGGTGCCTGCCTTCATACTTCCCTTTGAAAGCCTTGGTGAAGTGCCAGCGCGCCTGGTAGGTCTCGCGGACCGGCTTGCCCGCGGCGTCGTTTTCGACCGCGTAGCACCAGTCGATGTCGGTCGTGCGGCCCCAACGCGCCATCAAGGCGGGCGTCGAGGTGCCGCCGTCCTCGTTCGAGAAGACGGCGGTGTAGCGCAGCTGCGAGCCGCCGGCCGGGCGGGCGACTTCGTCCACCATCATGAGCAGCGGCGTGTCCGTCAGGTGAGATGCGGCGCGGCCGATGAGGATCGGGCTGCGGGCGAGCACGTCGTGGCCGGGCGCGTCCGGCGGCACGATGCCCAGCGAGCCGCCCAACAGCTGGATCTGGGTTAGCGCGGCGGCGGAATGGCTCGCGAGCCGCTCGAGCCGGAGGACATGGGGGCCCGCGGCCAGCCCGCCCAGCGCGACCTGGTAGAGGTGGGCCTGCTCACCGGCGTACAGCACGATATCCTGGTTGTGGGCGCCGTCGAGCGTGAGGCGCACGGTGGCTGCCTCGCGCCCCGGCTGCTCCCAGTCGCCGCCGGGCACGGCCAGGCGGAGGTCGGCCAGCACCTCGCCGGCGTCGGTCAGGGTGAAGGGCCGCTCGAGGGCGCCGCCGTCGGTGAGCGCACCGCCGTCGACGGCGGGCACGACGGTCTTGGCGGTGATCGCCCGCTGCGACTTCGGCGCGGCGGCCGGGTGCACGACGGGGGCGGCGCCGCAAGCGGCGAGCGCAAAGGTCAGGATGAAGGCGGTGATGGCCTGGTGAGGCAACGCGATCATGGCTCCGGCGGCTCCTGGGTGGCTCCGTGATCGATGTCGCGGCCGGGCGCCCGCTCCTTGCGATCCCGTCGTCGGTTTTGGCCGAAATTTATGATGATCTTTACCAAACCTTGGTCTCTTAACACCAGCCGCACGCGGATAAGCGTCGCAGAGGAGTCGAGGAGACCAACGATGCATTTCATCCGCCCGCTCGTATCGCTGACCCTGCTGGCCACCCTGGCCGGCTGCGGCCGGGCGACCTCGCCCGCGATGCCCGTGACGCCTTCCGCGCCGCTGGCACCGCCGGCCGCCGCCGAGGCCCCCATCGAGGTCCCCGTTGAGCCCGCCGCCATCATCACGAGCCACACCGGCCGGGCGTTGCCCACGGTATCGATGGTCCGCGCTGCCATCGCCGACGAAGACGACCCGCCGGCGCTCGCGGCTTACATGGCCGCCGAGGACCCGCCGTCCTACAACGTGGACGACCGCACGCCCTACAACGTGGTGATCGCCGAGAAGTCGGCCCACACCACCGCGATCGCCTGGCACACCGAGGTCCCCACCAAGGGGATCATCGAATACGGCCGCGCCTGGGGCTTCGACAAGAATGGCTTCACCCACAAGTTTACCGACGACGTCGCCAAGACCGACCACCAGATCACCCTGACCGAGCTGCGCCGTTGGACGGGCTACGTCTACCGCGTCACCGCCGTCTCGCCGCTGGGCCTGAAGTTCCCCGAGCAGGAGCGTAAGTTCAGGACCAAGTTCTGGTCCTGGCGCTGACTTCAGGTACAATGACGCCTGCCCTCGCCGCTGGCATGGCGAGGGGCTAGTCAGGAGCGTACCTATGCGCGCGGTCGTCCTTCGCGAAACCGGTGGACCAGAGGTTCTGCGGGTCGAAGAAGTGCCCGATCCGACGCCCGGTCCCGGCGAGGTCGTCGTCAAGCTGGAAGCCGCCGCGCTGAACAGGCGCGACAGCTGGATCCGCCAGGGCAAGTATGCGGGCATTCACCTGCCGGTCGTGCTCGGCTCGGATGGCGCCGGGGAAATCGTGGCCACCGGCGACGACGTCGATGACTCGCTCGAAGGCTGGCGCGTGGTGATTAACCCGAGCCTCGAGTGGGGCCGCGACGCGCGCGTCCAGGGACCATTCTTCAAAATCCTCGGCCTGCCGGACGACGGCACCTACGCCGAGTACGTGCGCGTGCCGGCGAGCGCGATCCACGCCATGCCGTCCAGCCTTTCGCCCGAGGAGGCTGCGGCCATCCCGCTCGCGGGCCTCACGGCTTACCGCGCGGTGGTCACCCGCGGCCAGGCGCAGGTGGACGAGCATGTCGTGATCACCGGCGTCGGCGGCGGCGTCGCCACGATGGCGCTGCAGATGGCGCGCTACGCGGGCGCGCGCGTGACCGTCACCTCGGGCTCCGAGGCCAAGCTCGCGCGGGCCCAGGAATTCGGCGCGCAGGGCGGGGTGAACTACCGCGACCCGAACTGGGTGAAGGCGCTGCGCGAGCTCACCGACGGCGGCCCGCACCTCGTCATCGACGGCACGGGCGGCACCCAGCTCGATCAGCTGCTCGACGTCGTGCGGCCAGGCGGGCGGATCGTGAGTTATGGTTCGACGCTCGGCAACGCGCCCGAGCTGCAGATCCGCCGGATTTTCTGGAAGCAGCTCACGCTGATGGGCACGACCATGGGCACGGATCATGAATTCGCCGAAATGCTCAAGTGGTTCGAGACCGGCGCGATCTCGCCGATCGTCGATTGCGTCTATCCGCTCGAGCAAGCCGCCGATGCGCACCGCCGGATGGACGACGCAGCGCAATTCGGCAAGATCGTGTTGAAGATTTAGGCCTGGCCCGGATGGGCCGCTCGGTGCTTGGATCGCGGGCCGTTCCGGCCGACTATGGAGGTGACCGGAAGGAGACCCCCATGAGCCATCGCAAGCACAAGCACAGCGCCGAGCACAACCCCGGATCGCCGCGCACCGATCGGGAGCGAGCGACCCTTCGCGGCAAGGGCAACGCACCGGATTTCCAGCCGAGCAGCAAGGAAGGCATGTCCTTCATCGGCGAAATCGGCTCCCGCGGAGACGACACCAGCCTGCGCGGCCACACCACGCCGGGCCAGGCGCAGCGCGAAGAAGAGAAGCGCTACCGGCCGCCGTCGCCGAACCCGGAGGAGGACATCACGGGCTGACCAGGGAGCCGGCCGCTTCGCCCAAGAGGCGGCCGGCCTCATCGACCTCGGCCTCGGTCGTCCACCGGCCGAGGCTGAGGCGCACCGCGCCGAGCCCGACCTCGCGCGAAGCGCCGATCGCCTTGAGCGCCATCGACGGCTCGCGCAGGCCGGAGTGGCAGGCCGCCCCGGTGGTGGCCGCGATCCGCGGCGTCCGATCGAGCAGGTCCGTGCCGTCCAGGCCCGGGAACGAGACATTCAAGGTATGCGGCAGCCGGTGCACCGGGTCGCCGTTGACGACGACGTCCGGATAGACCGCCACGATGGCGGCCAGCAACCGGGCCTGTAAGGCCCGCATCCGCGCGGCGGCCGCCTCGAGATCGCGGCCCGCGAGCTCGCAAGCCGCGCCCAGCCCCACGATCAACGCGGCCGGGTGCGTGCCCGAGCGCAGGCCGTCCTCGTGGCCGGCGCCGTGCACCAGCGGCTCGAGGGTGAGGTCGCGGCGCTTGTAGAGCGCACCGATGCCCTGCGGGCCGCCGAACTTGTGGCCGGCGATGGTCAGCAGGTCGACGCCCAACGCGCGCACGTCGATCGGCAGCTTGCCGGCGCTCTGGGCAGCGTCGCCCAACAGCAGCGCGCCCACCCGCCGGGCCCGTTCGGCGACCGCCGGCAAATCCTGCACCGTCCCGATCTCGTTGTTCGCGTGCTGCACGGCCACGAGCAGCACATCCGGCCCGAGCGTCGCCTCGAGCGCCGCCAGGTCCAGGCGGCCCGCGGCGTCCACCGGGACCACGTCGGTCGACCAGCCCCACTTGCCGAGGAAGTCGCAGGCGTGGGCGATCGCGTAATGCTCGAGGGCGGAGCGCACGAGGCGCCGCCGCGCCGGGTGGGCCCAGGCTGTGCCTTTCACGGCCAGGTTGTTCGCCTCGCTGCCGCCGCCCGTGAAGACCACCTCGTCGGGCCCGCAGCCGAGGAACGCCGCGACCTGCCCCCGCGCCGCCTCGATCGCCGCCTTCACCCGCACGCCGAACACGTGGCCGCTGCGGCTGTTGCCGTAGACGCTGTCGAGGAAGGGCGTCATCGCCTCGCGGACGCGCGGGTCGAGCGGCGCCGAGGCGTTGTAGTCCAGGTAAATCGGGGCCTCGGCGCTCATGGTGGATCTCCTAGTTTCTCAGGATGTCGAGCAGGATGAAGTAGCGGTTCGAGAAGAGCTGCATGTAGCCGAACGCGTCGCCCAGCGAGGGGATGCGCCGTCCGGTGCGCCAGGCCGGGTACCAGACGTCCATCACCGTGCCGAACATGTCCTGGGGGTTCCAGCGTGACCTGAACTCACGGGCCGTGAGCGTGAGGTTCAGGCGCGGGTCTTGCTGCAGGCGTTGCACCCGCAAGGCGATCGTCGGGCCGAGCGCCGGGTGGTCCTGCGCCTGCACGGAGCCCAGGCCCACGGCATGCAGGCCACGCGCGGCGTAATACTGGTGGGTGTCGAAGTTGCTCTCGGTCCAGACGTAAGCGCCGAGGATCGCGGGGTCGAGCCCGTGGCGCAGGGCCACCTCCTCGATCAGCGAGCCCCACCGGCTCCAGCCTTTGATCCCCGTGGCCGGGCTGACGCCCCAGCGATCCTTGCCCGGCGCGAGCAGGTTGTAAGGCGTGACCTGGTCGAAGTTCGGGTGCGGCAAGGCGTTCAGGGCGCGCCACAGGGCCTTGTGACGGGCCCTGGGCACGCCGAGCTCACTGGCCTCGGCGTTCCAGGTCCGGGAGCCGAGCTTGGTGGCGAGCAGCATCGCCAGCTCGATCGAGACGCCATGAGCCCTCGCGATCGGCGCGAAGCGCGCCTCGATGTCGGCACGCTCGATGCGCACCCGCTCCTCGACCGGCGGCAGCGACGAAGCCGGGGCGGGCACGGCGATGGCGGCGAACGCCGTCAGCGCCGCCGCCGCGATTGAAATGGGAAACGCAGCCATCGCGGGCGTCTCCGGTCGGAACGGATCCGATCAGGCCAGCGGGGCCTGCTCGCCTTCCGCTTCCGCCGCGGCGACCTCGGGGTAGAGGGCGTTCTTGTACTTGTCGAGCAACGACTTGGCGGCGCCGATGCCGTTGCCTTCCTTCTCGAAGGGCGACAGACGAACCTCGAGCCATTCCACGTGCTCGACCTTCGACTCGGGGTAGCTCATCATCACCATGTCGTCCTGCGTCTCGCGCGGATAGGTGATGAGGTGGACCCAGCCGGGCGTATGCAGGGACACGACGCCCCGGCTCCAGCTGTTCTCATTGGAATACTTGATTTGGGCGACACCCCACATGGGCGGTTCCTCCTGATCGGGACGCTGCGATGCGGCCAACAGGATACTATAGAATAGGTTGCCATGGGCAAGAAGCTCCTCGCGATGGAATACTACCAGGCACCGCCGTTCGACGTATTGCTCGATCCCAAGCGGTTCGTCGGACGCTGGGAAGCCACCTTCGGGCGCAAAGCCCCGCTCCACGTCGAAATCGGCATGGGCCTGGGCCACCACCTCATCGCGTTCGCGCGGGAACGTCCCGAGTGGAACCACCTCGGCCTCGAGATGAAGATGCACCGCATCTACTCGGCGCGCCAGATGGTGCTGCGCCAGGCGATCGACAACATCCGCTTCGTGCCGGGTGACGCTCGCCGTGCGCTCGAGGCCTTCTGCCCCGGCGACGTGCACCGCCTCACGCTGCTCTTCTCGGATCCCTGGCCGCGGCACCCCGACCGGCGGCTCACCTCGCCCGGGTTCCTCGCGCTCTACCGGCGCGCCCTCGGCCCGGGCGGCTTGCTGCACTTCCGCACGGACGACCCGGACCTGTTCGCTTATTCGCTCACGACCCTCACGCAGGAGGGCTTCGCGTACAACGCCGCGGTGCCCGTCCACCGGGTCCTCACGGACTTCGAGAAGCGCTGGCTCGGTATGGGGCGCCTGATCTATGGCGTGGATGCCTGGGTCGCGCAAGCCGAGGCTAACATAACGACGTGACGCAACGCACCAAAAGCGAGATTTGGTGCGGATCATGACGATCATCACAGGCTGACGGTAGCCACCCGTCTATTATGTCAGGACAGCGCCGTATGCCAGCCCGCTCGCCGGGCGGTGCGGAAGCCAGCCCGAGCCATAACGGGGAAGCCGCCATGCAGTCCGCGAAACACCATGCGTCCCAGCCGATGACGCCCGCGAAGCACCGCGCGAACGCGCCGCAAGGGGCGCTCGTGCCGGCGCGCGTCGCCTCGATGCCGATCGAGCCGCCGCACCCCAAGGAGGTGCGCGACAAGCTCGAGTTTTCGTCGGCCACCAGCTACAAGAAGGCCATCCAGCTCGCCGATCGGTACTACTGGCAGGCCCTGCTGGCGGTCGATCGCCGCGAGGCGAGCGTGCGCAAGGCCGAGCGCCAGGCCCAGGTGGACCAGGCCGACACCCAGTCGACCTACCAGCGCCAGCTCACCGCGGCGCAGCAGCGCTATCGTCAGCTGATCGAGCAGGCGCATGCCAAGCACCGGCAGGCGATTTTCACCGCGCGCCAGAACGCCCGTCAGGCGGAAGAAATTTACAAGGAAGTGCTCAAGGGCGTGGCCGGCTTCGGCGAGCTGCAGCTGCGCAGCCTCGCGCTGGCCGACGCCCGCGGGTTGACGACGGCGCTGATCCAATCGTACAAGGGCGCGCTGGGCCCGGACGGCCTCGGCGACCTGACGTCCTTCCTGAACGCCTTCGACCGCGTGCTCGACCTGGCGCGCGATCGCCGCATGATCGTGCCCGTCCAGTTCGGTGAGTCGCTGATCAAGGCCCTGGTGCAGCGGCAGGTCCGCCACCTGGCCAGCGGCAGCGCGAAGGTCGCCGACGCCAAGGGCGATGCCGAACGGCTCAAGCAGGCCGCGGGCGCGCGCCTCACCGCCATCAAGGTCTTCATCTCGGAAGTCGGCGGCGACGCCACGCCGCCCACGATCCGCACGATCTACTTCTCGGTGCACGACTGGCTCGCCAAGACGTCCGGCACGCCCTTCGATCTCGCGATGGACCGCCTCAAGCTCGACGTCGAGGCCACCACGCGGCGCGAGCAGCGCAACCTGGAGGACCAGATGAAGGTCGCGATCCAGGCCTGCACGCGGATGAACCAGATTCGGCCGGTCGCCGAGACCTACCAGGCGGCCCAGCGCATGCTGCTGAGCTCGGAGCAGGCGGCGAAGAACGTGCTGCACGCCGACCTCCAGCGCATCGAGGTGGCCCTCCAGCGCGAGCTGCAGATGGCCGAGGCGATGGTGGTGGGCATGGACCACACCAGCGCCAAGCGCCTCGCGCAGGCCAAGCGGGATCTCTCGGGCGCCCGCAAGATGGTGAACCGCTGGTTCCGCGTGATGGAAACGCTCCAGGAGGTCGGTCGCTGGCAGAAGTTCTGCTGGCGCATGATGGAAGGCTTCGACTACGAGGCGTTCTGGGACGACGTGCGGGCCAAGCAGATGGCCCGCCAATAGCGGTCGGATCACCGGCCGTCATGCCGCGCTTCCGGGCGCGGCATTTTTTTTGGCGCTGGACGCAAGTTTAAGATCAGATTATTCTATATTTAAATCGAGTGTATTGGTGGAGGGAAATCGCATGTCTCGTTCGACGTGGATCGGGATGCACGCGGCGCTGGCGATGACGCTGGCGTTGAGCGCGTGCGGCAAGGCAGTCCCCCAGGCGGGCGCGACGGCGAAATCGGCGGCGATCGCCGAGGCGAAAGCCGTCGCGACGCTGCGCGGCGCCGTCGAGAAGGCCGACGCCGATCTGTTCGCGCGGCGCGACGCCGACGGCGACGGCCGCCTCGCGCGCGCCGAGCTCGCCGACCTGCCCGACGAGGCGTTCGCCACGCTCGACGCGGACCATGACGGCCGCCTGACCCCTGCCGAGGCCGTCGCCCAGGCGGCCCCCGCCGAGGCGCGTGCGCGCATGGCCGCGCAGATGGCGCGGGCGTCGCGGCTCGAGGCCGTGACCGACGAGCGGGCGGAGCAGGCGCTCACAGGCCTGCCGCTCACCGCCGCCGAGACGCGCACCACGGCGGAGCGCCTGTTCGACGGCGACCCCCGGCCGCCCGAGGGGCTCGGCAAGAGCGGCCCGCCGGTCGTGATCGTGCCCGGCTACCTGGACGGCAGCTGGTACTTCGCCGCGGTGCGCAGCCGCACCCACGCGATCGGCCGGGCCACCCACGTGCTGCCGCTCTTCCCGAACATCGGCGACGTCACGATCACGGCCCAGCGGTTGCGCGCCTTCGTCGAGAAGGTGAAGGCCGACACCGGGGCGGCCACGGTCGACATCGTCGCCCACAGCGAAGGCGGCCTGATCTCGCGGCACTACATCAAGTTCCTCGGCGGCGACGCGCATGTCGGCCGGCTGGTCACGCTCGGCACGCCGCATCACGGCACGGTGCTCGGCTTCATCGGCCCCGGCCAGGGCGCCCACCAGATGCAGCCGGGCTCGGCGTTCCTCAACGAGCTGAACGCGGGCGACGAGTCGTGGGGCGCTGTGAAGTACACCTCGATCCGCGCGGGCCTCGACGAGATCATCATCCCGCACAGCTCCCCGATCCAGGAAGGCGCCGAGAACCACAGCGTTTCGTGGATCGAGCATGCGACCTTGCTCACCAGCAAGCGCGCCTGGCGGCATGTCGAGGCGGGCCTGGCCCGTTAGGGCCGGCCAGGCCTCGAGCCCCAAATCCGCCAACCCCAGCCAGCGCCGGGCGTCGCCGATGTCGACGCCCGGCGCTTCCAGATCTGCCTCCAGCCTTCCATCTCGCCTTGTGGTTAAGACGAAGATAAGGGATTCGTGACAAAAATCACAAGAATCGACCGGGCGTTAAGATGCTGAATAACCTGTCGTGATGCCGACTTAACACGTTCTTACACAAAGTTTTACAAAAAACTTGGACGAAAAGGCTTTAAGTTTACCTTAACCCTGTGGTATAACATTCTTGTGCTGTTAAGCGGAGCGTATGAGAGCGCTCCGACCGCCGGGGGGGCCCGGCGCAGCCTGAGAGAGAGAGTAGCAAGGCAATGACGACGACGTCCGCCTTCCCGGCGGCGGCCAAGGCCGCGCCCCTGGAAGCCATCGAGCATGCAGTCCAAGCCCACGCCGCACGGGGCGAGCGCGTCCAGATCGTTTTCGATCTCGACGACACCCTGTTCCTCGTTCGCCCGCGCAAGCGCGCCATCTTCCGTGAGCTGTCGGCTGCCTTCGCCCACGACGTGACGATCGCGACGTCGCTCGCCACGCTGGCCGACGGCGACATTCCTTACGACGTCGTCGAGGCGCTCGCCAACGTCGGCATCCACGCCGATGAGCACGTCGGCGCGATCAAGGGCGCGTTCTTCGCGCGCTTCTTCGACGGCGGCTACACCGTTCACGACGCGCTGAACGACGGCGCTTGCGAATACGTGAAGCGCCTGCACGCCGCCGGCGCCCGCGTGGTCTATCTGTCGGGCCGTCCCGAGGAGATGCTGCCGTGCACGCTCCAGACCCTCGCGGACCACGGCTTCCCGATCGACGAGGCCACCACGACGGTCGTCCTCAAGCGCACCTGCGAGTCACACCTCGGCGACGTCGAGTTCAAAGCCGTGAAGGCCGAAGAGCTCGCGGCCTGGGGCAAGACGCTCGCGGTCTACGACAACGAGCCCGCGAACCTGAACGCGATGCAGCCTGCGATGCCGGAAGCCGCGTACTTCCTGCTCGACACGGACCACAGCCCGAACCCGCCGGCGATGGCGATGGACCACCACGTGGTGGTGGACTTCGCGGCGAAGCGCGCCCTGCTCGCCGCCTCCCTCGCCGCCACGCCCAGCTTCCGCCACGGCGGCTGGACGCTGGAAGTCGCCGCCGAGTCGCGCGAGTAAGCGCTCAGGCCTTGGCGGCGCTGAGCTCGAGCATCCGCTTGAGCGGCACCAGCGCGCGCAGGCGCAACGCCTCGTCCATCTCGATGCGCGGCTCGAGGTCGCGCAGCGCGAGGTAGATCTTCTCGAGCGTGTTCAGGCGCATGAACGGACACTCGTTGCACGCGCAGTTGCCCTCCGGCGGCGCCGGGATCAGCTTCGCGTCCGGCGCGGACTTCTGCATCTGGTGCATGACACCGGGCTCCGTCGCCACGATGTAGGTGCCCTGCGGGTTGGCCTTCACGTGGTTGAGCAGCGCGAGCGTCGAGCCGACCACGTCCGCCAGCGCGAGCACCGGCGCTTCGCACTCCGGGTGGGCCAACACCACCGCGTCAGGATGCTCGTTCTTGAGGCCGGCCAGCTTGCGGGCCGAGAAGGTCTCATGGACGATGCAGCTGCCCTGCCAGAGCACCATGTCGCGGCCGGTCTGCTGGATCAGCCAGCGCCCGAGGTTCTTGTCCGGCGCAAAGATAATGCCGGTGCCCGCGGGGATGCTCTCGATCATCTTGACGGCGTTGCTCGAGGTGCAGATCAGGTCGCTCTCGGCCTTCACCTCGGCGGTGCAGTTGATGTACGACACGACCTTGTAGCCCGGGTACTGCGCCTTGAGCGCGCGCAGGCCCTCGCCGGTGGCGCTGTCGGCCAGCGAGCAGCCGGCGTTCATATCCGGCACCACCACGATGCGTGACGGGTTCAAGATCTTGGCGCCCTCGGCCATGAAGTGGACGCCCGCGAACAGGATCACGTCGGCGGTGGTCTTCTCGGCAGCCTGGGCCAGCGCCAGGCTGTCGCCGATGAAGTCCGCGATGTCCTGGATGTCGGGCTCCTGGTAGTAGTGCGCCAGGATCACGGCGTTGCGCTCGCGCTTGAGCCGCTCGATCGCGTCGAAGAGGTCGAGGTTGGGGTCGATGCCGGGCGTGGCGGCCTGGGTGGTCATAACTGCCTCCTGGTGTACTACTTACACTAACATATGGAAGACGGCTTGAAAACCCCTCGGTGTTCCGCCTCGAAGCCTAGACCGGGAGCTTGAAGTCTTCCTGAACCTTGCCATACAGATTGCTGACCGTGACGCTGACGCGCACGTTCATGATGCCGTCCGCGGAGGTCTGGATCAGGCCCTGGGGCACGAACCGCAGGGCGCCAGGCACCGGGAACTCGACGGCGAACGTGAACCAGAAGTCCACGCCTGTGGCTTGGGACCCGAGCTCCTTGAGCACGAGCTCGCCGTCCACCATCGACTTGAGCACCTGATTGTCGCTCTTCACCTTCTCGAGGTCGAAATCGAGCGGGCGGATGACCAGGCCGGCATCGGTGTGCTCGACCTGGATCGCCCAGACCACGTCCACGTAGTAGTTCAACGCGCCGACCGGGTGGTTCTTCACGAGGTAGGCGCCCGGGCGACCGAGCTCCTTTACTTCCTTCACGTCCTCGATCTTGTGGAGGAAGCCCTTGATGTCGGCGAAGTAGTCCTTGGCGGCGGGCATCCCGACGGGCAGCTCCCCGCCCTTCTCGCCGCGGCCCTTGAACGTCATGATCATGGTGAATCGCGTCCTTTCCAGACAACCGATGCTCTATCATACCCACCCCAAACCCTGCCCTGGCTTGACATGACCCGACTCAAGCGGTATGATGTTACAACTACTGGGGATGTCACGGTTTCGACCGGGAGTTGATGGTAGTGACTGCGTGTCGAGGATGCCGACGTTACTCGTGAAACCAGCGGCAAACAGACAAATGCCAAGACCAACGTCTTCGCTCAGGTTCCCACGCCCAAGGTGATGAAGAACACGGTGGCTCTCGCCGCCTAGTCCTTCATTCCTCAGGTGAGGAATCTGCCCCCAGAGCTTGTGCCGATTAGGCTTTGGGGCAAATTAAGTCGGTTGCACTCACCAAACCGTCGATCATAGGTGAGCTAAGCCATATTCGACTCGCGTTCTGATCTTTGCGCCGAGGAGAGGGCCAGAACGTTAACCAATTCCCAGGCTACACACGTAGACGTTGCTATGGTTTGCTTTCGGGACGCGAGTTCAATTCTCGCCATCTCCACCTAACCCGAAAGACCGCCCGCCACCAGGCTTCTGGTGCGGGCGGTCTTTCACTTCAGACTGAGAATCGGCGCCGGCGGATGCGCTGCTCGGCCTTGCCTACGGCGAGCAGGATGCCGTGGAGGAGCGCGAGCGGCCGCGGCGGGCAGCCGGGAATGTAGACGTCCACGGGCAGGATGCGGTCCACGCCGCCGCAGGAACCATAGGCGCTGCCGACGATGCCGCCCGACAGGGCGCAGGCCCCCACCGCGATCACGATCTTGGGGTCGGGCGTCGCCTCGTAGGTGGCGCGGAGGGCCGGCTCGAGGGCGCGCGTGACGGGCCCCGTGACGAGCAGGGCGTCGGCGTGGCGGGGCGAGGCGACGAAATCGATGCCGAAACGCTGGATGTCGTAGTGCGGCGTCAGGAGTTGCGCGATTTCGATTTCGCAGCCGTTGCACGAGCCCGTGTCGACGAGGCGGATGTGCAAGGAGCGGCCGAACAGGGTCCGCACCCGCGCCAGAAGCTCGCTACCGGCGGTTTCGACGCTCTCGATTTCTTCCATGGCGCTCAACCTCGGTCTCCCCGTTTCTCTTCCGGCAGCGGAAACGCGACTGAGACCCGCAGGTCGTCCTTCGCCTTGACCGCGAGCTTGAACTTGTTGTTGAGGGCGATCGCCCCACGCGGACACGCTTCCTCGCACAGGCCGCAGAAGATGCAGGCCGCATGGTCGACCTCCCAGCGCGTGCGCCGCTCCTCGAGGTCGTCGTCCAGCGTGATCGCGTTCGTCGGGCAAACCCGCACGCAATCGCCGCTGTGGTCGCACAGGTCGGGGTTGAGCATCACCAGGCCGCGGAACCGCGCAGGCGGAATCTCCGAGCCCGCGGGATCGGCGGGCGCGACCACGCCCCGTTTGATGCTCTCGAGCAAGATTCGCCACATGGGGGGCTCCTATCCTAGCGGTCGCAGCAGGCGTAGCAGAGGTTGAAGCTCTTGTTGATCACCGGGAAGTCCGGCAGGATGTTGCCGAGCGCCGCGAGCTGCATGGCCGGCCAGTTCATGTAGGAGCTCGTGCGCACCTTGTGGCGGAAAACGGTGTCGTTCTCGCCCGCCATCACGAAGTGCAGGTTCTCGCCGCGCGCGCTCTCCGTCGCCTCGAAGGCCCAACTCCCAGGCCGGGCCTCCCCAGGCGTCGCGCGCAGCGGCGTGCCAGGCATGAGCGCGAGCGCCTGCTCGATGAGCCCCACGCTCTGGGAAAACTCCTCGGCCTTCACCTTCACGCGCGACAACACGTCCCCCCTGGCCCGCGTCGGCACCTCGAACGATAGCTTTTCATAGGCCGCGTAGGGATGGTCCCGACGGACGTCCAGGTCCACCCCCGTGGCCCGGGCGACCGGTCCGACCAGGCCCAGGTCGGCCGCGACGCCGGGCGACACGATGCCCGTCGTTTCCAGCCGGTCGAGCACGGACTCGCTGTGGAGCAAGATGTTCATGATCGCCGCCATGTCCCGCCTGAGCCCGGGCAACTCCCGCTCGAGACGGCGACGCAGCCCGGGCTCGATGTCGTTCTTGACGCCACCGACGGCGAGAAGCCCCATCAGGAGCCGGTTTCCCGCAAGTTCCTCGTTGAGGTCGAGCAGGCGCTCGCGGAGCCGCATCGCCTGAGCCGCCCCGGCGCTGTAGGCGACGTCCGTGAGCACCCCGCCGATGTCGCCTGCGTGGTTGTAGAGCCGCTCCAGCTCCGCGCCGATCACCCGGATGAACGCCGCCCGTGCCGGCACCTGGCACCGCGTCAGGACCTCGACCGCCTGCGCGTAGGCGAGCCCGTTCGCGAACGAGCACGCCCCGCAGATGCGCTCGGCCACCAGCAAACCCTCCGCGAACGACGTGCCCTCGGCGCGCTTCTCCATGCCCCGGTGCTTCCAGAAGAGCCGCGCCTCGAGGTTGATGACGTGTTCGCCATCCACCGAGAACCGGAAGTGACCGGGCTCGATGATGCCAGCATGGACGGGACCCACGGCCACCTCGTGGACGCCTTCGCCCGCGACCCGCATGAGGTCCATGGCGGCCGGCATGATCCCGTGCGCGGCGATCGGGTCGAAGTCCTTGCGCAGGGGGTAGTGGCCTTTGGGCCACCCTTCGGGCAGGATCAGCGGGCGCGGATCGGGGTGGCCCACGGGATGGAAGCCGAGGAGGTCCTGCACCTCACGCTCGGCCCAGTTCGCGGCCGGCACGACCGGCGTGATCGACGCGAACCCGAGGTGGTGGTCGTCGAGCCGGCTTTCGAGCGTCAAGTAGCCTTCCCGGCCGAGATCGAAAATCTGGAAGAGGCCGTAGTGCCGCCCGAAGGCCCGCTCATCGGTCCCGACCAGGGTCGCGAACCTGGCCCCGTACGTTTGCACGAGGCATTCCGCGATCCGGTGGGCGTCCTTCTTGTCGACCTCCAGGTGCCAATGGCGCTCACGGCCGGGCTCCTGGAGCGCGATGCTCACGCTGAAGCGCTGGATCAGGTCTTTGAGAAACATGGGCAGCCCGTCCCTGGATTCCTGGATGATCATGTGGCGCCTCTCACGATTACCACGATTTGCTCGAGGGCCGACACGAGCGGCGGCGGGAGGTACAAGCCGATCAGGGCCGAAATCGTGAGGAACGAGACGGTCGGCGCGACGGTCCAGCGACCGAGCTCGCCCACGATCACGCCTTCGGGCACCGCACCGAAGCCCATGCGGCTGAAATGCTTCACGAAGCCCATGAAGATAAGCACGATGGCGACCAGCATGACGACCGCCGGCACCCATTGGCCGCTCTGGAAGCCAGCACTCAGGATCGTGAACTCGCTGAGGAAGAGGCCGAACGGCGGCGCCCCCGCGATGGCGAAGGCGCCCAGCATCGCGGCAGGGCCCGTGACGGGCAACGCCTGGAGCACCCCCCGGGCCTGCGTGATGTCGCGGGTGCCGTACTTTTGCAGCATGTTGCCGGTCGAGAAGAACAGCGACGACTTGAGCAGCGAGTGGAAGAGCGTGTGGAGCATCGCACCGAAGGTGCCGAGCGGGCCACCGAACCCCAGCCCGAGGGCGATAATGCCCATGTGCTCGACGCTGGAATAGGCGAGCAGGCGCTTGAAGTCCTTCTGGTAGAGGACGAAAGGGACCGCGACGACCAGGGAGAGCAGCCCGAATATCAGCAGCAAATTGTTCGAGAACCCCTCACCCACGGCGCGCACGACCAGCGCATGAGAGCGAATCACGCCATACATCGCGCCGTTGACGAGCAAGCCCGAGAGCAGGGCGCTCACGGGGGAGGGCGCCTCGGCGTAGGCATCGGGCTTCCAGGTATGCAGCGGCGCCAGGCCCACTTTCGTGCCGTAGCCGATCAGCGTGAAGACGAAGGACAGCTTGAGGATCTCGGGGTTCATATATTTCGCGGTCTCGGCGAGCTGCGACCAGTTGAGGCCCGCCTCATGGGCGCCCAGCTTGGTGTGGGTGGCCGAGTAGTACATCAAGATGACGCCCATCAACGCGAGGGTGATGCCGACCGTGCAGAGCACGAAGTACTTCCAGGCAGCCTCGATCGAGGTGTTTCGGTTGTAGAACGCGACCAGGAAGGCGGTGGCCAGCGTGGTGCCCTCGATGGCGATCCAGACGACCCCCAGGTTGTTCGCCACGCAGACCAGCAGGAAGATGAGCGTGAAGGCGTTCAGGAGGGCGAAGAACCGCTGGTACTTCGCGAACGAGAAGCGTCCTTGCTCGAGCTCGCGGCCCATATGGCCGAACGCGTAGAACTGCGCCGCCCCCGAGACGACCACCGCGATGCCGATCTCGAAGGCCGAAAGGGCGTCCACGTAGAAGAACGCGCCGGGGCTTTGCAGGGGGAGGCCTGTAAACACCTGGGCTGCGACGACCAGCCCGGCCATCGCGATCGCGGTCGAAGT
This sequence comes from Candidatus Sericytochromatia bacterium, assembly GCA_036675505.1. Taxonomy (GTDB): domain Bacteria; phylum Cyanobacteriota; class Sericytochromatia; order S15B-MN24; family JAQBPE01; genus JAKFEW01. The sequence continues at coordinate 66,334 of JAKFEW010000143.1, forward strand.
CAGGGCGTTCGTGGCGTCGACGCTGGCCTTCGTGGGCATCACCAGGCTCGCGAGGGCGGCGACGAACGGGATCGCGAGGAGCAAGTAAACGAGCGTCATGGCGTGTAATCCGTCAGGGTGTGCATCTCGTGGACGTTGATGGTGTCGAAGGACGACTTGATCTTGAGGATCAGGATGCCCATCAGCATCGCGCCGATCAGCAGCTCGAAGAACACGCCGAGCTCGATGATCAGCGGCATGCCCGACGTCAGCGCGATCGCGGCGAGGAAAAGCCCGTTCTCCATCACGGAGAGCCCGATCACCTGCGTGATGGCCTTCTTGCGGTTGATCATCATGAAGAACCCGATCAACATCACGGCCAGCGAGACCGCGAGCAGCGTCGAAGGCAGCGCGCCGAACTCCGAGAGGCCGAGCCCGAGGGCGGCGTTCGCGGCGTAGAACGCGAGGCCGACCAGCAGGGCGGCCACCAGGAGCGAAGACGGGATGCCGAGGAACGACTCCACTTCCCGCTTCACCTCGATTTTCTTGAGGATGTAGAAGATGACCTGCGGGATCGCGAAGCCCTTGATCAGGGCCGCGAGCGCCGCCGCCACGTAGATGTGCGGCTCGTCGAGCGCATACGCCACGAACGCCGCGGCCGCCGCGAGGGCCAGCGACTGCAGGGCGTAGAGCCAGACGCCCGTGCGCACCCGTCGGGCCCCGACGTTCGCCACGGCGCCCGCGAGGACCAGCAAGGACAGAAACTCGATCGTCTTGGCGTGGTCCATCGACGTCAGCCCAACAGCGTGAACGAGAAGAGCGCGAGCACCGAGAACACGAAGCTCCCGCCGATCAGGTCGGGCACCTGGAAGAGCCGCATTTTCGCGATGCACGACTCTACCAGCCCGATCGCGATGGCCACGATGAGCAACTTGCCCAGATAGACGCCGAGCGCGAGGCCCAGGGCGGGCAGCGTGAGCGAGGTGGCGGCTCCCCACGGGACGAACAGATCGATGATCACCGTGATGAGCAGGAGCTGCTTGACGGCCGCCGCCCAGGTCATCAGCGCCAGCCCCGGGCCCGCGTGCTCGAGCACCAGGCCCTCGTGGATCATCGTGAGCTCGAGGTGGGTCGCCGGGTTGTCCACCGGCACGCGGCCGGTCTCCACGATCACGATCACGACGAGGGCCGCGAGCGAGAGCGCCTTGACGGGGGAGAGCGTGAAGCCCTGGGCGAGGGTGTGCGAGGTGGCGGTCGCGAGCTGGAGCGATCCTGCCGGCAGGGCCGCCATGACGAGGCCGAGCAGCAGCGCGGGCTCGGCGAGCGCAGACAGCGTGGCCTCGCGGCTGCTGCCCATGGCCGTGAAAGAGGAGCCCGTGTCCATTGCCGCCAGCAGCGTGAAGAACCGCGCGAGGCCCAGGAGGTACACCAGGACCACGAGGTCGCCCACGAAGCCCAGGTGCGAGCCCAGGTAGATCGACGGCACCAGCAGCGCGGCGAGCGCCACCGCCGCGAAGACGACGTAGGGCGTCGCCGTGAAGAGCCAGGAAGCGTCCGCCGAGACGACTGCGTCTTTTCTCAGGTACTTCGCGAGCTCGAAATAGGGCTGGAGGATGCCCGCGCCCCGTCGGCCCTGCAGGCGCGCCTTGAGCCGCCGGATGACGCCGTTGAGCAACGGCGCGAGGGCGATGACGAGCACGGCCTGTGCCGCGGCGGGAAGCCAGACGGCCATTGTGTCGGCGTTCACTAGCCCAGTCCTTTCATCACGAGCAACACCAGCAAGAGGGAGACGAAGATGTAGGCCAGGTAGAGGTGGATGCTGCCGCCCTGGATCCGGGTCAGCTGGTGCGCGGCTTCGAGCACCCAGCGGGTGGTCGGTGCGTAGAGGTACCGCTCGACGACGGATTCCAGGAAGACGGTGTAGCGCATGTCCCGCCTGAAATAGGGCGGCAGCGTGGGGTCGACCTGCACCTCTTGCGTGTGCGGCATCAAGAGGCGACCGAAGATCGCCCGCAGCGGCTGGGCGAACCCCATGGCGGAGTATTGCGTGCGGGACGACGGTGACGAGCCGCAGCCCCAGGTCGGCGCGATGCGCGTTCGCGTGCTGGCGCCGAGCAGCAAAGGCACCACGAACGCGAGCGGGACGAGCAGGGCCAGGAGCCCCCAGATCAGGGGCATCGAGAGCGACGCGACATCCGCCCGCACCGGCACCAACAGCCAACCCGGGCCCACAGGAACGACCGCGCCCACGAGCGGCGAGGCCACCCGGTTCAAGACAGGAATCACCCAAGCCGGCGCGAGGCCCAGGCCGAAGCAGCCACCGGCCAGCAGCGCCATGCCGGCGAGCATCGTCGATGGGACCTCGACCGCCTGCTCGGCCTCCGCCGATCGACCTCGCGCCAGAAAGCCCACGGCGTAAGCCTTCACGAAGGCCACGAAGGCGAGGCCGCCCGTGAGCGCGAGGGCGCAGGCCGCGAGCGGCAGCGCGAGCCTCGTCGGCTTGTCCTTGACCCAGAGGCCGCTGAACAGGGCCTGGTAGGTCAGCCATTCGCTCACGAACCCGTTCAGGAGGGGCATCGCCGCGATGGCGAGCGTCCCGACCAGGACGAAGAAGGCGGTGACCGGCATGCGCTTGATCAGCCCGCCGAGTCGTTCGAGGTTCACCGTGTGCGTGGCGTACTGCACGGCGCCTGCGCCACAAAACATGAGGCCCTTGAAAAACGCGTGGTTGATGATGTGGTACAGCGCCGCGACGAGCGCGAGCGCCGCGAACGCATCCTGGCGCTGGGCCATGAAGAAGAGCGCCGCGCCGACACCCAACATGGCGATGCCGACGTTTTCGATGCTCGAAAAGGCGAGGAGGCGCTTGAGATCGCTCTCGGTCACGGCGTAGAGCGCGCCCATGAGCGCGGAGACGGCCCCCAGCCCGAGGACCAGGAGCCCCCACCAGGCTGGGCCGCCGCCCAGCAGGTCGAACGACATCCGGATGATCCCGTAAAGGCCCATCTTGATCATCGCGCCGCTCATGAGCGCCGAGACGTGGCTGGGCGCCGCGGGGTGGGCCTCGGGAAGCCAGCCGTGGAGCGGCAGGACGCCCGCCTTGGCGCCGAAGCCGATCAGCGCCAACACGAAGATGCCGCTCTGGGTAGCGCCGGGGAGCGCCGCGCCGGCCGCACGCCAGCCGTCGAAGTCGTAGGTGCCGGCCTGCGTGCCGAAGAGCAAGAAGGCCGCGAAAAGGAACCCCGCACCCAGGTGGGTCATGACCGCATAGAACACGGCCGCCCGCCGGGTCTTCTCATGCTCGTGCTCGAAGGCGACGAGGGCGAAGGACACGAGCGCCATCAGCTCCCAGACCAGCATGAAACCGACGGCGTGGTTCGCCAGGGGGACCAGCCCCAGCGTGAGCACGAAGCCGCATACGAGCGCGGCCAGAAGGCCCACGTGCTTGCGCCCTTCGTAGTGCCGCGCGTAGCCGAGCGCGTAGACCGCGACGGCGAAGCCGAGGGCGCCCGTCAGGCCGAGGAACACCGCGGCGAGGGCATCGAGCCGGATCGAGACCGTCCCGAAGGGATACAGCGCGAAAAGTGCCACATGCACCGCGGGAGCGCCGAGCAGGACCCAGGCGGCGGCGCCGAACGCCGCGCTGGAGGCTACCGCCGCCAGGACGCAGCCGATCCAATGGCCGATGGCCGGCCAGCGCCACAGCAGGAGCGGGCCGATCATGCCGGCGAGGGCCGTGATCGCGCCGATGCTCAACAGGTGGATGGGCGCAGGGAACACCAAAACGGCTGCCTTTCAGGCTTCATGGTAAAGCGCGGATCGCGCGCTGGACGTATGGATAATGTACCAGTTTCCGGATTAAGTACTTGCGAAAGATCGCAATTATGGAACAAAAAAAGGGCGCCCTTTCCTCGTCGGCGTTTCCGATGGTCAAGACTCGTTGAGCACCTGAAGCATCCCCTGCATGTCGACCAGCTGGTTGTTGAAAATCGCCTTGGCGTCGTCCAGCAGCTGGAAAATCATGGGATCCGGCACCGCGTAGAACACGTTGTTGCCCTCCTTACGGGCGACCACGATGTTCTTCGCCCGAAGGACGGCGAGCTGCTGCGAGGCGTTCGGCGGCTCGACGCCCAGGATGTCGCGCAGGTCCGCGACGCTGCGCTCGCCATCCCGCAAGGCGTCCAGGATGTGGATGCGGAGCGGGTGGGCGAGCGCCTTGAAGAACTCGGCCTTGAACGATCGAAGCGCCTGGTGGTGTGACAACCCACCCTCCTTACGCAATTGCTGATATTCGCAATTTATAAATTCAGTATACGCCCGGGCGCGAGCCAGGGGCAAGTGATGATTTGTATAATGGGAGCCGCCACGCCAGCGAGCGTGGCTGGTCCAGGAGCGATCGTGGGCGACCGAGCGACGGACGTCGAGGTCCGAGACAACCAGGGGAAGAGCCGCTTCGAGGTCCGCGTCGAGGGCCTCCTCGCCGTGTGCGAGTACCACCTCGGGCACGACAGCATCACCTTCACCCATACGATCGTGCCCGGCGCCCTCGAGGGTCGCGGCATCGCGAGCGCGCTCGCCCGCGGCGCGCTGAACGCGGCGCGCGAGCGCGACCTGCGGGTGGTCCCCGAATGCACGTTCATCCAGGCCTTCATTGCCCGCCACCCGGAGTACGCGGACCTCCTGGGGACCGGCGCGGACACCGCCAGCCTCCCTGGCGAGCCCGACCGCTGACCGTTCAGGGCAGGTCGAAGAGCAGCACCTCGCCGTCCGGCGCGCCCTCGATGCGGACGGCCTGCTGGTCCTGGATGCGCGCGCCGTCGCCCGCTTCGAGGGGCTGGCCGTCGAGCAGCACCTTGCCACCGAGCACTTGCAGATAGGCCTTGCGCCCTTCCGCGAGCGTGTGCACCACCTGCTCGCCACCCGCGAGCCGGGAGAGGTAGAGCGAAGCGTCCTGGTGAATCGAGAGCGAGCCGTCGCGGCCGTCCGGTGAGACGACCAGGCGCAACGCGCCCCGACGCTCGGCGTCCGGGAAGAGCTTCTGCGCGTACGAGGGCACCAGATCGCGCTGCGCCGGCAAGATCCAGATCTGCAGGAAGTGGACGGGCCTCGCGGGCTGGGGGTTGTACTCGCTGTGCACGACGCCGCTGCCGGCGGACATGCGCTGCACCTCGCCCGGCTTGATGCGGGTCTTGTTGCCCAGCGAGTCCTGGTGCTCGAGCTCGCCGTCCAGGACGATCGAGATGATTTCCATGTCGCGGTGCGGGTGCGCGCCGAAGCCCTTGCCGGGCGCGACGCGGTCTTCGTTGATCACCCGCAGCACCGAAAAGCCCATCTGGTTCGGGTCGTGGTAGTCGGCGAACGAGAAGGAGTGGTGCGAGTCGAGCCAGCCGTGGTCGGCATGGCCACGTTGGGTAGCGGGGCGAAGGGTGATCATGGCGTTGCTCCTCTCAATGGTGGCCTCCTTCATGTGGATCCATGCGTCGGGCTTGACTTACACACGAGCCGTAGTCAGAATGGTGGGTTTAAGGAGTTGTTATCATCGCGTTGGTAAAGCCTGAAAGCGATCTTGAGCACCCTACCGATCTCGCCGCAGAGCTCGCGCATTGTCGTGTCCTGCTCGCCGAGACCCAGGCGCTGGCCGGCATCGGCCATTGGGAATGGGAGATCGCGACCAACCGGCTGACCTGGTCGGACGAGAACTACCGCATCTACGGCCTGCCGCCCGGCTGTTTCCGCACGCTGGACGACCTATACGCCGTCTTGCCGGTGGCACGGCGCGAAGCCTTCACCGCCTATGTCGAGCGCGCCATGGTAGACCACCAGCCGTACATCATGGAAGTGACGGTCCGCCGGCCTGACGGCGAGGAACGCATCGTCCACGGCCGCGGGCGCGTGATCCTCGGGGAGAACGGCGAGCCCGTGCGCTTCGTAGGCACCACCCAGGACATCACGGAGCGGGTGCGGGCCGAGCAGGCCCTGCGCGATCGCGAGGCGATGCTGCGGGCGATCATCGACCACGCCACGGACACCATCATGATCAGGGACCTCGCGGGTCGGTTCAAGCTGGTCAATCCGGCCGCCGCCACCACGATGGGCTTCGCCCACGCCGAGCTCGTCGACGTGCCGGCCGAGGACATCTACATGCCCGACACGCTCGCAAGCGTCCTGGCGACCGATCGCCAGGTGATCGCGAGCGGCCGGCCGATGGAGTACGAATCGTGCGTGGTGCTGCGCTCCGGCCGAACGATCTTCACCCACACGATCAAGTATCCGTACCGGGTCGCGGAAGGTCAGATCGCGGGCGTCGTCGTCATGAGCCGCGACATCACGGAGCAGGCCCACACGCGGGCGCTGTTGCGGCGCAAGGAGGACGAGTTCCACGCGCTGGTCGAGAAGCTGCCGATCATGATCTCGCGCATCGACCGCCAATTCCGCTACGTTTACGTGAACCGGGCGGTCGAGCACACCTCGCGCTACCCGCGCCACGGGTTCATCGGGCACACGGCGCGCGAGCTGGGGTACCCGACGGTCCTCGTCGACCAGCTCGAGCAGGAGCTGGCCCAGGTGTTCGCCGAAGGCTGCGAGGTGGTGTCCGAGTTCGCGCTCGATGACGGCGAAGGGGCGCGCTGGTATCAGCGCCGGCTGGTGCCGGAGATCGGCGTGGACGGGCGGCCCGAGACGATCCTGTCCGTCACGATCGACATCACCGAGCGCCAGCGCCAGTTCGTCGAGCTCGAGGCGCTGGGCCGGCTCAAGAGCCAGTTCGTGAACTCGGTTTCACATGAGCTGCGCACGCCGCTCACGTCCTTGCTCGGCTACACCGAGTTCCTCGACGAGGGCATCGCGGGCCCGCTCACCGAGCGCCAGCGCGCGTTCGTCGGGGCGATCCAGGGCAACGCGCGCCGGCTCAACCGGCTCGTCGACGACCTGCTCGATTGCGCCTCCTCCGAATCGGGCACGTTCCAGGTGGCGCGCGCGCCGAGCGATCTCGCGGCGACGGTGGCCGAATGCCTCGACGCCATGGCGCCGCTGGCGCTCCAGGCCGGCATCACGCTGGTCCAGGAGCTCGAGGCGCCTACGCTGCCGGTGTTCGTGGACGCGGAGCGCATTCTCCAAGTTTTCGGCAACCTCGTCGGCAACGCCCTGAAGTTCACGCCGCCGGGCGGGCGGATCATCGTCCGCGCGTTCAGGGAGCCGCACGGGCTCCGCTGCGAGGTGCGCGACACCGGCCCCGGCATCCCGCACGAGCAGCAGCAGCACCTGTTCGAGCGGTTCCGCCAGGTCAACCCGAGCTCGCCGCGCATGGGGCTCGGGCTCGGGCTCGCGATCAGCCGGACGATCGTGGAAGCGCACGACGGCCGCATCGACGTCGACAGCACGCCCGGCGCCGGCTCGACCTTCTGGTTCACCTTGCCGGCCTGAGCCGTGTCCCTGCGCCTTTTCGTATACGGCACCCTCAAGCGCGGCTGGTGGAACCACGATAGGTTCTGCGGCGGCTACACGTCGCTCCGCGAGGCCGAGGTGCTCGGGCGGCTCTACCACCTGCCGGCCGGCTACCCGATGCTGCGCGTGCCTGAGGAAACGGTGCTCGCCGAGGGCTCGGGCGCCGTGCGCACCGACCTCGCGCTCCAGCACCGCCTGGACCGGGTGCTGGGGCTGCACCCCGACCTGGGGGGCCCGATCGCCTTGCCGCAAGCCTGGGGACCGATTCGCGGGGAGTTGATGACCTTCGACGACCCCGCCGAGCGCCTGCGGGCGATCGATCGGCTCGAAGGGTTCGTGCCGGGCGGCCCCAGCCTATATCGGCGCGTGCTCGTGCCGGCGCTGAGCGAGGGGGACGCCAACCCGATCGCCGCCTGGGCCTATGTGTGGCCCGGCGCGGCCAACGAAGGCGACGCGCTGGAGCGCCTGGCCGGCTACCTGCCAGGCGGACGTTGGCCCGTCAGCGAGTCGGGAAGCACGATGGGGTGAGGTCGAGGTATCATTGGGCATCGCTCGCCCAGGCACCCGAGAATCCGACGGAGGAAAAGCATGAGCACCAGTTCCCGGACCGGCATCCCCGTGCTGGACATGCGGGATTACACTGAAGGCGACGCCACGCGGAAGGCACGCTTCGTCCAGACATGGGGTGACGCGCTGAAGCAGTTCGGCTTCGTTTCGATCACCAACCACCAGATCGACCCGGCGCAGATCCACCTCGCGTATGCCATGTTCGAGCGGTTCTACCAGCTCCCCGCCTCGGTCAAGGAGCGATACGGCGGCGTCCACGGTGGCCAGCGCGGCTTCACCGGTTTCATGAAGGAACATGCCAAGGACAACAAGGTCGGCGACCTCAAGGAGTTCTGGCACGTCGGTCGGGAAGTCGGTCCCGGCCACCCCATGGAAGGCAAGTATCCGCCGAACGTTTGGCCCGCGGAGCTGCCCGAGCTGCGCGACGTGACGCTCAACCTGTTCGACCAGCTCGAGGCCAACGCCCGTACGCTGCTGCGCGCCCTCGGCGACTACTTCGAGCTCGCGGACCGCGATTACTTCGCGAAGGCGATCGAGAACGGCAACCATGTCCTGCGCGCGATCAACTACCCGCCGCTCCAGGCGGAGATGGACCAGCGCGCCGTACGTGCGGCCGCGCACGAAGACATCAACATGATCACGATCTTGCCGGAAGCCACTTCCTCGGGCCTCGAGCTGCTCACCCGCGAAGGCGATTGGCTGCCGATCCAGTCGCTCGAGGGCCAGCTGATCGTCGACGCCGGCGACATGCTGAGCCGCCTCACCAACGACGTGATCCCGGCGACCACCCACCGCGTGGTGAACCCGGAAGGCGAAAACGTGGTGCGCTACTCGATGCCGTTCTTCGTGCACCCGCACCCGGACTTCCTGATCGAGTGCCTGCCCCAGTGCGACACGCCGGACAACCCGTGCAAGTACCCGCCGATCACGGCCGGCGATTTCCTGAACCAGCGGCTGCGAGAAATCGGCCTGCTCAAGTAAAGCGTGAGCGGTGTTACCGCAAAACCACCAAACTGTTTCGTACAAGGGGGGAACGCCAGGCGCGGTCCCCCCTTTGCTATCATGAGATCTGGCCAGCCGCACGACGCGACCCAGCCCCCCGATTTCGAAGAATTTTCGTTCACCCTTAGCCTCGTTTTAACCATCGACGCCGCTGCGGCGGGGGTATGTTAAAAAGGTGGCAAATGCAGGCAATGTCTGCTTCTCCGGTGTGAATCGTGGCCGTTTCAGGTAATTTCCTTGTTAAGGCGAAATTTGGCGTAACAAGGGCGCTTCAGTGTCCCCTGCCCGGTGACTATTAACGGCTGATAAAAAGTTTGTATAAACCAATTTTAAACTCGCAAGTTTTCCGACCGGCACACCTATATCCCTCATGTGAGCCGCACGGCCGGTCGATGAACTGACCCAGAGGCCCGGCAAACCTGGATAAAGAGGACCAAGACAATGACGACCATCAACAACGGCACCCCCAACCTCGGCCTGAGCGGCATCACCAAGCGCGTCAGCGCTGGCGCCGAAGCCGGTCAGGGCGTCGCCAAGACCACCGGCACCGGTGGCTTCAACAACGACTCGCTCGTCCGCACGGGCAGCGCGACTGCCGCCGCCGGCTCGGCTGCGAACGCGGCTGGCACGAAGGCGCTCGACGAACTCGCTGCCGTTTTCGACGTGGACCAGTGGAAGTTCGCGTGCAACCTGGCGGAGAAGGCCCTGAACGACGTCGCCTGCCTCGTCGGTTAGTCCTATGACGGATAAGGCCAAGACGGACAAGCTCAAGGCCGCGCCGAAGAAGCTCTCGAAGTCCGCCAGCAACGAGAAGCATGTGCAGGCGCTGGCGAAGAAAATCATGGAGGATCCGGCGTTCCCGATGCTCCATGAGACAGCCCGCAAGGCGGCCGAGAAGAAGAAGAGCCAGAAGGGCTCCTAGGTAGACCATCATGTTGGAACCGAGTGGCGACACGAAGCGTAGCGCCTATTCCCGGGAGGACGACTCCGCGCGTCGGCTATGGCTGACGCAGCGGACGAAGGCCAACCCGTGGGACCAGCGGTCGAACGAATCCGAGGACGAGCAGCCGACCAGCGCGCTCGTCCGCGAGATCGCGGCCCGTGCGCCCGAGACGCTGCAAACGCTGATTGGACAACGTGATCGGTTGAGCCTGGATGCCAAGGGCCCTCAGCTCGTGGAGAATCCCTTCGCGCAGCTGGTGCTCAACCGCATCAGGCAGGGCAAGCAGGGCGACGCCTAGGCGTCGGGCTGCCGGAAGGTCTTGGGTCCAAAAAACCTAACAAGGCGCGCGATGCTTGGCTTCGCGCGCCTTGTTCTGTGGCGCGAGGCTAGATTGGCCGCTTCGGACATCGCTCGGCGTCCCTTCACGACTTGAAGTCGCGCGTGAACGTCTCGCGCGGGTGCATCACCATGCGGTACACCAGGTCGCCGACGTGCAAGAAGGGCATCGCAAGGTCGTAGCCGATGCGCGCGAGCGGGCTCATACGCGAACGATCGGCCTGGAACGTGAGCGTCGACCACTCGCCTGGGCCGACCTGCCCGTCGCGGTCGCCGTCGAGCTGGTCGAAGGTGTCGCCCGGCCCCCCGTTGCGGCCCACCTTGACCCGCGAGACGAACTCGTCGCGCGACAGGCTGCCGTTCCCGTCGCGGTCGATCTCTTGGAACGACGCCTTGCGCAGGCCCCAAGGCGTGATCGGCGGGTGAGCGGCGGACTTGGGGCGGTCGATGGGAGCCAACATGCGAGAGACCTCCTGGATGCCGGACGGTGACGAGGGTGTATCGCCTGCCGCGCCAAAAGGTGTCATCAAATCTACATTGATGGAATGTTTGCGATGTGTTAAATCGCGTCTCTGCGCTGCTTTTCCGCATGGTAAGGGCGGGTGAAGGAATTGTCCGCGTGGCGCGTGCCAGCCGCCCAAAGCTGAAAAAGGCGCGCGAAGCTGAGCTTCGCGCGCCTCGTGCCGTGGCTGGCGGGTTTAGAACTTGACCTTGATGTCGTTCAGCGTCGAGACGAGGTCCGAGATGCCGTCCTGGACACGAATGCCGACGGTGAGGAATCCGCAGGCCTCCTCGCGCTTGTCCCACATGGCGCACTGCTCGCGGGCGCAGGGCACCTGGTTGGCGGCGTAGCTCATGAGGGGGCAGATCATCCTGAAGTTCCTTTCGCTCGAATTTCGCTCGAACCCGTCGAGGGGCCGCCCGAGGGGATTCGGCCCGGCCCCCCTCACTTACCCGAGGCCTGGCGGATTGTAACCGGGCGAGCTTCGCCGGCTCAGAATGGCGCAGCTTCGCCCAGGGTTTCGAAGAAGCGCTTGATGCCTGGCTTGAGCGACGGGTATCGCTGGGCGAGCTCGAGGTACAACGCGCCCATGTCGGCGACGGTGCGCGAGGCCTCGATGCGGTCGGCGGGAATGGTGGCGTCGAGCGCGTTCGCATCCGTCCAGAGCGCCTTGAGCGCGGCCATGCCGACCGACCGCGCGCGCTCCGGCCGGGCGGCGAGCAGGCCGGCGAACTTGGCCTCGATCAGCGTGTTGATGGGATCGAGCACCTGGCCCTCGAGCGCGCCCTCGGTCGCCACGAGCGCCGACAGGTAATAGGCCTTGGCGGTCGACTCGGTGGCGAAGACCGTCCGCAGGGCCAGCGCGCTGTTCCGCGGCAGGCCCGTGAAGGCGTAGGCGCCGCGCGCGTCGGTCAGCGCCTCGGCGAGCACGCGGCCGTCCAGGCCCACCGCCTGGACGCGCGTGCCCACCACGGGGAGATAGGCGTCGGACATGGCCAGGAGGCCGCGCGTGAAAGCGGCGCCGTTGTGGCCGATGTAGTTGCCGCCGCCCGCCGCCACCAGGTTCCCGCCACCGGCGGCCACGATGTTTCCGCCGCCTGCGGCGACGATCGCGCCGCCCCTCGCGAGGCTGCCCGGCCCCACGACCCGGCCCATCACCATCCCGCCGTCGGGCACCGCGCCACCGGTCGGCGCGGCGCAGCCCGCGAGGGCGAGCGCGAAGTTGAGGGCGGTGACGACGATCGGGTTCCGCATGTGGGGTCCTCCGGTGAGGGGCGTCGATATGACGGTCTACGGCGCGGACGTGGGTCCGGATTTCGTCCCATCTTACCCCACCCACGCCCGCGCCTCGTGGGTACATAACGAACCTATGATGACGCTTCAATCGCTCACCTTCGTGCTCCGCCGCGGTGCCGCCGCCCTGGCCGTGGCCGCTGCGCTGACCGCCGCCGTGCCCGCGGCGAGCGCCGGTCCCGTGGTCCGGACCGGCCTCGACGTGCTGGTGACCGAGCGCGGGGAGCTGCTGCGCGGCAAGCGGGTCGGGCTCATCACGAACATGAGCGCCGTGGACGCGGCCGGCCGCAGCGCGATCGACCGCGTCGCCGCGATCCCTGGCGCCAAGCTGACCGCGCTCTTCGCGCCCGAGCATGGCCTGCGCGCGAACCTCGACATCGAGGGCATTCCGGACGGCAAGGACCCGCGTACCGGCGTGCCGGTCTACAGCCTCTACGGCAAGACCCGCACGCCGACCGCCGCCCAGCTCGCCAAGCTCGACGTGCTGGTCTTCGACATCCAGGACGTCGGCAGCCGCTTCTACACCTACTCGACGACGCTCGGGCTTTGCCTCGAGGCGGCCGCGAAGGCCGGCAAGGCCTTCGTGGTGCTCGACCGGCCCAACCCGATCACGGGCCTTTCGGAAGGCGAGGTGCTCGATCCGGCCTTCCGTCACTTCACCGGCCGCTACCGGCTGCCGATCCGCCACGGCTTGACGATGGGCGAGCTGGCCCGCCTGATCGACGCCGAGGAGGGCTTGAAGGCCGATCTCACGGTCGTGCCCGCCGCTGGCTGGCGCCGCGGGATGTGGTTCGACCAGACCGGCCTGCCGTGGCGCAAGCCCTCGCCGGCGATGCTCGAGCCCGAGACCGCGCTCTATTACGTGGGCATCGGCCTGTTCGAAGGCACCAACGTGAACTGCCGCGCGCCGGGCCGCCCGTTTCGCTGGGTCGGCGCCAGGTGGGCCGACGGCGCCAGGCTCACGGCCGAGGTCGCGGGCCGAGGGCTGCCGGGCGTGCGGTTCGCGCGCGAGCGCGTGCGTAACCTCGACGGCGTGGCCGTGACCATCACGGACCGCCGGACTTTCCGCCCGCTCGAGACGGCCGTGGCGCTGTTGGCGGCCTTCCGCAAGCACCACCCGGCGAAGTTCGAGTTCTACCGATCCGGCCTCGGCCATATGAGCGGCTCCGACGCGCTTTGGACCACGCTTCGCGATGGAAGCGACCTGGAGGCGCTGTCCACGCGCTGGCGCAAGGCCGCAGACGACTTCGCGGCGCGGCGCGCGCCCTTCCTGCTCTACGGCGAGTGACACCTGGCCTTTTCGGCTAGCCGCCGATGGGGTACGCTGGTGCGGCCATGTCCAGCCGCTCCGTCCCCGCCCTCTACGGCTTGCTGGGCTACCCGCTCGGCCACACGCTTTCGCCGCGCATCCACGATGCGGCGCTGGCGGCGATCGGGCTGCAAGGCCGCTACGTGGCGCTGCCGGTGCCGCCGGAGCGCCTCGCGGACGCGATCACCGGGGTGCGGGCTTTCCGCTTCGCCGGGCTCAACGTCACGATCCCCCACAAGGTGGCGATCGTGCCGCTGCTCGACGGGCTGACGGAGCGCGCGCAGGCGATCGGCGCGGTGAACACGCTCTACTGGGAAGGCGATCGGCTGATCGGCGACAACACGGACCAGGCCGGCTTCGCGGCCAGCCTGCCCGCCGGCGTCGTGGCGGGCCGCGAGGCGCTCGTGCTCGGCGCGGGCGGCGCGGCACGGGCCGTCGCGCTCGCCCTGCGCGAGCTGGGGGCCACGGCGATCCACGTCTCGGCCCGGCGGGCCGACGCGGCACTCTCGCTGCGCGCCGAGCTGCTCGATGGCCTGGCCGGCGACGTGGCCGTCGACGCCGCCAAGGTGGCCGAGCTGGCCGCACGCTGCGGGCTGGTGGTCAACGCCACGCCGCTCGGCACCCACGGCGCGGGCTGCCCGCTCGATGAGGACGCGATCGCCGCCCTGCCGGCCGACGCGTACATCGCCGACCTCGTCTACCGGCCCGCCGAGACCCCGCTGCTGCGGCTCGCGCGCGCGCGCGGGCTCGCGGGCGACAACGGCCTCGAGATGTTGGTGCAACAGGCCGCCGCGGCATTCTCGCTCTGGACGGGGCATGAAGCGCCGCTCGACGCGATGCGGGCCGCGGCCCGGGAGGAACTCGCATGATCCGCTTCCTGACCGCCGGCGAGTCTCACGGGCCCGCCCTCACGGTGATCATCGAAGGCATGCCCGCCGGCCTCGCGCTGCCCGCGGGCGCGATCGACGCCGAGCTGACCCGCCGCCAGCACGGCTACGGCCGCGGCGGCCGCATGAAGATCGAGAAGGACGCGATCGAGTTCCAGGGCGGCGTCCGGCTCGGGCTGACGACCGGCGCGCCGATCGCGCTGCGCGTCGTGAACCGAGACTTCGCGAACTGGACCGGTGCGATGGACCCTGCCCCGCGCGACGCCGAGGACGACGCGCGCGAGGCCCAGCTCGCCCTGCGGCGGATCACCAAGCTGCGGCCCGGCCACGCGGACTGGGCCGGCGCGATGAAGTACGACCTCGCGGATGTGCGCGACGTGCTCGAGCGCGCGAGCGCCCGCGAGACCACCATGCGCGTGGCGGCCGGCGCCGTCGCCCGCGTGCTGCTGCGTGCGCTGGGCATCGAGCTGATGAGCCACGTCGTGCGCATCGGCGGCGAGGCCGCCAACCTCGATCACGACGTCTACACCGCGCCGCTGACCGAAGGGAGCCAGCGAGGCTGGATCGCCACGATGCGCGAGGCGGCCGACATCTCGTCGGTCCGTTGCGTCGACGTCGAGGCCGCGACCCGCATGGTCGCCGCGATCGATGCCGCCAAGCGGGCCGGCACCTCGCTCGGCGGCGTGGTGGAGGTGCGGACCACGCCATTGCCGGTCGGGCTCGGCTCGCACGTCCACTGGGATCGGCGGCTCGACGGCCGGCTCGCCCAGGCACTCATGAGCATCCACGCCATCAAGGGCGTCGAGTTCGGCCTCGGCTTCGAGGTCGCAGCGCTGCCCGGCACCGAGGCGCACGATTCCTTCGAGGTAGGCTTCAAGCGGACCAGCAACCGCGCGGGCGGCGTCGAAGGCGGCATGTCGAACGGCCAGCCGCTCATCGTGCGGGCCGCCATGAAGCCGATCGCCACCATGCCTCGGCCGCTGCCCAGCATCGACATCCAGACCGGCGAGGCGGTGCCGGCGCACTTCGAGCGCGCCGACGCCTGCGCCGTGCCCGCCGCCGGCGTGATCGCCGAGGCGATGGTGGCCTGGGTGCTCGCCGAAGCCGTCCTCGAGAAGTACGGCGGCGACTCGTTGGCCGAGCTCCAGGCCCACTTCGAGGCCAGCGAAAGCCTGCAGGCGGCCCGGCTGCCGCTGGGCGGCGAGGCCGCGCCAGGCCAGGACGAGGAGTCCGAGACATGAGCGAGCCCGAGCTCGGGGTCTGGGTCATCCACGGGCCCAACCTGAACCTGATCGGCACCCGCGAGCCCCAGATTTACGGCAGCACCACGCTTGCCGAAATCGATGACGCGCTGCGCACGCGCGGCCAGGCGATGGGCGCCACCGTCGCTTGCAAGCAGAGCAACCACGAGGGCGTGATCCTGGACTGGATTCACGAGGCGATCGCCGCCGGCGTCGACGCGATCGTGATCAACGCCGGCGCGCTCACGCACACTTCGATCGCCCTGCGCGACGCGCTGGCCGCCTTCCCCGGCGCGAAGGTCGAGATCCACCTCAGCAACGTCTGGAAGCGCGAGGCCTTCCGGCACCACTCGACCATCTCCGAGGTGGTCGACGGCGTGATCGCGGGCCTCGGGCCCGACGGCTACGTGCTGGCGCTGCAGGGCGCCGTGAAAGTCGTCCGGCGCCGCGCCGGAGGGGATGGCCAATGATCCGACGCGTCGTCCTCACGGGCTACATGGGGGCGGGCAAAACCGCGATCGGCCAGCAGCTCGCCGAGCGCCTCGGCTGGGACTTCGCGGACGCCGACGCGCTGGTCGAGGGGATGTCCGGCAAGTCGATCCCGGACCTCTTCGCCGAGGGCGAGAGCCACTTCCGGATGTGGGAGCGCCAGGCGATCGCCTCGCTGGCCGGCAAGGTGGATCTGGTGCTCGCCACCGGCGGCGGCGCCGTGGTCGAGGACGAGACGCGCGCGATCCTGGCCGCGATGGGGCCGGTGGTGCTGCTCGACGCGCCGGTGGACGTGCTCTGGGAGCGTGCGGGGAGCGACCCGAACCGCCCGTTGGCCAAGGACCGCGAGCTCTTCACCGCGCGCCACGCCGTGCGGCGCTTGACCTACGGCCGCTTCCCGCTGGCCTACGACACCAGCGGCGGCGATCCGGCGGCGATCGCCGCCGAGATCGCGGCGGACCTCTTCGGCCCGGTCGACGAGGTGACCGTGGCGCTCGCCGAGCGCGCCTACCGCATCGTCGTGGCGCCCGGCGCGCTCGCCGAGCTGCCGCGCCTGATGCCAGGCCAGCCTGGCGCCTGCCTGGTCGTGACCGACGACGGCGTGCCGGCCTGGTACGCCGAGGTGGTGCTCGCGAGCTTGCAGCTCGCCGGCTGGTCGCCCGTGCTCGAGACCGTGCCGGCCGGCGAGGGCAGCAAATCGCTCGCGCAGGCCGGGCAGCTGTACGACGCCTGCGTGCGCGCCGGGCTGCGGCGCAGCTCGCCGATCGTGGCGCTGGGCGGCGGCGTGGTGGGCGACCTCGCGGGCTTCGTGGCGGCGACGTTCAACCGCGGCGTGCCCTTCGTGCAGGTGCCCACGACCCTGCTCGCGCAGATCGACTCGTCGGTGGGCGGCAAGGTGGCCCTCAACCACCCGCACGGCAAGAACCTGATCGGCGCTTTCCACCAGCCAGCAGCCGTGCTCGCGGACACCAGCACGCTGCTCACGCTGTCGGACCGCGAGTACCGCGCGGGCCTCGGCGAGATGGTGAAGTACGGCGTGATCATGGACCCCGATCTCTTCGAGACGATGGAGCGAGAAACGGCGGGCCTGGACACCCGCGATTTGGCGTTGCTCGGCCGACTCGTGGCGCGCTGCTGCGAGCTGAAGGCCGAGGTGGTCGCCGAGGACGAGCGCGAGGCGCCGGGCGGGCGCCGGGTGATCCTCAACTTCGGGCACACGGTGGGGCACGCGATCGAGGCGGTGGCGGGCTATGGCGCCGTGTTGCACGGCGAGGCCGTGGCCATCGGCATGGTGGCCGCCGCGCGCCTGGCCGAGCGCCGCGGCCTGTTGCCCGCGGGCGATGTCGCGCGGCTCATCGCGCTGCTCGTGGCGCTGCGGCTGCCCACCGAGGTGCCCGGCATGCCGGATGACGAGCTGCTCGACGCGATGACGCGCGACAAGAAGAACCAGAGTGCGCGGCTCACCTTCGTGCTGCCGACGGCGATCGGCCGCGTCGAGACCGCCGAGGTCGACCCCGGCGAGGTCCGCCCGATCTTGCGCCCGCCGGCCTGAAAATCCCTTGCTCGCCCGCCTGGGTACAAGGGGTACCTGGGGCCCGAACGGCCCAGAAGGAGAGCTGATGCGCCGGATGAGAACGTGGATGGCGCCGATCGCCCTGATAGGCCTGACCGCGGCCGCCTGCGACGTGAAGATCACCCCGCCTGCCACGTCGAACGGGAATCCTGCGTCGGCCAGGACCGCGCCCGACAAAGCTTCGCCCTCGCCCGCGGATCCGTCGCGCAAACCCTCCCAGGCGCCCGGCGGATCGGCCGTGCTCCCCGCCACGCCGGCCACCCCGCGTGCCGAGCCGGCTGACCCGCCGAGCGCGGGCACCCCCGTCGCCGACGACCGTCCCGAAGCCTGGCTCGACGCGATCCCGCCGCTCCTCGCGGCTCCCGACGGCCACGTGCCGGCAATCGTCGCCTGGACCCGTCTAAGCCCCGAGAATGGGATCGCGGCGTATTTGGACATCAAGCGAACCGTGACGAACGACGGCTTGACCATGGTCGACACCTCGGTCGCCTACACGCCGGACCCGCCCGACGTCACGATCACGCTCGCGGCGCCGCCGGGCAGTCCCGGCACGACCATCGCCGCCTACGAGTTCGTCTACGAGTACACCACGATCAACAACCAGAAGGAGGGCAAGCTGCCCGTCGTGATCGGCCCGACACGCGTGCCGATCGCGCCGCTGCAGGTCCCGATGGCCTCGAACACACGGGCCGGCGCGCCGGTCACGATCGACGTGGCGATCGCCACGCGCGCGCTCACCGATCTCTTCCGGGGCGATCGCGACGACCTGCCCAGCATGGTGATCGCCAGGGTGGCGTTCCTCAACGAGGCGGGCATGGAGGTCGCGAATTTGGACCTGGATCGCGTGAAAGCCACCGTGCCAATCCGCCTGCTCGCCGGGCCGAAGCCCGCTGCGACGGCCGCCCCCACCGGGCCGCCGCCGGCGCCCCCGTCGCTCGCGCCGGTCACGGCCGGGCCGGAAGGGCCCACGCCCATGGTGCTGGCGTGGGCGGGGCTCGCGCCAGCGACGGGGATCGCGGTGAGGTTGACGCAGGCCCGGCACACCGAGACCAACGGCGCCGTCTTCGTCGAGACGACCGTCGCTTACGATCCGACCCCGGCGGACGCCACCGTCTACCTGACCGCGCCGCCCGGCAGCCCGGGCAACCTGGTCGCGGCCTACGAGCTCTCCTTCACGTACACGACGCCGGCCGCGCAGCAGGCGGGCCGCGCCCCCACGGTGGTCGGCCCGCTGCTGGTGCCGATCCCGCCGCGCCAGGTGCGCACCGGTGCGACGACCGCGTTCCACATCCCGCTCGCGTCGATCGCCCTCGACGCCATCTTCGCCGAGGGCTACCCCGACGACGCGCCGACCCTCGTGACGGCCGACGTCGGGTTCCAGGACCTCAACGGCGTGCCGATCGCGGACGCGAAGCTCCAACCGCTCAAAGCCACGATCCCGATCCACGCGCTCTAGGACCCTGCCGAGGGTTGTTTCGCAACCTTTCGTTGCGACGACCTCAACCCTCGTCACCTTCCCGGTCGGCCCCCACCTGTGGCAGGATGGGGGCCGTCGCCGTGGCGCGGCCCGCGCGGGCGGGTAAGTAACGGTTGCGACAGCGTTGGTAGGCGGCATCCACCGCTCGCCTGAGGAAAGGTACCCCATGCTCATCGTGATGCAGCACCAGGCCACGCCCGATCAGATCGAGGCGGTGAAGGCCCTCATCACGGAGATCGGCTTCGAGCCGCGCCCGATTCCGGGCGAGCAGCGCACCGCGATCGGCATCGTCGGCAACGACGGCCCGGTCGACCCCGCGCCGTTCCAGGACATGCCGGGCGTCCAGCAGGTGATCCAGGTGTCGGCCCCGTACAAGCAGGTGAGCCGGGAGTGGCACCCGCAAGACACGGTGATCACGCTGTCGAACGGCGTGACCATCGGCGGCGGGAAGATCTGCGTGATGGCAGGCCCGTGCGCCGTCGAGACCCGCGAGCAGTTGCTCGAGACCGCCGAGCGCGTCGCGCGGGCCGGCGCCACCGTGTTGCGCGGCGGGGCGTTCAAGCCCCGGTCGAGCCCTTACTCGTTCCAGGGCCTGGCCGAGGAGGGCCTGAAAATCATGGCCGAAGCGCGTGACCGCTACGGCCTGGCGATCATCACCGAGGCGATCGACCACGAGAGTCTCGAGCTCGTCGAGGCCTACGCCGACATCATCCAGCTCGGCGCGCGCAACATGCAGAACTTCGCGCTGCTGCGCCGCGCGGGCCGATCCAACAAGCCCGTCATGCTCAAGCGCGGCCCGTCGGCCACCATCAAGGAGTGGCTGCTCGCGGCCGAGTACATCCTCGCCGAGGGCAACACCCAGGTGATCCTCTGCGAGCGCGGCATCCGCTCCTACGACGACGCGACCCGCAACACGATGGACGTGACGGCGATCCCGCTGGTGAAGCGCCTGAGCCACCTGCCGGTGGTGGGCGATCCCAGCCACGGCACGGGCCGGCGCGCGCTGATCGCGCCGATGAGCCGCGCCACCATCGCGGCAGGCGCCGACGGCATCATCGTGGAGGTCCACCGCAACCCGGACAAGGCCAAGTCCGACGGCGGCCAGACGCTCTTCCCGGAGCAGTTCGAGGAGCTGATGACGGGCGTCCGCCGCATCGCCGCCGCGCTCGATACGGAAGTCCAATCCCTGCCCCTGGCGGCGACCGTCTAGGCCCATGGCCCGCGTCGCGACCATCACCCCCGGCATCGTCCCCGATCGGGAGACCTTCGTGCGCCTCGCCGCCGAAGGCGACCTGATCCCCGTCTACGAGACCCTGATCGCCGACGCCGAGACCCCCGTGTCGATCTACCGGCGGGTGGACTCGGCCGAGGGATCGTTCCTGCTCGAGTCGGTCGAGGGCGGCGAAAAGTGGGGCCGCTACTCGTTCATCGGCTTCTCGCCGTGGCGCACGCTGGTGGCGCGAGGCGATCGCCACACCATCCGCGACGCCGGCGGCGAGCGCCATGGCGCCGGCGATCCGGTCGCTGTGCTACAGGCGCTCATGAACGACCACCGCTTCGTGAACGTCCAGGGCCTGCCGCGCTTCGCGGGCGGCGCCGTGGGCTGGTTCGGCTACGACGTCGTCCGCTTCGTCGAGCGCCTGCCCGACGAGACGGCCGCGGGGATCGACGCGCCGGACGCCGCCTGGATGTTCCCGGGCGAGGTGGTGGTGTTCGACAACCTGAGCCTGCGCGTGCAGCTGGTGCACCTCGCGCGCGTCTTCGAGCATGCCGACGCCGGCACCGCCTGGGACGCCGCTGTGGCCGCGTTGCAGCGCCTCAAGGCGCGCCTGCGCGAGCCGGCGCCGCAGGCGCCCATCGCGCACGGCCGCGAAATCACCGTGGCCGCGAACTTCGACCAGGCCGGCTTCGAGGCGGCCGTCGAGGCCGTCAAGGAGCACATCCGCGCCGGCGACGTGTTCCAGCTCGTGATCTCGCAGCGCTTCCAGGCCCGGCCGGCGCCGGATCCGCTCGAGGTCTACCGCGCGCTGCGCGTCATCAACCCGAGCCCGTACATGTATCACCTGCGCTTCCCCGAGGCGACGGTGGTCGGCGCGAGCCCCGAGCTGCTCTTCCGGGTCGAGCGCGACGAGTTGACCGTGCGCCCGATCGCGGGCACCCGCCCGCGCGGCCAGGATCGCGACGAGGACCTCGCGCTCGAGGCCGAGCTGCGGACCGACCCCAAGGAGGTCGCGGAGCACGTGATGCTGATCGATCTCGGTCGCAACGACGTCGGACGCGTCGCCGAGCTCGGCTCGGTGCGGGTGGTCGACCGGATGGTGGTGGAGCGCTACTCGCACGTCATGCACCTCGTGAGCTCGGTGGTGGGCAAGCTGCCGCCCGGCACCACGGCCTTCGACGCCTTCCGCTCGGCCTTCCCGGCAGGCACCCTCTCCGGCGCGCCCAAGGTGCGCGCGATGCAGCTGATCGAGAAGTTCGAGCCGGTGAAGCGGGGCGTGTACGGCGGTGCGGTGGGCTATTTCGCCTACAACGGCAACGCGGACCTCGCGATCGCCATCCGCACCCTGGTCGCGACGGGGGATACCATGACCTTCCAGGCGGGCGCGGGGATCGTCTACGATTCCGTGCCGGCGCTCGAGTACAAGGAGACGCTCCACAAGGCGGGGGCGGTGCGACGGGCGATCGAGCTGGCGGCTGCTGGCCTACCGGTACTTTGAGATGACCAATCCCTTTCTCGTCGTCATCGACAACTACGACTCGTTCACCTACAACCTGGTCCAGTACTTCGGCGACCTCGGCGCCAGGCTGGCCGTGCACCGCAACGATACGGTGAGCGTGGCGGAGGTCGCGGCCATGAAGCCGGACGGGGTGGTGATTTCGCCGGGTCCCGGGCATCCCGGCGAGGCGGGCATCTCGCTCGACCTGCTCCTGCAACTCGCCCCGCGCGTCCCGACCTTCGGCGTGTGCCTCGGCCACCAGGCGATCGGCCAGGCCTATGGCGGCGAGGTGGTGCGCGCCCCGCGGATCATGCACGGCAAGACCTCGCCGATTCGCCATGCCGGCGCGGGCGTGTTCACGGGCCTGCCCGACCCTTTCACGGGCACGCGCTACCACTCGTTGATCGTGCGGCGCGAGACGCTGCCCGATTGCCTGGAAGTCACGGCCTGGACCGACGAAGGCGAGATCATGGGCCTGCGGCACAAGACGCTTCCGATCGAGGGCGTGCAGTTCCACCCGGAGTCCATCCTGACCGACGGCGGGCGCGACCTGCTCGGCAACTTCCTCGCGAGGCTCTAGCCGTGCTCAAGCCCCACCTCGCCAAGCTGATCGATCGCCGCTCGCTGACGCGCGCGGAGATGGGCGCCGCGTTTGAGACCATCATGGGCGGCGGGGCCACCCCCGCGCAGCTCGGCGCCTTCCTGGTGGCCCTGCGCATGAAAGGCGAGACGCCCGAAGAAGTGGCAGGTGCCGCCGACGTGCTGCGGGCCCGGGCGACCCGCGTCACGCCGCCGAAGGGCCGCCCGGTCGTCGACACTTGTGGGACCGGCGGTGACCATTCGGGCACCTTCAACATCTCGACGACGGCGGCCTTCGTGGTGGCCGCGGGCGGCGCGGTGGTGGCCAAGCACGGCAACCATTCCAACACGTCGGCCTCGGGCTCCGCGGACGTGCTCAAGGCGCTCGGGGTGAACCTCGAGGCCACCGTCGAGACCGTCGAGGCCTGCCTCGCCGAAATCGGCATAGGGTTCCTCTACGCGCCGACGCACCACCCCGCGATGCGGCATGCGGGGCCCACGCGCAAGGAGCTCGGGATCCGGTCGATCTTCAACCTGATCGGCCCGCTGTCCAACCCGGCCGGCGCGGACCATCAGGTGGTGGGCGTCTACGACCGGGCGCTGGTGCCGGTCGTGCTCGAGGCGCTGGGCGCGCTCGGGCTGGTGGGCGCCATGGTCGTCCATGGCGCCGACGGGCTCGACGAGCTGAGCACCTGCGCCGACACCCACGTCGGCGAGTGGCGCGACGGCCGGGCCGAGTATTACACGCTGGACGCGCGCGAGCTCGGCCTCACACGGGCCGACCACGCGGCGCTGAAAGGCGGCGAGCCGGCCGACAACGCGGCGATCGCCCGAGCGGTGCTCGGCGGCGAGGCCGGGCCCAGGGCCGACATCGTCGCCCTCAACGCGGCGGCCGCGCTCAAGGTGGCCGGCCTGGCCGCGAGCTGGGAAGAAGCCTTGCAGCGGGCTTTCGCCGCGATGGCGGACGGCTCGGCGATCGCGAAGCTCGAAGCCCTGGGGGCGCGCAGCCACCAGCCTTCCGTGGAAAGGACCATCCGATGACCTCCCCCGCTGTCCCCGACGCCCGCGGCCACTACGGCCCCTTCGGCGGCCGCTACGTCGCCGAGACGCTGATGCCGGCCGTCACGGAGCTGGCCGCCGCCTGGGATGCCGCGCGCCAGGACCCGGGCTTCATGGCCGAGTACCACCATTACTTGAAGTCGTACGTGGGCCGGCCGTCGCTGCTTTACGAGGCGCGGCGGCTCGCCGGGGCGCTCGGCGACGCCCGCATCTTCCTCAAGCGAGAAGATTTGAACCACACGGGCGCCCACAAGATCAACAACTGCGTGGGCCAGATCCTGCTGGCCCGCCGCATGGGCAAGACCCGCATCATCGCCGAGACCGGCGCCGGCCAGCATGGCGTCGCCACCGCCACGGTCTGCGCGCTCTTCGGCATGCCCTGCATCGTGTACATGGGCCGCGTGGACACCGAGCGCCAGGCGCTCAACGTGGCCCGCATGCACCTGCTGGGCGCCGAGGTGCGGCCTGTCGACTCGGGGTCGGCGACCCTCAAGGACGCCATGAACGAGGCGATGCGCGACTGGGTCACCAACGTGCGTGACACTTACTATCTGCTGGGCTCGGTCGGCGGCCCGCACCCGTATCCGATGCTGGTCCGCGACCTGCAGGCCGTGATCGGCCAGGAGGCACGCGCCCAGATGCTCGAGGCCACTGGCCGGCTGCCCACCCACGTGGTGGCCTGCGTCGGCGGCGGCTCGAACGCGATGGGCATCTTCCACGCCTTCCGCGACGACGCCGAGGTGGCGCTGATCGGGGTCGAGCCGGCCGGCGAAGGCGTGCACACCGACAAGCACGGCGCGACGCTGTCACACGGCCGGCCCGGCGTCTTTCATGGCAGCTACTCCTACGTCTTGCAGGACGACGACGGGCAGATTCAGGAAGCCCACTCGATCAGCGCCGGCCTCGACTATCCGGGCGTGGGCCCCGAGCACAGCCACCTCAAGGACACCGGCCGGGCGACCTACCACGCGGTGACGGACGAGGCGGCGCTGGAGGGCGTGAAGCTGCTCTCGCGCACCGAGGGCATCATCCCGGCGCTGGAGAGCGCGCATGCGGTCGCGTGGCTCAAGCACCTCGTGCCCGGCCTCCCCGCCGACGCCCGCGTCCTGCTCAACCTCTCCGGGCGCGGCGACAAGGATATGGTCACCATCGCCGCCCGGCTGGGTACCTGACCGCTCGGAGGGCGGGGCCTCGGCATTCCCTATCGCACCCACCGCCACGAAGCCACGATCGCCGACGCCTCGATACCGAAGGCATGCGCCACGTGCTCGTCTCCGTTGAAGGACAGGTCGAGCACCAGCCGGTACCCCACGTCTTGCCGGGTGATCACGACGTCGCGCCGCACGTAGGCCGTTGTGCCCGCGAGGTCGTGCCGGACCGTCCAGGATGAGAGGCCCGAGCGGTCACCGATCCGGATGCCCGCAAGCCGGTGCGGCCGCCTCGGCCCGTCCTGGTCGAACGCGTGCGGGTCCTCGCTTGGCGTGGCTGCGATCATGGCCGCGACGTCCCGCGGCCCCGCGATGCGGTAGAGCCGGCCAGCCGGCTGCCCGCCTGACCGCGCCGGCGAGAGCACGAACCGCGCCACCAGACCCTTCGGCGGGTGTGGTCCGACCGGTACCTGGAGCCAGCCCGCGGGCAACGCGAGCACGACCTCATGGACGCGCACGGACGCCAGGTTCGCGGCGCCGGTCAGCGTGGACAGGATCGCGAGGAAGGCGACGAGCAGCGACCGAGGATGTATCGGGGTGACCTGTCCGGGGATCGATGGGCGTGCCGCTTCGCACCTCACCCGGCGCTCAGGTCGCGTCGGGCTGATCGCCCGCCTCGACCGGCGCCGGATTCGGCGTGGCCGTGGCCCGGGGCGTGGGCGTCGGGGTGGGCTCCGGGGTGGCGACGGGCGTCGGCGTGGCCGGGGTGTCGTCGTTGACAGGGGGCTCGTCGTCGCTTGGGTTCTCCGACTCGGCCACGACGGGCGCTTTCGACGCCTCGACGACCGGCTCCGCGGGCGCCTTGGACGCGGTGGCTTGGTCGGGCGCGGTCAGGGGCCTGGCCGTCGCGACCGGTGTCGTCGCCGTCGTCGGAGCGGCGGACGGCGCCGCGCTCGCGGTGGGCTGGGCAGAGGCCGCCACGGGCTTGGAGAACGGCGCGGGCGCAGAGCCGCCTTCCGGCGAGGCGGTGACCAGCGAACCGAGTTCCGCGGTCTCGGCGATCGCCGTGACTTCGGTCTTGGCCGCTTCGGCTTCCTTCAGCACGGTGTCGAAGGCGCGGGCCGCGGTGGCCGGGGGCAGGAGCGCCGCGGCCACCTGCCCGGTCGACGAGAGCTCGTTCGCGAGCGCCGTGGCGGCTTTCGCGAGGGCCTCCGGGCGCAGGGCGGCCGGCTGCACGGAGCCCGCCAGCAGCAGCTGGTCGACCTTCTTGGCGACGAACGTGGTGGCGGGGGTGACGCGGACGTCGATGCGGGCGTCGCGCGGAGCCGCCGCGATCGCCGCGAGGGTCAGCGCGTGGCCGCCGGTCTCGTAGGTGACGCGCAGGAACACCGAGGCCCCGGACGGCCGGATCGCCGCGAAGGTGAAGCCGCCATCGGCCGTGGTGGTCGCTGGCGCGTCGGACAGCGGCGCACCGGCTTCGTCCAGCACTTCCACGCGGGCACCCGCCACCGGCACCAGGTCTTCCGCTTCCCCGGCCAGCCGGTAGCTGGCGCCATGGTTCGAGATCACGCCGCCGCCGTTGTTGGCGATGACGGCCGAGCCCTTGTCGCTGATCAGCCCGCCGCCCGATTTCACTTTGGACGTGAAGCTTCCGGCGTTGTTGGACAGGATGCTCGCGGCGTTGTTCGCGACGATCTCGGCGCGCGGACCCAACACCCGCCCGGCCAGGATCCCGAGGTTCGCGATCGACGCGACCGGCGTGGCCTTGATGGCCACGATCGCGACCGACGATGGCTCGGCGGCCGGCGCCACGCCCAGTTGGCCGCGAGGGAACGGGCGGGCACAGGCGGCTGCCAGCATGAGCGTGCCCGCGAGCACGAGAGCGATGTGGCACTTTGGGAAACGGGGCCTCATTCAGGTGTCATACCCGAATTTGAGAGCAACCCGTCCTTACTTGGATTTTTTGCGCCCCTTCGCGGCCTTGGGGGCCTTGTCCTCGCCCTTGTCCTTCTCTCTGGCCATTTCCCCGGCCTGATCATGGGCCTGGCCACCTGCTTTCGGCGGCGCCTTGAAAACCAGGCACGCGAGCGGCGGGAGGCTCAGGCTCACGGAGTGCTCGAGGCCGTGGAACGGCACCGCCTCCGCATCCTTGCCGCCCTGGTTGCCCACGCCGCTGCCGCCGTATTCCGGCGCGTCGGAGTTCAGGACTTCTGCCCAATGGCCCGCCCACGGCACGCCCACGCGGTAGTCGTGCCGCGGCACGGGCGTGAAGTTGCAGACGAAGAGCATCGCCGTCTCGGGGTCCTCGGCGTCGTAGCGCAGGAAGCTCACGATGCTCTGGACGGCGTCGTGGCAGTCCACCCACTTGAAGCCCCAGGGGTAGTGATCGCCCGCGGACATGGCGCGCGAGGTGGCGAGCAGCTTGTTCGCGTCGCGGGTCCAGAGGGCCACGCCGAGGTTGGCCGGGCGATCGAGCAAGTCCCAGGCCAGCTGGCCGTCGTGGTTCCATTCCCACCATTGGCCGAACTCCTGGCCCATGAAGAGCAGCTTCTTGCCCGGATGGCCGGTCATGTAACCGTACAGGAGCCTCAAGTTGGCGAGCTTCTGCCAGTCATCGCCGGGCATCTTGCCTGCCATCGAGCGCTTGAGGTGGACCACCTCGTCATGCGAGAAGGCCAGCACGTAGCGCTCCGAGTAGGCGTACATCATCGAGAAGGTGAGCTTGTTGTGGAGCCCCGGCCGGAACAGCGGGTCCTGGCTCATGTACTCGATCATGTCGTGCATCCAGCCCATGTTCCACTTGTAGCTGAAGCCCAGACCGCCGTCGCGGGGATCGCCGGTCACGCGCGGCCAGGCGGTGGACTCCTCGGCGATGGTGATCGCGCCGGGGAAGAAGGCCTGCACGTTCTGGTTGAAGCGCTTCAGGAATTCGATCGCCTCCTGGTTCTCGCGGCCCCCATGCACGTTGGGCACCCACTCGCCCTCGTTGCGCCCGTAGTCCAGGTAGAGCATGGAGGCCACGGCGTCCACGCGCAGGCCGTCGATGTGGTACGTGTCGAGCCAGAAGAGCGCGTTCGAGATGAGGAAGTTGTCCACCTCCTGGCGCCCATAGTTGAAGATGAAGGTGTTCCAGTGGGTGTGCAGGCCCTGGCGGGGGTCGGCGTGCTCGTAGAGGTGCGTGCCGTCGAAGTAGGCGAGGCCATGTTCGTCGCGCGGGAAGTGCGCGGGCACCCAGTCGAGGATCACGCCGACGTCGGCCTGGTGCAGCGCGTCGATCAAGAACATGAGGTCCTGGGGGTCGCCGAAGCGCGCCGTGGGCGAGAAGTAGCCGATGGTCTGGTATCCCCACGAGCCGTAGAACGGGTGCTCGGTGATAGGCATGAGCTCCACGTGGGTGTAGCCCATGTCCGCGACGTACTTGGCGAGCAGCGGCGCCACCTCGCGGTAGGTCATCCAGGTGCCGTCAGGCCGGCGGCGCCAGGACCCCAGGTGCACCTCGTAGATGTTGATCGGCGCGTCGGGCTCCTGGCGCCGGCCGCGGCCGGCCATCCACTTGTCGTCGCTCCACACGAAGCCGGCCAGGTCCCAGGTGCGCGAGGCCGTGCCGTCCGGCAGCTCGCTCGCGAAGCCGTGCGGATCGGCCTTCTCGACGTAATGGTCATTCACGGCGGAGGCGATCGCGTACTTGTAGCGCAAGTTCTGGGTGATGCCGGGGATGAAGCCGAACCACACGCCCGTGTCATGGTGCTTCACGAGCGGATGCGCGCCGCGCGTCCACTTGTTCCAATCGCCGATGACCGAGACCTCGCGCGCGTTCGGCGCCCAGACGGCGAAGTGGTAGCCGGCCTGGCCGCCCATCTCCCAGGGATGGGCCCCCATCTTCTTGTACGTCTGGTAATGCTTGCCCTGCGAGAAAAGGTACCAGTCGAAGTCCGTCAGGAACGGCGCATTCGGGCGCCCTTCGGTGGCCGGGGTAGGGGTGGTCTGCTCGGTCATGGGGCCTGGCCTTCCGAAATCGGCCGGGCGCGCAGCACGGCCATCGAGCGCCCGAACAGATCGAATTTCTGGCCGGGCTTGAGGACGGGGTGGTCGGGGTGATCGAGGGCCGTGTCGAGGAGCGTGTCCCAGCCGGTGCCCGGCGGTCCGGCCGGCAGGGCGAAGGGAATCGCCTCGTGGTGGGCGTTGAAGAGCAACAGGAGCGTATCGTCGACGACGCGCTCGCCGTCCGCGTCGACCTCGTCCATCACGTCGCCCGCCAGCTTCACGCCGATGCAGCGCACGAAATGCTGGTTCCAGGCCGCGTTGGTCATCTCCCGGCCGGATGGCTCGTACCAGGCGAGGTCCTTGGCTTGCGAGCCGCGGATCTGGCGCCCCTGATAGAACTTCCGCCGCTGGAAGACCGGGTGTGCCTTGCGCAGCGCCAGGCAAGCCTTCGTGAAAGCCAGGAAGCCCGCCTGGGCCTCGGAGAGCGTCCAGGGGTGCCAGGTCAGCTCGTTGTCCTGGCAATAGCCGTTGTTGTTGCCGCGCTGCGTGCGGCCGATCTCGTCGCCGCCGCTCAACATCGGCACCCCCTGCGAGAAGAGCAGCGTCGCCATGAGGTTGCGCATCTGGCGGGCGCGCATGGCGTTCACGGCCGGGTCGTCGGTCTCGCCCTCCACGCCGCAGTTCCAGCTGTTGTTGTGGCTATCGCCGTCGCGGTTGCCCTCGCGGTTGGCCTCGTTGTGCTTCTGGTTGTAGGTCACGAGATCGCGCAGCGTGAAGCCGTCGTGGCAGGTCACGAAGTTGATGCTGGCGTAGGGCGCGCGCCCGTCGTCCTGATAGAGGTCGGAGCTGCCTGCCAGGCGCATCGCGATCTCGTTCGCGAGCCCGCCGTCGCCCTTCCAGAAGCGCCGCACGCTGTCGCGGTACTTGCCGTTCCATTCCGTCCAGCCCACCGGGAAGTTGCCCACCATGTAGCCGCCCTCGCCGAGGTCCCATGGCTCGGCGATCAGCTTGACCTGCGAGAGCACAGGGTCCTGGTGGATGATGTCGAAGAAGGCCGAGAGCCGATCCACGGCGTAGAGCTCGCGGGCCAGGGCGGAGGCGAGGTCGAAGCGGAAGCCGTCGACATGCATCTCCTGCACCCAGTAGCGCAGCGAGTCCATGATTAGCTGGAGCACGCGTGGGTGCTGCATATTGAGCGTGTTGCCGCAGCCCGTGAAATCCTGGTAGTAGCGCCGGTCCTTGTCAGTCAGGCGGTAATAGCATGCGTTGTCGATGCCGCGCAGCGAGAGCGTGGGCCCCAGGTGGCTGCCCTCCGCCGTGTGGTTGTAGACGACGTCGAGGATCACCTCGATGCCGGCGGCGTGGAGCGCGCGCACCATCGTCTTGAACTCGCGAACGGCCTCGAGCGGGTCGGCCGAGGCGGAATAGCGCCCATCCGGCGCGAAATACGAGAGCGTGTTGTAGCCCCAGTAGTTCGAGAGCCCGTGCTTCACCAGGTGCCCGTCGATCGCGTGCTGGTGCACGGGGAGCAGCTCGACCGCCGTCACGCCGAGCTCTTTCAGGTGGCGGATGACCGGCTCGCTGGCGAGGCCTTCGTAGGTGCCACGCAGCCTGTCCGGCACCTCCGGGTGCAGCTTCGTGAAGCCTTTGACGTGGACCTCGTAGATCACGGTCTGGTGCCACGGCGTCCGCGGCGGGCGGTCCTCGCCCCAGTTGAACGTGGTGTCGACCACGGCCGCGAGCGGGGCGTAGGCCGCGTTGTCGCGGTCGTCGCGCGTGAGGTCCGTGTGGGAGTCGCCGACCTTGTAGCCGAAGAGCTCGTCGCACCAGCGCATCGGCCGGCCGAGCGCCTTGGCGTAGGGGTCGAGCATGACCTTGGCCGGGTTGTAGCGGTGGCCCTGCTTGGGCTTGTAGGGCCCGTGCACGCGGTAGCCGTAGAGCTGGCCGGGGCGCACGTCGCGCAGGTAGCCGTGCCAGACCATGTCCGTGCGCTCGGCGAGCGGGATGCGGTGCGACTCGGCCATCGCGTCCGCGGAACCGAAGAGGCAGAGCTCGACGGCGGTCGCATGCTCGGAGAAGAGCGCGAAGTTCACGCCCATGCCGTCCCAGGTCGCACCGAGGGGATAGGATGTTCCGGGCCGGACGCGCAACGCATCCTCCAGTCGGTCGTGGGGTCTCGCGGCCGCCGTGGCCGGCCGTCATGGCGGTTCATGTATACCACGAACGGCCTAACCGGGGTTGAGGCCTTCACAACCGCGGGTTGCGGGTCGCAGCACCACGGGAGTGGTAGAATGGGCCCGGCCCCTCACGGAGAACCCGCCCATGTCCGCAGATTCCGCGACCACCACCACCTCTCGCCTCGAGACCCGATTCGCCGAGCTGGCGAGCCGCGGCGAGAAGGCCCTCGTCACCTTCGTGACGGCGGGCGACCCGGATCTCGAGCGGTCCTACGCCGTGCTGGAGGCGCTCGCGCGCGGCGGGGCGGACATCATCGAGCTCGGCGTGCCTTTCTCGGACCCCACGGCGGACGGCCCCGCGATCCAGCGGGCCGCGACACGCGCGCTGGCGGCCGGCACGACGGTGCCGAAGGTGCTCGAGCTGGTGAAGCGCCTGCGCACGGCCGGCCACGACCAGCCGGTGATCCTGTTCGGCTATTACAACCCCTTCCTGCAATACGGTCTCGCCGCGATCGCGCGCGACGCGAAGGCCGCAGGCGCGGACGGCTTCCTGGTGGTGGATCTGCCGCCCGAGGAAGCCGATGAGTTCCACACAGCGTGCCGGGCCGCGGGCATGGCGCTGATCTATCTGCTGACGCCGACCAGCGGCGAGGACCGGCTCGCGGCCGTGAAGGCCGTGGCGGGCGGCTTCGTCTACTACGTGTCGCGCACGGGCGTGACGGGTGCGGCCACCACCGACCTCGGCGAGGTCGCCATGCAGGCGACCCGCGTGCGGGCCGCCATGGGCCTGCCGGTCTGCGTGGGCTTCGGCATCGCCCGCCCCGACCAGGTCGCCGAGCTGCGCGACGCGGCGGACGGCGTGGTGGTGGGCTCGGCGCTGGTGGAACGCGTGGAGCGGCTGGGGCGGGGCGAGGCGACGTTGGACGAGGTTGAGGGAATGGTGCGGGAGCTGAAGGCGCCGCTCCGCTGAACAGCTACGCATGAGTCGTTGCTCATCGGCGACCACCGCATCCTTTCCCTCTCTCCAGCCCCCCCACGAACCCACCCGGGGGAGAGGACGGCACGGAGGGGCTGGAGAGAGGGAGGGTTAGAAGGGGATTTCCTCGCCGGCGGGCGCCAGCGGGGCCGAGCCGGACTGGCGGCTGCGGGGCAGGTAGGAGAACTCGCGGATGAAGATCTCGAGGCCGTTACGCGAGACGGGCGTGCCGTCCGAGTGCGCGACGTCGCGCATCTCGTACGTGTCGAGGGCGATGACGCCGTAGTCGATGATGAACTTGTCGCCCTTTTCGAGGTTGTTCAGGCTGTCCGCCTGGCCGCCGAAGGCGACGACGTTGTAGAAGTCGCCCTGACCCTCGTCCTCACCCGGGCGCTTGTAGTGGTTGTAGGCCACGCGCGCCTGCAGGTAGGACAGGCCCGAGCCGCTCTGGCGCAGGTCCTTCTTGTCGACCATGCCGACCATCCCGTGGACGTAGATCGTGTCGAACTCGTCCAGGTTCTTGAAGGCCTTGTGCTCCTTCACCTCGACCGAGAGGAGCGCATTGCGCAGCTCGCGGCCGTTGGAGCCGCTGAGCGGCTTCTTGGTGGCCCGATCCAGGATCGGGGCCTGGACCTGACGCAGGAGGCCGATCACCTGGACACCGGCGCCCAGGGCGTAGCGCCCCTTGAATTCCCGGAAGGCGTCCTCGTTGTGGAACTTCAGGTAAAAGGTCTCGACCTGCGGGCCTTCCTTGGAACGCCGTTTCGCCTCGAGCACGACGGTGCCCTTCTTGTCGGCGAAGCTCTGGATCGTCCCGGTGAGCAGAATCTTCATGGATTCTTCCTTTCTCAATCTCCCCGCGGTGGTGAGCGGGGCTCAATAGCAAAACCATCATAGAACAGTTGTTCTAAAAATGGAAGCCCGGATCGGCACTTGATCGGACGACCTGCGATCGCGGCGAAATTGGCGTCAAGCCCGGCTCCACGGTTATGAAGGGCCGGTCGCCGGGCAAAAAGTTCGGGAGCCGTAATCGAACAAGGAGCTCCCGTGACCCGCCGCGCCTCTCTCGTCCTCCTCGCCGTGCTGCTGGCGACGTCCTGCGCATCGCCCGCCAACCCACCTTCGACGAGCAAGGCGCCGAGCGCCGGCGCGGGCACGAGCGCGAAGGTGACCACGCCGCCCCCGGCGCCATCGGGGTCGGGGGCGGCATCGACGCTGCCTGGCACCGGCGCCGACACGGCCCCCGTGATCACCGCGCCCCGGACGATCACGGCGATCGCCGGCACCGTGACGGCGCCGGCCAACCTCGTGGCGGCCGGCGGCCTCAACCTGATCGGCGCCGACGGCGCGACGATGGTGGCGGCCGGCGCCGGCAACCTCGTCGCGGCAGGCGCCGGCAACATCGTCGCGGCAGGCGCCGGCAATCTGGTCGCGGCAGGCGCCGGCAACTATTCGCTCGCGCAGGCCGCCACGCCGCCCGGCTTCAAGCCGGTCGCCCGCGCCCGCGTGTACCTGACCTCGGGCGACGCGGTGCTGCCGATCGCGCCCGTCGAGACGGATGATCAGGGCCGCTACCGCTTCCCCCAGGTGCCCTCGGGCGTCACGTACCAGGTGGTCGTCTCGATCATCACCCCGGCGGGCAAGACCGGGCGGCTGGCGTCGCTGGTCAAGCCGGAAACGACGGGCGCGGTGGCCGACGTCTCGCCCTTCACGACGATGGTCTGCGCGTCGGTGGTCGGCCAGAAGAAGGCGCTCGGCGACATCGACCCCGCGGGCTTCAAGGCCGCCGCCGAGGAAATCGGCAAGTTGATCGCCGCCGAGAGCGGCACCACCGTCGACCTCGGCGACCCGGCCGCGCTTTCGGGCAAGGTCGCGACGCTGGTCGCGACCTCGAGCGTGGCGACCGCGGCGCTGGCCTCGGTCAAGGCGACCGTCGAGACGGCCCCGCGCGGCGCCGAGGACCTGGCCAAGCTGATCCAGGATCTCAAGGTCTCCACCTGCGCCGTCGCGGATGTCGTTGCGGCCCCCACGCCGGGCGTCCCCGGCGACCTGCCGTCGGCGCCTTCCGCGATCGCCGTCGCCGAGGACGACACCGTCTACCTGGGCGATCGCGAGCGCCGGCGCATCGTGGTCCTGAGGGGCGGCGCGTTCGACCGCGCGATCGAGGGCTTCGAGCCCCTGTCGCTCGCCGCTGCCGGTGGCTCGCTCTACGTGGGCGACGCAGACTCCGGCAAGGTGGTGAAGGTAGCCGCGGACGGCACGCGGACGGATCTGGCGGCAGACCAGGCCTACGAGCCTACGGCGATCGCCGTGGCGGAAGACGGAACGGTGTACTTCGCGGACGCCACGCGCCATGCGATCTACGCGGTGGCGGCCGGCGGCACGCCCACGGTGCTGGTCGGCGGCAAGCCAGGCTACGCGGATGGCGCTGGCGCGGCGGCGCGCCTCTACCGCCCGAGCGGCCTGGCGCTGGTCGGCAACGCGCTCTACGTGGCCGATGCCGGCAACCGCCGCATCCGGCGGATCGACCTCGGCGCGATCGCGTCGATCAGCGCCTTCGCCGGCAGCGGCGGGACCGGCGCCGTCGACGGCACAGGTACGGCGGCCCGCTTCGGCTACCCGGCGGCGATCGCCGCCGACGGCGCGGGCACGCTCTGGGTCGCCGACGCGGCGGCCGGCACGATCCGGCGCATCACCACCGCCGGCGTGGTCGAGACGGTCCTCAACGGCGGCTGCGTGCTCGACGCGAAGGGCCTGACCTACGGCGGCGGCCTGACCTTCGCGCGCTTCGCGCTCTACGTCATCGACGGCGATCGCATCGTGCGCCGGCCGGTCGGCCCCCAGCCGACCGCGACGCCGGCCACGGCGCCCAGCGGCTCGCCGAGCCCTTCGGCCTCGCCCAGCGCCTCGCCAGCCGCCGAGGCCAGCGCTTCCCCCTCGGCCACGCCCACCGGCTTGCCCACCAGCTCGCCCACCAGCTCACCTGCCGGCTGATGGACGAAGCCCTCCTCCGAGCCCGCATCGCTGAGGGTGATGCGGACGCGATGGTGCAGCTCGCGAACCGCCTGCTCGACCCGCGTGACCCGCTCCACAACGCGATGGAAGGGCAGCGTATGCTGCGCCAGGCCGCGGGCTACGGCTCGCCGCTGGCGATGATGGGACTCGGCCAGCGGTTCCTGGTCGGGATGGGCGTCCCCTGCGATCAGGTGGTCGGTGAGCGGTGGCTCGGCATGGCCGCCGAGATGGAGTTCCCGCCCGCGATGGAGGCCTGGGGACGCCACAAGCTCGCCACCGAGCCGGCCGAAGGCGCAGACTGGCTGCGACGCGCCGCCGAGGCGGGCTTCGCGCC
Source organism: Candidatus Sericytochromatia bacterium (assembly GCA_036675505.1). Classification (GTDB taxonomy): domain Bacteria; phylum Cyanobacteriota; class Sericytochromatia; order S15B-MN24; family JAQBPE01; genus JAKFEW01. Next base: position 101,364 of record JAKFEW010000143.1, read on the forward strand.
GGCGATGCCCAAGTGGGCCGAGTGCCTGCTCGCTGGCGTCGGCGTGGCGCGCGACGAGGCGGAGGGCGAGCGCTGGCTCGCCGCCGGCATGGCGGCCGACATGGGCGCGGCCTTCGCGATCGCGGGGCGTAGGCGCCTGACCGCCGAGCCGGTCGAGGGCGAGCGCCTGCTGGCCGAGGCGCTGCGCCGCCGCGACGTGGGGGCCGGGCTCGAGCTCGGGCTGATCCGGTACCTCCGCCGAGACTTCGACGGGGCCGCGAAGGCCTGGGCGGCCTGCCTGAAGCTCGGCGCGGAGTCCGCGGCGGTGAACGTGGCGGCGATGGCCCGGCGCGGCGAGTGGCCGGCCGACCGGCCGCCGGCGGACGTGGAGGCGCTGCTCGCGCCGATCGCCGCGACCGGCGAGCCCTTCGCGGTGATCAACCTGGCCCTCTGGCGCCACGCCGAGGGCGCGCTCGACGACGCGGGCGCGCGCGCGGCGATCGGCCGGGCCTGGACCGGCCCGGACCTCGACGCGGCGCGCGGCTGGTGGGGCGGCCTGGCGGCGGCCGGCGATCCCGAAGGCGCGCGCGTGCTGGCTTGGCTGCCGCCCGATCTCCGCACCCTTCCGATGGACCCGCCGACCCCCATGGATGGCCAGTTGGCCTTCCCGATCGAGGAGTGACCTCATGAACCACCGTTGGATCACCCGCATCCCCGCGCTCGCCGTCATGCTCGTGATGCTCGCCGCCGGCCCGGCCGCCGCGGCCCCGGCGCCCGCGGCCCCAACCGACCCCGTGAAGGAGCTGACCAGGCCGGTCGGCGACGACAACAAGGCCCTGCGGGCCCGCGGGAAGCAGATCACCACCGAGCTCGGGAAGCTGACCAGGCGCCAGAAGAAGATGGCCGGCCAGGCCGCCGCCGCCCGGGCCCGCTTGAAGGCGTTGGACGCCGAAATCGCGGAGCTCGAGCGGAAGCTCGCGGCGCACAAGGCGAAGCACGGCGAGAAGCCCGGGACGAAGAAGCAAGCCGGCGCGAAGAAGTAGCGCAGGGGGAGGGCCCTACGGGCCTGCCTCCTCCCCCGAGGGGAGCGGGAGGACGGCGTCGGCGAGGGCGTCGGCGGCCTCGGCCACGGTGCGGCGGCGGGCCACCACGTCGGCCAGAATGGCCTGCTCCGTCCGATCGTCGACGGCCGCCCGCAGGCGCGCCGCGAGGCGGCGTTCGGCCTCGCGCCAGACGACCTGGCGGGCCCGGGCCGCGCGCGCGACGCCCAGGCGGCCGGCGTCAGCGAGCCAGGCCTGGTGGTCGGCGATCGCCGCCCAGACCTCGGCCGTGCCGTCGCCCCGCTCGGCGGTCGCCGTGGCGAGGCGGATCGGCGGGCGCCAGCGGTCAGGTGGCCAGGGCACGAGGTCCAGGTAGGCCTCGATCTCCGCGGCGGCCTGCTTGGCGCCCGGCAGGTCGGCCTTGTTGATCACGAAGACCTGGGGCACCTCCATGATGCCCGCCTTCACAGCCTGCACGCCGTCGCCCAGGTGAGGCGGCTGCACCAGCACGGTGGTGTCGGCGAGCTCCGCCACCTCGATCTCCGACTGGCCCACGCCGACGGTCTCGATGATCACGACGCCGAAGCCGGCCGCGTCGAGCACCGAGGCGGCCGCCTCCGTGGCGAGCGCGATGCCGCCGAGATGGCCGCGGCTGCTCATCGACCGCACGTAGATGCCGTCGTCACCGGCGAGCCGGCCCATGCGCACGCGGTCGCCCAGGATCGCGCCGCCCGTGAAGGGGCTCGCGGGGTCCACGGCGATCACGGCGACGCGGTGCCCGGCGCCGCGCGCGATCCAGGCGAGGCGGTCCACCAGCGTGCTCTTGCCGGCGCCGGGCGGGCCGGTCACGCCGACCGTCATCGCGCGGCCGGTATGCGGGAGGAGCCGCGTCAGCAGCGCAGGCGCGGCCGGGTCGCCGTCCTCGACGCGCGAGATGGCGCGGGCGATCGCCCGCGCCTGCCCCGCCAGGACGCCCTCTACCAGGGCGTCGATTGGGGTCGTGCTCACCGCACGCCCAGGTAGTTCGTGCCGATCACCAGGCGCTGGATCTCGCTCGTGCCCTCGTACAGCTCGGTGATCTTGGCGTCCCGCATGTAGCGCTCCACCTCGTACTCGCGCACGAAGCCATAGCCGCCGTGCAGCTGGACGGCCTTGGTGGTCACCCACATCGCCGTCTCGGACGCCAGCAGCTTGCCCATCGAGGCCACCATGTTGAACTTCTCGCCGCGATCCTTGAGCTCCGCGCCGTAGCGCACCAGCAGGCGGGCCGCTTCGATCTCCGTCGCCATCTCGGCGAGCATGAACTGCACGCCCTGGAAGTCGGCGATCTTCTGCTTGAACTGCTCGCGCTCTTGCGTGTACTTGAGCGCCTTCATGAAGGCGCCGTGCGCGATGCCGACCGCCTGGGCGCCGATGCCGATGCGGCCACCGTCGAGCGTGCCGAGGGCCACCTTGAAGCCCTGGCCCTCGTCACCGAGCCGGTTCGCGACCGGCACCTTCATGTTCTCGAAGAAGATGGCGCGCGTGTCGGACGCGCGGATGCCCATCTTTTCCTCCTTCTTGCCGACCACGAAGCCCGGCGTCTCGCAATCGACGATGAAGGCGGTGATGCCCTTGTTGCCCTTAGCGAGGTCGGTGGAGGCGAAGACGATCATCACCTTGGCGAACGAGCCGTTCGTGATGAAGATCTTGCCGCCGTTGAGGACGTAGTGGTCGCCCTCGAGCCTGGCGGTGGTGCGCAGCGAGCCCGCGTCCGAGCCGCTCGAGGCCTCGGTGAGGCCGAAGGCGCCCAGCCACTCGCCGGTCGCCATGCGCGGCAGCCACTGCTGCTTCTGCTCCTCCGTGCCGTAGAGCGCGATCGGCTTCATGGCGAGCGAGATGTGGGCGTCCATGATCACGCAGGTGGTGGCGCAGGTCTCGGCGAAGACCTCGCTCATGATCGCGAACGACACGTAGTCCGAGCCGCCGCCGCCGTACTTCTCCTCGATCGGCAGGCCGAGCACGCCGGCCTCCTTCATCGCCTCGATGTTGTCGAAGGGGATTTCCTCGGTGGCGTCGATCTCCATCGCGCGCGGCGCGAACTTGCCGTAGGACAGCTCCGCCATCATGTCGCGCGCCATGCGCTGCTCCTCGTCCAGGTACGCGTCGCCGAGCTTCTCGAAGCGCTCGGTCATCTTCTGGATGTTGCGCCAGATGACGAGCTTTTGGATCTCGCTCGTGCCTTCGTAGAGCTCGGTGATCTTGGCGTCGCGGTAATGCCGCTCGACCGCGAACTCGTCGGTGTAGCCGTAGCCGCCGTGGACCTGGAGCGCCTCGTTGCAGACCTCGCGGCAGATCCGCGAGGCGTACAGCTTCGCCATCGAGCCCGCGAGCGTGTGCGGGCGGCCGTCGTTGCGCAGGCGCGCGGCCCGCTCGACGAGCAGGCGCGCGGCCTGGAGCTTGGTGGCCGCGTCGGCGAACTTCCACTGGATCGCCTGGAACTTGGCGATCGGCTGGCCGAAGGCCTCGCGCTCGAGCGCGAACTTCCTGGCCTCCTCGAGCGCCCCTGTCGCGATGCCGATGGCCTGGGCGGCGATGCCGATGCGGCCCGAGTCGAGCGCCTTCATGGCGATCGTGAAGCCGCCGCCGAGCTCGCCCAACAGCTGCGACTCATGGACGCGCAGGTTGTTCAGCACGAGGTCGCGGGTGTCGGACGAGCGGACGCCCATCTTGTGGGTGATGCGCCCGATCTCGAGGCCGGGGGTGCCGCCCTCGACCAGGAAGCAGCTGATGCCCTTCGGGCCCTGGTCGTCCGGGTTGGTGCGCGCGAAGACGAGGAAGACGTTCGCGTAGCCCGCGTTCGTGATCCACTGCTTGGCGCCGTTCAGCACCCAGTGGTCGCCGTCCTTCACGGCCTTGGCCTGCAGGTGGCCGGCGTCGGAGCCGTGGCCTGGCTCGGTCAGGGCGTAGGCGCCGATCCACTCGCCGGAGGCCATCTTGGGCAGGATCCGGGCTTTCTGGTCGTCGTCGCCGAACGCGAGGATCGTCAGCGCCACCGCCGAGACATGCACCGAGTAGGCACAGCCCACGCCGGCGTCGGCCTTCGCGATCTCTTCGACCGCCAGGATGTAATCTTGCACGGTGCCGCCGCCGCCGCCATACGCCTCGGGCAGCGGGATGCCCAGCAGGCCCAGCTTGCCCATCTCGCGGAACGAGTCCACGGGGAAAATCGCTTCTTTGTCCCAGCGGGCCGCGTTCGGCGCCAGCTCGCGTTGCGCGAACGAGCGGACCATGTCGATCAGGGCGTGGGAATGGCTATGGCTTTCGATGACGGTGGCGCACATCGGCGGAAACCTCTCTGACGTTGTCCCGCGCGCCTTCGCACGGGTCTGAACATTATACCTCGTACGTTTGGAAGCCTGGCGGCTAGGTATAATGACGCCGGGGGGACAACAACGTTTCTGGGGAAAGGACGCCCACGCGATGATCCCGCAGACCGGGCAGGCGAATCAGCTCGACGAAATCCGGTCACTGGTTCGCCAGCTCGATCAGAGGCTGGGGCGATTGGACGGATGGACGCCGGGCGACGTGGCTGAGGGTCCGTCTGCCGAGGAGCGCATCGAGCAGCTCGCGGAGTTCGCGACGGCCGTCGGCGCCGCCCAGGAGCTCGACGGCGTGGTCGATCGAACGCTGGCGATGGCGCTCAAGCTCGCCGGAGCGGAGCGTGCATTCCTGACGGTGCGCGACTCCGACAAGACGTTCACCGATAAGCTGCGGTCGGCGAAGAAGAACGACGGCAACGCCTGGGCCTCCGAGAAGATCGCCCGGATGGTCGTCGACAAGGTCATCGCGACTGAAGAAATCCTCTTCCTGCCGGATGTCTCCACGCTGCCCGAAATCGCCGATGAGGCTGCCGCCTACGAGGTTCCCCTCTCGAGCCTGATGGCCGTGCCGCTCATGGACGGCGATCGCCTCGAAGGTGTGCTCTACCTCGACCGCAACGGCGCCGGCGCCTTCTCGGCACGGGATCTCAAGCTCTTCCAGGCGATCGCCGCGATCACCAGCCGTGCCGCGCTCAACGCCCGCGCCTACCGCGAACAGGTGGCTCGCCGCGCCCACCTCGAGCTCCTCAACAAGCTCTACCAGGCCATCTCGCGTACGCTCGAGCTCGACCAGCTGCTCGACCAGATCGCGGCCATCTCGCTCGAGGTCACCAACGCCGAGCGCGTGTTCATCCTGCTCATGTCGGGGGGCCAGCTGCGCTTCGGCGCCGGCCGTGATCGCGGCGGCCCGCTCAACGCGCAGGCCAGCCGCGAGCTCTCGCGCTCGGTCTGCCAGAAGGTGGTGCAGACCCAGCAGGGCGTCTACGTCTTCGACACCGCCTCGGACGCCGAGTTCTCGGCCAAGCTCTCGGTGGTGAGCCTCAAGCTCAACTCGGTGGTGGCGGTGCCGCTCAAGGGCCAGCAGGGCCTGTCGGGCGTCCTCTACATCGACTCGAAGACCCAGGCCCTCCAGGCGCTCGAAAAGGAGCTCGCGATCCTCACCAACATCGCGAACGTCGCGAGCCTCGCGATCGACAACGCGCGGCTCTACCGCCAGGCCACCACCGACGGCCTGACCGGCCTGTACGTCCGCTCGTTCTTCATGGTCCGCATGGAGGAAGAGGCCAACCGCTCGGCGCGCTACGGCCGCACCTTCTCGCTGCTGGTCATGGACATCGACCATTTCAAGAAGTTCAACGACAGCTACGGCCACCAGACCGGCGACGAAGTCATCAAGCTGGTCTGCCAGATCGTGAAGCGTGCGATCCGGGTCGGCCTGGACGTGCCCGGGCGCTACGGCGGCGAAGAGCTGGTGCTGATCCTGCCCGAGACCAGCGCCGAGGGCGCGATGGTGGTGGCGGACCGCATCCGCAAGAACGTCGAGAACACGCCGCTGCCCGGGCCGAACGGCGAATCGCTGCGCGTCACGATCTCGGTGGGCGTCGCCACGTTCCCGGGGCAGGGCGACAACGCCCACCAGCTCTTCGAGCGCGCCGACCAGGCGCTCTACCAGAGCAAGCAGAACGGGCGGAACCGCTGCACGATGGCCTCGATTCCGCCCCGTCCGGGTGGCGCTTAGGCCTGTCGGCCTAGACCTTGGCGGGCTGCTTCACAGCCTCGTACTTGAACACGCCTTCGCCGCTCTTCTTGCCGAGCAGCCCCGCCCGCACGTACTTGCGCAGCAGCGGGCAAGGGCGGTACTTCGAGTCGCCGAGCTCGCTGTGGAGCACTTCCATGATGGCGAGGCAGGTGTCCAGGCCGATGAAGTCGGCCAGCGTGAGCGGGCCCATCGGGTGGTTCATGCCGAGCTTCATCACCGTGTCGATGTCGGCCGCGGTCGCCACGCCCTCCTGGAGGGCGTAGAAGGCCTCGTTGATCATCGGCAGCAGGATCCGGTTGCTCACGAAGCCCGCCGCGTCATTCACCGTCACCGGCGTCTTGCCGAGCTGGCGGGCCAGGTCCATGACCGTGGCGTGGGTCTCGTCGCTGGTCCGCAGGCCGCGGATCACCTCGACGAGCTGCATGAGCGGCACCGGGTTCATGAAGTGCATGCCGATGAACCGCTCGGGGCACTTCACGCAGGCCGCGAGCTGGGTGATGGGCAAGGAGCTCGTGTTCGAGGCGAGGATCGCGTCTTCGCGGCACAGCTCCGAGAGCTGGGTGAAGAGGGTGGTCTTCACCTCGAGGCTCTCGACGATCGCCTCGACGACGAGGTCGCAATCGGCGAGTGCCGCGAGCTCGCCCGCGAACGCCAGCCGACCGAGGGCCGCCTCCCGGTCCTCTGCGGTCAGCTTGCCCTTCTCCACGAACTTGGCGAGGCTCGCACCGATGCCGCCTTTCGCCTTCTCGAGCTGGTGCTCCATCGCGTCGTGGAGGGTGACGCGGAAGCCGCTGCTAGCGAACACCTGCGCGATGCCCGCACCCATCTGGCCGGCGCCGATGACGCCGATATGCTGAATCTTGTTCATCATGGCCCCCTTATAGCTGAAGGTTTTCGAGGACGATCGCGTCGCCCTGCGCCGCGCCCGAGCAGATGGCCGCCGCGCCGTACTTCTTGCCGCTCGCGATCAGCTCGTAGGCGAGGGTGGTGACGAGCCGCGCGCCAGACGCGCCGATGGGATGGCCCATCGCGACGGCGCCGCCCTTCACGTTCATCTTCTCCGGGTCCGCGTCCATCAGCTTGAGGCTGGTCAGCGTGACGGCCGCGAAGGCCTCGTTGACCTCCATCACGTCGAGCTGGTCGATCGTCATGCCGATCTTCGCGAGCGCCTTCTGGATCGCGAGCGCGGGCACGGTGTGCAGGTAGGGCGGCTTCTCGCCGACCATCGCATGCGAGATGATCGCCGCCAGGGGCTTGAGCCCGCGGCGCTCCGCCTCCTCCTCGCTCATGAGCACGAGCGCCGCGGCGCCGTCGTTGACGCCGGGCGCGTTGCCGGCCGTGATCGTGCCGTCGGCGCCGAAGGCTGGCTTGAGCTTGGCGAGCTTCTCGGAGGTGGTGTCGGGCCGGATGCTCTCGTCGCGCGTGACCGTGATGGTCTCACCCTTGCCCTGCGGCACCTCGACGCCCATCACCTCGTTGGCGAACTTGCCGCCCTCCCAGGCCTGGTGCGCGCGCTGGTGCGAGCGCGCCGACCACTCGTCCTGGGCCTCGCGGGTGATGCCGTATTCCTTGGCGACGGCCGAACCGTGGATGCCCATGTGGACGTCATGGAACGCGCACCACAGGCCGTCGTGGATCATTGAATCGATCAGCTCGCCGTTGCCCATGCGGTAGCCGTAGCGCGCCTTCTTCAGCAAGTAAGGCGCGTTGGACATCGACTCCATGCCGCCGGCGACGAAGACGGTGCCTTCGCCCATGCGCTGGAAGGTGTCGGCCATCGTCACGGCGCGCAGGCCCGAAGCGCAGACCTTGTTGATGGTCAGCGCAGAGGTGGTGACGGGCAGCCCCGCCTTGATCGCCGCCTGGCGGGCGGGGATCTGGCCGAGGCCGGCCTGCACGACGGTGCCCATCAGGACGTTGTCGACGCTGTCGGGCTCGACGCCCGCGCGCGCAACGGCTTCCTTGATGATCATCGCGCCGAGATCGATCGCCGAAAAGCCGGCGAGGCCGCCGCCCAGCTTGCCGAATGGCGTGCGGACGGCGCTGACGATGACGGTTCTACCCATTGTTGGCTCCTGAGGTATGTCTAGGCGGTCCCGGAGGGACCGGGGAAGCTGACCGAGCCGCCGAAGGCGGCATCGGAGGGGGCGGCGGTGTCGCCGGGGTTGGGGAAGGTCTTTTCACGGGCCATCCAGGCGCGGATGCGCTCCCGGGTGCGGCCGTTCGCGAAGCATGCCGCGAACGCCTCGCGCTCGCCGACGAAATCGCCCAGCTTGCCGAGGTCGATCGCACGCTTGATCTGGATCGCGCTGGTGCGGTCCATCGCCACGAGCGTGTCGGTCCAGCCGCGCACGCAGTCCTCGAGGATCATGCCGTGGCTGACGTCGTCGACCAGGCCCCAGTCGAGCGCCTCGTCGGCGGAGACCGATCGGCACATGAGCATCATCGACTTGGCGCGCGAGCGGCCGATCAGCTCGGGCAGGCGCTGAGTGCCGCCCCAGCCCGGCAGCAGGCCGAGCTTGGCCGCCTGGTAATGGACCACGACCTCGGGCACGGCGATGCGGAAGTCGCAGGCCAGCGCGAGCTCGATGCCGCCGCCGTAGACCGGGCCGTTGAGGGCCGCAAAGGTGGGCACCGAGGCGCGTGCGATCGCCCGCGCGACGCCCTGGCCGAACTCGCTGTAGGCCACGGCGCGGTCGACGTCGAGCTCGACGAGCTCGCGCAGGTCCGCGCCAGCCGAGAAGCACCGCGAGCCGGTGGCGGTCAGCACCATCGCCTGCAGGTCGACGTCTTTCGACACCTGATCGAGGGCGTCGCGCAGCGCTTCCATCGTGGCGCGCGATAGGACGTGCAGCCCGTCCGGGCTATTCAGCGTCAAAGTGGCGACGCTTGCGGTCTTGACGACGTTCACGGTGGTGGTCATCGCGCGCTCCTGGCATCATTGCTCTCAAGCGCCCTGATGATATCACAACCGGCCGTTTCAGACCCGTTACGACCTAGTCGTAGTCGATCTTGTAGCGGGTCTGGGAGCCCTGGCTGACGGCGTGGTTGTAAGCCTCCACCGCACCGAGCATGGCCACCACCTCCGCGCCCACGGCGCCCGCGACGGCCGCCGTGCTGAGCGAGGAAGGTCGGATCTGGCGGGTGATGAAGTAGGCGGCGGCGCCCACCGCACCGCTCGCGCCCAGGAAGAACGCGCCGCGGGGCAGGTCGCCTGTATAGATGAGCCCGGCGCCGGGGAGCACGCTCACGATCGCGGCCACGATCGGGTCCGGGGTCGGCCGCACGGCGACGTCTTCCTTGTTGATTTTCCGGCGGCCGTCAGGCGTCTCGATCGAGAAGGTCTTGGCGTCCTCCTTCACGATCTTGCCCTTCACCTGGGTGCCGTTCTTGAGGTGGATCGTCTCGGCCAGGGCGGCGCCGGCCGGCAGCACCAGGGCGCCGGCGACGAGCAGGGTGAACAACGCGTGGAACGGGCGGATGGTCACGGTTTCCTCCGAAGATCAGCCTACTCTAGCACGCTCGGGCGCCGCCGTGGTCGGAATCACGATGCGGATTGAGCCGGGCCTTCGGAATTGCTACAATGCGGTGTTCCGCCTGAGTGCCCACGGTTTCGGCCGGAGGCGCCAGGTCGACAGCTAGAGGTCCTCATGATTTTGACGGTCACCCTGAACGCGGCGATCGACAAGACCCACGTGATTCCGGGGTTCGGCGTCGGCGCGGTGAACCGCCCCAGCCAGGTGTTGGCGCTCGCCGGCGGCAAGGGGATCAACGTGGCGCGCGTGTTGCGCGCGCTGGGCGAGCCGGTGCTCGCGACCGGCTTCGTGGCCGGCCATACCGGCTCCCACGTGCTCGCGTTGATGGACGCCGAGGGCATCCCCCACGACTTCCAGCGCCTGCCGGCGGGCGAGACCCGCACGTGTCTCGCGGTGGTCCACCCCGAGGGCCCCCCGCACACCGAAATCAACGAGCCCGGGCCGCAGGTCGCGTCGGCGGCCTTCGAGGCCTTCGTGGCCCGCTACGAGGCACTCTTGCCACGCGCCTCCTGGGTCGCGCTGTCGGGCTCGCTGCCGCCGGGCCTCGACGCGGAGGCGTATCTCCGGCTGATCGCGCTCGCCAGGCGAGCCGGCAAGCCGGTCTCGCTGGATACGAGCGGCCCGGAGCTGCCCGGCGCGTTGGTGGGCGCGCCGGACGTGGCGAAGCCGAATCAGGGGGAAGCCGAGCTGGTCCTGGGGAGCCCGGTCACGCTCGACAACGCGGCAGCGGCGCTCGCGCAGCTTCGTGCGCTCGGGCCGCGCGTGGTGGCCCTGACGCTGGGCGGCGCGGGGGCGGCGATCGCCGCCGACGGTGAGGCCTGGTGGATCGCGGCGCCCGACGTGCGCGTGATCAACCCGATCGGCTCGGGCGATTCCTTCCTGGCGGCGATGATCGCGTTGACCAACCGCGGCGCCACGCTGGCCGAAGCCGCGCGTTGGGGCGTCGCGGCCGGCTCCGCGAACGCCGCGGTGCCAGGCGCCGCCGCCTGCACGCGGGAGGACATCGAGGCCCTGCTGCCGCGCACGCTCGTCGTTCCGCTCAGCGAGGCGCCGACCCTGATCGGTCGCTAGCCGGGGTAAAATGCGACCACCTTGTGAGGAGGTCGCCATGCTCGCCACTGTCACGCTCAATCCGTCGCTCGACAAGACGATCTACGTCAACGAGCTCGTGCTCGACGACACCAACCGCGCCGAGCGCTACCGGCTGGACCCGGGCGGCAAGGGCCTGAACGTCTCGCGCGTGCTGTGGGAGCTCGGCCAGAAGTCGATCCTGTTCGGCTTCCTGGGCGGCGACACCGGCCGACGCGTCGAGAAGTACCTGCTCGACGAGGGCCTGACGGTCGACTTCAACTGGACCGTCGGCGAGACGCGCGAGAACCTGATCATCCAGAAGGGCGACGAGCGGGTCCAGACCAAGATCTCGATGCCCGGCCCCACCATCCGCGACGACGAGCTGCACCGCCTCCAGCGCAAGATTGCCGGCCGCACCGGCGACTACCACTGGATCGCCTTCTCGGGCTCGATCCCGCCCGGCCTCGACAAGGGCGTCTACCGCGTGCTGGCCGAGGAGGCCACGCTGCGCGGCGACAAGGTCGTGCTCGACGCGGACGGCGAGGCGTTGCGGCTCGGGCTGCAGGCCAAGCCGTTCATGATCAAGCCGAACCTGCACGAGCTCCAGCGCATGATCGGCCGGGAGCTGCCCACGCCCGAAGCCGTGCACGCGGCCCTGGACGAGATCCTGAGCGGCGGGCTCGTCGAGCTGATCATCCTCAGCAACGGCCCCGAAGAGGTGATCGCGGCGACCCGGCGCGAGCGGTTCCTCGCCCGCCCGCCGAAGGTCGAGGTGAAAAGCACCGTCGGCGCCGGAGACTCGCTGATCGCGGGCTTCCTGAACAAGTACACCCAGGGCGCCGGGCTCGAGGAGTCGCTCTGCTGGGGCCTGGCCGCGGGCGCCGCTTGCGTTTCCGCCTACGGCACCGAGCTCGCTCACTTCGCCGACGTGGTGCGGCTGGCGCCCCAGGTCACGATCGAGCCGATCAAGTCCAAAGTTTGAAGGCCTGGCCCAAGAACTGAGGCTCCCGGCTCGGGCCGTGCCCGCGATCTGCTACGATCGGGGTATGGCCACCGAAACCCCCGTCCGCACGCCCGATCACGCCGCCCTCTTCCCGGCGGCCGGGCTCTACCTCCATTTCCCGTTCTGCGCGAAGAAGTGCCTGTATTGCGATTTCCCCTCCTTCGCGGGCCAGGACGACCAGATGCGCGCCTACGTCGACGCGCTGCTGCGCGAGATCGACGCCGCGCCGCGGCTGCGCGTGCGCACCATCTTCCTGGGCGGCGGCACGCCGAGCTACCTGCCGGGCCCGTGGATGGGCGAGGTGCTGGCGCGCATCTTCGATCATTTCGAGGTGGAGCCCGGCGCCGAGGTCACGATGGAGGCGAACCCGGGCAACGAGCGGTTGCACGACGGCGCCAGGCCCTCGGAGTGGCGCCGCTTCCGCGAGATGGGCGTGAACCGCGTGTCGCTCGGCGTCCAGTCCTTCGACCCGGTCGTCCTGGCCGGCCTGGGACGCATCCACTCACCGGATGACGCGCTCCAGGCGGTCGCCGCCGTGAAGGCGGGCGGCTTCGCGAACCTGAGCATCGACCTCATGTACGGGCTGCCTGGCCAGACGCCCGAAGTCTGGCGCGACACGCTCCGGCGCGCCGTGGCGCTCGACCTGCCCCACCTTTCCGCTTACAGCCTGATCGTCGAGCCGCACACGCCGTTCGAAGCCGCGGCCAGGCAAGGCAAGCTCGCCCTGCCGAGCGAGGATGCCGAGCGTGAGATGGCGGCGACCACCGAGGAGGTCCTCGGCGCCGCCGGCTACACCCAATACGAAGTCTCGAACTGGGCCCGTCCGGGCTTCGAGAGCCGCCACAACCGCGTCTACTGGCGCAACGAGCCCTGGCTGGGCCTGGGCTCGGGCGCACACAGCTACCACGACCGCCGCCGCTGGGCCAACCCGACCACGATCCCCGCCTACCTGGCCACCGGGCCGACGCCGCCACCGGCCGAGCCCCAGGCCGTGCAGGAAGAACTCGAGGAAACGATGTTCATGGGCCTCCGGCTGACGCGCGAAGGCGTCGAGGACGCCCGCTTCCGCGCGCGGTTCGGGGTCGGCATCCTGGACCGGTTCGGCGGCGTCGTCGGGGAGCTCGCGGACCGCGACCTGGTCGTTTGGGACGGCGATCGGCTGGTGCTGACGCCCACCGGCTTGCCGCTCGCCAATGACGTGTTCGCGGCGTTCATCGGCGCCTGAAGCGGGCTACTGAATCGAGACCGCCTGGATCCGCTTGAATTCGTCGCGGTACTTCTTGACGAGGTCCGGCGCGTTGCGGAAGACCAGCATGTTCTCGTCGTTGGTTTCCTGGGCGTTCGAGGAGAAGTTGAACGAGCCCATGATGAGCGTGTGGTCGTCGACGATGATGACCTTGTGGTGCATCAACGCCGGGTTCGTGTCGATGCGGACGTCGAGGTTGCCGTTCATGGCGGCTTCCTGCGGGTTCATCACCTTGTACTCGCTCGTGCGGATCGAAGCCTGACTCTTCTCGAAGACGCCCTCCACCTTGACGCCCTTGCCGGCCTTGGCGAGCATCGCGGCGCCGATGTCGTCGTCGTGGAAGCTGAAGGCCATGAACTGGATGCTGTGCCGGGCCTTGGCGATTTCGTCGAGGATCGCCTGTTTCGAGCCCTTCTGCGCGCTCATGAAGGGCGAGAAGTACGCCTCGACCTCGGCGTCGCCGAGCTTCGCGCGGCGCAGGATCGGGTGGTCGTCGGCCGGGTTGTCGTTGGTGGGCTTGTCCACGCCGAAGTTCTTGTGGACGTACATCTTGTCGAACTCGTGGGTGTAGATCCGCGCGAGCTCCGGCGACTCGATCCGCATCGCGTTGTTGTTCTCGTGGTGGGTGCCACCTTCGGTGATGTTGTAAGAACCGGTCCAAACGGTCTGGCCGTTCGCGACGAGGAACTTGTCATGCATCAGGCCGCCGCGGTCGTCGGGCAGGACGTCGATGCCGGCCGCCTTGAGCTTCTGGATCATGGGGCGCAGCGCCGTGCCGTCAGGCGTTTCGTAGTATTCCTTCTCCGTCACGAGGCGCACCTTGACGCCCCGGCGGGCGGCGCGGCACAGCGCCTCGGTGACGTTGTCGACGCCGATCGAGAAGAACGCGCCGTCGAGCGTGCCGCCGGGCGCCACCGAGTCGATCAGGGCGACGAGGTGCTTGTCCGGGTTGTTCGGATCGGCGTGGGTCGCGGCCTCGTTCTCGGCCATCGCCTGGGCGTTCGTCTTGCCGTTCACGGCACCGGCGTACGCGTTGGTGAAGAAGACCGAAACGCCGGGCGTGACGCCGGGGCGGATCGGCTCCGGCGTGGGCGGCTGCGGCGCCGGAGGCTGTGGAACGGGCGGCTGTGGAACGGGCGGCTGGGGCACCGGCGGCTGCGGGGTGGGCGGCAGCGGCGCGGGCGTTGGCTGGAACAGGCGCGCCAGCCAGTCGAAGAACCTGGCGACGAGGCCCTTCTTGGGCGGCGTGGCCGCCTGGGGTTGGGCGGCCGTGGCCTGGGCGAGGAAGTTGGGCAACGCGCCCTGCGCCGTGGCCGAGATCGCGAGCCTGTCGCCGCCGGCAGGCGTCGCGGCGGGTGCGGCCTGGGGCTGCTGCTGGGCCGCGGCGCGCACGCGCCGGTAGTCGCCAACCGCGGCGGGACGCGCGGTCGGGGTGTTGGCGGAGCTGGCGTCGGGGCGGCGAATCGTCATGCGGGCACCTTTGGCGTGGTTCGAGGCTTCCGAAAGTTATCGACCGGTTCGCCGCCTGCTCGATAAAGGCTGAGTGAAATAGCGTTTAAAAAGGCTTAACGTCGAGAATTAGGCCTTTCCCTGCCCGTTGTGAGCCCCGGATCCGCGTGTTTAAGATGGGAAGTGGTCTTGTCCGCGCGCGGAGGGAAACGATGTCCATCCACGAGGAGCACGGTGCGCGCCCGGAGGGCGTGGAGATCGGCGGCGAGCAGTTCCTGCTCGACGAGGATCTGAACCAAATACTGCGCGAAGGCGTGCCGGCGGTGCTCGAGCCCTGCCGGCACATCCGCCAGGTGATCAAGCAGGACGACCTCTTCCTCGTCACGGACGTGGACGGCAGCGTCTACAACCGCTGCAAGTGCGGCACGGGCCTCTATTTCAAGGACACGCGCTTCCTGAACGGCTGGGAGCTGAGGCTGGAGGGCGCCGCCCCCACGCTGCTCTCGAGCTCGGCCGAACGGAACTACCTTTCCCGCATCGAATACATGAATGGCCAGATGACGCTGCGTGACGGCACGTTGGTGCCCCAGGAAAGCATCTACATCGCGTCGCACCGCGTGATCCGCGAGTACATCCACGAGCGCCTCGAGCTCGTGAACTACAACCCGTTCCCGGTCACGCTGCGCCTGGCTTTCTTCCTGAGCGCGGACTTCTCGGACATGTTCGAGGTGCGTGGCGCGTTCCGCGGCGATCGCGGCCGTTTCTTCCGGCCCAAGATGCGCGATCGCGACGTCGTGCTCACCTACCAGGGCGCGGACCACCTGCTGCGGCGCACGCGCGCCACGTTCAGCGAGTCGCCGCACGCGATGCGCCCGGCCAGCCTGCCGCATGGCTCGGGCGTGACGGTGGAGTTCGAGATCCAGATCGCGGGCGGCGGCGGCCGCACGACGCTCGAGACCACGATCGAGCCTTTGCTCGAGGGCCAGGAGGACCTGCCCGCGATCCGCCGCTTCGACGACATGTCCGCCGGGCTGCATGCCGAGCAACAGCGCCGCAAGCAAGGGCTCTCGCGGCTCTCGAGCGACAACGAGATCTACAACCTCGTGCTCGACCGCAGCGTGCTCGACATCGAGTCGCTGAGCTCGATCCAGCCGGACACCGGCATGTACATAGCGGCCGGCATTCCCTGGTTCGCCTGCCCCTTCGGACGGGACGCGCTGATCGCGGCGTACCAGACCCTGATCCTCGGGCCCGAGCTCGCGAAGGGCACGCTGCGCTACCTCGCGAAGTACCAGGGCAAGGACGTGAACGACTACCGGGACGAGGAACCCGGCAAGATCATGCACGAGATCCGCTACGGCGAGCTGACGAACCTGGGCCAGGTGCCGCATTCGCCTTACTACGGCTCGATCGACGCGACGCCCTTGTTCCTGATCTTGATCAGCGAGACGTTCCGCTGGACCGGCGATCTCGAGTTCGTGCGGGAGATGTGGGAGCCCGTCGAGCAGGCCCTCATGTGGATCGACGCCTACGGCGACCTGGATGGCGACGGCTTCCTCGAGTACGCGACGCGCTCGCCGCTCGGCCTCTTCAACCAGTGCTGGAAGGACTCGAACAGCAGCAACATCAACCCGGACTTCACGATCGCCCAGCCGCCGATCGCCGTGGCCGAGGTCCAGGGCTACGTGTACGACGCGAAGCGCCGCATGGCCGAGCTCTGCTACGTGATGGACCTGCGCGTGATGGGCGATCGCCTCGTGCGCGAGGCCGAGGACCTCAAGCTGGCCTTCAACAAGTCCTTCTGGTCCGAGCAGGACGGCTTCTACGTGATCGCGCTCGACCGTGACAAGAAGCAGGTGCGCACCCTGGCCTCGAACATCGGCCACGGCCTCTGGAACGGCATCGTCGACGAGGCGCGCATCCCGGTGGTCGCGCGCCAGATGGTCGCGCCGGACATGTTCAGCGGCTGGGGCATCCGCACGCTGGCAGCCTCCATGCCACCCTACAACCCGCTCAGCTACCACAACGGCTCGATCTGGCCGCACGACAACAGCCTGATCGCGAAGGGGCTCTCCGACAACGGCTTCAGCGACGAGGCGCTCAAGGTGATGAACGCGCTGTACGACGCGTCGCTGCAATTCCCTTATTTCCGCCTGCCGGAGCTGTTCTGCGGCTTCCCGCGCGCCGGGGACATGGACAAGCCGGTGCCCTATCCGGTGGCCTGCGCGCCGCAAGCCTGGGCCGCGGGGGCGACGCTGCTGCTGCTCCAATCGATCCTCGGCTTGAACCCCGATGCGGCGCGCCACCAGCTGCTGATCCGCCGCCCGACGATGCCGCCCTGGCTCGAAAACGTGTACCTGCGGGGGCTGCGTATCGGCGACACCACGGTCGACCTGCAGTTCATGCAGACGAACGGCGTGACCACGGCGCGCGTCCTCTCGAAGCAGGGCGGCCACTTGAAGATCCTGATCGAGGGCTGAGAGTCGAAGCTGAACAGCCTCACGGGGCGCCGACGAGCAGCGTGTCAGGCGGTTGGCGTCCAGCGCATGGCGACGTGCGGGATGCCGGCCTCCATGAACGCCTCGCCCTCCGCGACGAAGCCGAGCTTCGCGTAGAAGGTCGCCGCGTGGGTCTGGCTCTCGAGGTAGGCGCCGGGCGCCCCGGCCGCGACGAGATCGCGCATGATCGCCCGCATGACCGCGGCGCCCACGCCCCGGCCCCGCCACGCCTTGATCACGGCCACGCGCCCGATCTTCCAGGTGCCGTCCGCCAGGGGCACCGCCCGGGCCGTGCCGATCACCCCGCCGGTCCCGTCCTGCGCCACCCAGTGGCGGGCGGTCGCGTCCAGCGCGTCCATCTCGAGGTCCGCGGGCACGCCCTGCTCGTCGACGAAGACCGCCAGGCGGACGGCCCTGGCGGCTTCCCAGTCGGCGGCGCTCGCGATCGGGAATACGGCGATGGTCATGGGACCTCCTGTATACTGAGCGCCCCATGAAAGGAGCCCGCGCCGTGGAAATCAGGACCCTCGCCGACGTCACCCGCTTCGACGACACGAAGATGCAGAAGAACGCGATCTTCGACTCGCCGCACCTGTTTTACGACCTGTACTGCCTCGAGCCGGGCCAGGCGCAGAAGGTCCACGCCCACGACGGCGCCGACAAGGTCTACCTCGTGCTCGCGGGCACGGCGCGCGTCACGGTGGGCGCGGAGGAGGCGGACGTCGGCCCCGGTCAGGCCGTGATCGCGCGCTCCGGGCAGCCGCACGGCGTGCGGAACGAGAGCGGGGCGCGGGTCACCTGCCTGGTGACGATGGCCCCGAACCCGAACGCCGGCTAGTCACCACCGCCACGGCGGGCCTTGCGCGGCCCGCCCTCTTCCGTGATCCAGGCCTGCAGCTCGATCATCGGCGTGAAGTACTTGCGGCTGCTGCGGGCGCAAAACAGCATCACGTCGCCCTTGACCTTCTTCTGCTCTTCCGGCGAGAACCACTGCAGCTCGACGAAGTCCGGATCACACTCGGGGCACTGGCAGAGCAACTTGGCGTGGATACCGCGAATCACCTCGCGCGGCTTCTCGACGGCGCCGTCGGCCGCCGGCGGCGCCACCGGCGGCGCGTCTGCGAGCGGGCCCGAATCCGGGCCGTCGTCGGGGTCGGTGAACGCCGTGGGCGCTGGCGTCTCGGGGGCTTCGGAGGTCTCGGGCGCTTCGGAGGCGCCGGAAGCCTCGGACGCTGCGGGCGCCTCGGGGGTGGTGTCGTCCGTGGGGAGGAGCTCGTCGTCGTTCATATCAGCTTCCGAAGGCCAGGGCGTGCGGCCCGAGGCGGCGCGTGGCGATCACGCGGAGAAGGGAGACGCAGCACGCCGAAAGGAATTCCACCAGCCAGGCCATTTGCGCGGGGTGCAGCACCACCTTCTCCAGCTCTGGCTCGGCGTGCAGCAACGTCGCGAGCAGCGCCTGGGCCCTGATGAGGTGCTCCACGAGCAGCGACCGGCTGAACATGGGTTGTACCACCTCGACCAGCGTGCCCGCCACCGGGTCGAGCGCGTGGGCCTGTGAAACCTCGCCCGGGTCCGCGGCCAGGCGCTGGGTGATGACGCTCATCGCGGCGATCGTCTGGCGGATCTCTCGGCGGTCGCGGTTGCCCAGGCTGCCGCCCTGCAGCTGCAGCCTGCCGAGCGCGCGGCTCACCTCGCTCCAGTTCAGGCCGACTTCATACAGCGTCGCGGCGTGGTCCATGGTCGTCCTCCAAACTCGCGGGCGATCGGGTGAGCATAACATAACACGGCAAGCGAGGCATAGGCCGTGGACATTCGGTGACGGGCGTCGGTGGTGTGGACCGAGCGAGCAGGCTAAAATGCAAAGCAGGAACGCTGCCCTTTACGCTGACCCGTCGTTGCCTCGAAAGGATCCCACTTCGTGCTAGAAAAAATGCTCACCCGCAAACCGTTCGAATCGGTTGCCGAGGTGAAAGAAGGCGGCCTCAAGCGGTCGCTCGGCGCGCTCGATCTCACGGTGCTCGGCATCGGCGCGATCATCGGCGCGGGCATCTTCGTCATCGCCGGCAAGGGCGCCCAGCTCGCCGGCCCGGGCATCATGCTGTCGTTCGTGCTCGTCGGCATCGCGTGCCTTTGCGCCGCGCTCTGCTATGCCGAGCTCGCCTCGATGATCCCGGCCGCCGGCTCCGCCTACGCCTATACCTACACCACGATGGGCGAGTTCCCGGCCTGGCTGATCGGGTGGTTCCTCGTCCTGGAGTACACCGTCGCGAGCGCGGCGGTCGCCTCGGGCTGGTCGGGCTACTTCGCGAAGATCCTGAATTCGTTCGGCCTGGATTTGCCGACGGCCATCACGCACAGCCCCTGGGATGCGACGCCCGGCCTGTTCAACCTGCCGGCGGCGCTGATCTCCCTGCTGGTGACCGTTTTGCTCGTCATCGGCGTGCGGGAAAGCGCCCGCACCAACGCCGCGCTCGTGGCGCTCAAGATCACCGTGCTGGTCCTCTTCGTGATCGTCGCGCTGCCGCACGTGAAGCCGGGCAACTGGGAGCCGTTCCTGCCCTTCGGCTTCGGCGGCGTGCTCGCCGGCGGCGCGCTGATCTTCTTCGCCTACATCGGCTTCGACGCGGTCGCGACGACCGCCGAGGAAGCCAAGAACCCGCAACGCGACGTGCCGATCGGCATCCTGGGCTCGCTCGCGATCTGCACGGTCTTCTACATCGTGGTCGCCGCCGTCATGACCGGTATGGTGCCATTCACGTCGCTCAACACCTCGGCCCCGCTCGCCACGGCGCTCTCGCTCGTGGGCGCGGAGAAGTGGGCCGCGCTCATTTCCTTCGGCGCGATCTTCGGCCTCACCAGCGTCATCATGGTGCTGATGATGGGCATGCCGCGCATCTGGTTCGCGATGAGCCGCGATGGCCTGCTGCCGGCGGTGTTCTCCCGGGTTCACCCCACCTTCCGCACCCCCTGGATCGCGACGATCATCAACGGCGTGTCCGTCGCCTTGATCACCGGCTTCATGAACATCGACGCGATCGCCGAGATGACCAACATCGGCACGCTCTCCGCCTTCTGCGTGGTGGCGGCCGGCGTTTGGATGTTGCGCTACCAGCGCCCCGACCAGCCCCGTTCGTTCCGGGCGCCTGCGCTGCCGTTCGTCGCGATCATCACGATCGTGTCGTGCGGCTCGATGATGCTGAGCTTGTCGCTCCAGACCTGGAAGTACTTCGGCATCTGGACGATCCTCGGCTTCATCGTCTACTTCGGCTACAGCATCCACAACAGCCACCTGCACAAGGGCGACAAGCCGACCGAGCCCGGCACCGCCCCGCTGGGTTGAGCGCGGACGCCCAACCGAACCCCTTCGCCAGCTCGTCCAGCCCCGTGGGTTGGCGGGCTGGCATCGCGCTGGGGGTGCTCATCGCGTTCGTGTGGGCGGGCGCGAGCGCGCTCGGGCTGCTCGTTCGGCCCCAATGGGTCGGCTATCACGCGCTCTTCGAGGCGCGCGGGCCCCTGGCGCAGCCGGCCGAGATCATGCTGGTCGCGATCGACGAGCCAAGCCTCGAGGACCTCGGCAAGTGGCCGCTGCCGCGCGCGTTTTACGGGGACATCGTCGATGGGCTCTTCGCCGCGGGCGCGAGCGTGGTGGGCATCGACGTCACCTTCGTGCAGCCGGCCCCGGCGCCCGCCGACGATGCCGCGCTGGCCGCGGCGCTGGGCCGCCACCGCGATCGCGTGGTGTTGGCCGCGAACTTCCAGCCGGCGATCGGCAACGCGGACATGCGCCGCCAGCTCGTGCTGCCGCGCCCCGAGTACGTCAGCCACGCGGCGGTCGGCGTGGTGGACCTGCCATTCGATGCCGACGGCGGCATCCATTCGTTCCTGCGCATCCACGGCGGCGTGGATCCGGAGCGCCCCTCGCGGATCGTGGCCTACGAAGGCTTCGACTTCGCGCTCGCGCGCAGGCACCGCGGCCAGCCGCCGAGCTGGCTCGCGGGCCAGGATGAGTGGCTGATCGACTTCGCCGGGCCGCCCGGCCACGTGCCCACCGTGCCTCTCGTTTCGCTCTCGGAGGCGATCCGCGACGGCGATGAGCGCATCCTGCGAGGCTTCCGCGGCAAGATCGTGTTGATCGGCGCGACGGCGCTGCGGCTGCAGGACCAGTACCCCACACCCTACTCGGCCACGGTGCTCGGCGGCGGCGCGGCGACCTACATGCCGGGCGTCGAGATCCACGCCAACGCCGTCCGAACGCTGCTCGCAGGCACGCCGATCCGCCGCGCGCCGCAGACCCTCGAGCTGGGCCTCGTGGTCGCCCTGGGGGCGCTGGCCGGCGGCGCCTTCGTACGGCTCGCGCCCTGGTGGAGCCTGGTCGCCATGCTCGGCGGCGTGGCCGCCCTCACGGCCCTGGCGGTCGGCCTCTTCGTCGGGGCGCACGTCTGGCTCGACGTGGTGGCGCCGATCGGGATGCTGGTCACCAGCTTCGTGGCCGGCGTCGGCGTCCAGTACGTGCTCGCCGAGACGCACCGGCGGCTCTACCGGCGCACCTTCGAGCGCTACGTGGCGAAGGAGATCGTGGACATGCTGCTCGAGAAGCCCTGGCTCGCGCCCAAGCTCGGCGGCGAGCTGCGTGAGGTCACGGTGCTCTTCTCCGACATCCGCTCGTTCACCACGATTTCGGAGGGGCGCAGGCCGGAGGAGGTCGTCGCGTTCCTCAACGCCTACCTGACCGCCATGGCCGAGGTGATCCGGGCCGAGCGCGGCTGCATCGACAAGTACATCGGCGACGCGATCATGGCCGTGTGGGGCAACGTGGTGCCGATGACGCCCGAGGAGGCGGCCCGCCGGGCGGTGCGGACGGGGCTCGCCATGCAGGCGCGCGTGGCGGCGGAGCGGGCCGGCTGGGAGGCGCAGGGCTTCCCGCGGATCGACATCGGCATCGGCATCAACACGGGCGACGCCGTGGTCGGCAACATCGGCTCGCCGGAGAAGCTCGAGTTCGGGGTGATCGGCGACGCGATCAACGTCGCGAGCCGCGTCGAGGGGCTGACGAAGGAGTATGGCAGCCTGCTCGTCAGCGGCCGCACGCGCGAATTGCTGGGCGACGGCTTCGTGTGTGCCTTCATGGCCAGCGTGAAGGTGAAAGGCCGTGAGCAGCCCGTCGATATCTATCGCGTCGACGGCGAGGTCCGTATGCAAGATCGCCCGTCCGTCGGGTAAAAGAACGAGGCTAGCCTACCTGGCTCCCGAATCGTGGCACCAGGCGAGGGTTCCCGGGGTTCAATACGTGGCGCAGGCGATTACCAACCTCTTCCAGACCGTCGGCCGGATCGGCTATTTCACGGGCGACATCCTGCACGGCATGGCTCAGCGGCCATTCTATTGGGACGAGACCATCTTCAACGCCCGCAAGGTGGCGTTCCAGTGCATCGTCCCGGTCGTCGCGATCCTGTTCCCGATCGGGATGATTTCGGCGCTGATGGGGCTCAAGATCATGACCCTGTTCGGCACCGAGCGAATGCTCTCGAGCTTGCTCGCCCAGGGCATCGTGAAGGAGATGGCGCCCTCGCTCGCCGGCATCATGATCGCGGCGCAGGCGGGGTCGGCGATCGCCGGCGAAATCGGCACGATGCGCGTGAAGGAAGAGATCGACGCGCTGGGCGTCATGGCGATCAACCCGATCAAGTTCCTGGTCATCCCGCGCCTGATCGCGCTGGCCTTCATCTGCCCGTTGATCTCGATCATCGCGACCGTCTCCGGGATGCTCGGCGGCCTGCTCGTCGCCGTCGCCCTCAAGGCCCAGAACTACGGCGTGTTCATGGCGAACTTGCTGAACTTCGTGACGCTGGTCGACATCTGGTCCGGCATGCTCAAAGCGTCGATTTTCGGCGTGGCCGTGGGCCTGATCGCGTGTTACTACGGCTACCACGTGACCGGCGGAGCCGTGGGCGTCGGCAAGGCGGCGAACAACACGGTCGTGCACTCGATCGTCGCCGTCGCGGTTCTGAACTACTTCATCACGACGATCCTGATGAAGGTGTTCGTGCCGTGACTGCCGTCGTCAACGCCCTCGGCGGGGTCGGGCGCGCCGCCATCACCCTGCTCGCGCTGCTCGGCCGCATGGGCACCTTCACGGCCGAGATCGGCCACTGGCTCGTCGCCCGCCGGCCGCTCGCCTCCGAGGTCTTGACCCAGTCCGTACGCATCGGCGTCCATACAGTGGGCATCCTCAGCTGCGTGTTGTTCTTCATCGGCGCCAACGTGGCGCTGGTCGGCTACGCGATCTTCAAGCAGTTCGGCGCCCAGGAGATGATCGGCATCTACGTGGGCCTTTCGTCGGTCATCGGCCTCGCGCCGCTCATCGTCGGCGCCATGCTGGGCGCCAAGCCGGGCACCGAGATCGCCGCGACGATCGCCTCGATGCGCGTGAAGGAACAGATCGACGCGCTCGAGGTGATGGCCGTCAACCCGTACTGGTACCTGATCGTGCCGCGGCTGATCGCGTTCCTCCTCGTCACGCCGGCGCTCGTGGGGTTCGCGATCTTCGCCTGCATCGCCGGCGGCTACGTGGCGGCGGTCTTCCAGCTCGGCGTGAACCCGGGCGTCTTCATGGCCGACGTGGTCCGCTTCTTGACCTTCTCGGACATCTGGAAAGGCCTGATCCGCGCCGAGGTCTTCGCGCTGATCGCCTGCGGGGTTTCCTGCTTCTACGGTTTCTACAGCGCGCCGGGCCCCGCCGGCGTGAGCCGCGCCATCAACCTGGCGGTCGTCGTGGTCAGCACGGCGATCGTGGTCGTGAACTACTTCCTCACGGAGCTGATGTACTGATGATGACTGAGCGAAGCGAAGGAACAGGCGGCGCATGATCGAGTTCCGCAACGTCCACAAGAGCTTTGGCCCCCAGAAGGTGCTCGACGACGTCACCCTGACCATCCCCAAGGGGCAGACGACGGTCATCATCGGTCCGTCGGGCACCGGCAAGAGCGTCTTCATCAAGCTGCTGGTCGGCCTGCTCAAGCCCGACCAGGGCCAGATCTTCATCGGCGACACCGAAATCACGAAGATGCGCGAGCGCGACCTCTACGAGGTGCGCAAGAAGTTCGGCATGTTGTTCCAGGACGGCGCGCTCTTCGACTCGATGAACGTCGCCGAGAACATCGCCTTCCCGCTGCGGCAGCACACCAACAAGACCGAGAAGGAAATCACGGCGATCGTGCGCGCGAAGCTCGCGCAGGTGGGCCTGCCACACGCCGAGTACAAGTTCCCGGGCGAGCTCTCGGGCGGCATGCGCAAGCGCGTCGGCATCGCCCGCGCGCTCGCGCTCGAGCCCGAAATCGTGCTCTTCGACGAGCCGAACTCGGGCCTCGACCCGGTCATGAGCGATGCGATCGACAAGCTCATCTTGCGCATGCAGCGCGAGCTCGGCCTCACGTTCATCGTCATCTCCCACGACCTGGAGGGCACCTTCCAGATTGCGGACCGCATCGCGATGCTCTACAAGAGCAAGCTGATCGCGGCTGGCGACGCCAAGGACATCCGCGCGTCGGACAACCCGGTCATCAAACAGTTCTTCAGCCGCAGCGCCGAAGGCCCCATTCAGGTGGTCTAGGGAAACAGAGGAAACCATGAGCAGCAAACTGAATAATGAAGTGATGTTGGGGGGCTTCATCGTCCTGGCGGGCGGCCTCCTCGCTTATATGTCGATCGCCGTGGGCGGCTTCAACCTCCAATCCGGCGTGACCGTGAAGGCCAAGTTCACGAACGCCTCGGGCCTGGTCAAGGACGCCGCCGTCACGGTGGCCGGCGTCGAAGTCGGCCACATCGCGGGCATGACGGTCGACCACGACAAGGCCGTCGTGAACATCTTCCTGCACAAGGACGCGGGCATCCGCGCCGACGTGAAGGCCGCGATCCGGGCCAAGAGCCTGCTCGGCGAGAAGTACCTCGAGCTCGTGCCGCAGAGCAAGGACGCCCCGGTGCTCAAGGAAGGCGACCTGATCACCGACACGCGCGCCTCCGTCGAGGTCGACGAGCTGCTCGCGACGCTCGGGCCGCTCATGAAGGAGGTCAACCCGAAGGACGTCGCCAAGATCGTCAAGGGCCTCGCCAAGACCATCGACGACGAGCAGGGCAGCCTGGCGCGCGTCGTGCGCAACGCCGCCGACGCCTCGCAGGACGTGCGTGACCTGCTCGCGAAGAACAAGGACAAGATCGACCGCACGGTCGCGAACGTCGACAAGGTGATGAGTGAAGGCAGCGTGCTGCTCGCGACCAACCGGCCGAAGATCGATCGCACGGTCGCGAACGTCGACAAGCTCGCGGGCGTCTGGAGCGCCGAGACGCCCGCCCTCGCGAAGAAGGCCCAGCGCATCGCCACGAACGTGGAGCACCTGTCGGGTGCCGTCGACGCGAAGCGGATGGCCCGCATCGCCGCCAACGCCGACCTGACGCTCCAGAGGACGCCCGCCGTGATGGACGAGTTCAAGGGCCTGCGCCCCGTGCTCGATCGCACGCTCGGCAAGGTCAACCCGCTGCTCGACAAGGCCAACTCGGTGACCGAGTCGGACGTGAAGAACATGGCCGGCGAGGTGCTCCTCAAGGGCGGCATGCGGGTTTACATGCACCCCTTCCAGCCGCCCGAGCCCACGACCTACCAGAAGATGCCCGTCCCGCAGGAAACGCTCAAGCCCTAGTGCGGTCTGGCCGTAAGGCCGGATGTGTCGCGCGTCGCTGGTCGGTCGTGCCCCACCGGGTTACAATAACCGTCCTATGGACCTGATCTACCAGCTCGTCGGCCTCGTCAAGCAGCTCGCCGACTTCATCTTGCACATCGATCACCACCTGGCGCAGCTGATCGCCCAGTACGGCACGGCGACCTACCTGATCCTGTTCACGATCATCTTCATGGAAACCGGCTTTGTGGTGACGCCGTTCTTGCCGGGCGACTCGCTGCTCTTCGCGGCGGGCGCCTTCGCGGCCAAGGGCTCGTTCGACGTGGTGCTGCTCTGGCTGCTGCTCTGGTTCGCCGCGGTCTTCGGCGACAACGTGAACTACTGGGTCGGCCGGTTCCTCGGCCCCAAGGTCTTCCATTACGAGGACTCGCGCTTCTTCAAGAAGGCCCACCTCGAGAAGACCCACGCCTACTTCGAGAAGTATGGCGGCAAGACGCTCGTCATCGCGCGGTTCATGCCGTTCGTGCGCACCTTCGCGCCGTTCGTCGCGGGCGTCGGCCGGATGACCTACCCGAAGTTCCTGGCCTTCAGCGTGGCGGGCGGCTGCCTGTGGATGTCGATCTTCATCTTCGGCGGCTTCTACTTCGGCAACCTGCCGATGGTGCAGAAGAACTTCAAGATCGTGATCCTGGCCGTCATCGCCATCTCGCTGATGCCGATGGCGATCGAGTGGTGGCGGCACAAACGCTCGCAGGCGACCGCGGCGACATAACGCATCACGGCTTGCTTTCAGGCCTGCTTGCCTAATAGAATGGCGCGTTGAACTGAGAGAGGACGCGCCATGGACAGATTCGTCGGCCTGATCGGCATCGCCGTGATTTTGGGCCTCGCTTACGCGTTCTCCACGAACCGCCACGCGATCCGCTGGTCGTTGGTGGCCTGGGGCCTCGGGCTGCAGCTCTCGTTGGCCCTCTTCATCCTCTGGACGCCGATCGGCCGGCGGTTCTTCGAGGCGCTCGGCGGCGGCGTGACGGCCCTGTTGCACTTCGGCGACAAGGGCGCAGGCTTCGTCTTCGGCCCATTGGTCGAGAACCCGTCGATGGGTTTCATCTTCGCCTTCAAGGTGCTGCCCGCGATCATCTTCGTGGGCTCCTTGATGGGCATCGCGTACTACATCGGCCTGATGCAGATGGTGGTGTCGGCGATCGCCAGGCTGATGGTGAAGACCATGGGGACCTCGGGCGCCGAGAGCCTCTCGGCCGCAGGCACCGTCTTCGTCGGCCAGTCCGAGGCGCCGCTGCTGATCCGGCCCTACATCCCGGAGATGACCAAGTCCGAGCTCAACGCCATCATGACGGGCGGCATGGCCACCATCGCGGGCTCCGTCATGGCGGCGTACATCGGCATGCTCGGCCCCGAATGGGCGCCGCACCTGCTCGCGGCCTCGATCATGGGCGCGCCGGCCGGTCTCGTGATGGCGAAGATGCTCTGCCCCGAGACCGAAGTGCCCAAGACCGCCGGCGAGGTGAAGCTCGAGGTCGAGGCCACGGAGTCCTCGGTGATCGAGGCTGCCGCCAAGGGCGCGATCGATGGCATGCACGTGGCCTTCATCGTCGCGGCGATGTTGATCGGCTTCATCTCCTTGCTCGCGATGATCAACGCCGGCTTCGGCTGGGCGGGCGGGCTCGTCGGGGTCAAGGGCATCACGCTCGAGATGCTGCTCGGCTATCTCTTCATGCCGCTCACGCTCGCGATGGGCGTGCCGATGGTCGACGCCCAGACGGTGGGCAGCCTGCTCGGCCAGAAGATAGTCCTCAACGAGTTCGTGGCCTACATGAACCTCGCCGAAATCATCAAGCCGGACGGCGTCGAGCTCACGCAGAAGGGCAAGACGATCGCCACCTACGCGCTGTGCGGCTTCGCCAACTTCTCGTCGATCGCCATCAACATCGGCTGCATCGGCTCGCTCGCGCCCGAGCGCCGCGGCGAGCTCGCCCAGCTCGGCATCCGCGCGATGTGCGGCGGCGCGATGGCCTCCTGCCTGACGGCGACCCTCGCCGGCATCCTGACCTAAGGGGAGGCGCGGCGTGCCGAACTTCATCAGCCTCGGGGGCATCCTCTTCGTCGTCGCGATCGCCTGGCTGCTCTCCACGGCGCGCTGGCAGGTCAAGTGGAAGCCTGTGCTCGTGGGCTTCGGCCTGCAGTTCCTGCTGGCCGTCTTCATCCTCAAGGTGCCGGTGGGCCGCCAGCTCTTCCAGGCGCTCGGCGCGGGCGTCACCGCCTTGCTGGATTTCGCCAAGCAGGGCGCGGGGTTCGTCTTCGGGCCGCTGACCGACATCTCCAAGCACGGCTTCATCTTCGCCTTCCAGGTGCTGCCGACGATCATCTTCATGGCCTCGATCATCTCGGTGCTCTACTACCTGGGCATCGTCCAGAAGGTCGTCGCAGGCCTCGCCTGGGTCATGAGCAAGCTGATGGGCACCTCGGGCGCGGAGAGCCTCTCGTCCGCGGCCTGCGTCTTCGTCGGCCAGGTCGAGGGCCCGCTGCTGGTGCGGCCTTACATCGCGACGATGACGAAATCCGAGCTGATGGCGCTCATGACTGGCGGCATGGCGACGATCGCCGGCGGCGTCATGGCGGCTTACATCGGCATGCTGGGCAGCGAGTGGGCCCCGCACCTGTTGGCGGCCTCGCTGATGGGCGCGCCGGGCGGCCTCGCTATGGCGAAGCTCATCGTGCCCGAGACCGAGGTCTCGCGAACCGCGGCCGGCACCTCGGGCGACGTCGAGCCCGCGGAGCCTGCCATGGCGGTGGGCGCGACCGGCGACGCCACCGAGGGCGGCACGTCGGCCGAGAGCGACGCGATGGCGAAGCAGGAGGCCGCGGGGGTGCACGTCGTGGTCCATGAGTCTTCCGTCATCGAGGCGGCCGCCAAGGGCGCGATCGACGGCATGCACCTCGCCTTCACGGTCGCGGCCATGCTGATCGCCTTCGTCTCGCTCGTGGCGATGTTGAACGGCGGCCTGATGCTCGTCGGCGGGCTGTTCGGCTTCCCGCAGCTCACGCTCGAGGCGATCCTGGGCGTGCTCTTCTTCCCGCTCGCCGTGCTGCTGGGCGTGCCGTGGGCGGATGCCGCCGCGGTCGGCAACATGATTGGCACCAAGCTGGTGCTCAACGAGTTCCTGAGCTACGCGGCGCTCAAGGACATGATCACGAACCACACCATCTCGGCGCAAGGTGCCACGATCGCCACGTTCGCGCTGTGCGGCTTCGCCAATCTCAGCTCGATCGCCCAGAACGTCGGTGGCATCGGGGCCATGGCCCCCGAGCGGCGCGGCGACCTGGCCAGGTTGGGCCCGCGGGCGATGGCGGCGGGCGCCCTGGCATCCTGCATGAGCGCCGCAATGGCCGGTCTGTTGGGCGGTTGACCCCATCTTGCGAGCGCGCGCGGATAGGCGTACACTACAACCCACCAACCGACAAAAGACCGGTTGCAACCCGGAATACCTGACGTAGCCACGTTTCAGCACCTGGAGCGCCTGCTTTTATGATCCTCATCGTCGGATGCGGTCGCCTCGGCGGCAGCCTCGCCACCCGCCTGGTGGCGGCCGGCCAGGACGTGACGGTGCTCGACCACGACCGCCGCAACTTCGACACGAACCTCCCGCGCGGCTTCAAGGGTCGCACGATCGAAGGGATGGAGATCGACAACGACGTGCTCAAGCGCGCCGGCATCGAGCGCGCCACCGCCGTGGCGGCCGTATCGCGCGACGAGAGCACGAACATGATGGCCGCAGACGTCGCGCGGAAGATCTTCAAGGTCGGGCGGGTCGTCGTGCGCATCGACGAGCCCCGCATGGCGGACCTCTACCGCGCGGACGGCTACGACGTCATCAGCCCGATCGTCGAAGGCACGCTGGCGCTCGAGCGCGCGCTTTCGAAGGAGCTGGAGGGATGATGACCCGAGCGGAGCGACGGGAACAGGCAGTCCCCCGTCCAGGGGGACATGGCTAATGTTCATCGTGATCGCCGGCGGTGGCAAGATCGGGTTGCACCTCATCCGCGGATTGCTCGCCCAGAGCCACGAGGTGGCGCTGATCGAGCGCGATCGCCGGGTGTGCGAGATGGTGTACCGCGAGTTCGAGGAAGTCGCCGTGATCGCGGGCGACGGCACCAACCCCGAGCTGCTTCTGCGGGCGGGCATCGAGAAGGCGGACGTGCTGGTGGCCGTGGCCGGCCGCGACCAGGACAACTACATGATCTGCAAGATGGCCAAGCACCTTTACGGCGTGAAGCGCACGCTCGCCCGCGTGAACGACCCGCGCAACGACGATCTGTTCAAGCTGGCGGGCGTCGATCTGGTGATCAGCGTGACCTCGATGGTCTCGCGGGCGATCGAGTACGAGATCATTCCGCACGAGGCGATGACCTTGCTGACCTGGCACGAGCGCATGTCGGTGGTCGAGATCGACCTGCCGGCCGACGCGCCGGTGGTCGGCCTGCCGCTGCGCAAGCTCGACTTGCCGGCCAACTCGCTGGTGGCCGCCATCTGGCGCAACAGCGAGGCGCTGATCCCGGACGGCAATACCGTGCTCGAGCCCGGCGACGAGATCTTCGCGATCACGCTCAAGGGCAACGAAGAACAGCTGCGGTCGGAGCTCGCGGGAGCCTGAGATGTCGACCGAATCGCAGCCGATTTCCGCCATCGGCGCCTCGGGCAGCCCCAAACACCAAGGTCAAAAGCTCACCTGGTGGCTCGCCGCGGGCCTCGTCGGCGCCGACATCGGCACCTCGGTCTTCTACAGCACGGGCGTGCTCTACCCGATGGTGGGATTCGCCGCGCCGTTCTTCATCACGCTCGTCTGCGTCGCGATGTGGCTCTTCAAGATCGCCTACCAGGAAGGCTGTGCCGTCAGCCCGCTGAATGGCGGCGCGTACACGATGGTGCTGCAAACGATCGGTCGGCGCGCAGCGCTGATGGTCGGCTCGCTCACGATCCTTTCCTATCTGGCGACGGCCGTGGTGAGCGCGCTGTCGGGCGCGCTTTACGTCTCGTCGCTTTCGCCGGCACCCTGGTCGTCCTGGCAGGTGGTGGCGGTGGCCTCGATCCCGGTCGTGGGCTTCGCCTTGCTCAACCTGGTCGGCCTGAAGGAGTCCACCCGGGTCGTCTTCGCGATCGCGGCCTTCCACTTCGGCATGCTGATCGTGATGGATGTGTACGGGCTCTACCTCGCCTTCACGGAGGGCGCGCACTGGGGCCGGCTCACGTCGGGCTTCGGGGTGCTGGCGCCCCACGCGATCCTGATGGCCTTCGCGGCGGCCTTCCTCGGCATCACGGGCTTCGAGAGCGCAGCGCAGATCATCGAAGAGATCGAGCAGCCCACCTGGATCGCGATCCGCAAGATCTACCTCACGATCGTGGTCCTAGTGATGTTCACGAGCCCGGTTTCATCGATGCTTTGCATCGTGCTCCTCTCGGACGCCGACATCGAGAAGTACAAGAGCGCGTTCCTGTCCGGCCTCGCGGTCCGCGAAGGCGGGACCACGATGATGTACCTGCTCGTCGCGAATGCATGCCTCACCTTGTTCGCGGCCGTCAATACGGCCTTTGCGGGCGCCACGGGCCTGATGACCACGATGGGCAAGCAGGGCAACCTGCCCGCGATCGTGCTCCGGCAATGGGCCGGCGTCAGCCCGCACCTCAAGGGCTTCCCCTACGTCGCGCTGCCCTTCATGGCGCTCTGCCTGGTCATGCTGGCGGTCTTCCCGGGCTCCGTCGATCGCCTGGGCGAGGTCTACGGCATGGCCTTCCTCAGCGTCATGGTCTGCTACTGCGCCGGCGTGATCCTGCTGCGCCTGCACCAGCCGGCCAAGGTAGCCCGCTCACCCTATGTGAGCCCCTGGTCGTTCGCCTGGCAGGACAAGCGAATCCCGCTCGCACCGCTGATCGGCGGCGCCATCCTGTTCGTGGCGGCCACGATCCTCTTTCTGACGGCGCACCACGCGCGTGATCTGGGTCTACAGCTGTTCCTCGGCGTGCTGCTCGTGATGGCCTTCTACCGGCTCGGCCAGGTCGAAACGCGCATGGTTCGCCTGCCCGATCTGCGGTTGGGCCTCGGCAATTACCGCGGGATGGACAAGCTGCCAGACATGCCGACCTACGTGATCTGCACGACCCAGGTCTCGCCCCGCACGCTGGTCACCGAGATCAGCTACATCCTCAAGAAGTTCGGCGAGAACATCGAGATCGTGATCTTCCATGCCGAAGAACAGAGCGCGCCGCACGGCGTGGTGTCGGAGGGCCTGGAGCGGCTGATCTCGCAGCAGCTCGAGGAGTTCTACGAAGGCCGCGACCTGGTCCTCGCGGTGAAGGTGCTGCCGGGCAACCTGATCGAGGTGCTCACCGAATACAGCAAGACCCGGAAGTTCGAGCTCGTCTTCATCAGCACCGGCCACGACGAGGAGTCGAGCGAGGCGCTCCGCTCGCACCTCGCCAACGAGCTCAGCGTCGATGTCATCCGGCTCGATGAGTCCGTGCTGCCGAAGGGGCCCGGCGTCTGGTACACCCAGTGGTCCCAGGGACTCCGGCACCGGGACCGCAACTGGCACCCGGACGACGATTACTCCTCACCGACCACCCGCGCCTACGAAGACGACCGCGACCAGTAAGCCGCCTAACAAGGTTGTCGGAATCGCCGTTTGAAGCCGCCCGCTCGCCACTTACCATCGAGATGGCGGAATTTGCGGAGACGGCGACGATGGCACGGCGGGTATCGCGAGTAGCCTGGTTGACGGTGATCGTCGCTTTCGCCATGAGCAATTTGGCCACGCCAGCCCTGGCGCAACCAGAGGACGAAGGCACCACGCGGCGCTTTCGCATTCACGCGCCAGGCGAGCCGGCCTCCGCCAGGGGCTTCGACAACCTGCGCTTCGGCCTGACCCAGTTCATCGATCCCGCCATCGCCGGGCTCTTCGCGGAACGAGGCGCCGTGGTGATCGGGTTCGATTACCACCTCGGCGGCGGCTGGGCGCTCGGACTGGATTCGCAAAACTTGTACAAGGATTGGGGCGAGTCGAGCTATTTCCTCAGTGTGACGCCGATACAGGCCAAGTATCGCCTGGGCGTGGCGCTCGGCGGCGACGCGCTCATCCCGTTCGCGACGGCGGGCGCAGGCCCCACCTTGATGACCCTGCTCGGCGGAGGCTCGCCGCAGATCGGTTTGGGCCTCGGCGGCACCATCGGCGTCGGCGTGATGCTTCAAGAGGCGGTGGCGATCGAGGTCACGGCCAACATGGGGCGGGTCGGCGCGGTCCCCTACCAGGGGCTTGCGCTGAGGATCGGCACGGCATTCGGCTCGTTGGGCGGGATTCAGCTTCCGACGACGCCATCAGGAGGACCCCCAGGTGATTGAAGCCAAGCGCGTGTTCCTGACAGGTCTCGTGGCCTGGCTGTCGGCCGCTTCGCCCGCGACCGCCGGCGGCATGGCCTGGCTGCAATCCCGGCCGTCGGGCGCGGTGGTGCTGCTCGATGGTCGCTATGCAGGCGTCACGCCGTACCGGCGGGAGCTGCCGGCCGGTATGTACAACGTAAGCTTGAACTCGCGCGGCTTCAAGGCCAAGGCCTTCCGAATCCGCGTGGCTGAGCGTCGGACGACGAAAGTCGCCTTGAGCCTGACGGCGACGGCCCGCCTCGCGGACGTGGCGCAACGGCAGGCGGCGGCGAGCCGCCGCGAACGCGCGCGGGCTGCCGCGGCTCGCGCGGCCAGACAGGCGGCCACCGCGCAGCGGACCCGTTTGCTCGCGAAAGCCGGGAGGGAGGCGCGCATCAGGTCGCGCGTGTCGGTCGCGGCCCAGGCCACGGCCCAGGCGAGTGCCACTCGCAAGGCCGGGCGGCCGAGTCTTCCGGTCCCGGCGGCGAGAGCGGCGGAGCGACCGCCAGCAGCGCAGGCACTGATCGCGCCGATCACCGCCGCCGCCGTGGTCCTCCCGCTCGGGGACCTCGCGGACCTCGCACCCGAGTGGACGCTGGGCCCGGATGCGCCGGCGCCGGCCTCGCCGTTGCAGGACATGGAAGGCTGGCTGATCTTGCTCGGCGGGCTGGTCCTCGGTGGGCTGGTGTTGGGTGGCCGTAAGCTGCTCGCGACACCGCTCGCCACGCCCGAGCCCATGCCCCTCGCCACCTGGCGCGCGGGTGAGGGCGCGGACCCGACCGCCGTCGCGGCCTTACGTCTCGGCTGTTGGGAGGCCGCAGCCCAGACCATCGAGGATGCCATGACGGAAAGCACCCCCACGAATTGGCAGGCCTACAACCTCGGCGTGGCCCGCCAGCGGCAGGGGCGCGTCGCCGATGCCGAGCGCGCGTATCGGGCGGCCCTCGCGGTCAACCCGAATGATCGCGACGCGGGGTTCAACCTGGCGAACGCGTTGGAGGAGCAAGACGATCATGCCGCCGCGGTGATCGCCTATCGCGACGTGCTCGACCGTCGGCCGGAAGATCTCGGCGCGCTCGTCAACCTCGCGCTGCTCTACGAGACGATCGGCATGGTCGCCGAGGCCGCCGAGACCTGGGCCTGCGCCGAGAAGGCCGCGCCGCGCGGCACCGCCATCAAGTCTGCCGCGGCCAACGAGTCTGCCCGCCTGCAGGCTTCCCGATCCTTCGCCAGGATCTCCTTCAAGCGCATCACGGCTTCATCCTTGGGGCTGGGCACGGGCAAGACGTCCTCCGGGCGGACCTGGGGCTGAACGCCTGGATCGTAGCCTCCGCGGGGGGCGGCCGGATGTGACGCGCGCTACGTCACGGCCGCCCTGCCCTCACTTTTCGGTATCGTTGACGTCGAACTCGGCCTCGACGCGGTCCTTGCCGTCGGGCGCCGGCGAGCCCTTCTTGTCCTTGTCTTTGTCCTTGTTCTTGTCGGGGACGTCGAACTCCGTCTGCACCTGAGTCTCGCCGCCGCTGAAGGCCTCGAAAACCTCGGTCTTCGTGTTGAAGACCGCCCTGGTGGCCGTGAGCCAGTCGCCGTTGGCCTGCTGGATGCGCACGTTGTCGGTCATCGTGATCGTGTCGTTACGGTCCGAGAATACGGCCTTGCGTCCGGTGGCGACCTTGCCCTTCTGCTCGATGCGCACCAGCTTGCCGGTGGCGACGGCGTCGCTGGTCTTGTTGTCGATCACGAGCTTGTCGCACCACAGTGTCGCACGCTCGCGCAGCGCCTCGTCGCGGGCCTCGTCCGGCTCGTCGGCCTCCACGATGCCCTCCTTCACGAGCCAGTTGCCGTTGATCTGGACGACCTTCACGTTGCCGTCGAGCGTCGTCTCGTCCTTGGCGTTGTCCATGAAAGCGGAGTCGCCCCAGGACTTCTTCTTCCCGTTGATGATCACGACGCTCCGCTTGAAGTGAGCGTCCTTCCTGGACGTCCAGTACTCGAGCTCTTCGCTGGTGATGACCGTGTCTTCCTTCTTGATGGCGGCCTGGATTTTTTCCTTCTTGGCCGGCCCCTTGGGCTTGGCGCGCGGGTTCTTCACGCGCACGAAGCGCACGTCGCCCTCCGCGATCAGGCGCTTCTCCTTGTGGAAGGTCGTCATACGCTTGGAGTCGAGCAACGTGGGAGGCTCTTCCGCCTTCTGCTGCACGACCTTGACCGGCTGGTTCATGTACGAAATCTTGGCGCCCTGGTCGAACTGGACCTCCTGCGTGCGGATCGTCGTGTCTTCCTGGACGATCACCACGTTGCCGGTGCAGAGCGCTGTCTTGCCCTTGCGGTCGTACTTCATGTAGTCCGACGTGATGTGGATACGTTCGTCCTTCTTGCCCTTGGCCGCCTTCGGCTTCGCAACGGGCTTGGACCTGGCGGCAGGTTTAGGCTTGGAACCAGGCCTGGGCTTCGCGCCTGGCCTGGCTGTCGGCTTCGGACCCGTCGCGGGCTTCGGACTCGTCGCAGTCGTCGGACTCGTCGCAGGCGTCGGGCTCGTCGCAGGCGTCGGGCTCGCGGGCGCCGCCACGCTCGCCGGCGCGACGAGCGCGAGCGAGCATACGAGCGCGAGCGGCCAGGTCAGGCTTGCCAGGGCGGATTTCACAGCTTTTCTTCTTCCTTCACTTCGGTCTTGAAGTCTACATGGCCCTTGAGCTCGAAGACCTCGGCCTCGGTGTTCGCCTCGAGCGTGTCGCCCTTGATGTCGGTGCCGTCCTTCATCTTGATGACGACAGGCTTGGGCATGTGGACCCGCTTGGTGCGCGATTTGTACTCGACCCGCTCGGTCTTGATGACGTCCTTGTCCTCGGTGGTGATGACGGCGTGACCATCCATCTCGAGGTCCTCGGTGAACGAGTCGAACCGCGCCTTGTCGGCTTTCCAGTCCATGCTCTTCACCTTCTCGGTGGGTTCGCCCTCCTTGGCGCGCCAGTCCTTGAGGTTGAGGAAGCGGCCGGTCGGATCCGGGTCGAAATACGTGTAGCGGCCGTCCTTGCTGAGCGCCACCTTCGGCGAGTTGATCACCCAGCGTTGCACGCCCTTCTGGCGGCCCTGCATGGTGACGTCGGCGAACTGGATCTCGATGTTTTGCTCGAGCTGGATGGCGGCCGGCAGCAGCGGATCCGCCTGGCCGGCCTGTTGGCGCTGGCGCGTGATGAAGATGGTCCCCACCAACACGGCGATGGCGAGCAGGTAAATCGGCCAGGCGCGCAGCCAGCCAGGCAGCTGCCGCCGCGGTTTGGGCGGCGGCTTCAGGCCGGGCGGGTTCGTTTGCGTCGCGTCCATCGAAGACCCAAAAAGCCGAGGAAACCGAAGCTCGCGAGCACGCTGGCCCAGTCGGCCCAGCGGGTGTACGGCGTGAGTTCCCGCAGGGGAGCGGCGCGGCCCACGAGGGACGCGTCCTGGTAGACACCTGTCTGCGCCACGATGTTCCCGGTCGGCTCGATCACGGCGCTGATGCCTGTGTTTGCGGCGCGCAGCACCCAGCGGCGGTTCTCGACGGCACGCAGCGCGGCGTGTGCGAGCAGCACCCGCGGCGCTGTGGTGTCCTTGTACCAGGCGTCGTTCGTGACGAGCGCGATCACCTCGGCGCCCTTGAGCACGGCAGGCCGCACCGCGTCCGGGAAGATGCCGTCGTAGCAGACGCCGGCACCGATCTTGGCGAACGGCAGGTCGAAGACGTGCGGATCGACGCCGGGGAAGTAGTCATGGCCGACGATGTTCATCGCGAGCACGAAGGCCGGCATATACGAGCGGGCGGGCACGTATTCGCCGTAGGGCACGAGGTGGCGCTTGTAGTCGAAGCCCATCAGGTTGCCCGCCGGGTCGATCACGGTGACCGCGTTGAAGAGCTTGAGGTCGGTGCCCTGGCCCTCCCAATCGAGCGTGCCGAACATCAGGTGGCGTTTCTGCGTGGCGGCGTCCTGCTTCAAGCGATCCAACAGGCGCGGGTTGTTGCGCAGGAACTCGGGCATCGCCGTCTCGGGCCACAGCACGAGATCCGTGCCGGGCTTGGCGGCCGTCAGGTTGGCGTACTTGTCGGCCATCTTGAAGATGGCATCCTTCTCGCGCGTCCACTTGTCGGAGCCCGCGATGTTGCCCTGCACGATGGTGGTCGAAAAGGTGGTCGCGGGCAGCGGCTGCGCCAACTTGAACGCGCCGTAGCCGAGCACCAGGCCGAACACGGCGAGCGAGGCGCCGAGGGGTGCCCAGCGGGCGCGCGGGCTGGTATTGGCCGCGTCGCGGTGGGCGATTGCGAGGGCGATCGCCCCGTTCATCGCCACCACCAGGCCGGCCAGCGGGAACGGCCCGACGAGGTCGAGCACCTGGATCACCGGCAAGTAACGTGCCTGGCTGAGTGCGAGGTTGCCCCAGGTGAAGCCGAACGTGCCGAGGCTGGTGATCCACTCGAGCGCGGTCCAGCCCAGCGCCAGCGCCAGCACATGGTGCCAGCTCGGCTGCGACCAGACGCGCGTGATCCAGCCGAACAGCGCGCCGAAGATCAGCAACTGCACCACCATAGCGCTCGAGGCCAGGAGCCAGGCGCCGGTGACGATGCCGAGGCTCGCGACTTCCGAGAAGCCGAGCCAGGTGAGCGGGTGCATCATCAGGAACCAATAGAGCAGCGTGAGGTAGAAGCCCGCGCCCATGGTGCCGAAGATCGCCATCATGCCGCGCCGGTGGCGCGGCTTGAAGGCCACGAGGCAAAACGGCACGAGCGCGATCCAGGCGAGCCAGCCCTGATCGACGCCCGGGAACGCCAACGCGAGCAAGACCCCGGAAAGGGCCGCCCACCCGAGGTCGCGCCGCTCGACATGCACCGGGGCCGGCAAATCGGCGGGGTGAGGCGCATGGGCGGGCGCGGGTATGGCGCCTGAGATGGTTGTGGGCTCGGTCATGGGGCCTCCTGGGAACTTCGGCGGGGGGAACGGGTCGACCCCGAAAGGCCGCCAACCTCGCTCGACCACCGGCGGGTGCGCCCGGTTCCAGGCTTTAGGCCGACGAATTATACCATTGCTGAAGCACCTCAGCGGCTGTGCTAGCATGAGGCCCCTTATGCTCAAGATCCTCGACCGCTACATGCTGATGGAGCTGGTGAACCCCTTCCTGTTCGGGGTTTTCGGCTTCCTCATCGTGATGTTGCCGGCCCTGATGTTCAACCTCACGGACCTGATCATCAAGGCCGGCGCGCCGCTCAAGGCGGTCGGCAAGCTCTTCGTCTACAACCTGCCGTACCTCACGGTGCTGGCCTTCCCGGTCGCCTTCCTGTTCGCGACGTTGCTCGCGATCGGCCGCATGACGAATGATTTCGAGATCATCGCGATGCGATCGTCGGGCGTGAGCCTCAAGCGCGTCATCACGCCGATCATGCTCACCTCCTTGCTGGTCTCGGCCGCCGCATTCACGCTCAACGAGACGGTCGTGCCGTACGCGAACAAGCAGATCAACAAGACCATCCAGGAGATGACCAAGAACCTGGCCAAGCCGCCGATCAAGGAGAACACGTTCTTCCAGGGCACGGACAACCGGTACTTCTACATCAAGGAAGTCCGGAACGACGGCATCATGAAAGACGTCTTCATCTTCGACAAGACCAAGGACGGCTTGCCCCAGGTGATCCAGGCCGAGCGCGCCCGCTGGATCGGCAACGTCTGGCGCCTCGAGTTCGGCACGAACTACAAGTATGACCGCGACGGCTACATCGACTACGAGGTGGCCTTCAAGACGATGGACATCTCGATCAGCCTGAACACGGCGGATCTCATCCCCGCGGGCCTCAACGCCCAGGAGATGTCCACCAAGCAGCTCTCGAACCAGCTCTCCGACCTCAAGAAATCCGGCGGCCCGACCCGCCAGATCGAGGTCCAGTACTGGAAGAAGTGGGCGGTGCCGCTGGCGAGCTTCTTCGCGGCGCTGATCGCGGCGCCCTTGGGCCTGATCTTCTCGCGCATGGGCGGCTACGTCGGCGTGGCCTTCTCGATCATCCTGGTCTTCATCTACTACGTGACGCTGCAGATCACGGAGGCCCTTGGGAACTTCGGGCACATTCCGCCCTTCTTCGGCGCGTGGACGTCCAACCTGATCTTCCTCGTGGTCGGCTCCTTCATGGTCTGGCGAATGGACCTCCGGTAGAAACATTTCGTCCTCGGAGCCTCCCGGTCGCCCGCTGGTGTAGCGCCGGTGAAGCCTTACGATGGAGGTCGACGGATAAGGAGGTGGGACATGCCGCGGATTCTGTGGTTCGCCCTCGGGGTGCTGGCCGGCACCGCGTATTCGTCGAGCCTGATCCACAAGGAACGGCTCGATCGCGCACCAGGCGAGGCCGCCCTGGACATCGACGCCCCCGAGTTGAAGGACAAGGCCGTCGACCAGCGCGCGATCAAGGAGAAGATCGCCGACCGCATCGAGGAAGGCGTCATCCGCGTGAGCGGCTTCCTCGAGGAGAGGGTGCACGACATCGCCGATGCCCTGCGCGGCACGGCGCCGCTCGACGCCGCGGCGACGGCGCCGGCCCAGACGCCCGCGATGGTCGGCGCAAGCATGGCTGCCCCCACCACGGCCGGCGGCGGCGGCGGCACGACCGCCCACGAGGTGCTCGAAAGCCCGTTCCCGCAGGTCGATCCGACGCGGCCATCGGAGCCGATCCTGTTCGACCCATCCCACAAGCCGCCCGTGATGCTCGACGTCACCTCCGACCAGGGCGGAATGGAGAACTTGAGGTAGGGCCGGGGGGCGCCGCACGCTGGTAGACGACCTCATGACGACAGGACGACCGTTGGGTATAACCCTTATCCGCTCGTCCAGTCGTTTTGGAGGTTGCTTCCCATGGTCACGTCCGGCATCGTCGACGCCCGCTACCAAGTCGTGGAAACCCTGGGCGAAGGCGGAATGGGCGTCGTGTACCTGGTCGACGACAGGACGGCCGGTGACCGGGCCGCGCTCAAGGTGCTGACCGGGCGGCGGACCGCCGAGGACATCCTGCGCTTCAAGCAGGAGTTTCGCGCGCTCACGCGCCTGCACCACCCGAACCTCTGCGAGGTGCGCGACTACGGCGTGACGCCGGATGGCGCGCCCTTCTTCACGATGGAGGTGGTGCCGGGCCGCGGCCTCGAAGAATGCCTGAACGCGACGCCCGCGGACGTGACCTCCTGGCTCGCCCAGATGATCGCGGCGCTCGGCTACGTCCACGCACGGGGGCTGGTCCACGCCGACGTGAAGCCCGAGAACTTTCGGGTGCAGCCGGACGGCGTGCTCAAGCTGATGGACTTCGGCCTGATGGTGCCGACCGGCCAGCGGCGGGAAGACATCGCGGGCACGATCGCCTACATGGCGCCCGAGGCCGCGAAGGGCGATCGCCTCGACCAACGCAGCGACCTCTACTCGCTCGGCGCGGTCCTTTACGAGCTGTTGACCGGCCGCCCGCCGTTCGTCGGCGCGACCCCGCTCGACGTGCTGCGCGCCCACGTGCGCGAGACGCCCCCGCCGCCGCGCGCGCTGGTGCCCGAGGTGCCGGAAGCGCTCGACCGGGCGATCATCAAGCTGCTCGCCAAGGAGCCCAACGCGCGGTTCGCCTCGACCGGCGAGCTCGCGGCCGCCCTGGGCCTGGAGGCGGAGGTGGATCAGAGCGCGCGCCTGCTCGCGAGCTCGTTCGTGGGGCGAGCCGGCGAGACCGCCCGGCTCGCGGCGGCCCTCGACGCCCTCGCGACGGGCAACGGCGCGATCGTGAGCGTCACAGGTGGCGCCGGCGTCGGTAAGAGCCGCTTGCTGGACGAGCTGCGGGTCATGGCCCAGCTGGCCGAGCGGCCCTTCGCGGGCGGCGCCGGTGCCGGCGAGGGCGCGCCTTACGCGCCGTTCGTCGCCGTCGCACGCATGCTTTTGCCGAAAGCGCGCGCGATCTGCCCCGCCGATCTCGCGGCCCTGGCGCCCGCACTCGCCAAGTTGTTGCCCGAGCTGGCCGCGGGCCAGGCGAACGCGGATGCCGAGGACGATCCGAACCGCCTCAAGGCCGCGCTCGCCCGGCTGATCGTGCGCACCCTGGCCGCCGAGCGGGGCGTGCTGATGCTCGACGCCTGGGACGACGCCGACGCGGCCAGCCGCGACACGCTCGCTTACCTCGTGCGCAACGCGGCGGCGTTCATGGGCGACCCGCCCGGCACGGCGCCTCGCCTGCTGGTCGTCGTCGCGTCGCGCAACGGCGTGGAGCTCGCGGCCGAGGCGCTCGCGCTCGCGGGCCTGCCCATCGCCGAGGTGGGGCCGCTGGCCGCCGGCATGCTCGGCCAATCGGCGATCCCCCCTGCGCTCGCCGCCCAGCTCCAGCAACTCACCGGCGGCAACCCGCGGATGATCGCGGCCGTGCTCCATCACGCGGTGTACGAGGGCGCGATCGCCCGCGCGGGCGGTGCCTGGCGCGTGCCGGATCAGCTCCCGGCGACCGCGCTCACCACCGACGTTCGCCACCTGCTCGCCGAACGCCTCGCGCCCCTGGGTGACGACGCCCGGGCGGCCGCGCGCGTCGCGGCGCTGCTCGGCGACCACTTCGATCTCGCCCTGTTGGCGGCGGCTTCCGGCCTCGAAGAGGCCAAACTCTTCGACGCCCTGGACGATCTCGCCCGCGCGGGCGTGGTCGATCAGGGCGCCGACGGCTGGCGCCTGGTGCCGGCCGAGCTGCGTGAAGTGCTCGACGCGGAGATCGCGGGCGACGCGCGGCTCAACGTCCATCTCGGTGCCGCGAAGGCGCTGCAGGCGCGGGTCGATGGCGGCACCGTCGACGTCGGCACGCTGGCGGGCCTCGCGCGGCACTTGCTCGCGCTCGAGGGCGAGGACGAGCGCGCCGCGCGTGCCGCGTCCACCGCTGGAGCCGCCCTCAAGGAGCTCCACGCCGTCGCCGCCGCGGACGGCTGGCTCACTCGCGCGCTGGAGCGCGCCGAGCGCCTTCCCGAAGGGCCCGTGCGCGAAGCCTTGCGGATCGAAGCGCTCCTCCAGCTAGGCTTTGTGCGCCAGTGGCGCCTCGAGACCGCCTCGGCGGCGCAGGCCTTCGAGGAGGCGTGCGCGCTCGCCGAGGCGGCCGGTGATCAGCGCTCGCTCGCCCGGGGCCTCGCGAGCCAATCGGTGGTCGCCGAGTTCCAGAACCTGCCGGACAGGGAAATCCGCGCGCTCTACCGCCGCGCGATCGATGTCGCGCGTGCCGTGGGCGACGTCGCCTCGCTCGCCCGCTCCACCGTGAACTTCGGGCGCTGGCTCGTGCTGCGAGGTGACGCCGACGGCCTCGCGCTGCTCGAAGAGGCGCCTGGCCTCACGCGCGATACCGGGCTCACGGGCCTGGAGGCGCGGGCGCTGGCCTCGTTGGGCTATGCGCGGGCCGTCGATCAGGCCACCCGCGATCAGGGCTTCGCCGACATGCGGCGCGCCATCGAGGTGCAGGGCCGCCTGGGCGACCGGTACGGCGAAGGCTTCACGCGGAACCTCATGTGCGACGTGCTGCTGCGCGCCGGCCGGTTCGAGGAAGCGCGCGACGTGACCCTCGAGTCCGTCACGATCATGCGTGAAATCGCCGCGACCGACGATCTGATCTGCGGCCTGTGCAACCTCCTGACCGCCAGCGTGGAAATGGGCGAGCTCGACCGTGCCGCGCCGATCGGGCGCGAGGTGTCGGCGCTCGCGCGCGAACACGGCCACAAGGTGGGCGCCGTGGTCGGCAGCGCGCTCCAGGGTCTGCTCCTGGCGTTGCGCGGCGAGGCCGCCGAAGCCGCCGAGGCGCTCAAGGCGGCCGACGCAGCGGCCTGGGAAGCGGGCTCCTACCTGCAGGCCGTCGTGCTGCCATTCGTGGTGGAGGGCTGGCTGGTCCTCGGCCGGGTGATCACTGCGCGATCCGTGCTGCAAGAGGCGGTCTTCGCCCTGCGCTCGTCGCCGGACGAACAGGTCAAGACCCAACTCGCCGTGCTCCAGGCCGAGGTCCACGCGGCGCAATGCCAGTGGTCCGATGCGGAGGCCCACGCGGACGATGCGATCGACCGCGCCCGCACCCAGGGGCTCGACGGGGCGCTCGCGCGGGCCCTGCTGATCAAGGCGATGGCCGTCTTGCCGGGCGGGCGAACGGACGACGCAGGCCGGCTCGTGGAGCAGGCGCAGGCGATCGCCGGCCGCAGCGGCATGCGCCCGCTGCTCGCGCTGGCCGCGGGCCTGCAGGGCGAGCTCGCGGTCGCTTCGAATCCGGCCGGCGCCATGGCGCACTTCCAGGCGATGCACGCCCTGGCCGACGACATGGGGCTGCCCGCCTGGCGGGCCTGGGCCCTGCATGGCCAGGTGCGGGCGCTGCCCGGCGCCGCCAACGCGGCGGCGTTGATCGCCGAGGCGCAGCGCACGCTGCGCGGCCTCGTGTCGTCTGGCGACGAGGAGGCCGTGGCCGAGCTCGAGGCCTCGGCGATGTGGGCCGAGGTCCACGCTCGGAATCCCGCCGTCGCGGGCGCTGCGGGCGTCGGGCCCGAGGCGGGCTCGCGCTTCGCCGAGCACTTCCAGCGCGTCAGCGCCGACCTGCAGGGCCTGTTCTCGGACTACGGCGCGCTGCGCGGCGAGTGGGAGGCCTCCAACGGCCGGCTCAAGCGGCTCAATGAGGTCGCCGGGCGCATGGGTGAAACGCTCAGGCTCGACGAGGTCCTGGGCCTCGTCGTGGCGCTGACGCTCGAAATCACAGGCGCAGAGCGCGGCTTCGTGCTGCTGCGCGAGGACGGCCGCTACGATGACCTGGTTTGCTGCGCGGCGTTCGACGACCAGGGCCGGCCGGTGCCTCACGAGGCCCACTCGCTGACGATCAGCCAGCGCATCCTGGCCGCGGGCAGGGCCGTAGCCATCCTGGACGCCAGCGCCGACGCCGAGTTCCAGGCGGCGAAGTCGGTGGTCGGCTTCAACCTCCGTACGGTCATGGGCGTGCCGTTGGTTGCACGCGGCCGGACGCTCGGGGCGCTGTACGTGGACTCACGGGCGGTCGTCACGACGTTCACGGAGGCCGACCTCGAGATGCTCCGTGGCGTCGCGATCCACGCCGCCAACGCGATCGAGAACGCCCGCCTCTACGAAACCCTGGATCGGCGAGCGGCCGAGCTGGAGGAGGCGCTCCAGAAGTACCGCCAGGCCGAGAAGGCCGCCGGCACCGACATGCTCACGGGCCTCGCGAACCGGCGGCGCTTCGTCGAGGAGGCGGATCGGGAGATCGCCACCGCCAGGCGATACGCGCGGCCGCTGGCGGCGCTGATCCTCGACGTGGACCACTTCAAGTCGTTCAACGACACCTACGGCCACGCTGTGGGCGATGAGGTGCTCAAGGCCGTGGCCGC
Source organism: Candidatus Sericytochromatia bacterium (assembly GCA_036675505.1). Classification (GTDB taxonomy): domain Bacteria; phylum Cyanobacteriota; class Sericytochromatia; order S15B-MN24; family JAQBPE01; genus JAKFEW01. Next base: position 145,778 of record JAKFEW010000143.1, read on the forward strand.
CTGCTTGCCGCCTGCCGTGCGGGACATCGACCTGCCGGCCCGCCTGGGCGGCGAGGAGTTCGTGGTGCTGTGTCCTGTCGCATCGGTCAACGAGGCGGCCGCCACGGCCGAGCGCGTGCGCGAGGCGATCGCGGCCCTGCGGCTGACGGACGCCGACGGCCAGCCCGTGCGCCAGGTTACGGCGTCGGTCGGCGTCGCCGAGCTGACGCCCGCGGACAAGGCGATTGGCGACGTCCTCGAACGGGCGGATGCGGCGTTGTATTCCTGCAAGCGCGGTGGGCGTAACCAGGTCCAGGTCTGGCGCGAGGGCATGACCGCCCACCCCTGAGTCGGCGCGTCGACTGCCGCGCCAGGCGGGTATGAAGCTCGCGAGATACCCATGGCCACCGAGTTCTGGAACCAGGTCTATGCCGACAGGGACGTCGCGATCGCGAGCGCCGACGCGCCGGTGATGCGCGCGGCGCTCGCGCATTTCGGCGACCTGCGGGGCAAGCGCGTGCTCGACCTCGGCTGCGGCGCCGGCGAGTATGCGCTCGCGTTCGCGGCCCAGGGCGCCGACGTCGTCGCGCTCGACGCGAGCGAGGTGGCGATCGAGAAGCTCGCTGGCTTCGCGGCCAGGCACGGCGTCACCAACCTGACCGCGGTCGCGGGCTCGGCGCTGGACCTGGCGCGCCATGGCCCTTTCGATTTCGTGTTCGGCGCGCTGATCCTGCACCACCTCGAGCCCTTCGCGGCCTTCGCCGACGCGCTGGCCGAGGCCCTTCCGGCCGGCAGCCGGGCCTTCTTCCACGAGAACAACGCCGGCATCGGCGGGCTGGCCATCTGGTTCCGCGAACACCTCGCGGGCCGCCTCTGGTTCCCCAAGCACGGCGACGCCGACGAGTTCCCGCTGACCGAGCGCGAGGTGGACGAGCTGCGGCGGCGCTTCCAGGTCGCTGTGGAGTTTCCGGAGCTCGCGCTGTTCCGCCTGGCGTCGTATTACCTGTTCAAGAACCGCCTGGCGCCGGGTGCGTTCGGCTGGCTGGACGAGACGCTCTACCACGTGCCCGCGCTGCGGCGGTTCAGCTATTACCAGTACCTCTACCTGACGCGGAATTAGCTCAGGGCCGCTTGACCTCACCGGTCGCGACGATCTTGCCGTCCTTGATCTGCCAGATCTCGTAGGCACCCGACGTCACGTCGCCGCGCTCGTCGAGATCCACCGTGCCGGCGTAGCCGTCGTAGTCCACGTCCTTGCCCAGGCGCACGGCCGCGAGCGCGTCGCCGATGTTCTCGGGCTTGAACTTCTCGCCGCCGGCCGAAACCGCCCGCAGGCTGCCCTTGATGGCCATCGCGCTGGGCGATTTGCCGTGCTCGATCGCGAGCGCCAGCAGCATCACGGCGTCGTAGGCGGCGGTCGCGTCGAATGGCGGCTTCTTGCCGTTCTTCTGCTCGAACGCCGAGATGAACGCCGGGTCGCTGTAAGGGGCGGTGCCGGTGCGGCCCTCGAGGACGGCCTTGTTCGTGACGTTGTTGATGAACGATTGGTCCTGAACGCCGTCGCCGAAGTACCAGACGACCTCCTTGGCCTTGCCGCTCAGCTGCCAGTCGTTGATCATCACGCTGGCCTCGCCCGGGTAGCCGATCAAGACGATCGCCTGCGGATTGGCCGCGAGCGCCTTGCCGACGACGACGTCGTAGGTGGGAGCAGGCTCCGCCGTCTCTTCGTAGGGCACGAGCGTCGCCTTGCCGCCACCCGCCTCGAGCTCTTGCTTGAGCTTGTTCGCGAGGCCCTGGCCGTAACCGCTGTCGACGTAGATCACCGCGACGGTGGTCTGCGCGGCGGCCTTGAGGGTGTTCGCCACCACCTTGCCCTGCAGGGTGTCGTTGGGCACCGTGCGGAAGAACCAGCCGCCGCCGTCGGTCTCCAAGGTCAGCGCCGGCGAGGTGGCCGACGGCGAGATGAGGATCGCGCCCTTCGGCTTCGCGACCTTGGTCAACACGTCCAGCGTGGAGCTGCTGGCGTTCGTGCCGATGATCGCGGCCACGCCCGAGTCATAGAGCTCCGTGGCGGCCTTCACGGCCGGGTCGCGATCGGACTGGTCATCCTTCGCCTCGAGCGCGAGCTTGCGGCCGCCGAGCACGCCGCCGGCGGCGTTCACCCGATCGACCGCCATTTCCGCGGCCTGCTTCACGGCGCTGCCATAGCCGGCGCTGGTGCCCGAGAACGACGCCACCATGCCGATGCGCACGGCATCGCCGGCCGCCGTGATGCCGCCGTTCTTCTTCTGGGTGGGGCCGAAGATCGCGCAGCCCGCGAGCGACACGATGGCGGCCGCAGTGGCCACAAGACGAAATTCACCACGCATATCCGATCCTCATCCACACCGTCCGGCCGCGGCCGGGGTAATCCACGCCGCCGAAGCCCGGCATAGCGTAATCCGAATCCAGGACGTTCGCGACCTTGAGCACCGCGCTCACGCTCCGTTCGCCCCAGGTCCAGTCGCGGCTCGCGAGCGTCGCGTCGAAAATCGTGGCTGCCGGCAGCTCATAGGCCGTCAGGCCGTTGGCGACGAAATTCGATTGCGTCGTCGGCACCGCCCCGACGTGGCGGGCCTCCAGGAAGACGCCGAGCGGGAACTCGCCGAGCGGCGCTCCCACGCCGGCGTTGGCGCTGTAAGCCGGGTAAGCCTCGGGAAGCGTGGCCGTCTCCGCGGCTCGCGTGTCTTCCGGCGCGAGCGCAGCGGTCTTCTGGACCGAGAGGTTGAGCATACCATGGAGGATTTGCCATTTCCAGCGCAACTCCGTTTCCAGGCCGACGGAGTCCGATTCGCTCAGGTTCACGGCCTTCGAGTTGCCGCCCTCGGCCACGAAGCCCACCTTGTCCGACACGTGGGTGTAGTAAGCATCCGTGAGCAGCTCGAGCTGCCGGCTCGGAATCCATGACACGGCCCCTTCGACGGTCTGGGCGCGCTCGGGTCGCAGGTCGGCGTTGCCCAGGATGTCGCCGAAGATCAGCGGCCGGCCGAACAGCTGGAGCGGCGAGGGCGCCTTGAAGGACGACCCGTAGAGCGCTTTGGCGACGAGCCCCGCGCCGAGCGGGTGGACCACGCCCGCGCGCCCGTTGAGCACGGGGCCATAGACGTTGTGGGCGTCGAGCCGCAGGCCCATCGTGACCGCCGTGTCCTCCCAGACGTGCAAGATGCCCTGGCCGTAGGCGCCGAGGTTCGAGAACGTGCGCTCGCCGCCCGGCTCGCCCGCGCGCACCTCTTCACCCGCGCGGCCGGAGGCCTGGGTGAAGACGTTGTAGTAGGTCGGCAGCCGGTGGGTGTTGTGGGCGACGTCAGCGCCCAGCGTGAAGCTGTCGCGCGGGTTGAGCGCATACGACGCCTCCAGGGTGCCGTCGATCGCGTCGGTCGAGGCGTCACGCCGGTACAGGAACTGCGGGTTGCCGATGCCGATGCGATCGTCGGCCCCTGGCCCGCCGCGCGTGAACGCCAGCGACGCCGTGGTGCTCAGGCGTTGGGAAGGCGCGCTGCGCAGCGCCGCCCGCACGGACTTGTTCTCGAGCACCAGGTGGTTCTGGTGCGTGAAGGGCCGCCAGTCCTGGAACTCGCCGCTGGAATCGAGGCGCTGGTACAGGCCGTCGATGGCGAGCTGGCCGAGCGGCGTCGCGACGCCGCCCAGACGCCCGAAGACGGTGCCTGGCCGCGCTAGGTCGTTTTCCGAGCGCGCCTGGGCGAATTTGGCATTGAAGGGGCTGGCGGCCGGCACGCCGAGACCCGAGCGATCGAGCAGGCCGCCGCCGCCGGCCACCACGAACTCGGCGTCGCCGAGCACGCCGCCCGCGGCGGTGCCGAAGTTGCCGCCCCCGCCCACCCCGCCCACGGTCACCGCGCCGAGACCCTGAGGGTGCCCCAAGAAGGCGCCCACGCCAGTCTCGAGGCGGCCACCGGCCACGTCCTCGCCGCGCTTGGTGACGATGTTGACCACGCCCAGGAAGGCATCTGCGCCGTAGAGCGCCGACCCCGGCCCGCGGATCACCTCGATGCGCTTCACGGCGTCGATCGGCACGCCCTCCGGGCCGAGGAAGTTGGTGGCCTCGGGCCTGTAGGTGATCGCGTGGCCGTCGATCATCACCTTCATGATGCGGCTCCAGGCCCGCTGCCCGCTCGGCAAGCCCCGCACGCCGACGCTGGGCGCCAGGTAGTCGTCCACGACGTAGAAGCCCGGCAGCGCGCGCAGCGCCTCGGCGACGGACAGGTAGCCGCGCTCACGGATTTCCTCGGCCGTGACGACCGAAACCACCGCGGGCGCCTCGACCAGCGACTGGGCGCGCTTGGTGGCGACCTCGATTTCGGTGTCGAAGAGCGCCTCGAGGTCGATTTCCTCGCCAAGGTCGGCGGGCGGCGGGGGTGCCGCCTGCGCGGGCGGCTGTGCGGGTGGCCGCGCCGGGGTCTGCGCCTCGGGCTTCTTCTTGCGTTTCCAGGGGTGTCCGGGCGGCAACGGGATCAGCGCCGCCTCCGCGGGTGCGGGGACGCCGAGGGCGGCGATCATGAGGATGCCGAAAACCGGGAGCAGGCTGCGGTGCATGGCGGGGGGCTCGTTCGCCTCTTTCTACCCCCCCATAGGCTACCTAATCAAGCAGGCCTTTCCGCAACGCGTACTTCACGAGCTCGGCCCGGTTGTGCAGGCCGAGCTTCTCCATCAGGTTGGCCCTGTGCGTCTCGACCGTGCGCACGCTGATGACCAGCTGCTGGGCGATCTGCGAGTTCGTGTGGCCCTCGGCGATCAGGCGGAGGATTTCGCGCTCGCGTTCGGTGAGGCGGCCATACGAGTCGACCTCCTCGCCCTGGTTCACACGGGCCATGTAGTCCTGCATCAGGCGCGTGGCCACGGCCGGGCGGATGAACGCGCCGCCTGACGCGACATGCCGGATCGCGTCGAGCACCTCGGCGTCGGCGGCCTTCTTGAGCACATAGCCCGCGCCGCCGGCCTGGATCGTGCGGAAGAGGTAAGCGTCGTCTTCATGCATCGTCAGCATCAGCACCTTGACCTCGGGGTGCTTGCGGCGGATTTCCTGGGTGGCCTGGATGCCGTCCATCTTCGGCATGCTGATGTCCATGAGCACCACGTCGGGCCGCAGCTCGCTGGTGCGGGCCACCGCCTCCTCGCCGTCGCCCGCCTCGCCGACCACCTCGAGGTCGTCGGCGGCGCCGATCAGCATGCGCAACCCGGTGCGCAAGATGGTGTGGTCGTCGGCGAGCAGGACCTTGATGGGATCAGGCATGAGGCACCTCTGAATCTGAATCTGGGGTGGCGGGAAAGCCGTCGTCGGGTGGCGGCGCGGCCGGCAGATCGGCCGAGAGCATAACGCGCGTGCCGCGCCCAGGCGCGGTGTCGAGCTCCAGTTGGCCACCGATCAAAGACACGCGCTCGTGCATGCCGAGGAGGCCCAGATGTTCGCGCCCATCGGTGCCCACGGCGCCCGGATCGAAGCCCCGGCCGTCGTCGGCGATGCGGAGCGTGAGCCGCCCGTTTTCATGGCGGAAGGCCACCTCCACGGCGCGCGCGTCGGCGTACTTCGCCGCGTTGGTGAGGGCCTCCTGGGCGATGCGATAGAGCGTGACCTCGTACTGCGGCGGCAGGCGATAGTCGAGGGCATCGGCCTGGAACCGCGCTTCGACGCCGTGCTGCTTGCCGAACTCCTCGACGAGCGAGCGCAAGGCCACGACGAGGCCGAGATCATCGAGCATCGCCGGGCGCAGCGCCAGGGAAAGCTGATGCACCTCTTCGATCAGCTGGACCGTGAGCTGCTTGAGGGCCGAGGTGCGGTCCTTGAGGTCGTCCAGCGTTCGCGAGCCCTCGACCACCTTGAGGCCGACGAGCAGGCTCGTGAGTGATTGGCCGGTCTGGTCGTGTAGCTCACGCGCGAGGCGCTTGCGCTCGTCCTCCTGGGCCGCGATGATGCGCTCGATCAGCTGGCCGCGCATGCGGTCGTGATCGCGGATGCGGTCGAGCAGGCGTTCTTTCTCGGCGTCCAGGCGGGCCAGCTGGGTGTTGCGCTCGGCGAGCTCGAGCGCTTCCGCTTCGAGCTTCACGGCCTGGGCGGCGAGCTCCTCGCGGCTCTGGGTGAGGCGATCGGCCAGCTTGACCACGCCGCGCGCGAGGTGGGCGATCTCGTCCTGGCCGGCCACGCGGGTCGGCGGGCGCCCATCCGTGCCGTCGGCGAGGCCCGCGGAAAGCTCGGCCAGCCGACGCAGCGGGAAAAGCAGGCGCCGCGTGAGCACGAAGAAGGCGACGAGCGCGAAGATCACGGCGGCGGAGGCCAGCAGCGCGATGCCGCCCGCGTAGCGCTGAAGCGTCTCGGCGATTTCGTCTTCAGGGAAGGCGCGGGCGATCGCCCCCACCGGCCGGCCGGCGAGGTCCAGGATCGGCCGGAACGCGATCAGGTACTCGCGCCCGCCGAGGCGCTGCTCGGCGAAGAAGTACCGCCCTTCACGCACGTCGGCCCAGACCTCGGGCGCGAAGCTCAGCGGCATGCCCGCCGGGAAGCCGGCCTGGGCGAGGACGCCCCCTTGATCGAGGACCGCGACCGCGCCCCCGATCAGCGCGGTGATCTGGCGGGGGATGGCCGTGTCGGCGTCGACCCGCTCGCCGAGGATCAACCCGCCGGTCGCCCGGCCCGCAGGCCCGATCGGCGTCACGACGAGCCGCACGAGGCCCGCCTGGCGAGCCCCGGCGGGCAGCGCCGCCTGATCCGCCTCGCCGAGCGCTTCCGTCACGACGAGCTGCTCGCCGCGCGCGATCGCCTGGGTGACGATGCCATGGGGATCGAAGCGCCCACCGAGCCCGGCCGGGCCGATCAGGCGTCCATCGCGGGTGACGGCGATCGCGAGGTCCAGCGCGATGCGGCGCTTTTCGGCCGCGAGCAGGCCCACACCGGCCTCCAGGCGCCCCTGGGCGGCCGCCTGCACGAGCTCGGGTTGGCGCGCGAGGCCCACGGCCGTCAGCTGGATTTCCTCGAGGCGGGTGCGGTACCAGGCCTCGACGACGTTCAGATCGCGGCTGAGTTGGCGCTCCATCTGCAACTTCAGGCTCTGGCCGGCGCTGACGAAGGTCACGACCATGACCGCCGCCGTCACGGTCATGACCGTGCAGAGGCCGAGCAGGACGAGCTTGTAAGCCAACGGCAGCCCCACCCAGAGGCGTCGCCAGATCGGCAGCGGCGTAGACATGCCATCATGGTAGCACCGCGCGCCATGACACGCGGATCGGTTAAACGCTGAACTCGGACGCGAGAATGGCGTGCAGCTTCATGTCGATGCGCTGGCCCTTCACGACCCGGCAGCTGCGCATGAGGCCCTCCTGGACGAGGCCCAGCTTCTCCATCACGCGCGTGGACGGCGCGTTGTCGACGCGGCAGACGCCCTGGATGCGCTGCAGCCCGAGCGGCCCGAAGCCCCAGCCCAGCACCGCGCGCATGGCCTCCGGCATGATCCCGCGGCCGCGCAGGCGCAGGGCCAGGATGTAGCCGAGCGCCGCGGTGGCATGCCGCGTGTCGATGTCGTAAAGCCCGCACGTCCCCACCACGCGGTCCTCTTCCTTGAGCACCACGCCCCACAGCGCCTCGTTGCCGCCTTCGTAGAACCGCATGGCCATTTCGAGATACGCCTCGGAGTCCGCGAGCGTTCGGTGGGGCGGCCAGGCCGTGTGCTTGCCGATCGTGGGATCGGAGGCGTAGGCGAAGACCCCCGGGGCGTCGTCCATGCGCAGCTTGCGCAGCACGAGGCGCTCGGTTTCGAGGGTGGGCAGGTCGCGCAGGACCCCGGTCAGATCAAGCACAGTGTCCATAACGCCAGCTTACCCGGCACCCGGTCAAAATCCCAACCGCCCGGAAATGTAAGGTCCCGTGAGTTGGTCGGAGAACGGCACGCGCGCACCACCACGGCCGAAAGCGAGGTGGCGCCATCCCAGGCCGACGCCGACGGGGCCGAGGTGGCCGCTGATGCCGAGGCTGGCGTCAACCATCCACGCATCGCCTGTCGGGAAGCCGCCGGCCCGGAGGCCGCCCTCGAGGGTCATCCATCGAACCGGCACCCCGCCCTGAAGCCCCACGAGCCCGAGGCCGACCGGCGCCAGGCCGGAATGCCAGCCGCCCTCGGCGATGAAACAAGGAACGGCCGGGCCTTCGGCGCCGAAGCGGCGCCGAAGGGTGAGGGCGATCGGCGTGCCGCCGACGCCGAGTTGTCCGAGCGCGGCCAGATCCTGGACGCCCAGCACCCGCGCCCCGATCGCCCAGGGGCCCTGCCAGAGCGAGCCGTCCACTTCGAGGACCTGATGGTACGTGGCGCCCGACCGCGTGGCCCGCCAGGTGTCGACGCGCAGCGCGGGATGGACGACCTCCGGGGTCGGGTCGGCCGCCGGGAAATCCTCGGGCGCCAGTGACGCCTCGGGCGTCGGCGTGGGCATCGGGCGCGCCGTCGCACGCGGCGACGGGGTCGGCCGGGCCGTCGGCTTCGCTGCCGGGCGGGCGGCCGCCGTGTTGGCGACGCCCCTTGGTGTCGGCTTCTTCCGAGCGACCGACGGCTTGAGCGGCGGGAACCAGGCGGCCTGGGCGGCGGGGGCGGCGGAGACGACGAGGACGGGGAGGAGGAGGCGAGTGAGGGAGCGGAGCATCGGGGGATTATACGGCATTTCCGGCATATCAAAAGGGGTCCCGCGGCGGGCCGCGGAACCCCTTGATGCCTGCCCGGCTAGAAAGCCAGGCGGACTTCGGCCACCGGGCCATTCAAGTGGAACAGCGGCTCCGCCGCGTTCTGGAACGCGAAGTGGCGGAACCCGAGCTCCACCGACAAAGGATCGACCCGCAGGCCAAGCCCGGCCCGGCCGTCGGCGAAGTAGCTCGAGCTGAAGTTGTGGCCGCCCTGGGCCTTCGCCTGCAGCCACAGCCAGTTGCCGGCCAGCGGGCGATCCATCGCGACGCCGAGCGTGCCGAAGTTCACGTTGCCGCGGCCGATGCCCCGGTACCCGCCGAAGACCTGGTAGAAGCCGCGGTCGAAGCGGTACTTCAACAGGCCGTCGTACATCGCGGTGTTCTGCGCGAAGTAAGGCGTGAGGGTCGGACCCGGATCGCGGTAATCGACATAGGTCTGGTTGAACATCGTGACCTCGCCGCCGAGGCCGAGGTCGCCGAGCCAGAGCGTACCGCCACCGACCCAGGTCGGACGGGCGAAGGTGTAGTCGTAGTTCTCGGCGCCGGCGTTGAGCGGGACCATCCAGTTGCCGCCGTGCAGCTCGAGCGTGGGCCTGTTCTCCACGGGCGCCTCCGGCACCATCGATTCGACGCTCGGCGCGGCCGTGGGCAGCTCCATCGGCGACTCGACCGGCTCGGGCGTGGGCTCCTCGCTCGCCATCGGCATCGGCGTGTAGATGATCGGCGGCTCGGTCCAGGCCGGCGTCGGGCGCGGCTTGGGCGTCGCTTTACCGGGGCGCTGCTCGACCGTCTCGCCCATGCCACCGTACCAGTAGCCGCTGGCCGCGAGCGACTGCTGCAGCAGGAAGACGTCGTTGCCGCCCATGCCGCACTTGAGCGTGCGGCGGTAGCGCAGGCCGAGCGCGCGATACGTCTCGGGACCGGCGACGCCGTCCACCTTGATGCCCTTGCTGCGCTGGAAGTTGCGGATCGCGCGGGTGGTGTAGTTGCCGTAGAGGCCGTCGAAGTTCCAGTTCGAGCGCGAGTTCTCGCAATCGAATGCCTTCAGGCCGCGCCAGGCTGCGTCCGCAGCGGGGGCGAGCGCTGCGAGGCCCAGACTGGCTGCGACGGCGGCGACGACGATGGTGCGATGTCTCATGCGACCTCCTGGCGGCGACAATGGATGGTTTACCGCTATGGTAAACGACCCTTGGACGTCTGTAACTAGCGTTACGTCACGACGTCGCCAAAATCATGAACGGCGGTCTCCGAGGAGACCGCCGTTCATGCCTGGAAACCCGCTGTCACGCCGCGTCTGGCGGCTCCGGCGGGAGCATGGCATCGATGTGCGCCACGCCCAGGGGCCGGAAGCGGCCTCCATCGAGCAGCGTTCTACCACGGTCGAGCTCGCTCGGCCTCAGGAAACGCACCCGCGTGCCTTCCGGCGTTTCGATGTAATCGTTCATTGCGCTGGTTCCTCCTCCGGGTCCGCGTCCGAGCATAGCCGCGCGACGGCCGGCCGGCTCCGGCGGATCCGCCGGAGCCGGCTGGGCGGCATGCACAAGCGGGCTGGACCAGGGGCCTGGGGCCGTGGTGACATGGGGCTCGCTCGCCTTTTTGTTCGCCCAGGAGGTTCAGCCTTGCTCACCGCCGAGATGCAGCACGAGATCGTCGCCTGGCGCCGCGAGTTCCACCGGCGCCCGGAGATCGGGTTCCACGAGGTCTGGACCGCCGGCCGCGTCGCCGAAATCCTGATGGCCATCCCGGAGCTCGAGGTCACCACCGGCGTTGCCGAGACCGGCCTGGTCGTGCTGCTGGAAGGTGCCCACCCCGGCCCCTGCCTGCTCGTACGCGCCGATATGGACGGCCTGCCGATCCACGAACTGAACCAGCATGCGTATCGATCGGAGAACGACGGGGTGATGCATGCCTGCGGGCATGACGCCCACATGGCGATGCAGATCGGCGCGATCAAGTACCTGGCGACCCGCCGAGCCGACCTTCACGGCAATGTGAAGTTCGTGTTCCAGCCTGCCGAGGAGGGTCCGGGCGGCGCCAAGCCGATGATCGACGCCGGCGTGATGGAAAACCCGCGGGTGGACGCCGCGATCGGCTACCACATCTGGAACAGCTTGCCGGTCGGCCAGGTCGGCATGGTCGAAGGGCCGACGATGGCCCACACCGACACCTTCGAGATCCAGATCCAGGGCCGAGGCGGGCATGGCGCGGCGCCGCACCTGTCGGTCGATTCGGTGGTGGTCGCGGCGCACATGATCACGGCGATGCAGTCGATCGTGTCGCGTTCCGTCGACCCGCTCGAGCGTGCGGTCGTCACGGTTGGCAAGATGTCGGCGGGCGATCGCCACAACATCATCGCCCACACCGCGCACCTCAGCGGCACGGCACGCTCCTTCGCCCCGGAGGTCGCCAAGCTCATCCCCGAGCGCGTCGCCGCGATCGCCGAGCACACCTGCCAGATGTTCGGCGCCAAGTGCCACCTGGATTACAAGAACGTCTATCCCGCCACCGTGAACGACCCCGCGATGGTGCGCCGGGTCTGGGACTCCGCCGTGAAGGCGATCGGCGCGGCCAACGTCGTCGTCGCCCGCCCGAGCATGGGCGGCGAGGATATGAGCTTCTTCCTGCAGGCCGTGCCGGGCTGCTACTTCTTCATCGGCTCGGCCAACCCGGCGAAGGGCGTCGACGTGCCGCACCACCACCCGGAGTTCCAGATCGACGAGGACGCCCTCGCGATCGGCACCACGGTGATCGTCCAGGCGATCCTGGACTACTGCGCTGGTGAGTAGTTTTGGGATTTGAGTTTTGCGTTTTGAGTTGAAAAGCCGAACCCAAAACTCAAAACCCAAATCTCAAAACTCAAAACCCAAAACTCAAAACCCAAAACTCAAAACCCAAAACTCAAAACTCAAAACTCAATCCCGGACCGCGCCGTTGGCGATCACGACCCACCGCTGGGTCGTGAGGGCCTCGGCGCCCATCGGGCCCCAGGCATGCAGGCGCGACGTGCTGATGCCGATCTCGGCGCCCAGGCCGAGCTCGCCGCCGTCGTTGAAGCGCGTGCTGGCGTTGAACATGACCGCTGACGCCTGGACGCGCTTGATGAACTGGTTGGCGGTCTCGCCGTTCTCGGTCACGATCGCCTCGGTGTGCCCCGAGCCGTACTGGGCGATGTAGGCGATCGCCCCCGCCACGCCGTCGACCGCCTGAACGGTGAGGTCGAGGCTCAGCCATTCGTGACCGCGGCTCGCATCGCCGTCCGGCACGATGCGCGGATCGCGCGCCGCGAGTTCCGGCGACCCGTGCAGCGTCACGCCCGCCGCGACCAGCGCGTCGACGAGCAACGGCAGCGCGTCGTCGAGGCGCCGCCGATCGATCAGCAGGCCCTCGGTGGCGTTGCAGACCCCAGGGCGCTGCGTTTTGCCGTTCAGCACGATCCGGCGGGCCTTCTCGAGGTCCGCCTCGCCGTCCACGTACACGTGGCAGACGCCCGTGGCGTGCGCGAGCACCGGCACGCGCGCCTCGGCCTGCACCGCGTTGATCAGCGCCTCGCCTCCGCGCGGGATCAGCAAATCGATCAGCCCGACCGCCTTAAGCATGCTCTGGAACCAGGCCCGGTCCGGATCGTCGACCACGTGCACGGCGTCGCGCGGCAGGCCTTCCGCCGCGAGCGCGTCGACGAGGATCTGGCCGAGCACCTGGGCCGTTTGTTTGATCTCCCGGCCCGGCCGCAACACGATCGCATTGCCCGCGAAGACGGCGAGCGCGGCGGCGTCGATCGTGACGTTGGGCCGCGCCTCGTAAATCATCCCGATCAGGCCGAGCGGCGAGCGCACGCGCCAGACGCGGATCCCCGACGGCCGCTCGCCGAGATCCACGACCGCCTCGAGCGGGTCCACCTGGCCCGCGATCTCGCGGACGGCCAGGGCCATCTGGCCGATGCGGCGCGAATCGAGCGTCATGCGATCCTGGCGCGCCGCGTCGATGCCCTTTTCGACCGCCGCCCGCAGGTCCTCGGCGTTGGCCTTGAGGATGCTGTCGTATTCGGCTTCCAGGCGGTCCGCCACGCGCCGCAGCCAGGCGCGGCGCTGCTCGCCCGTGGTCACGGCGAGCTGCTGGCCGGCGGCCCGGGCCGCCTGGAAAGCTTCGAGGTGGGACGCTGTCATCATGGGCGGGGCTCCGGTTCTGGGGCGGGAGGGGGCGCAGGGATCGGTCGCGCGTCGGCCGCCTGCTCGATCGCCGATTGTCCGGGCCCTTCGGGCGGCTTCTCCGACCCGGCCTTCAGCCGGTCCCAGGCGGCCCCGGCCGCGCGCCACAGGCCCTGTGCCATGCCGCCGATGTCCACCTGGGGCAAGCGACCGCGGAGCGTCGCGACCACCTCGTCACGCAGCGGCGCGCCCTCCTTCGAGAAGATGAACCCCAGCGTGGGCATCGCGATTTCGCTCACGCGCAGCCGGCCGTCGGCCAGCAGGGGCTGCAAGGCGCGCCAGAGGCCTTCGGCCCGCGGCCCCTGGGCGGTCGCCTGGTCCGTTGCCGCGGCAGGGGCCGGGCTGCGGAACCAGCGCACCAACAGATCTTGCCAGGGCCGGCCCTCGGGCCCGGTGGCGAGGTGGAAGAACGCGCGCACGAGCGGCGAGATGTCGAGGCGCGGGTGGCGCGCCGCGGTCTCGACGAGCGCCAGCACGCGGCCGCCGAACGCGCCCGGGTTGCCCTGCAGCTTGCGTCCGAGCTCGTCGAACCAGTCGCGGCCCGGCTCGCTGAGCAAGAAGGCGGTGGCGCGCTCGATGAGCGGCTGCAGCATCAAATCCTGCTGCACGAGCACGAAACGGGCCGTCTCGAACAGCTCGTCGACCCCCGCGGGCGAGAAGCTGCGGCCCTCGATCAGCGCGCCCAGCCCGGCCACGGCGTCGTGGCCAGCGCCCGCGGCGCGCCAGAGCGACGGTTCGTCCAGGATGCGGCCCAGGTATGCGACGCCTTCCGGCGTGCGGACGAACACCAGCATGGGCAGCAGCGCGTCGTCGAGCGTCCAGTCGGGGTCGCCGGCCGCGCGGGCGATGAAGCTGTTCCAGGCGCCGCCTTCGGCGTAAGCCGGGTCGGCCTCGGTCGCCGCCGATAGCAGGCCCTCGCGCACGCGTCGACCTTCGGGCGAGGTGAGGTACCGCAACACCGAAGGCGCCACCTCACCGAAGCGGAAGGTGGGCTCGCGGGTGGCGGTGCCGAAGAGCTTGCCGAGCCGGTCCGGGCGGAACTTGCCCTCGATGAAGAGCTCGTTGACCAGCTTCTCGCGGATGTTGGCCTTCGCGTCCGTCAGCAGGATCTTGGCGGCGTAGGGGCCCGCCACCTCGAGGAACCGGAAGTCCGGCCAGAGCTTGTGGATGATGCCTTCCAACGTGATGATCGTGCGCAGGATGAAGGCGATCTTCTCGGGAATCCTGAAAGGGTACTCGTAAAGCACATTCGAGACCGAGGCGAAGACCTCCTTCACCGTCAGGCGCTCGTCCTTCTCGCCGTACTGCGACTGGAAGATGTGGGCCGCGACGGGCACGAGCGCCACACGGTCCACCTCGGGCGAGAGGAACTCGAGCTCGATGAAGTCTTCGACCAACGCCTCGTACTCGCGATGGACGGAGTGCAGGAAGATGTCCACGATCTTCTCCTGCACGTGGGACGAGATCTCGCCGACCATGCCGAAGTCGATGTAGACGAGGTTGCCCTGGTAATCCACGAACAAGTTGCCCGGATGGACGTCGGCGTGGAAGAAGCCATCCTCGAGGATCTGCTTGATCGTGGCGCGCACGCCGGTGCGCACCACGTCGGCGAACGAAAGGCCGGCGTCCTCGAGCGCCACGAGGTCGGTCGGCTTCATGCCATGCACGAAGTCCATCGTCATCACGCGGCTGGTGGTCAGGTGCCAGTGGATGCGCGGCGTCGTGACCCCCGGGAAGGCCCTGAAGTTCTCGCGGAAGCGCTCGGCGTAACCGCCTTCGGTGGCGTAGTCCGCTTGCACGAAGAGGCTGTGACCGAACTCGTCGAGGATCGCGGTGTAAGGCATGCCACGGCCGATGCGGGGGTGGCGATCCACGAAAGCGGTGACCTGGCGCATGATCGCGAGGTCGAGCTGCATGACCGGGATCAGGCCTGGCCGTTGCACCTTCACGACCACGTCACGGCCGTCTTCGCGGAGCTTGGCCTTGTAGACCTGGCCGATCGACGCGGCGGCGATCGGGAAGGGGTTGATGACCGAGAAGACTTCCTCGACGGCGCGCCCGCCGAGCTCCTCCCGGATGATCCGGTGGGCGAGCTCCGAATCGAACGCCGGCACCTGATCCTGCAGCGAGGCCATTTCCTCGACGTACGGCAGCGGCACGAGGTCCGGGCGCGTCGAGAGCACCTGGCCGATCTTGATGAACGTGGCGCCCAGCTTGACGAGCTCGTCTTTCAGCCACCGCGCGCGGTTGCGCTGGCGGCGGAGCTGGGCCTCGCCGCTGAAGCGGTTGTCCCACCAAAAACCGACGCCGAACGAGGTCAAGGACCAGATCAGACGCGCGCGCCGCCGCCAGCCTTCGGACCCGGCGCTTGCCAGCACCTGATCCAGCGCTTCAGGGTCATAGATAGGGGTGGTCGAGGTCGGGCGAGTGGTCACTGGCGTCAAAAGCCGCTCGGGCGGGGCCATGATCGCCGATCCGCCGGCGAAAGTCCAACCGGCCGGGTGACGGGCTTCCCCCCAGCCTCCGTGGTTTGCCGAGGGGTCCGCTCGCCCCGCTTCCGGTATACTGGACCTACTCACTCCTAATTCGGAAGCTCACCCCCATGTCCGAAACCTCGCCGCGCCCTTCATGGAAGCGGGAATTCCTGACCTTCTTCGGTTCGCTGAAGCTCGCGATCACGCTCCTGCTACTGATCGCGGCAGGCTCGATCATAGGCACGGTGATCCCACAGGACCAGGGCGCGGACGTCGTGCGCACAGGCGCGTTTCCGGAATGGCTCAAGACCGTGTTGCTGGCCGCCAGGGCCTATGACGTCTATCACGCCTTCTGGTTCCTGTTCCTGCTGGCACTGATGTTCCTCAACCTGTCGGTGTGCACCTACCTGCGCTTCCCGCCCACCTGGCGGCGCTACCAGATGAAGACGCCGGCCACGCCGGGCATCGCCGCGCTGCCCGAGGTGGTGCGCCTCGCCGGCGGCCCGACAGACCGCAAGCTCGACATGCTGCGCAAACGCGGCTGGAACGTCGCGCCGCAGGGCGATGACGTCGTTTTTGCGGAGAAGAACAAGTTCGTTCGGCTCGCGCCCACATTCATCCACATCAGCCTGTTCCTCGTGATGGGTGGGGTGATCTGGGGCGGGGCGTCAGGCGTGAAGCACAGCGTGCCCATCATGGTCGGCGAGACCGTCGCCTCCGACCACATCGTGGACACGGCGTTCCAGCGCGGCCGGTTCCACGCCGAGCCCGCGCCCTTCGACCTGAAGCTCGACGCCTTCCGCATGGAGTTCCGGCCGAGCGGCCAGGTGAAGCAATACTACTCCGACGTCACGATCACGCCGCGCGACGGCCGCGCGGCCTACCAGCAGACGCTCTGGGTGAACGAGCCGTTGATCCACGACGGCATGTACTTCTACCAGTCGTTCTGGGGCGTGGGCGGCTTCACCTACTCGGTCGACGGCAAGCCGACCCGCACCACGCTGACCCAGGCGCGCACGGGCGGTTACATGTCGCGCCCGTTCAAGGTCGGCGGCAACGAGTACATGTTCTTCTTGCGCGGCCTCGAGGAGCCCGGGTTGCTCGTCTCGACCAAGGATTTCGAGCCCAAGGCGCAGGCCGTGCCCGGCCACGCGATCAAGCTGCATGGCCAGACGTTCATGATCGAGGAATACCAGCTATTCAGCGGGCTCGAGACCAAAATCGACCCGGGCATCCCGATGGTCTACCTGGGCTGCGGGATGATGATTCTGGGCCTCTGCATGCTACCGTTCCGACACCGCGAGGTGTGGCTGCGCCGGGATGCTGAAGGCTGGTTGTTGGGTGGTCGCACACACCGCGGCCGCGTGATTCTCCAGCGTGAGATGGCCGACCTGGCCAGGCTCTGGGACGCCGACTCGGCAGAGCCTACGCATGTCGAACCGATGGGAGCCTCCGTATGAACCTTTTGCAAATCGAGAATGCGGCGGTCAGCACGACCTTTGTCGCGGCGCTGTTGGCGCTCGCGGCCTTCGTGCTGCACCTGGGCGTGCGGAACGATCGCCTGAAGCTGGTCGGCATGGCCGGCATGGCCGTGGCGCTCGTGGGCGCGGGCACGACGCTCGCGTGCCGTGCGCTGATCGCGCAGCATGCGCCGTGGTCGAACCTGTGGGAGAGCATGATCACGATGCTCTTCGCCTCGCTCATCTTCTACTTCATCGTGGAAATCTGGTACAAGCCGCGTTTCTTCGGGGTCGTGGCCGCCCCGCTGGTGCTGGTCCTGATCGGCGGCGCCTCGCTGCTGCCGGAAACCTTCAAGGGCGCGGCGCCGCTGATGCCCGCGCTGCAGAGCTACTGGATCAAGGTCCATGTGCTGTTCATGTTGTTCAGCTACGCGGCCTTCACGATGTCCTTCGCGGCCGCGATGGCCTACTTCTTCTTCGCCTGGAAGGCGAAGCGGGAACAGCCGCTGCTGGCGACGGCGGGTGGCGCGGCGGTGATGGCGGGCGGCCCCGGCGGCTCGGGCGGCGCCGCGGCGGGCAACGGGAAGGGCGTTTACGGCGACCAGCTGGCGTTCTTCGACGAGCTGACCTATCGCCTGATCCTGATGGGCTTCCCGCTGTTGATGATTGGCATCATCACCGGCGCGATGTGGGCCAACGGTGCCTGGGGCACCTATTGGAGCTGGGATCCGAAGGAGACCTGGTCGCTGATCACCTGGTTCGTCTACGCGGCGTACCTGCACGCGCGCCTCGTGCATGAGTGGACCGGCCCGAAGGCCGCCGGCCTCGCCGCGGTCGGGTTCGTGTCGATGATCGTCACGTACATCGGGGTCAATTACCTGAGTTCGGGCCTACACAGCTACGGCTTCCTGCGCTAACGCCGCAGGACCCTTCAGCCTGAGACGAGGTACGTCCGCAGCCGGTCATGCCACGCCCACAGCGCCAGCTGCAGCGCCAGGCTCCATGGGCTCGGCTGCAAGCTCACCGGCGGCGGCGGCAGCATCCGCGGCCGCACCAGCAGCCGATCCGCGACCAGCGTCCGGCCCGCATCCAGCGGCTCGAGCCGGCGGTGGTGCTCCCAGCGGTCGAAGGGCAGGCCCGTGCGACGCTCGACCCAGAACACGGGCGGATCCCAGGCCACGACATGTGCTTCGGTCTCGATCGCCAACGGCCCGACGCCCACCCGCAGGCGGTAGCGCAGGCCTTCGTCGAGCCGGCTCACGCCGTCCGGCGACGTGATCGGCACGCCGAGCAAGGCGGACCAGTGGCCGATCGTCGTGAGCGTCTCGAACACAGCGTCGATCGGCGCCTCGACGATCGACGCGTGCTCGATCGCCTCCACCTGGCCCATCAGGCCGTCCTGCGCGCGCTCGGTGCGCCAGGCCGCGAGCCACGCGCCGTGGGCGCCGGCCTCGGCCTCGAAAGCACGGTAGCGCCGGGCCTCGATCGAGCCTTCCGGAAATCGCTCGGCCAGCGGGCCGAGGCGCGTGGCGCCCACCTTGCCGACCTCCTGGGCCAGCTCCACGGCGGCGTCGGGCCCGCGCAAGGCCGCAGCACCGCCCAGCACGCGCGCGAGGTCGCGCACGACGCCGACCAGGCCGTCCGGCAGCGGCGGCCCGACCGAGGCCAGGTGGCCACGGAGCCCACGGACGCGCCGGCGCTCGGCCTCGAGCCACCCCGCGAGGCGCGCATGCGCCTCGGGGTCGGCCAGGTGGCGCAAGGCCTGCTCATAGATGCCGGCGCTCGCCACCTCGCCGAGGTAACAGGCGGCCAGGTCGCCCCAGAGGGCGGCGCGATCGAGCGCGGATGTCATGGGTTCGAGCTCCGCGCGGCATGGTAGCACCATAACGCGGCCCGGTCGAGGCGGGATGCCGCGTCGCCACGTGCAAACACCCTTGCAAGCCCGCTCTCGACCGTGTAAGGTATGGCGTCGATGTGCGGGTTTCACCGACCAACCGGCTCCGTAGTTTGTACGGATAGGGATCGGTAGAAAACCCCGATAAGATGGAGGCGGGCCCCGCCTGCGCCATGCCGACCCACGCCTGCGGCATCAATCTCAGGAGTAGTACGTGACCGATCATTCCCATCACTCCAGCCACGGCCACACCGCCGCCCCCGCCGGCGCCGGCGCTCCCGCCGATCCTCATGTCCTCGAGCATGAGATCGCGAGCATCTTCCCGCTGATCACCAGCTTCGCCACCGCGCTCTTCCTGTTCGGCACGGCCGCCACATGGAACGCGTACGCGTTCGGCCCGGCCCTGATCGTCCTCGGCATGACGATCCAGGTGGCCGCCCTGATCGGCTGGTGGTCTGAACTAGTCCGCGACAACAAGCTGGACGAGACGACCCTGATCGGCACGCCGGCCGAGGCACGTCAGGGTCTGAGGATCGGCTTCGGCTTCTTCATTGGCTCCGAAGTCATGTTCTTCGCGGCCTTCTTCGCATACTACTTCTATGCGCGCGGCCTCTCCCCGGTGTGGCCCCCGCCGGGCTTCGAGAAGCTGCCCTGGGAGCCCGCGCTGATCAACACCTTCCTGCTGGTGTTCAGCGGCTTCTTCTACATGCGCGGCGAGCACCTGCTCGAGCACGGAAAGTCGAAGGCCCGGACGCTGTTCTGGATGGTCGCCGCGCTCGTGTTCGGCTTCGTCTTCCTGGGCATCCAGATCAAGGAGTGGTACGAGCTCATCAACCACCACGGCTTCACCGTGAAATCGGGCCCGATGGGCACGGCGTTCTACCTGCTCACCGGCTTCCACGGCCTGCACGTCATCATCGGCGCGATCTTCATCACCGTCGTCACGTCGCGCATCGCGCTCAACCACTTCACGCCGCACAAGCACTTCGCGATGACCGCGGCCGGTTGGTACTGGCACTTCGTCGACGTGGTCTGGATCGGCCTCGTGCTTTGCCTCTACCTCTATGATTACTTCCGGGACTGGATGTTCCCGGTCGCCAGGCAGGCTATTGGCCTGCTCGAGCCCATGATTGCGGGCGTCCTCGCCCTCGTCGCGTAACGGAGTCCCAGTTCATGAGTACCCACGATCATTCCGCCCCCGGGCACGTTCACGGCCCCGACTGCAACCACGACCACGATCACGCACACGACGCGTATGGTCACGGCGACGGGCATGGGCACGCGAAGCGTCACCCCATCCTCGACTGGCTGATGACGACCGACCACAAGCGGATCGGCATCATGTACCTCTGGACGTCGTTCATCTTCTTCCTGGTCGGCGGCGCGATGGCTCTCGCGGTGCGGGTGCAGCTGATGCACGCCAACAACAACGCGCTGACGCCGGACTTCTTCAATCAGATGATGACGATGCATGCCTCGGTCATGATCTTCCTGGCGATCATTCCCGCCGTAACGGGCTTCGGCAACCTGGTGCTGCCGCTACACCTGGGGGCCCGCGACGTGGCGTTCCCGCGGCTCAACGCGCTGGGCTACTGGCTGGTGCCGGCTGCCGGCCTGGTGTTCATGTCGAGCTTCTTCCTCGGCGGCGCCAGCGCAAACGGGTGGACGGCCTATCCGCCGCTCGCGAACGCGCAGTATTCGCCCGGCATGGGCGTCGACCTCTGGATCTTCGGCGTCCACCTCGTGGGTACCAGCTCGATCGTGGGCGGCCTGAACTTCATCGTCACGATCTTCAACATGCGCGCCCCGGGCGTGACGCTGCACAAGATGAGCCTCTTCTGCTGGGCCTGGCTGGTGACGTCCTGGCTGCAGGTGATCGCGACCCCCGTGCTCGCGGGCGCCGTCACGATGCTGCTGCTCGACCGCAACCTCGGCACCAGCTTCTTCCGGCCCGAGACCGGCGGCGACCCGATCCTGTTCCAGCACCTTTTCTGGTTCTATTCGCACCCCGCCGTCTACATCATGATCCTGCCGGTGTTCGGCATCGTCTCGCAAGTCGTCCCGGCCTTCTCGAAGAAGCGGATTTTCGGTTACCTGCCGATCGCCTACTCGTCGGTCGCGATCGGGTTCTTCGGCTTGCTGGTTTGGGCGCACCATATGTTCGCCACTGGCCTCAACCCCTGGTTCCTGACGTTCTTCATGATCATCACGATGCTGATCGCGGTGCCCACGGGCATCAAGATCTTCTCGTGGATCGCCACGATGTGGGGCGGCGTCATCGAGTTCAAAACCCCGATGCTCTTCTGCATCGGCTTCATTGCCTTCTTCACGATTGGCGGCCTCTCCGGCACGATGATCGCTTCGATCCCCTTCGACATCCAGGTCTCGGGCACATACTTCATCGTCGCCCACATCCACTACGTGCTCTTCGCCGGCTCGTCGGTGGGCCTGCTGGCGGGCTTCTACTACTGGCTGCCCAAGATGACCGGCCGTATGTACCACGAGGGCATCGGCCAGCTGCACTTCTGGCTCACGATGGTCTCCATGAACCTCGCGTTCTTCCCGATGCACTTCCTGGGCCTGCAGGGCATGCCCCGCCGCGTGGCATACTACGCACCGCAGTTCGAGACGATCAACCAGATCATCGGCTACTCGGCGTTCGTGATGGGCATCGCCCAACTGATCGTCTTCTTCCAGATCTACTACACACTCAAGCATGGCGCGCGCGTGGGCGCCGATCCCTGGAACCACCACCCGGATACCAAGACGTTCGAGTGGGAGATCGCCTCGCCGCCACCGCCTTACAACTTCGAGACGCTGCCCGTCGCGCGCTAGGAGCCGGAACCACTATGTCGCAGCACAACAACCCCCGACCGGGACGGCTGGCCGCGTTCGCGGCGACCATGCTCGCGGCGCCCTTCGTGGGCGCCGACGCGGCCCTCGCGGCGCCGTTCTGGTATGTCGACCCCGTTACACCCTACGGCGAGATCGTCAACCAGACCTACCAGACGATGGTCTGGATCGGCATCTTCATCCTCATCTTCGTCGAACTCGCGTTGGTCGCGGCCCTCGTCAAGTTCCGCAAGCGCAAAGATGAGGTCCGCGAGCCGGAGACCTGGTCCCACAACACGACCCTCGAAATCGTCTGGACGGTCATCCCGTTCATCATGCTCATCATCATCTGCATCCCGACCTTCAAGGGTCTCGCCTACCTGGCGGACATCCCGAAATCCCCCGAGCTCACGCTCGAGGTGGTTGGCCGCCAGTTCTTCTGGGAGTACCGCTACCCCGAGCTGAACGCCACGTTCACCTCGGCGATGCGCACCGAGGCGAACGCGAAGCTCGAGAAGGGTGGCAAGGACTGGGACGCCATTGCGCTTTACCTGCCGATCGGCCGCAAGCTGTTGGTCAGGCTGACGGGCGCGGACGTGATCCACTCCTGGTGGATCCCCGCGTTTGGCCTCCAGCAGATGACGACGCCCGGCAACCTCGTCCAGATTCCGCTCGAGGTCACCAAGCCCGGCGACTACGAGGGCGCTTGCTCCTACCTGTGCGGCCCCTACCACGGCGCGATGGACATCAAGATCAAGGCCGTCGACGCGGCCACCTTCGACGGCTGGATCGCCGCGCACAAGGCGCCCGGCCCGATCGAGCCGATCGCCAAGGTCGGCAAGATCGGCATGGTCGCGCCAGCGCCCGTGAAGCCCGCGCACGGCGCAGCCGGTGGCGAGCATGCCGCCGTGCCTGCCGGTGGCGAGCACGCGGCGGCCTCGCCGGCCGCTTCCACCGCGCCCGTGGCCTCCGTGGCCCCGGCGGTCGCGGTCGTCGATCCCAAGGCGCTCGCAGCCAAAGGCCAGGAGGTCTTCGCCTCTCGCTGCGCCGGGTGCCACGGTGCCACGGGCGGCGGCACGCCGCCGATGTTCCCGCCGCTCGCGGGCGCGGAGCAGGTCAACGGCTCCGACGACGATCTCATCGACATCTTGCTCAAGGGCAAGAGCGGCGAGATCACCGTCAAGGGCCAGAAGTACAACAGCGCGATGCCACCCCAGGACTCCTTGTCGAACGAGGAATTGGCAGCGGTTTCGACCTATGTCCGCGCGAGCTGGGGCAACAACGGCAAGCCCATCACCCCCGACCAGGTGAAGGCTCGCCGCTAACCCCTGGAACGCCCGCGGCCGTCGCCGCGGGCGTTCTACTCACCGGAGAACCCCGTGACCGACCGCCACCCCCACGATGCCCCCGACCCCTACGATCCCGCCGTCGCACGCCGCAACAGGCGGCTCGGCTTCGCGATCCTGGGGATCGTGCTGTTCGTGATGTACCTGTCGTACGCCAAGCGCGACGCGCTCTTCCACGTTCTCTTCAAGGTGGGTTGATACCGCCATGTCCACGCCCCTACCCGCCCCCATACACGCCCGTTTCCACCGCCTGGCCCTCGTGGTCGTCGGGTTGATCTTCTGCCAGATCATCCTGGGGGCGACCGTGCGCGCGACGGGCTCGGGGATGGGCTGCCCGGACTGGCCGCTCTGCCACGGCCAGCTCCTGCCGGCGATGAACTTCGAGAGCGTGCTCGAGTACAGCCACCGCCTGGTGGCCGCCCTCGTCACGCTCGCGTTGACCGGCATGGCGGCCTGGATCGTGGCCTCGCGGCCGCTCAGGGCCTATCTCGGGCGCCTGACGGCGCTCACCGGCTTCTTGATCGTCACGCTGATCGCCTTCGGCGCCGTCACCGTTGCCTACGACATGCCGCCGGCGGTCGTGGCGACCCACCTGGAGCTCGCCGCACTGCTCGTGGTCACCTGGGTGACGATGGCGCTGCGCGGGCGCGAGGCGGCCCACGGGACGGGTGAGCAGCCGGTGCCGGGTGCCTACCGGGCCGCGGTGGCCGTGGCCATCGGCGCGACCTTTATTCAGCTCTTCCTGGGCGCGATGGTGTCGGTCTCGCATGCCGGCCTGGCCTGCCCGGACTTCCCCACCTGCTACGGCATGTGGCTCCCCCCGCTGATCGGCAACGTGGGCATTCAGGTGATCCACCGCTTCGGCGCCTACACCGTCGCCGTGCTGGTGGCCGCGATGCTGGTGCTCGTCGAGCTCCAGGCGGGCCCGCGCGTGCGCCGCTGGGCGCGCGCCGCGGCGATGCTGGTCGTGGCCCAGATCGGCCTCGGCGTCGCCACCGTCTTGCTCGAGGTGCCGCCGGCCCTCTCGGTCGCCCATTTGGCGACCGGCATGGCCACCTTCACCACGCTCTATCTGGCGCTCTACGCAAGCTTTCCGGCGCTCTGGAAGCCGGCCGGCGGCGAAGCGCCCCCTTCAGGAGGCTCCGTGGTCTTCGATACCGTTCCGGCCGCACCGCGGCTGCCCCTCACCCAGGTCCTGGGCGCGTTCTACCAGCTGACCAAGCCGTCGATCGTGATGCTCGTGGTGCTGACCGGCTTGCCGGCCCTGTTGATCGCCACCGGCGGTCGGCCGGACCTCGGCATGGCCCTCGCGGCCCTCGTCGGCACGGCGGGGGCCGCCGCCTCCGCGGCGGTCTTCAACCAGTACTTCGAGCGCGAGCGCGACAAGGAGATGGTGCGCACCGCCAAACGGCCGCTCCCCGCGGGGCTGGTCACGCCCAACGCCGCGCTCGCCTTCGCGATCGGGCTCGGCCTGCTGGCGACCGCGATCCTGCTCGCCTGGACGACGCCGCTCGCGACGGCGATCGCCCTCGGCGGCCTCTTCTTCTACGGCTTCTTCTATACGCTCGTGCTCAAGGGCTCGTCGCCGCAGAACATCGTGATCGGCGGCGCCGCGGGCGCCACCGCGCCGCTCATCTGCTGGGCCGCGGCCACGGGCACGGTGGCGCTGCCTGCCTGGATCATGTTCGCGATCATCTTCTTCTGGACCCCGCCGCACTTCTGGGCCCTCGCGATCTTCCGGCTCGACGACTACGTGGCGGCCAAGGTGCCGATGTTCCCGGTGGTCTACGGCGTGCCGGCGACCACGCGTTGGATCGTCATCTACACCCTGATGCTGGTGCCGCTTTCGCTGCTGCTGGTGCCGCTCCAGGCCGCCGGCCCGATCTACTTCGTGGCGGCGATGGCGCTCGGCCTCGGCTTCCTCGCGCTGGCCTACAAGGTGATGGTCACCGAGGCCAAGCGGGATGCTACGCGTCTCTTCGCCTACTCGATCGTCTACACGCTCGCCCTTTTCTCGTTCCTGACCCTCGATGCCGCCCTGGGCGGCCCGGGCCTCACGACGCCCGTCGCCCTGGTCGGGAGGTAGCCCGCCGTGTCCGCCAACCCCGAGCTCCAGCGCAAGAACGCGCGCGTGACCGCCCTGGTCGTCCTGGTGCTCGTCGTCATGGGCATCATGCCCTGGGTGTACGCGCCGCTCTTCCGGCACGTTTGCGGCGTGCTGGGCATCGAGGTCGGCCGCGAGCAGAAACCCGCCGAGGTGCTCGCCCGGATCGCCCGCGAAGGCATCGGCCGGGAGCGCGCCGACGCGAAGACCTCGCTGGTGAACTACATGGGCGTGAGTGGCCAGCTGCCGATCGACATCCGGCCGCTGGAGCGCCGCCACTGGGTGAAGACGGGCGAGATGGCCGTGGTGCTGTACCGCCTCACGAACCTGACCGACCGCGACCTCGATTACAAGGCCGTGCACATGGTGTGGCCGAAGAGCGATACGTCGTTCGAGCTCATCAAGTGCTTCTGCGACGACCACCGCGTGCTCAAGGCCGGCGCCTCGGAAGACCTCCCGCTGGTCTACCGGCTCACGAAGGCCGTGCCGGGCGATGCCGGGCTCACGGTCAACTACACGATCTTCGACTTCGATCCGGCCAAGAACAAGCATCCAGGCGCCGAACCCAAGATCGGCTTCAAGCCTGCGGGTATGTAACCAGGGCCGGCCGGAGGGCCGGCTTCCATGGATTTCCCTTACTTCGAATTCCCCCTCATCGGCAATCGCTGGCTGATCGCGCTCATCGCCTCGCTCCACGTGGTGATCAACCACAGCGCGGCGATCGGCGGCTCGCTCGTCGTCGTGCTCGCCGAGCGGCGCGGCCTGCTCACGGGCGACGCGCGCTGGGACCGGTTGGCGTACAAGCTCGCCTTCGCCTTCTTCATCCTCACCACCACGCTCGGCGCCCTGACCGGCGTGGGCATCTGGTTCTCGGTGATGGTGAGCCAGCCGGCAGGGCTCGCGGCGCTGCTGCGCATCTTTTTTTGGGCCTGGTTCCTCGAGTGGATCGTCTTCGTGGTCGAGGTCGCGATGGTGCTCGCGTACTTCCTCTCGTGGCACGCCTTCACGGACCGCCGCAAGCACCTCGCGCTGGGCTGGGCCTACGTCGGGACCTCCTTCCTCACCATGGTCATCGTCACCGGCATCCTCGGGGCGATGCTGACGCCTGGCCAGTGGTTGGTCGATCGGGGCTTCTGGGGCGCGTTCTTCAACCCGACCTACTTGCCTCAGCTCATCTTGCGCAGCGGCCTCGCGCTGGCGCTCGCGGCGGCGCTCGCCCAGCTGCTCGGTCGCTGGTTCGCAACCCCCGACCTGCGGGCGGAGCTCGACCGCTTCTGCGCGCGCTTCCACCTGGCCGCGGTGCCGCTCCTGGCCGTGGGCGGCCTCTGGTACCTGGCCGTGCTGCCCGAGCAGGTGAAGCGCCTGATTCCCGCGGCCTTGCTCACCACGCGCTACGCGGCCTGGGCGCAGCACGCCTGGCTCTGGCAGGTGGCCACCTGCCTCGCGCTGGCCGGGCTCGGCGTCTGGGGCCTCCGGCGCACGCGCCCCTGGCCAGCGCCGCTCGTGCTCGCGGTCTTCATCGGGCTGGTCGGCACGCTCGGCGCCTTCGAGCGCGTGCGTGAGTTCGTCCGGAAGCCCTACATCATTCCCGGCTACATGTACGCGAACGGCATCCGGGTCGCCGACGTGCCCATGCTCGCGCGCGACGGCGTGCTGAAGCATGCACGCTGGGCCGGCGAGCCGGCGGTGGTGCCGGGCCGTGAGCGCCAGGCGGGACGCGCGGTCTATGAGCTGCAGTGCGCGGCCTGCCACACGCTGGAAGGCCCCAACGGGCTCGGGCCGAAGGTGGGCGGGATGCCGCAGGCGGCGATCGCCGGCTTCATCGGCGTCCAGCACCAGGTCCACCCCTTCATGCCGCCGTTCGTGGGCACCGAGGCCGAGAAACTCGCCCTGGCCGATTACCTGGCGAGCCTCCGGGCCGCCGCCACCCGCGAGGCCACCCGGTGACCCCGCTCGACCTCCCGCTGCCGATCCCGCTGGCCGCGGCCAAGTTCCTGCTGGTCGCGGCGTTCCTCCTGCACATCGTCTTCGTGAACCTGATGGTGGGCGGGACGCTGGTCGCCCTGCACGCGCACTGGCGCGGCCGGCGGGATCCGGTGATGCTGGATTTCGCCGCCCGGCTCATCTCGACCGTGACCGTCCACAAGAGCCTCGCCGTGGTGCTAGGCGTGGCGCCGTTGTTGCTGATCAGCGTGGCCTACACCGTGCCTTTCTACACCAGCAGCCTGCTGATCGCGCCGGCCTGGCTCTCGGTGCTCTGGCTCGTGACGCTGGCGTTCGGCCTCCTTTACGCCTACAAGTACGGCTTCGACGGCTGGCACCGGCGCCAGCCGCGGCTGCACGCCACCACCGGCGTGCTCGGCGGGCTGTGCCTGCTCGTCATCCCGCTGATCTACCTCACCAACACCCAGCTCATGCTGGACGCGGGCGCGATGGCGCGCCGCCCGGGCTTCTTCCAGGCGATGCTCGGGGTCGGCAACGTCTTCCCGCGCTACCTGCACTTCCTGCTCGCGAGCCTGGCGGTCACCGGGTTCTGGGTCACGCTCTGGTGGGGCCGCGCTGGCTCGCCGCTCACGCCCGCGGCCCGCGGGCAGGTCGTGCGCTTCGGCGCCAGGTGGGCGCTCGCCGCGACCGGCCTGCAGTTCATCGCCGGGCCCATCGTGCTCTTCACGCTGCCTGCGGGCGGCCTGACCGGCCCCGTCGCGCTCTTCCTGGCGGTGGGCGTGGTGAGCGGGCTCGGCGCGATCTTCATGATCGCGGACACCCTGCGCGGCACCGAACGGATGGGCCGCGCGGCGGCGCTGCTCGTCGTGACGATCGTGTGTATGGGCACGGCCCGGCACCTGATCCGCGAGGCGCTGCTGCAGCGGCCGACCGACGCTTGGGGGCCGGGCCCAACCATTGCTAGAATCGCCGGAGTGGGATCCGTGGACGATTTCGTTGGGAGAGGGAGGGGCGATCATGGCGATGCAGGGCTTGAAGCTCCCGGTGCGGCACAAGCATACCGCGGTGGCGCTATTCCCCGGCCATGACGCCGTGGTGGAGGCGATCCGCCGCCTCCACGCGCTCGGCTTCGAAAACGACAGGATCTCGGTGCTCGCGAAGGACGACGTCGCGCTGCGCGACACCCTGGCCACGGCCGGCGCGACCGATGGGCGCGCCCAGGACCGGCCGTCGATGCTCGCAGACGACGTCGAGCCGAAGGGCGAAGACGAGGCCGCCGGGATGCTGATCGGCGGCGGCGTCGGCCTGATCCTGGGACTCTCGGCCATCGCGCTGCCCGGCTTCGGCGCGTTCCTGCTCGCCGCGGGCCCCGTCGCGGTGGCGCTCCATGGGCTGACGTTCGCGGCCGGTGGCCTCGGCCTCGGCGCCTTGCTCGGCGCGATCATGGACGAGCGGGCGACCGAGGAGCACCGCGAGGTATACGAGCGCGCGCTCGAGCGCGGCGAGTGGCTGGTGGTCGCCCACGGCGAGGACGAAGAAATCGCGCGCGCCACGACCGAGCTGCGCGCTGTCGGGGCGGGGCGCGTGGACGCGTTCTAGCCCCGCTCCCTTTGGACTAGCAAGGAGGATCACGCCATGGCCGAGACCGAACGGGGTGCCGCGAAAGGCGCGGAGCAGCGCCGAGTCGACATTCAGCGCCAAACGGAGACCCAGCGCCGCGCGAGCGGCGTCCGCATCATCGGGCCGATCACCGAGGCCTACGAGGGCGACCCGAAGGTGCTCGCCGGCCAGCTGAACGTGTTGCGCGCGGGTGAATTGGCGGCCGAGCTGCTCTACCGCCACCACGCTTACGTGGCGGTGAGCCTCGCGATGCCCGGCGTGAAGGCCGAGTTCCTCGAGCATGCCGCCCAGGAGGCGAAGCACGCCGATATGCTGGCGATCCGCATCCAGCAGCTCGGTGGCGACCCGATCTTCGACCCCCAGGACATCGCCCGCGGCGCCGAGCAGATGCGCGTCGAGTTCGGCGATCCGAATTCGATGGAGGAGATGATCCAGTTCGACTTCGAGGTCGAGCGGCGCCAGATCGTCGCCTACACCCGGCTCATCCGCGAGGTGGCGTTCCACGACCCGACCACGCGCCGGATCCTGGAGGACATCTTGATGGACACCGAGCACCATGCGACGGAGCTCGCGGACCTGCTCGCCAAGAAATCCCACTGACGAGCTCGCCGACCAGCCGCGTCAGCGGCCGTTGAGCCAGGTCAGGGCCGCCGCCGCACAGGGGTCATCGGGGGTCCCGAGCGCTTCCCAGCGCGTCGGGACCCCTTCGTCGGGCGGGAGCGGCTCGTCCCATGCCCGGCCCAGCCGGTCCAGGCCCTTGTAGGTCGCGAGGTTCAGGAACGCGCCATCCCAGAACTCGAAGGCGGTGTTGCTCGTCGGCACGCCGAGCGTGGGTGCGCCGAAGACGCGGGCGTACGGGCGGCCCACGAACGAGAGCACGACGGCCTCGGCGGCGCTCGCCGAGAGCGGGCCTGTGAGCACCGCGACCGGCGGGAACGGGCGCGCGATCGTCGGGCCCGGGACGTCGGGATCGATCGCCACGTCGTCCTCGTAGACCTGGTTGCCGCCCACCCGGTAGATCGTCCGCTGGCCGTCGGCGGCCTCCAGGCCGCCGAACGGGCCTTCGCCGATCAACGGGGCCAGCGGGCCGATCATCGCCCAGTGCGAGCCGCCGCTGTTGCGGCGCACGTCGATGATCCAGGCCCTGGCGCCGGCCGCGTCCGCCGCGCCGATCAGCTCGGCCAGCCGCCGGCGGTACGGATCGTAGTTGGCGTTCGCGACCGTGTCCGGCAGCTCCAGGTAGGCCACGCCCGGGGCGATCGCCCGGTAGGTGGGCTGCAGCGCCGTGGAGTAGTTGCCCGGCACGAGCGTGAGCGTGCGCTCGGCCGCCTCACCCGGTCGTGCCAGGCGCAGCACCTCGGCACCGGGCACGGCTCCGCCCTCGCGCGAAAGCACCACGTCGCCCACGTGCAGCCCGGCCTCAGCGGCCGGGCTGGCGTCGTAAACCCTCACCACGACACGCTTGCCGTCGAAGTCCTCGGCCGAATAGCCGGTGCCGGTCGCGCCCGGCGAGAAGAAGTCTTCGGAGTCGCGCGGCGCGAGGAAGAGGCTGTGGCGGTCGGCGATCGCCCCCACGGCCGTGCTCACGCCGGCGTGCGCCTCCTTGATCGAGGCCAGGTCCTTGGCGGCCTCGCGCGCGCCCTCGCGTACCTTCGACCAGTCCGTGCCGGCCCGCCGGAACGAGAAGCGCTCCATCAGCGAGAGCGCGCCTTCCAGGTAGTCGGCCGGGTCGCGCGAGAAGCGCAGCGAGGCCGCCAGCGGCCGCGCGTAGGCGCGGTTGGCCTCGAAGATCGTCAGGCGCGCCGTGCGTTCCGCGAAGGTCCGCTTGATCGGCGCGGGCTGGGCGAAGATCACCCAGCCACGGTCCATCCCCGGCCAGCGCGGGCTGACGAAGCGCGCGTCGCTGCCATCGACGCGCACGGCCTCGATCGCGGCGCCCGGAAAGGCCACCCGGGCCGCCATCACGCGCGCCGCGGCCTCCGGATCGGCCTCCTCGCCGTCCCAATCGGCGAGGCGGTACCAGCCGTCCGCGCCACCATAGCGCAGGCGATCGCCGTCCTGCAGCGCCCAGCCGCGCGGGCGGCGCAGGGCGACGCCGTGGATCGGGTCCACGTGGCGTTCCCAGGAGGCGTCGAGGGTGGTGGGGTCGGGCAGACCGGGAGCGGCGCAGCCGCCCACGATCAGCAAGACCCCCGCCCAGAGGGCGGGGGACGGCTGTCTCATCGGTTTAGAAGACGACGTGGCGGCCCTTCTGGCGGCGGCTGTAGATCGAGACCGTGGTCTCGGCGTCGCCGACGCCCATGTTGCCCGAGTCGCCGATGCCGGACGCACCGAACTCTTCCCAGTCCATCGCCGAATCCGTGCCGTCGTTCTCCTTGAGCATGCCACCGATGATCCGGCGGGCGCGTTGGAGCTTGGCGTCGTCGCGCGTCCAGAGCGAGCAGGCGAGGTCGTGCGTGTTCGTCACCACGGCGAAGCGCAGGAACTCATCGAACGTCGCGAGCGGCATCATGCACAGGATCGGCATGAAGAACTCGGTGGTGGTGAGGTTGAACGTCTCCTCGCCCTTGCCGTCCCAGTCCGCCGTGACGGTCGAGACGGGCTTGAGGTCGGCGATGATCACCGGCTTGAGGACCTCGGCGTGGTCCGCGTAGGCGTCGCCCGTGACCTTGCCGCCTTCGCGGGCGATGCGGAAGCCGGCCTTGCGGGCCGCCTCCTGGATGTTGTTCACGGTCTGGGCCTTGTGGACCATGTTCGGGCCGAGGATCTTGTGCTCCTCGGTGAGGTGCGGATCGGCCACCTTCCAGCCGTCCATCTCCTCGTTCAGGTACTGCTCGACCTTGGCGAGCACGGCCTGTGACCCCGAGATGCCGTGCAAAGTCGTGCACTTGTGGCTCGAGAAGCCGAGCTTCGAGTAGGTGAGGCGGATCGCGATCTTCTTGAGCTCGTCGTCGCTGTAGTTGTCGTCGATCCAGGACCAGTTGCAGCCGCCGCCCTCGAACTTGAGCGTGCGGACGCCACGGCCCTTCTGGATCGCCTTGGCGGTCTTCTCCGAGCCGGTCAGCGAGACGACCGCGACCTTCTCGTGGGTCGCGAGCCCCGCGATGCCGCCGCCGAAGCCTTCCAGTTTGTGGATCGTGCGGGGGTTCGCGCCGGCCGCGAGCATCATGCGCATCATGACGGTGTTGCAGATGCCGCCGAAGGGATGGCCCTTGAAGATCATCGGGGAGCCCGACATGTAGCAGCCGACGATCTGGATCACCGGGATGCCGTAGATGAAGTTCATCGGCGTGACGACGGCGCTGACGCCGGCGGGCAGGAAACCATTCTTCCAGTAAGAGTGGCCGGCCACCATCTGCGGGACGAGCTCGCCGCGGAGCGCCTTCTCGGCGTTGCCGCCGATGTGGTCGGCCGCGCGCTTGGCCTCCCAGAAGTCCTTCTCCGCTTCCATGCGGGTCTTCGGGATGACGTGGCGGATCTCGCGCATCACGTCCTCCGAGAAGTACTCGAGCAGGCGCGAGAAGTTGTTCACGACCCACTTGCGGTAGGCGATGGTCTCGTCGGCCCACTCGAAGCTCGTCCAGAAGTCCCAGGCGGCGTCCACCACCTCCTCGACGTCCTCGGGCTGCGAGTCCGCGACCTCGACGAGCGGCACGCGGTTGTCCCACAGCGCGTTCAGCACAGCGGTCTTGCCGGCCTTCGGCTTTTTCCATTCGCCGTTCACGAGGTTGTAGGCGGGCGCGGGCTTGGCGTCAGGCGACGCGGGCAGCTCGCGGTAGGGGAAGATGTAACCCCGCAGCGCTTCCATCTCGTCGTCCCGCAGGCCGATGGCGAAGAGGCCCCAGGCCGCGCGGCGCGCGCCGTAGACGTCGGCCACGGGGTCCCGGCCGAGCTGGCCGCGGTCGTTGAACGTGCGCACGACGGCGCTCAGCGAGCCGAGATCGAAGCGGCCCTTGGGGTCGAGCAGCAGACCGGGGGCGGGCGACTGAATCGTCATCGATTCCTCCTGGAACGGCGGCACACGGCGCCGGGGACGGGCGTGGAGACGTCCCATTGTACCCTATGGGCGCGCCGCGCCGCAGCCTGGAACCCCTGCCCGGCCGATCAGGGGGCGCGGACCTCGCGCTCGCTCGCGGCCGCCCAGGCCGCCAACAGCAAGCACTCGACCCACCAGCGCCAGGGCCGCCAGAGTGCCTCTTGCCCGTTCTCGCCCAGCCACGCTGCGCCGTAGAGCATGGCCCAGCCGGCCGTCGCGGCGGCGATCGTGAGCACCAGGCTCGCGAAGTCGTCGCGCAGCATGTCGCGCACCCGCGCGCCGCCGAACGCGGCGACGGCGGCGGCGGTGCCGACCATGATCCACCACGGCAAGTGAAGGTCGGCGCCCATCTCGAGGAGCATCGCGGCGCCGCCGAGGACGGCGTAGCCATACCAGGCCCAGGGGCCCTCCCACTCCGGGGTAGCTCTCATAGCCCCCACCCTCCGGCGACCTCGAGGTGCTGCCCGGTCACGTAGTCGGCCTCGCGCGAGACGAGGTACGCGAGCGCCGCGGCGAGCTCGTCCGGCCGCCCCCAGCGTCCCTTGGGGACCCTCGCCAGGGGCGGGGCCGCAACCGGGTCTTCCAGCACGCCCGGCGATACCATGTTCACGGTCAAAGGGGCGTCCTTGGCCGCGACGGCCAGCGCGCGGGTCAGCGCCAGCACGCCGAGCTTGGCGGCCACGTAGGCGGTGGACTGGGGGGCCGCCGGCACCCGGCCGATGCCGGCCAGCCCGATGTTCACGATCCGCGCGTAGTCTTGCGCCAGCAGCCCGGGCAGGGCGTGGTGGCACATGTAGAAGGCGGAATGCAGGTTCGAGTCGATCGTGGCGCGCCAGGCGTCGATCGGGTGGTCCAGGATCGGCACGGGCGCGTAATCGCCGACGTTGTTGACGAGCACGTGGAGCGCGCCGAACCGCGCGACGACGGCGGCGACGAGCGCGCCGCACGCCTCGGCGTCGGTCACGTCGGCCGCGAATACATCCGCCTCGCCGCCGCCGGCCCGGATCTCGGCGACCACGGCGCGGGCCTCCGCCTCGCTGCGGCGGTAGTGCACGGCGACCCGGCAGCCCTCGGCCGCGAGCCGTAACGCGAGGGCGCGGCCGAGGCGCTTGGCGCTGCCGGTGACGAGCGCGACGCGGCCGGCCGGATCGCGGCTCGGCGCGCCCCCCGTGACGATGGGCGCGCTCGGTGATGCGGCCAGGGAGGGCGTCGGCTCGGTCATGCGGATATCGTAGCAGAGGCGGGTCTCATGCGCGCCGGCACCCGTGCCTACTCCGGTCGCTCCCCCCAAGGGGCCGGCACCGACCCCGCGGCCAGGCTCTCGAGGAAGGCCGCGAGGTCGGCGCGCTCCGACGCCGCGAGGCTCACAGGCTTGAGCTTTTCGTCCTGGCGGCCGGGGAAGTAATGCTTTTCCGGCAAGAACGCCCCGCCGCCGGCGAGATCGAAATCCAGCGCCAGGCCCAGGGTCGGGAACGAGCCGTTGTGCCAGTAGGGCGCCGTGGCCGTGACGTTGCGCAAGGTCGGCGTGCGGAACCGGCCGTCGTCGTCGGGGCCGGGCACAGGCAGCGCTCCGGCCGCCGCGGCGTGCGGACCGAGGCCGTTGAAGGGATCCTCGAGCAGGCGCGGCAGATCGGCCGCCCGGCCGTAGTCCACGTTCAGGCCGCGCGATTGCATGACGCCGACGTTGTGGAACTCGCCGTCGCTGAAGAGCGGGCCGGCGTGGCACTCGGCGCACTTCGCCTTGCCCGCGTATACGCTGAAGCCGCGCACCGCCGCGGGCGACAGCGCTGCCTCGTCACCTGCGACGAAGCGATCGAAGGCCGAAGGGCCGGGCTCGAGGCGCCGCATGAAAGCGCCGAGCGCCTGGCCGAAGCGGGCGACGACGCCGTCGATCTCGGCACGCTCGGTGGCCGAGAGGTCATCGTACGCGGGCTCTCCCGGCTGCCCGGCCGGCGGCCAGGCGCTCGTCGCGGGCGGCGCGCCGAAGAGGCTGCGGTAAGCTTCGCCCTCGCGGGCCAGGAACCGGCGGGCGACGGCGACGCGATCGCCCGCCATCTCGATCGGGTTCTCGAGGGCCGCGAGCGCCTGGCACCACAGGCTGTCGCCCCGACCACCCCAGCCTTGCCAGCGGAAACGCGCCGCGTGGAGCAGGGACGGCGTGTTGCGCGAGCCGGTGCCGAGCGCGACGGCGACGCCGAGGCCGTCGGCGAAGGCGCGCTCGGGCTGGTGGCAGGTCGCGCAGGAAACGCCGCCGCCGCGCGCATAGCCAGGGTCGTAGAAGAGCCGCCGCCCGAGCCGCGCCGCAGCCTCGTCGTCGGCCACCGGGTTGGTGGGGTCCGGCGGGAGTGGCGGCAGGGGCGAGAACTTCCGCATCAGCGCCCGATCAGGCACGGGTGAGGGGGCAACCGGGGGCGTGGCATCAAGCACGGGCGAGGCGGCGACCGCAGGCGCCGAAGGCGCGCCGGCGACGGCGACCGGCGGCGGAGCCTGGCAGGCCTGGGCGGCGAGCCCGGCGGCCAACAAGGCGCCCCGAGCGCTCCACCGCGCACGCGGCCTCATGGCACGATTGCCATGCCCTGGAACGTGCCCGTGGCGCGCACCGTCGGCTCGATCAGCGCCGGGTCCGGCCGCACGTGGAACAGGTAGGCCACGTCGGCGCGCCGCGGGATGTGCGCGCCGGTTGGCCCCAACCGGATCGCGGCGGGGCCGTCGAGCCGCCCGAAGGGCGTGTCACCCCGCAGCTCGAGGGTCTTGTAAGCGAAGCGCCCGCTCGGATCGTCGTACATCCCGTCGTTCACCAGCGCGACCGCCCAATCCGCGAACGCCTCCGGGTAGGACGAGCCGCGCGCGCGCAGCCGCGCGTCGAGGTTGGCCTTGCCGACCTCGCTGGCGCCGGCGCACTCCGCGAGGAACTCGTCGCCGAAGCGATCGACCAGGTAAGCGATGAACATGTAGCCAGGGCCGTAGCCGTTGCCATAAGGGTTGCCCGGCCAATCCGTGAGCGAGTAGTTGTAGGCGCGCGCGAAGAAGCCCGCCACGTGGCCGTACATCGTGCGGGAGGTCTTGAAGGTGTAGCCGGCCACGTGCGAGGCGTAGGTGGCGAGCGCTTCTTCCAGCCAGAGCTCCTCGCTGGTGCCGGGCGAGAGGCGCGGCGCCTGGCGCGTGAAGTGGACGAGATGCTGGAACTCATGCGCGACGGCCGCATAGAGGTCCGGGCGTCGCTCCTGGGTGAGCGTGCGGGCGTCGATGAAGAGCGCGTCGCGCTGGTTCGAGCGCCGGGTGGAAGGCCGGGCGGGGTCCGGCGCGGCCTGGTCGCGGCGGGCGAAGTAGGCGAGCGTCCCGGTGCGGCCTTCGGCCGACACCTGGGGCGTGACGACCAGGAAGATGCGGCGCTCTTCGTCGACGCCCGGGTCCGGCGCAGCGCCGAACGCGCCTGTGACCGCCGGGTAGAGGTCGCGGTCGAAGGCCTCGCCCAGCGTCCGCGCTTCGGCCTCGGCCGCGGGCGCCGTGATCAGGGCGTCGAGGTAGACATGGCAAAACTCGCCGGTGAAGATCCGCCGGGTGGGCACCTCGACCTCATCGTAGGCCTCGCCGGCGGGCGCGGGCAGGCCCGGCCGGATCACCGCGAAGGTCTCCTTGTCCGCGGCACCGCGCGCGGCGAGAACCCGGCGGGCGGGCGGGAGCGGCCCGCCTGCAGGGGGGCGGGCGATCAACGCGGCGCCGCAGCCGAGCTCGGGCAGCGGTGCCGCCTCGCGGCTGCGCAGCGCGATCGGGTCGCCGTCGGTGGGGTTGGCGGCCGCGCCGTCGACGCTCAGCTCGAGGTCGGTGCCCGGCCCCGTGAGCTCAGGGGTGGCGAGCACGAGGTAGAGCCCGTTGGCGCCGGTCGGTCGCGGCAGCCGGTACGCGCCGGGTCCGAACTGGAAGAGCCGCCCGCCGAGCCGATCGGCCGCGGTCGTTGGCGAGATGGCGTGATCCAGGGCGCCGGCCGGGTCGAGCCGCACGCGCGCGGTCGGGATGGCCACCTGCGCCCGCGCGATCGCCACCGCACTCGGCCCGGGCGTGGGTCCCGCGGTAGCCGCGACGGGGGGCGTGCAGCCGGCCGCGGTCGCGGCCGCGACGAAGAGGCTCAGGAAGGGATGAAGGTCACGCACGAAAGAGATATGCCCGCCAGCCGGGCCAATACCGAAACGGGGCGCGCCGAAAAGGCGCGCCCCGCTCCGAGCGGGCTCACTTCTGTGAGCCCTTGAGCATCATCTTGATGGTGATCGTGCCGGTGCCACTCTTGCGCATGGCGTCGGTGATCGTGAACGTCTCGTTGTCGTCGAGCGGACTCGACACGAGCATATCGTTTTCCAGGTGGATCCTGAACTTCGCGTGGTACGGCGCTGCCGCCGTACCGAGCCGGCCGAGGGTCGAGACGTAGAAATCGCGCTCGCCCACCAGCATCGGGTTCGGCTGGGTGACCGTGCCCGTTGCCGTCGTCGCCGTCGGCAGCCCGAAGGCGTTCGTGTAGACAGGCTTGCCCGCCCCATCGTTCAGGTAGGAGAAGACCGTGATCTTGGCGTCGTTCGCGTCTTCCGTCAACGGCCCGAACAGGCCGGTGAGGTCGACGTGGACCTTCACCCACTTGTGGATCGCGTCGAACCGCATGGTGGCGCTCGCGATCTTGCCCGCCCCGGCGCTCGCGTTGAGGTTGAGCGCCGGCTCACCCGCCCAGGTGAAACGGGGGTGATCCGCGGAGTTGACGTTGAGCGACGACGTCGTGTCGCCGTTCCGGGGGATCTTGATCAACACCGGCAGGAAGGTGGAGGTGGTGAGCGCGCGCGACAACGTCGCGGCGGTGCCACCGTTGACGTTGCCCTTGAGCGCGAAGGTCGCGCCATCGGCCGCCGGCGCGCTGCCGGCACCGAGGCCCAGCTTCACGGTGGCGTCCGTGTAGAGGGTCATCGTCGAGCCCGGCGAGCCGGTGGTCGAGAGGCCCCACTTCGAGGCGGTCAGCGTGGGCATGGACTCGGGGAAGTACTGGTTCGAGTAGTTGCCGGCGCCGTCCGTCGAGAACGAGGTCGTGCCGTTGCGATCGCCCGTCATGGTGATGGCGCAGCTCGCCACGCCGCCGTTGCGGCCCGTGCCCATGTTCGGGCTGGAGGCTTCGTTCACACGGCCGGAGAAGGGCACCGGTGGCGGCGGTGGCGGCGGCTCTGGCGTTTCGCAGTACGGGAAACACTGGTAGAGCGAGACGATTTCGGCGCTGCCGAGGACGGTGGCGAGATCCTCAGGACCAGACTGGCCCTGCAATGCATCCTCCAGTCAGTAAGGGGGATCGGGGATCGGCACGTTGTCCGGGACGCAGCAGCCATGCGGGTTGCTCGCGACATAGTTGCGCCAGCAAGCGTCGTCGCCACACGGATCGGGGAACTGGTTGACCCGGTCGACGCCGACGGCGGGCGCCTGCTGGGTCGGCAGCTTGAAGCCCAGCTTCTCGTAGCCGATCTTGCCAATGCTGCCCACGATCACGTCTTTCATCGTGATCTTGCCCGCGGTCACGGGCGCCTGCGCGAAGACCTCGCCATCGTTCATGTACTTGACCGCCCGCACCAGCGTCTCGCCGATGCGATGGCGCCCCTGGGCGTTCAGCGTCGCGCCGCAGGCGTCGCACACCAGGTGGCCGTCCCGCACGATCGCCTTGAACTTGGCGGCGGCGGCCTGCGGCCCGGCGGCCGGCAGGTTGGCGGCCGGCGGGGAGACGGCCGGTGCCGCGCAGCCCGCCGCGAGGGCCAGCGCCGATGCGCCGGCCACGGCCCAGGATGTCTGGCGCCTATTCCTTCTGTTTCTTGCCATGCTTCCTCCCTCTTCTCGACGGGCGAACCCGAGGAATTCCCGCTTCTATCCTGTGCTCAGGGGACGGGCGCCGCGCCCGGCACCCCTGCCGAGCCGCCCGTGGAGCCGTTGACGGCTTCGAAGTATTCTTTGGTGGTCTTGATCAAGAACGTCGGGTGGTCGCTGATCGCGATGTCCTCGTTCGCGTTATAGGTCGGCTCGCTGTTCAGGAACTTCGAGACCATCACGAGCGGGGTCTCGACGCGGTCGCGCGTGAACCAGGCCAGCAGGGGGGCGTCGATGATGCCGTTCGCGTCGGTCTGGAACGTCAGCTCCTTGCGGTCGTCGAACACCTTGTCGTCGAGTTTCAGCCCGTCTTCCATCGGCGTGAGTCGGTTGACGTCTGCCTTGACGATCCACACCAGCACCGTCGTCGCGGGCGGGAAGCCCTCGCCATGGACGTATACCTCCTCGCTCTGGTCGGAGAAGTACAGCGTCCGCTCGTTCAGGTACTTGTCACGGGTGAACAGGATCGGGCGCCCTTTGACCGCGAACGGGATGGTGACCGCGGGGGTGCCGGTCGCCTTTTCGACGATCTCGACCGAATACGCTCCCGTGACGACGTTGTTCTCGCCGACCTTGATCTTGGCCTTGAAGAAGCCGGCATGCGGGTATTCGATGAACTTTCCCTGGGGGCCCGTGCAGTTGCCGCCCTCATCGGCCTTGAAGTCCTGGAAGGTGGTCACGCCGTTCGGCCACTTGAGGGTCGCCCGGTACTCCTTGGCGGGCGTGAGGCCGGAGGCCTCGACGAACACGGTGTTGCCGGCATAAATGTAGTTGGCCGCCTCGCCGTCCGCCGTGCGCACGCTCGTGACGATCGCGCCGGCCGCCGGGTTGACCACCGGGGCAGGCAGCGCCTGGTCGCCCGCCAGCGGGTTCAGGGTGCCGCGCGCCTGGCCGCCTGTCACCTGGTTGACCGGCAGGCCCGTGGCCGGGTTGATCAACGGAAGGCCGGCCGCGGCGGCCGTGCCGTCGGTCCCGCCGGTGCCCGCATTGCCGCCGGTTGCGCCGGTGCCCGCCGTGCCGCCGGTGGCGCCACCCGTGTTGCCCATGCCGTCGGTGTTGGTCGCGCCTGCCGCGATGCCGGGCCCGCCCGTCCCGGTTGCGCCGGCCGCGCTACCCGTGGTCGCACCACCCGGGCCGCTGGCCTGGCCGGCGTCACCGGTGCTCGCGGCGCCCGTGCCGGGCGTCAACGTGCCCGTCTTGCGGCCCTTGTTGCCGACGTTGGATTCGTCGACCGGCGCGGTCGTCGTCGGCACTGGCGTGGAGCAGCCGGCAAGCACGAGGGCGACACACAGGACGGATGATTGGAGACGGTTCACGGCGAGCACCTCGAAGGGGTTGGGCTAGGGGCCGGTGGGCGCGGTCGCGGCTTTGTAGACGTCGGGAGCATAGAGCCCGAGTCGGGTCTCGTAGTAGCTCTGCGCGGCGGCGCCCCTGACGTCTTCCTGGACCACGAAATCCGGCGAAACGATGTATCCGGTGGGGAAGAACTTCACGAGGTAGGCGTTCGGCGCCGCCCGCGAGGGGTCGTGGTAGAGCGGCATCGCGACCTTGTAGGTGGCGGCGAAGGCAGCCACGTCCGCGGCGGACGCGCCGGTCGCCTCGACCGGGATGACGGTGGCTTCGGGGCCGTAACGCGCGGCGAAGGCCTGCATCTTCGGCACTTCCTTCTGGCAGACGGCGCAGGTGACCGAGAAGAACATGAGCACCACGAAGCGCCCCTTCCACTCGTCGAGCGCGTGTTCCTGGCCGGCCGCATCCTTGAAGCGGGCCACCGGGGCAGCCTTGCGCATCACCAGCGGGGCGATCGCGGGCGCAGCCGCGGGCGTCGCGGCGGTCGGGGCGGCCACTGCGGCAGTCGCGGCTAGCGCCGGCCCGCCGCCTGGGGGGACAGCAGCCGGTGTGGCTGGTGCGCAGCCGGCGGTTGCGAGCAGTGCGGCTGCGAGTGAAGTGAGGACGAGCTGTT
The DNA here is from genome assembly GCA_036675505.1 of Candidatus Sericytochromatia bacterium. Lineage (GTDB taxonomy): Bacteria > Cyanobacteriota > Sericytochromatia > S15B-MN24 > JAQBPE01 > JAKFEW01. The sequence goes on from JAKFEW010000143.1 coordinate 186,234, forward strand.
TCGGCATCATGGGTTCAGCGGACCTCTGGATCGACCTCGAGCGGGAGACGCGGCAATGGCCGTGCGCGAGCACGGGGCACCTACCTTCGCATACCCGCGTTGAAAGGAGCCAAACGAGAGTCCCGATGTCACGATATGAAGTTGTGTGTGGCTCGATTGAGCGCTAGCGATCGGCAGCCTGATCCTCGGCGGCCGACCTGGCCGCGTCGAATTCGCGGGCGGCGCGCTCGGCGGCGCGGGAAGCGGCCGACGCGTCGTCGCCCGCGGTCGGATCCTCGGCCAGCGCCCGGACAACCGCCGTGACGACGCTGGCCGATGCGCTCTCGAGCTCGCCGGCGAGCTCCCGGTTGGCCGGCAAGAGCGCGCTGCGCTCGGTTTCGTCGTCGGACTGGAGCCAGGTGAGCAGGTTGAAAATCGGGCGGTACAACTCCGCGCGCGTGACGGAGAGGTATTCCTCGATCACGAAGTCGTTCAGGTCCGTCGGCTTGTCGATCTTCCGGTTCGGGTCGATGAGCGGGATCTTGAGCCCGGTCTTCGGATTGGGGAAAGCCGAGTTGTTGACCTCGACCAGGAACGTGGGCGAGAAGCGCCTCGCGTCGTACTTGGTGGGATCGGCCGGGTTCTGCATGTAGGCGGTGGCCCGCTCGCGCAGGGTGATCATGATCTTGCCCAGGATCGGCAGGGCCTTCGTGTTCGGCGGGCCTTTCCACAACCGGGCCGTGAGCGGGTCGATTTCGATCTCCGTGAGCTTCATGTTGGAAAGCGTGGCGTCGACCACCTCGCGGGCGAAGGCCTGGACGACGCGCTTGTCGGCACCGGGACCGAGGCCCTTCGCCTGGGCGAGTGTCCGGAACCGCTCGAACATCGGGGCGATCAGCGGCTTGACCAGATCGTTCAGGTTCGGGTCGTTGGTGGCGATCGAGACCATCCGGTCGATGTCGGTCTCCATCAGGATTTCGGTCAGGCGGCCGGTGAAGCACCGCCGCAGGTAGCGGGCGCCCACGGCGGTGTCTTCGTCGACGTCGCGCTGCCGTTCGTCGACGCGATCGGCGAAGGTGTTGTAAATCAGGCGGCTATCCGGCTGGCCGGGCACGTTGGCGACGACCAGCAGGTTCTGCTCCTCGCCCGGCGCGACAAAGGCTTCGTAGCCGCCCTGGGCATTCGAGTAGACGGAGTAGACTGGCTCACCTTGCGCATTCACGCCCATCGGCAGGTATTTGCGGGTGGCGAGCGACACGATCGAGATGAGCATGCCGGCCGCCGGCAACTGGACGCCGGCCTTGATGACCGGGACCGCGGCCGGCGAGGCGGCGGCCTGCGCGATCGCGAAGCGTGGCGACGGCACGGCCGCGTCCGGCAGGGTGTAGTTCCCTCCGCCCGCCGCGACCATGTTCCCCGCGCCGGCGGCCACCAGATTCAGGCCACCAGCGGCAACGATGTTGCCGCCGCCCGCCGCGACGATGTTTCCAGCGCCGGCGGCCACCATGTTTCCGGCGCCCGCGGCCACCATGTTTCCGGCGCCCGCGGCCACCATGTTTCCGGCGCCCGCGGCGACGATCTGCGCGCCGTTGTGGGACAGGACGTTGCCGGCGCCCGCGGCCACCATGTAGGCTGCGTCGACCCGCAGGGTGCCGGTCAGGCGCTCGGTCGCGCCCTCTGGCGCCTTGAGGAGGTCGAGATTCGGGCTGGCGGCGATCGCCGCCGAGTTCAAGCCTGCGCCGGGCGCCTGGGGGCTCGGCCTGGCGGAGGCGGACTTCGCAGGTGCCTTCGACCCCCTGGGCGAGGGCAAGCCGGCGCCCCCCACCTGGCAGGCGGAGAGCAGGAGTGCGAGGGAGGTCAGATAAAGGCGGCGCACCAGAACCTCAGGGGGAACAGCTCTTGCATACCCGCGAGGAGACGAGCGTATTGGCCTGGCTGTTCCGTGGGGCGCCAACGGCCGAGGAGCCATCCCGGTCGGGATGGCTCCTCAGTTGGAGGAAGGAGACGATGGTGGATGGAAGATAAGCTTGTGGCGTGCCCCGAGGCCCCCTCACCTGGCACGTCGGGGCTCTCCAGCCCCTCCGCACCGTCCTCTCCCCCACGAGAGGGCAAGGGTGCGTTGGGGTAGCGGTTATTCTTCGTCTTCGTCGAGCGCTTCGTCGTCCTCGAGGTTTTCCTCGGGGGCCTGAGCGGTCAGTTGGCCGGTCTGCTCCTGCTGAATCAGCGCGAGCTTGCGGCGGACCAGGCTTTCGATCTCGACGACCATCTCCGGGTTGCCCTCGAGGAAGGCGACCGTGTTGTCGCGGCCCTGGCCGATCTTCGAGTCGCTGTAGGCGAACCAGGCGCCGCTCTTCTGCACGATGTTCTGCTCGACGGCGACGTCGAGGATGCAGCCGACGCGGTTGATGCCCCGACCGAACAGGATGTCGAACTCGGCCACGCGGAACGGCGGCGACACCTTGTTCTTCACGACCTTGCACTTCACGCGGTTGCCGAACTCCGCGCCATCCTTCTTGAGCGTCTCGATCCGGCGGACCTCCAGACGGACGCTGGCGTAGAAGCGCAGGGCGCGGCCACCCGTCGTCGTCTCGGGGTTGCCGAACATGACGCCGATCTTCTCGCGAATTTGGTTGATGAAGATGACGGTGCAGTTGCTGCGGCCGATCGCCGCCGTCAGCTTGCGCAGCGCCTGGCTCATGAGCCGGGCCTGCAGGCCGACGTGGCTGTCGCCCATATCGCCCTCGATCTCGGCCTTGGGCACGAGTGCCGCGACCGAGTCGATGACCACCAGATCGACAGCGCCCGAGCGGACCAGGGCTTCGACGATCTCCAGGGCTTGCTCGCCGGTGTCCGGCTGCGAGACCAGCAGGTTGTCGATGTCGACGCCGAGCGCCTTGGCGTACTGCGGGTCGAGCGCATGCTCGGCGTCGACGAAGGCGGCGATGCCACCCGCCTTCTGGGTCTCGGCGACGGAATGCAGCGCGACGGTCGTCTTACCGCCCGACTCCGGGCCGTAGATTTCGATGACGCGGCCCTTCGGCAGCCCACCCACGCCGAGCGCCAGGTCGAGCGTGAGGGCGCCCGTCGGGGTCGACTCGATGCGCATCTTCGTCGCATCGCCCAGCTTCATAATGGCGCCCTTGCCGAACTGCTTCTCGATTTGCGCGAGCGCGTTCTTCAACGCGCCGTCGCGGTTGGCATCCTGGCGGGCAGCCGCGGTATCCATCTTGGCCATGCTGTTCGAACTCCTCTATCGCACGTTGGTGTCTCGGCGCGTCGAGACGAGGTGACGGATCACGAGAAAGGCTTGCGCCGGGCCGATTCGCGTGGCATGATGGCCTCGGCGCTACTCGAACCTACGTTCGACCTCGTAACCCTCATATCCTATCAAACATTTGTTCGAACAGCAAGTGATTTGGATCACCTGGCGATCATGAGCACCCGAACGGCCTATTTACGGTCGGAACGCGCGTCGGGAGCGAAGTCTGCCCCTCGGGCGAGCTCCGAGTCGGCCGGCAGAATCGTCACGGTGCCTGGCCGCCAACGGGTATGGGGCGCGGCTTCGCGCTCGGCGGCATCGAGGTGCGCGTGAAACCGCGCGAGCACGCGTTCCGCTTCGGCCAAGGGCCGCTCGACGGCGGCGAGATCGACAGGCTCAGGGCGCAGCCCCGCCCGCGCGGCCACGAGCAAGCCCTCGATGCCGGGGCCGGGCGCGAGGCCCAGCGCGCGCGCGCGGGCGTACGCCGCGCCCACCTCGCCGTGCAGCTTGGCGAGCCGCGCATGCAAGCGCGCTTCCTCCTCGGCGGGCACCCGCCAGGACGCCGCGCACCGGGCCACTTCCTCATGGGCCAGCGCGAGCGTGTGCTCGGCTTGCGTGATCGCGGCGGCGGCCTCCTCGAACGCCTGGGCGTCGAAGTGATTGGCCTGAGATGCATGGCGGATGGCCATCTCGACGGCCCGCTCCCGCGCCACGAGCCGGTCCTCGAGCCCGGCGGCCGACTCCCAGGTGGGCCGGACGAAGCGACGCTTCACGGCGGCGCTCGGCAGCGCGGCGATCGCCGCCGCAAGCAGCGTCAACCCGGATCGCGCCGCCTCGATCCGGCGCATGTTGGCCCGTCGCAGCTCCTCGCGGCCGATGATGGCGCGCCGCAGCCCGTCGAGCCGGCCGCGCAACGAGGCCTGGATCGTGGCCGTCCGCCGCGGATCGCCGGCCTGCAAGGCGCACACGGCCTCGCGCGCCTCGGCCGTGAGTGCCTCCACAGGCACGCTCGGCAAGCCGCGATGCCCGAGGCTCGTCATCCGGGCCGCCTCGTCCGCCAGCCGCCCCGCGTCGCCCGGCACCCCCTCCAGCCAGATGAGGCTGGTTCGCCGGGCCTCGAGCACGCGTCGAAGGTCGGACAGGCGTCCGCGCAAGCGCCGGCCCGCCCGCAGGGCCTCCAGCGTCTTGCCCGCGGCGAGATCGGTACGCGCGCCCTCGAGCGCCTTGCGGGCGTCCGTGATGCGCAATTGCAGGTCGTCGCACCAGACCCGACCATGGCCGGGGCGATCGGCGCTCACGCACAGGGCGTCCAGCGCGCCCGCGACGTCATCGAGGCAGCGGGTCGTCTCGGCGAGGTCCTCCCGCGCGCCGGCCAGCCGGGACTCGAGCTCGGTCATCTCGTGCTCGAGCGCGGCGGCCCAGCGCTCCAGCGCCTGGACGCGCGATGCGGCGCCGAGCCCCAGGCCTCGCCGCAGGAGGTCTCGGCAGGCCGCAGCCTCGGCTGCCGCGGCCTCGGCTGCGTCGAGCGCCCGCGCGCAATCGCGCACGAACTGGGGGCGAATGCCGCCGCCCGGCGTCGTCGGCAACATCGCGGCGGCGTCCCGCAGGTCGCGCGCGGCGCGCACCGACCGCCTCAGCCGGCCCTCGGCGCGCGCGGCACGGCGAGCGAGCTTACGCGCGCGCACCGTCAGCCCGATCAACGCTCCGCCGCCGGCCAGCGCGAGCGCGAGGGCGAGCCAGCCCGAGCCGGCCACGGTCCTGCCCGCGGCGCCGGACGCCAGCGGCGAGTCGCCGGCGAGGAGGGCGGCCACGGTGAGGGCGATCGCCAGGCCCGCGGCTCGCCATGTGGGGTTCATGGCGCGCATACGTCCTCCCGTGCTGACATTGGGGTGCCCGATCACCGATCTTAGGGCGCAGCCGGCGCGACGCCTACAACCGGGCGGTGGTCGGGGTATAAAGAGCACGGCCGCCCGAGCCCCGCGGCCACGCCCAAAGGAGGATTCGTTCCATGACCACCGCGACCACCACGAAGCGCTGGGTCTGCTCGCGCTGCGGTTACATCGAGGAAGGCGAGAACCCGCCCGACCTGTGCCCGTTCCCGGATTGCGGCGCCGGCCCCGAGGACTTCTTCGAGGAATAAAGGCTTCCAGCCCGCACGGGTGCTACAATCCTTCTGACCGTCGAGCCGCAGGCGCCTGGATCGTCGAGCCGCAGGCGCCTGGACGACGACGTCCAGGAGGTGTGAACCAATGTCCCCGGAAAGTGTGGCGAAGCAGCCCCCCGCTGGCGGCGCGGAACCGATCGAGACCCACGGGCTCGACGACGCGGCGCTCGATCATGCGTATCGCACGCTGATCTCGATGCGCCTCCTGCACGACCGGGCGACGGCGCTGCAGCGGACCGGCCGCATCCACTCGTGGCTCGGCTGCTTCGGCCAGGAGGGCGCGATCATCGGCTCCGGCCTCGCGACGGCGCCCGAGGACTGGATCTTCCCGTCCTACCGCGAGCATGCGCTCGCGCTCGTGCGCGGCATCCCGATCCGCAAGCTGATGGACCACCTGTTCGGCAACCGCGCGGACAACGTGAAGGGCCGCAACCTGCCGCCGGAATACTCTTTCAAAGAGGTCAACTTCGTCAGCATCAGCGCCCCGGTCGGGACTCAGGTGCCCCAGGCCGTGGGGGCCGCCTACGCCGCCAAGCTCAAGGGTGACGCCACCGCCGTGATCACCTACTTCGGCGACGGCACGGCCTCCACCGGCGACGTGCTGGTGTCGCTCAACTTCGCCGGCGTCTGGAAAGTGCCCGTGGTCTTCTTCTGCCAGAACAACGGCTGGGCGATTTCGGTGCCCACCCATCTGCAAACCGCCTCGCCGTCGATCGCCGCGCGCGCCGAGGCCTTCGGCTTCGAGGGCGTCCAGGTCGACGGCAACGACCTGCTCGCCGTCTACGGCGTCACCAAGCGGGCGCTCGAGAAGGCGCGGCGCGGCGGCGGGCCGACGCTGATCGAGGCGCTCACCTACCGCGTCGGTCCGCACTCCACTTCGGACGATCCCAGCGCCTACCGCGACGAGGCGGAGTGCGCCCCCTGGCGTGAGCGCGACCCGATCGTCGTCTTCGAGCGCCAACTCGCTGCCCTCGGCCGCTGGGACCCGGCGTACGGCGAAAAGGTGCGTGAGGAATGCAATACCGCGCTGCTCGCGGCCACGAAGGAAGCGACCGACGCCGGCCCGCCGGACATCGACACGATCTTCACTGAAGTCTATGCGGAGATGCCATGGCACATCCGTGAGCAGCAAGAGGCGCACAAGCGCCTGCGCGGCGCATGACCGGTCGGTCGCTCGCGCTCGCCGCGGCGATCCTCGCCTTCGACCCGCTGGCGGCGGACGCCACGTCGATCCCTTTGCTCGACCTGCCGCCGGGCGTGAAGACCGTCAGCCTGGGCGTCAGCGACGTCACGGTCCATGGCGCCTTCGATTGGGCGCTCTGGGGTCCCTGGGGCAACGGTTGGACGGTCGGGCTGGCGGGCGGCTTCGACTACGCCGATCCCTACCGGCGCGATAGCCACAACATGCTCGCCCTGCGCGTCGGCCGCCGGCTGGTCGGCGACTGGCCGGTCACCATCGGCGCCCTGTTGAGCGCGGGCGCCAACGTCGTCGATCCGCTCAGGCCGCTGCCCAACCCCACCTCGCAGCGCTTCTCGAGCGACTTCCTGCTCTGGGTCCAGCCCGCGCTTGTCTTCGCGACGACGGTCGAGAACGACAAGGTCTGGGTGCGCGGCACGATCGGGCCGGTGATCGGCCGCTGGAGCGAGGGCGCGTGGCTGCTGCCCTGGATCGCGCCGAACGTGGAGGTGGGTTACCGGTTCAACCCGGCCTACGAGATCGTGGTGGGCGGCGGCTACGCGAGCCCATACAGCCTGGGCCTGCGCACCGCGTTTTGAATTCACGCCGCCCCCCTGATCCGATCACACGCGGCAGACGACCGGTGGCGGGGCGAGCTGCTCGTGGTGCGGCTTCTTGAACAGCGTGATCGTGAGCTTCGCCGGGTTGAACACGTTGTGGTTGTGCGTGGTCGGCGTGGTCAGGATGAACTGCGCCTTCGAGGCCTTGAGGAAGTCGCCGACCTCGTCGATGCGCTCCACCGACAGGTGGGCGAAGGGCTCGTCGAGGATGAAGAACCCGGGGCCCTGGCCACCGTGGTCGTCGGTCAGCGCCATCAGCAGCAGCAAGCTGACGATGACCTTCTGGCCGCCCGAGAGGTCCGGATCCGACAGCGGGCGCAGGTCCTTGCCGTCGTAGGCGACCATCACGTGCACGCCGGCCTTCTCGATGCCGTCGTCCTCCGCCGAGAGCTTCGGCAGCTCCATGTGGAGGTTGATGTTCGCCTTGGCGGCGAGCGTCAGCGAGTTCTCGCGATACTCGCCGAGCACCTGCTCGACCAGCCGGATGTAGCTCGCGCGGCAGGCCTTGAGCTCCGTCTCGCCCTCGTTCACTTCTCGCAGGCGGCGGGTCACGAAGGCCTCCTGGGCGCGCACGTTCTCGGCCTGCTTCTCCCATAGCAAGATGATCGTCGGGTCCATGCAGCCGGCGTAGCGGGCGAGCTCAGTCTCCATCTCGTTGATGCGCATGCGCACGACGTCCGGCAGCGGGACGCCCGTGAGGGCCTCCGGCGTCCGATCGCCTTCCGCGATCTGGTCCTCCAGGCGGCGCTTCGAGGCTTCGAGCGACTTCAGCTGCGGGCCGCGGCTCGCGAGCGACGCGGCCAGGGCTTCGATCTCGCGGTGGAGGCGCGCCAGATCGTTCTCGGCCTGGCTGGCGTCGCGGTCCGCGGTCGAGGCGGCCTGGGCCTTGGCGATGATCTCCTCCTGCGCGGATTTGATCTGCGCGTCGAGCTCGGCCATGCGCCCCGCCCAGGCGTCGCGACGGGACACGATGCCTTCGTACTCAGGGCGCACCCGCTCCCACTCGAGCCGCTTCTCCTGGTCGGCGACGGACTGGCGGCGCTCGCCCAGCTCCTTCGCGTAGAGCTGGATGTCGCGCTTGACCTCCTTGCCTTCCTCTTCGAGCTCGGCGAGGCGCTTGAGGCCTTCCTGGGCCCGCGAGGCCACGCCCATCTGGCCGAGGTAGACCTCGCCGGGGCGTACGCCGACGAAGATGCCGCCGCGGCGGTCCACCTTGTAGCCGTCGGCGGTGATGGCGGCCTGGAAGCGGCCGATCGCCGCCTTCGCGGCGTGCACGTCCTCGACGAGCGCCGTGTCGTTCAGGCGCTCCAGGATCCAGCGCGGCACGCGCGCGTCGAGCACCTTGCAGGCGGCCAGCGCGGAGCCCGCGCGCGGCACGACGGGCTGCTCGCGGTTAGGCTCGCACATGTAGTGGCGGTAGCGCGTGCGGCGCGCCAGCTCGAGCGCGGCGACGTGGTGCTGTGGGTTGACGATCCAGTTGAAGCGATCGCCGCCGACGACGGACTCGACCGCCACCTGCCAGCGCTGGTCGATGACCTCGAGCGCCTCGGCCACCAGCGTGGCGGGGATGTCCGCCTGGCCGAGCGTCTGGCGCATGTCGTTCACGAAGCCCGGGTAGACGACCTGCCCCCGCTGCAGCGAGGCCAGCACGCCGAGCAGCTCCTTGCGCTGATCCTCGAGCTGACTCAGCCGCGCGCGGGCGTCGCCGACGGCCTGCTCGGCCACCTCGACGTCGGCCTGCAGCGACTCCATGTCTTCCTCGAGCACACGCTCGGCCACCAGCTTGGCGGCCTCGAGCCGGCCGATCGCCTGGTCGAGCTCGCGGCCTTCGCCGGCCTGCGCCTTGCGCTCGTTGTCGATCGTGCCGCCACGCTCGCGGGCGGCGGTCAGCTCGGCGGTGAGGCGGGCCTTGGCCTCGATCTCCTTGGCATGGAACGCGAGCAAGGCCTCGTGGTCGGCCTTGAGGGCCGTCAGTCGCTGTTGGCCGTTCTCGAGGTCGGGACCCAGGCGCTTGAGGTCGGCCAGGACGTCCTTGTACTCCGCGAGCGGCAAGAGCTTGGCGCGGTAGTGGTCGATCTGCGACTGCCGGTCGATGTAGAGGTCGTACTCGCGCTTCTGGCGCTCGAGCTTCTCGAGGGCGGTCTGCTCGACGCCCAGGCGCTTGGTCTGCTCCTCGAGATCCCCGAGGGCCTTGTGGTAGCTGTCCTTGGCCTCCTGGTAGCGGTCGAAGACCTGGCGCTGCCCCTTGATCTGCATCACGTAGGTGAAGAGCTCCTGGGGCGAGCGCTCACAGAGCTTGTTGGTCTCGCCCTGCTCGATCGCCAGGATCGAGAGCAACGAGCGGCTGACGCCGGCCTTGAAGAGAATGTCGGAGTACTCGCCGGGGCCGTAGACCTTGTTGCCGGTATAGGCGGCCTGGATCTCGGAGAACGCGACCTCGCCGGGCAGGATCAGGTAGCGGCTCTCGACGCTGCCCGCGTTGGGCACCAGCACGCAGGCCAGCGTGACGACATCCTCGTGGATGTTCAGGCAGCGGAACGGCCGACCGGCTTCGCAGTCGTAGTTGCTGACGAGCGCTGAAACGACGGTCATCTGACGCTTGTCGCGCATGTACTTGTTGCGGCGCCGCTTGGTGGAGAGGCGCGGCGCATTCAGGATGATGCGGATGCCGTCCAGGAACGTCGTCTTGCCGGAGCCGTTCGGCCCGGCGAGCATCACGATCGGCTCGTCGAGCGGCACCGAGACGGGGCGCCAGCAGTCCCAGTTGGAGAACGACAGGCGAAGGATTTTGAACAAAGGATAGACTCCCTAGGCTTCCGTGACGGCTTCTTCGGCCCCGACCTCTTCGGCCTCGGCCTCTTCCGGCACGGGATGCTCGGCGATGACCTTCGCGAGCGTGGACTGGCGCAGGAACGAGGCGAGCTTGTTGCTGTCGCCCAGCAGGTCGAGGAACGGCCCCGCCTTGATCTCGTCCTTGCGCGTGTACTCGAGGAAGCCGAGCCGCTTGAGCTGGCTGACGTACATCTCGAAGCGCCGACCGCCCAGCTTCTTGCCGTACTCGGCGTTCAGCGCGTCGAACGCGACCGTGGGCTCGGCGTTGCCGCCCTCGCGGCCCTCCTCGGCCAGGCGCTGCGGCAGCACCAGGCGCGCCCACATGATGACGAGCAGCGCCAGCGCGTTGCGGTCGAGCTCGTTGAGGTTGGTGATCCGCTCGGTCTTGCCGCCGGGGCCGTCGGCCATCGCGAGGCCGTAGTAGCGCGAGTACGGGCTCCAGGCCAGGGTCAGGCCCACGGCGTTCAGCCGGCGCTCGGCCTCGGCACGCTTGTTCGGATCCATCAGGCCCTTCGCCTCGCGGCGGGCCAGGAAGCCCTTCTGGAAGAACGGGGTGAGGATCGTCGCGACCTCGTCGTTCTCGGCGATGCGGCCGCCCTCGGGCTCGGCCGGGCCGGCCTCCTCCAGCAGGTCGACGCTGTCGTTCCAGATCGCGGCGACGGTCACGGCGACCGGCGCGTCGGCGAAGGCCTGGAACGCCTCGTCGCTGTTCATTTCGGGCTCAAACGGCGCGTCCATTTGCGTCCTTTCGCGTGATCAAATTCGGCCGCAGGTAGGCCTCGGTGATTTCCTTGATCAGCGGCGTGGGCGCCGCGATCATGGTGGGTTCCTCGGGCCGGTCCATCGCCAGCGGCATGAGCTTGAGGCGCTGGACCGGGGAGTCCGTGCGCTCGCCCGGCGCGACCGGCGTGCCGATCAGCGGCAGCAGGGACAGGCGGTACATCGCGAGCGCGGGCTCGTCGACGGTGGCGTATTCGTAGAGCGGGATCGGGCCGCGGGCATTGGCGAACTTCTCGAGGTCCGCGACCGCCTCGGCGATCGTCTCGCGGTTGTGGGTGACGATGGTGGTGGTGGCGACCGGCACCGGCTCGTTCCATTCCTCTTCCTCGAGCTCGATCAGCTCGCGGTGGAGGTGGTACTCGGCGGCGGCGACGAGCAGGCCCTCGTCGAAGAAGGGCGGCATGAAGGCCGGGCAGCGGAAGGCGTCGGCGGCGATCGCCGCGAGGTCGTCCACGCTGGCCTTCATCAACATCTTCGTGATGTCGACCTGGTTGATGCCGCCGTCCAGCGTGACGAATTGCTCGCCCATGCCGGTGAGCACGCGGATCAGCTCGGAGCGGTAGGCGTGCAGCTGGCTCAGGTGCTGGTGGATCGCCTGGTACTCGTGCTGGATCTCCCGGCGGGAGAGGTCCAGGCCATCCAGCACGCGGCGCGTCTCGGCCGAGAGCGCGAGGCACTGGTCGAGCTGGTCCTGCACTTCCATGAGGCGGACCTCGGAGTGCGAGTCCAGCGCCTCCAGCAGCGTCTGGGCGAGCCCGTCGAAGCGCGCGCGCAGGTTGTAGAGCACGTCCAGCGGGTCGTAACCCATCTGGAGGCAGAACTCGACGCCATAGAGCGCGATGCCCATCTCCTGCCGTTGGGGCGAGGACTGGGCGAGCATGCCGAGCATGGCCGCCGCGTTGACGCCCATCTCGGTCCAGCAGTAGCCGCGCGAGCGGTCGAACTCGAGCCAGCCGTAGGTGCGGAACGTGGTGACCAGATTGTCGAGCGCCTCGGGCGCGAGCCAGGGCAGCACACGCTGCATGGCGTCCTTGTCCCAGAAGCGCTCCCGGCAGCTCGCGAACAGCTCGCGGATGAACGCGACGCGGATGACGAAGGCCGCCTCGTTGGCACCGCGCGTGAGCGCGAGGAACAGCGGGAACAGGCTATGGAAGCCCTGGTTCAGGCGCAGCGCGTCGACCTGGTCGGCACGCCAACCATCGGCGAGGAAATGTTCGACCGCCCGGCGGCGGACGGGCGCCGTCGGGGCGTCGTCGTCCTCTACCAGGGCGGGCGGGATCGAGCTTCGCTCGTTCCCTTTGATCATCGGGCGGGGCTCGAGCAGCAAGCGACGCTCCTTCAAAGCCGGGAAACGGGGGCGTGGCGGGTATATCCCCCGCCGGGCCCCCATCATAGCGTGTTATGTACCGAGCGTTGGTGCGATCCATCACAAACACGCCCGGGAAGGTCCGTTTGATCGGCTTGAGCGGCCTATCTAACGAATTGAGAACGCATGTTCGGCCTGGCTGGTGCGCCGCCCATTCAGCTAGGCCAGGCGCGCCGGCGCGTGCTTTTGGACAGCCCGGCCGACGGAGCTCGCCACCGAGATCATGGTCCTGTCCAGGACGTCGCGCATGGCCTGCGAGAGGCCGGGCTTGTGGGCGTCGTAGAGGTCGAAGAGCGCCTGGAGCTCGGCGCCGATGCTGGCGGCCGTATGGGGGCTGGACGGGTTGGCGAGGCCCTCGCGTGCGGCCGTTCGCAGGGTCGTGGTCACGCGGCGGGTGGCCGCGACGATTTCGGCGTCGTGGCCGGTGAACGCGGTGATCACCTTGTTGAGATCGCCGAAGACGGTCAGGTAGACGTCGTGCGGGGCCCGGACGTTGCGTCCCAGGGCCGCGAAGGCGTCGAGGTTGCGGCGCGCGTGCGTCAGCGATTCGCCACGGCCGGGGGCCGGCGCTGCCGGCGGGCTGGCGACCGCGCGGGGGCCGGTCGGCTTCACCGTGGGGAGGCTCGGGCGCGCTGCGGGAGCGGTCGGGCGTGCCTGGGGAGCGGCGGCGTCCCGCTCACCGCCGAGCAGCCCGGCGAGCTTCTTCAGGCCGCCGCTGATCGTGCCGCTGAAAATCGCCTTCCGCCGGGCCGGGGTTGGCTGGAGGTTCTTCTGCATAGCCGCCTTCAAGGGAAAATCCGCCTTGATCGCCGATTCGAGCGTCAACGTGTCACGAAGGTCCTTCCGGCCGGTCGGGGCCTCGCCATCCCGCGGCTGCTCGGCCCGCCGCACCTGATTCTTCACCCCCGGCGTCCCGGGTCGATCGGGACGGCGGTCGGCCGCACCCGGCTTCTGATTGATCCGGTTCATCATTGCCCCTCTCCTCCTCGCCGGCGGCACCGGCCTGCGGCGCTCACAAGAACATCATAAACAGAATGTGTATATTGTCAACAATATACAATTAATATATCTATTCAGGATGCACGCGCATCCCGGGCGACGTCGGCGCTGCACCAGCCATAGCGTGGCTCGTGCCGGGCCGGGTTTGCCGGCGACCAGGCCGCGACCGGCGGCGGCTCGACGCGGATCGTCGAAACCCCTGTCCCGGCAAGCGCCTCGGCCTTGGCCTTCGCGGCCCGGTAGTCCTCGAAGGAGACGGCAGCGTGGTGGCGTGCTCCGTGGGCGATCGCCGCGACGAACGCCTCGCCGGTCGTTCGCAGCCACCTGAGGCGCTCCGGCGCGGCGCCCACCTCGGCCTGCTCGAGGGCGTCGAACACGAAGACCAGCGTGGCGCCGATCAGCTCGGGCATGACGTCGCGGCCCGCCCGCGCATAGAGTGCCAGGCGTATGAGGTCGTCGAGCGGATCTCGCAGCGCCTCGGCCGGCTCGCCCAACCCGCAGGCCACGTCCTGCAGCTGGCCGGCGGCGCGAAGCAGACGGCCGGCGACGTCCCGCGAGGCCAGAACGTTGCAACGCAACCGGATGAATTCGCCGAGCGCCTGGTCCTTCCAGGCGGCGCGCGCCCGGCCGAGCTGGACCATCAATGCCTCGAGCGGACAATGGCCGTTCGGCGAGAGCGCCGTCACGCCAGGCGCAGCCCCAAGATTCGCACACATCTCGTCTCCCTCCACGCGCGGGTGTTCACCAAGGGCGGGCCGTGCCCCGCCTGGACGGAACACGGCCCGGTACGCAGCTCTGGTTCGCTCCGGCTTCGTCCGTTCGAGACGACCTTCGCCGGGCTACATCGGCTTGAATCCATGGGCCGCGAGATGGTCGGCCATGTTGAGGATTTCGCAGCGGACGCCATCGAGCGCCTTCCATGTGGTGCTTTCGGACGACACAGCATCCATCTGCATCCGGGTGCGCTTGATCAACTCGCGCAAATCGAAGGCGAGCCGGCGGGCTGTGTCCGTGTTGTCGCGGCCGTCATGCCAGACCAGGTCCAGGTGCTCCCGGAGGCCGATCAGCTTCGCCGTGAGGGTCTGATCGACGTTCGGCTCCCCCTTGAGCATGCCGAGCGCCTTGTTGGCGGCGTCCATGATGGGCTGGGCGATCGCCTCTGGAGCGAGGTGGTTCTTGCCGAGCGAATCGTAGAAATCGAGCGCCTTGTCGATGCGCTCATTCAGCTGGGTTTCCTTCGCCTGCGCTTCCGCCTGCGCCTTTTTCACCGGGTCCTCGGCGGGAGGCGATCCGGCGCCGCCGCGGCGAACGAGATCGGCAATCACCGTGTTCTGCTCATCGATTTTCTTCATCAAGTCGGCGACCAATTGCGTCAGGCCGGCGTTCGTCGTGTCGGCAGGCGGCATCGCGGCAGTCTGGACGGGCCCCGCGGCCTGGATCGGCACGGCGACCTGAAGCTGTTGGACGACCTGGACGGGGGGCGTGGGCGGCGTCGTGACGGGAGCCGGCTGAGGGGCCAGGGTGTGCTTGTTCACCTGCCGCGCGATGTTCACGATCGCGTCGTCCAGCGTCTGGACGAGCAGTCCCGGGAGGTTCCGCATCTTCTTCTCGTAGAGCTTGAAGAGCTTTTCCAGGTCGGCGCCGATGGTGGCCGCCGAGAGGTCCGATCCGTCTTGATCGCGGGTTTCGCCGTTCTGCGCGCGCCGCAGGCGATCGGCCAGATCGCACGTCTCGCGGGCGAGCGTTTCGTCCTTGCCCTTGAAAGCTCCGAACACCTTGTCGAGTATCGGCAGCGTCTTGTCCGCGATGGCCTGCGGCGCCTGGGTGTCGCCGCCGAGCCGGGAAAAGGCCTTGATGCGGTCGAACGGCTTCTCGTAGCTGGACCTGCGACCGGCGCCTGCCGTCGACGAGAGTTGCAGGTTGTCGAGGAGGTCCGGCCGGTTGTCGCGCTTGGCCAGAAACGTCGTGGCCTCGTTGACGTCGAACGTGGCGGGGACGGTATCCCGGGTCGCCTTGTTGTCGCGGAGCTTCTTCCATGCATTCTCCGCGTTCCGGTAGAAGGGCCGGCTGTGGGAGTCATAGGCCATGAAGTTCAGGTAGGACTTGTCCATCTCTCGCTCTCCTTCGCTCACTGCGACACCGCCGTCGCTCACAAGAACATCATAGCTCAAATATATCTATTGTCAATATTGCACGACAAAAATGTCTATTTGCGATCTGGCGCACATCGCTCGGCCCCAGGTGCGGATGAAGGCGGGCGATGGCAGTGCAGGGCTGGTAGGAGGGCCCACCCGTCGGGCATGATGGACGCGTTGAGGCGCAAGCGCCGCGAGAGGACGACGTTCAATGGGCAAGCTGGGGGTGGTGCTGTCGGGGGGCGTCGCGAAAGGCGCCTACGAGTGCGGCGTGATTCGGGCGATGGCCGAGCGCGGGCTCCAGCCGGACGTCATCGTGGGCATCTCCGCCGGCGCCATGAACGGCGCCATGATGGGCGGGATGATCATGGGCGGCGAGTTCACGGTCGAGA
The DNA here is from genome assembly GCA_036675505.1 of Candidatus Sericytochromatia bacterium. GTDB lineage: Bacteria > Cyanobacteriota > Sericytochromatia > S15B-MN24 > JAQBPE01 > JAKFEW01. The sequence goes on from JAKFEW010000143.1 coordinate 201,937, forward strand.
ACGTCGATCGCCGCATGATCAGCACCTGGACGGACCGCGTCAGCCTGCGGGACTTCTACCACAGCTTCGACGGCGACGACGCGATGCAGGACCTCGACCGCAAGTCGCTCAACAACCTGTTCCTGCGCTTCGGCATCGACCCGTTCGAAAAGGTCTACCTGCCCACCAAGATCGACCCCAAGGCGCTCTCGACGCTCGAAAACATCCTGCGCGGCAACTTCGTGTCGATGTTCTCGCACGCGCACTTCCGCCAGCTCGCGCATGAGTGGACCTTCCCCGAGGAGATCGGGCGCGCTGTGAAGTTCTCGGCGGCGATCTGCAACCTGATGGGCTCGACCTCGCTCAACACCGAAGACGAGACAATCGAGCGCGCCTGGGCGCACTTCGAGGACTTCCACTGGTACCCGAAGATGCCGCGCACGCAGAACTTCATCCAGTTCAACCGGCTGCTCGACGTGGTGATGGCCAGCTCCTCGTTCCCGCTCGCGTTCTCGCCGATGCGGCTCACGCTGCCCGGCGCCACCAAGCCCGGCCTCTTCATCGACGGCGGCATGACCGACAACGCGCCGATCGGCAAGGCCATCAAGATGGACGCCGAGGTCGACACGATCCTGGTGGTGATGTCGACGACGATCGTGCCGCCGCCCGACGGCGAACCCGACGACATCCTCAAGATCTTCTCGCGGATGTGCGAGATGCTCGCCGGCAAGTTCATCATCAACAACTACCACCAGGTGCTCAAGGCCAACCGCCGCATCGCGGCCCTCCAGCGCATCATGGAGCGCGACGCCGGCGGCGAGCTGAAGGAGAGCGAGTTCAACGAGGACCTGGCGGTGGCGGCTGGCTTCCAGGGCATGGCGGACTTCCGCAAGCGGCGCGTGGTCCGCCTCATCCCGATCATCCCGTCCACGCCGCTCAAGGGCGACCTGTTCGCCGGCTTCCGCGACAAGAAGCTGCTCAAGAGCTACATCGACCTCGGCTTCACGGACGCGCTCGCGATCTTCGATCAGCGGCTCAACGCGCTCGACGAGGTGGACGCCACGGCCCCGCTGCCGGGCTGAGCGGGAACCGGGAGCGGCAACGGATCGTCACACCTCCAGGCGCCCGCGTGCGCTATTCTATCCGTGGAGGTGCTGTGATGTTCCGACCTGTCTCCCTGGCCTTGCTCCTCGCCGCGACGTTCGCCGTCGCCGGCTGCGATACGCCCGTCGGCGCGCTGATTGGCGGCGCTGGTCCGACCATCAGCGGCACGGTGAAGGGGATGTCGGGCGCCGCGGTCCGCGTGGGCCTGATCGGCACGCCGCGGGCCGGCGCGAAGGAGCGCGAGATCGCGTCCGCGGCCACCTCCGGCGGCAGCTTCACGCTCACGCTGCCGGCCCGCCCGCCGATCGATCTGATGGAGCAGCCCGACGAGCAGCGCTCGATCGTGTTCTCGCTGCGCGCCTACGAGGATCGCAACGCCAACGGCGCGTTCGATGACGGCGAGCCGCTTTGCCAGTGCTCCTCGGGCTCGTTCCGCTATTTCTCGTCCGAGGGCCCGGCCGGGTCGTACAAGGCCGGCTGGAACACGTTCGCCGGCGGCCGCTACAGCCAGAGCTTCGACACCGCTTACGTGATCTGACCCCGAGGCCTGACCGATCCTCGCCAGGCGTCAGTCGCCGGCCTGGCAGACGCGGTCGCGGCCGAGGTGCTTGGCGCGGTAAAGCGCCTGGTCCGCGGCGTTGAAGAGCTCACGGGCGTCGAAGACGTCGCCCGGGTAGGTGGCGACGCCCAGGCTCGCCGTGAATCGGCCGCCGCGCACCTCGGCCTGCTCGGGCAGCGACCGGATTCCCTCGATCACCTTGTTCGCGGCCGCCAGCGCGCCGCCCCGATCCGTATGGGGCAGGACGATTACGAACTCCTCGCCGCCGTAGCGGGCCACGAAATCGGTGGAACGCACGACCTGGCCGAGGCGGCCGGCCAGGGCCTTGAGCAGGGCGTCGCCGGCCTCGTGGCCGTAGGTGTCGTTGTAGCGCTTGAAGTGGTCCGCGTCGACGACCACCACCGAGAGGGACGAGCCGTGGCGCTCGGACAGCTTGATTTCGCGGTTGATGAAGGCCTCGAACGTGCGGCGGTTGGCGAGGCCGGTCAGCGGGTCGTGGCTCGCCTGGAACGTCAGGCGCTCGAAGGCGCCTACGGTGCGCAGGCCTGTGGCGGTGGCGGTGGCGATCGCCGCCATCGCGTTCTCGAGCCCTGGATCGAGCGCCGGCCGCTTCGGCACGAGCTGGAACACGCCGACGAGCGCGTCGCCGTCGAAGACCGGGGCGAGCACGCAGGTGCGCAGGCTGCCTGACCGGTCGGGCAGGGCCGCCGTGCGAGGCTGGCGCTGGGCGATCACCTCCTGGAACAGCGCACCCGGGACCGGCAAGTCGAGCCGTTCGGAGGACGCGCAGCAGGCCTCGAGGCCGGCGCCGGCCTGTACGTAGCGCCAGAACACGACCTGGAGCCCGCGGAGCTGGCGCGCGACGAGCGCGACGACCCGGTGCAGGTAGGCTTCCGCGTTGGTCGGCTCCTGGGCGAGGGCCAGCACGTCGCCGCGCAGCCGCCAGGCGAGCGCCCGCCGGCGGTCTTGCACGCCGGCCGCCGCGGCGAGCCGGGCGTCGGCCAGCCGGGTGATCGTGGGCTGCAGCCAGGCGGCCCATTCGATCAGGCGATCGCGCTGGCGCTCCGTCAGGCCGCGCGCCACCAGCTGGCCGACCTCGCGATCGCCGTCGGCCCACAGGATCGTGTACGCGGCGGCAGGCAGGTGGGCCTGATCCGGCGCCGCCTCGAGCGTCGCGATCACGTCGAGCCGGGGGGCGGCGATCGCCACCTCCCCGCCGAACGGCGCGCCGAAGGCCTCCCGCAGGCCCGCGAGCAGCGCCCGGGCGCCCTCCTCGGCCGTGGCGGCGCCGGCCAGGCGCGCGAGCAAGGGCACGAGATCCGCGAGCATCGCCGCGGACCGCCGCCTGGGGGCGTCGGCGTCCACGAACGCCGGCTTCGAGACGAGGCGACGGTCGTGGCCTCCATCCATGGCGACGATCCTCTCACAACGAGGCTACATTCGGCCAAAGGCCCGTGCGATACGGTGCCTGCCTCAGTGTAGGCGCGCGGCGCTGGACCGACCAAGTGCCGGGTCGCCGAAACGACGAGGCAACCTTGGCCGACTTGCCCAAGTGGAATCCGGGAAGGCGCCCGATTACTGCCCGCCGTACAGCTTCTGGTAGTTCCAGTAGCTCGCGAAGACCTTCTTCACGTAGAGGCGGGTCTCGGGGTAGGTGATGCTTTCGACGAACTCGTCCGGATCGCCGCGGAAGCCCTTCTTCCAGCGCGCAACGGACCCCGGACCGCCGTTGTAGGCCGCCACCGCGTACATCGACTGGTTGTCGAAGAACCTGTGCGTGTAGGCGAGGTACCAGGCACCCAGCTGGAGGTTGGCGTGCGGGTCGGTGAGCGGGCGGCCCTTCACGTCGGGCACCTGCTTCACCACCCAGGCGGCCGTGAACGGCATCAGCTGCGCGAGGCCGGTCGCGCCGACCCAGCTCTTGGCGGTCGGGTCGAAGCGGCTCTCCTCGCGCACGAGGGCCGCAAGCAGCAGCGGGTCGACATGTTGGCGCTGAGCCGCGTTGACCAGCAGCGGCGCGAAGCCGAGTGGATATGAAAGACGCGGCTCGCCCTTCTCCTCGTAGATCGCGAGGCGATACCGCTGCTGCAGGAAACTCAGCCAGGCCTTGAGGTTGGGCGAGCGGCCGACCAGCCCGTTCGCGTCCGCGAGCTCGAACTGGCGCAGGAACAACAGCTCGCGCACCGCCTCGGGCCAGTCCTGCATCTCGCGCGGCAACGGCGTGCCACGGCCGCCGCCGAGCAAATCGCGCTCCTGGCGGCCGAGCAGATCGGTGTAGCGAACCGGCATGTCCTCGACCGGGCGGCCGGGCTTGGTGGCGAACCAGGGATCGAAGCCCTTGCCGGTCAGCTCGCGCTCGCGGAAGGATGCGCGCCAGCCGTAGTAGCTCGAGGGCGAGCGACCCACCAGGCCGCGGTAGACCGCGAGCGCCTGGGCGGTCTGGCCCATCCGCTCGTGGATGCGGCCTAGCCAGTACTGGGCGGCGACGCCGTAAGCGTGGTTCGGGTTGTGCTGCGCCAGGCGGCGGCCGTTGACGACCGCGTCCTGGTAACGCCGCGCATTGATCGCCCCGAAGAAATCCTTCCAGATGATGTTGGCCGCTTCCTCGCTCCAGGGGTACGTTTTGACGATGCTGCGCTCCATCTCGTTGGCCGCGGCGCTGTTGCCTTGCTCGCGGTAGGCGCTCGCGAGCCTGCCGCGCGAGGAAACGCCGGCCTCGCCGCCGAACGTGGCGGCCTTGCGGTAAGCCTCGACGGCGGCGCCCCAGCGCTTGCGCTGGCCTTCGATCTGGCCGATCGTCAGCCAGGCCTTGCCGGCCAGCGAGCGATCCCGCCCGATCACGCCCTTGAGCGTCGAGATGGCGCGGTCCAGCTCGCTGGTGCCCCACAGCGCGCGGCCGAGCCGGTACTGGGCCATCGGCGTGTTCACCTTCTGGAAGAACTGCGCCGCCAGGCCGTAGTCGCTGCCGAAGAAGAAGAAGCTGCCGATGCGGTAGTTGGTGTCGGCCGACAGGCCGGGCGTCTTCGCGAGATCCCGCACGACGTCGTCCAGGAAGCGGCCCTCCGGGTAGGCGTTCCAGTAGCGCACGAGCATGGACGGCCGGCCGCCGCCCTCCTGCGAGAGCAGGTACAGCGCTCGCTCGGCGGCCGGCTTGCGGCCGCCTTCCTTCACGACGCCCTCGAGGATCGCCTTCTTGCGGCCAGGGTCGCGCGTGGCTTCGGCCAGCGCGACGCGCGCTTCGAGCACGATCGGGCCGCCAGGATGGTGCTCGATGAGCGCCTGCAGGTGCCTGCCGGCGTTCCCTGTATCGATCGCCGCGAGGCGCCAGAGCACCCAGTCGCCGACCAGCGGATGGCGGTCTTTGCCAGCCTCGAAGCGCCGCACGGCCTCGTCGCGATCGCCCGCGTAGCCGAAGCTGTCCGCCGCGAGCAGCGCCGCGCGCCGCCCGACCAGGCTGTCGCCCGCGACGCCTGCGACCGTATCGAACTCGCGCGCCAGCGCGCGCCACTCGGCAGGCCCCGCGCCCGGACCGCCGGCGCCGGCCACGCGCATCGCGCCGTATCGGTCGAGCAGGCGCACGAGGGTCTGGAGCTGCCCGCGCGCGTCGGCGAGCGCGTCGCCGGCGGCGCTGGTGACGTTCGGGTCGGTCGCCGCGAGCTTCCAGGCGGCGACCGCTTCCTCGCTGTCGCCGGCCCGCCAGGCGGCGTTGCCGCGCCACAGCTGCGCCTCGGCCCCGCCGCCCGGATCTTTGGCGGCGCCGGCCGCGGCGGCCTCGCCGAACAGGGTGGCGGCGCGATCATACTGGCCGAGCTGATAAGCCAGGCGGCCTTCAGCCATGGGCAGCACAGGCTGCGACATGCCGAGCATGGCCGGCAGCGTGGCCGCGAGCAGCGCCGCGGTGAGAACGGGGCGGGCGGTGGGCATCGGAACTCTCTTCCAAGAGGTGCGCGGACGGTCCGGCGGGCATGATAACACACCGCCATGTTAGGATGGCGCCGTGTCCGCAGCCCTGGCCCCCGTTCCAGACGCCACCGAGCCCTCGCCCACGGCACCCGTCCGGTCGCGCCGCGGGTGGCCACGCGGGCTCGGCTGGGCGGGGCTGCTCGGGCTCATCGTGCTGGTTTCGGCCCTCGCGGGGGTGCTCGCGCCCTTCCCGCCCACCGCCCAGCTCGCGGATGGCCTGACGGCCGCCGGCACGCCCATCGGCCCTTCCGCCGCCCACTGGCTCGGCACGGACGACCTGGGTCGCGACGTGCTTTCGCGGCTGCTCCACGGCGGCCGCATGTCCCTCATGATCGCCGCCGCGTCGACGGCCATGGCGGGCTTCATCGGGGTCGGCCTCGGCGTGCTCGCCGGCTACGCGGGCGGCAAGGTCGACGACGCGGTGATGCGCCTAACCGAGATCGTGATGGCCTTCCCGGGCCTGTTGCTCGCGATCGCCCTGGCCGCCGTGCTGCCGCCGGGCCCCAGCTCCGCGATCCTCACGCTCGGCCTGGTGGGCTGGACGAGCCTCGCCCGCATGGTGCGTGGCGGCGTGCTCCAGATGCGCGAGTTGGAGTTCATGGAAGCGAGCCGCGCGGTCGGGGCCGGCCACCTCTGGATGATCGTCGGCCACGTCTGGCCCAACGTGCGCCCGCTGGCCGCCACGCTGCTCGCGCTGAAGTTCGCGGACATGCTCCTCATGGAGGCCGCCCTCGGCTTCCTCGGCCTCGGCGTGGCGCCGCCGGCCCCCACCTGGGGCGGGATGATCGGCGACGCCAAGGCCTTCTTCTTCCAGGCGCCCTGGCTGGGCCTGCCCTCCGGCGTGATGATCTTCCTGACGGTGCTGGCCGTGAACATGCTCGCGGAACGCTACGGCGCCGCCAACCAGCGATCCTGAGAATAACCAGCGATCCTGAGAATTAGGAAGAACTTAAATTACCCTTAGCCAAACTCCCGCAAGACGCGGGATTGGCGCCGGGATAAGCCTCGTGTCACGACATCGTGTCGCTTCCCAGAGGTGTCCCGCATGACCCAGTCGGCCAACATCGCCCCGCCCGCCGTGGGATATTTCCCCGCCGCGTCGGGTCCGGCCGCGCCGCCGCCCCCGCCGGCGCTCGCCATGCCGACCGCCCCGACCTGGGGTGCCGACCAGCGCTGGGCCGCCCCCGCCGCCCCGCAGGGCTTCGGCGCGCCGCAGCCGGTCGCGCCGCCGCAGGGCTTCGCGCCCCAGCCGATGGCCGCTCCCCAGGCGTATTCGGCCCAGCCGGCCGCGGCGCCGCAGGCCTACGCGGCCCAGCCGACCTACGCCCCCACCACCTACGGCGCCCAGACCGTCGGCGCCCAGGGCCTCACCTCCGGCCCGATCGTCCAGACTGGCGCTGCCGGCGCGATCGCGCTCGGCGCGAAGGTCATCCCGGCCGGCACCTCGGCCGCCATCGGCGCGGCGCGCGCGATCGCTTCGAACACGAACGGCTCGATGGTCAAGGCCGTCGAGGGCGTCGTGGCGTCGGCCGGCGAGCCGCTGCTCAAGCTCACGTGGGCGGTCGTCGGCAACACCTTCGACTTCTTCGGCGCGCTGCTCACGCTGCGCTTCGGCGACGCGTTCAAGGCGATCGGCAAGGTCTTCTCGGACGGCGCCTTCAGCCTCGGCGCGCTGGGCAAGAAGATCGCCCAGCCCGTCACCCTCACGGCCGCAGCCTCGGGCGGCAAGAAGCTCGGCCTCGGCGGCGCGCTCGGCGCGGGCATCAAGGGCGGCTTCGCCGCGCTCAAGAGCTCCTTCATCTGGGCCATCCCGGCCTCGGCCATCAACGCCTTCATCGACTACAAGTACCGCGACCAGCACGACGTGAAGCGGCTGGGCACCAACTTCGCCGCCGACGTCGTCGGCTACACCGCGACCGGCATGGCCGGCGCCGCGGTGGGCGCCGCGGTCGGCTCGATGACCGTCCCGCTGGTCGGCACGATCGTCGGCGCGCTGGTCGGCATCGGCCTCGGCTTCATGCACGACAAGATCACCCGCCCGATGATCTCGGACGCGCTCCACGACGCCATCTAGACCGACGCGCGGGAGCGCGCAGTTCTGGGACCCGGCGAGGTGAAGATCAACCTGGGGTGGCGGTCGCTCAGACCTGGCGGTGCAGGACGTACGACGAGCGCTTCTCTTCGAAGCCGACCTTGGCGTAGAGCTGCTTGCCCGCCTCGCTCACGGCGTCCGTCACGAGGTCGACGGCGTCGAAGTGGTTGACGGCCGCGTACTTCAGCGCGACCTGCAGGAGCACGTGGCCCAGGCCCTTGCGGCGGTAGGCGGGTAGCACGCCCATCTCGAAGATGCGGCCGATCACCTTGCCGGTCTGCTCCGCGCGCTCCGGGTTGAAGAGCACGGTCGCGAAGCCGACGAGCTTCTCCGTGCCATCCTCGAAGAGCAGGAAGCAGCCGCGCGGATCGAAGGACGGCCGGCGGTTCCACTGCGAGACCTCGGCCTCGGTGAGCGGCACGAAGTCCCAGTGGTCCGCGAAGGCGGCGTTGAAGACCTCGACGAAGGCCGCGTCGTCGCCGGCCTTGAAGTTGCGCAGGTGGAAGCCCGCGGGCACCTCGGCGTCCGGCTGCGGGCCGCGCAGCGGCAGGCGCATCTTGTCGAAGGTGCGAACCACCTCGAAGCCGTGGCGCTGCAGGAACTCCAGGCTGCGCGGGCTGGCGTCCGGGATCGCGGTGGAGATGTACTTGGCGCCCCAACCCCGGGCGGTGTCCGCCGCGGAGGCGATCAGCGCCGTGCCGACGCCCTGGCCGCGCATGTCCGGGTGGACGTGGATCGAGTCCAGGTTCGAGCGGCCGCGGGCGAGCAGGTGCTCGTCCGTGTAGAGGTGGTAGAAGCCCGCCACCTTGCCTTCGTCGTTCTCCGCGACGACGATGCGGGTCTTCATCGGCAGATCCGCGTCGTAGAAGTCGTAGCGGTACCGATCCACCGTCATCGAGTAGAAATCGGGGCTGATTTCGATGCTGGCGTTGCGGATGGCGGCGATCGCCGGGATGTCGCCGAGGACGAATTCTCTGAGTTTCATGGGGCCTCATTTTAGCAGGATAGTCCAACCCTCGCTCGGGTAAAACGAACCCGCCGGGCGGGGGGTTCCGCTCGTGAAGAGGAGATGAAGGATGAGCCTGTTGATCAAGAACGGCCGGGTCATCACGGCCGTGGACGACTACTACGCCGACGTTTACGTCGACGGCGAGCGCGTGGCCATGATCGGTGAGCACCTCTCGATCGAAGGCGCCACCGTCATCGACGCCAAGGGCAAGTACGTGATCCCAGGCGGCATCGACCCGCACACCCACCTCGATATGCCGTTCGGCGGCACGACCAGCGCCGACGACTTCGAGTCCGGCACGCGCGCTGCAGCCCACGGTGGCACCACCTCGATCATCGACTTCGCCATCCAGTCGAAGGGCGACTCCACCTTCAAAGGCCTCGAGACCTGGCATGAGAAGGCCGCTGGCAAGGCGACGATCGACTACGGCTTCCACATGATCGTCACGGACATGCCGGACGAGCGGCTCAAGGAGATGAGCAAGCTCGCCGATGAGGGCGTGACGAGCTACAAGCTTTTCATGGCCTACCCGGGCGTGCTCTACTCCGACGACGGCACGATCTTCCGCGCGATGCGCCAGGCCGGCGAGGACGGCACGCTGGTGTGCATGCACGCCGAGAACGGCATCGTCATCGACGAAATCGTGAAGCGGGCCGTCGCGGAAGGGAAGACCGCGCCGCGCTGGCACGCCCACACCCGTCCCACGCGGATGGAAGGCGAAGGCGTGCACCGCGCGATCGCCATCGCCGAAGTCGCGAACTGTCCGGTGTACATCGTGCACCTCTCGAGCTTGGACGCCCTCACCGAGCTGCGCATCGCGCGTGACCGCGGCGTCCACGCCTTCGCCGAGACCTGCCCGCAGTACCTCTTCCTCGACGAGACGTACTACGACAAGCCCGATTTCGAGGGCGCGAAGTACGTGATGACGCCCGCGCTGCGCCACCACTCGAACCAGAACGAGCTGTGGAAGGGGCTGCAGTTCGGCGATTTGCAGGCGATCGCCACCGACCACTGCCCCTTCTGCTTCACCGGCCAGAAGGAGCTCGGCCGCGACAGCTTCGCGAAGATCCCGAACGGCGCGCCGGGCGTCGAGAACCGCCTCGCGCTGATCTACAACGGCGGCGTGCGCACGGGCCGCATCAGCCTGAACAAGTTCGTCGAGCTCACCTCGACCGCGGCCGCGAAGATGTTCGGCATGTTCCCGCGCAAGGGCACCATCGCCGTGGGCTCCGACGCCGACATCGTGGTGTTCGACCCCGAGCGCAAGGAAACCATCAGCGTGAACAACCCGAACACGCACCACATGAAGGTTGACTTCAGCACCTACGAGGGCTTCGAGGTCCACGGCTATCCCGACGTCGTCATCTCGCGCGGCCGGGTGATCGTGGAGAAGAACGAGTGGAAGGGCCGCGCGGGCGGCGGCAGCTTCATCAAGCGCGCGCGCTACAACGACATCCTGCGCGCGGATGCGAGCCAACCGGTCAGCGCCCGCTGACGCTCGGCCTTCAGCCTATTGCGCTTCGGGGTCCGGCTCCGCCGCGTGCGCGCCGGGCCCCAGCGCGTAGCTGGGCTGGATGGCGCGGCCGACCTTGTCGGGCTTGCCGTTCGGCTTCACCGGTGGCCGGGTCAGGCGCCGGAAGAGGCCGTCCGGCTCCGAGTTCTCGCCATACTGCTCGCCCGGGATCTTGCGCAGCACCTCGTGCTTCGCCGCGCGCAGCAGGTGCCGCGCGGTCGCGATTTTGTCGCCTGCCAACGGGCACTCTTCATCGAGGTCGACATCCAGCTTGGTCATCGCGTCCCGCGTCGAGAAGCAGAACTGCTGCGAGGTGTAGGCGCGGTTCTCGCGGAAGCTCAGGTCGTACTTGCCGTGTAGCAGCCCCGAGTTCTCGGGGCCGACGAATTGCGTGCGGTCGGCGGGGCGCTTGCTCGCCCGCACCTGGATCGCCTGGACCAGCTTGGGGTCCACGTCGGCGAAGACGTGGTTGATTTTCAGGCGTTCGATGCGGCGGACGTAATCGAGCGCGGTGATGTCCGGCGCCAGCCGGATGGTCGCGAGCACGGCGACCTGGTTCAGGTAGTTCGCGAGCCACTTGGGCTGCCTGGCGGCCAACTCGTCGTAGAGCCGCTGGCCGGACAGCGCCGGGCCTCCCGCTTCGAGGGCGATCGCCGAGGACTCGAGCAGCCGCCGCTCACCAGGGGCGAGCGCCTCGTAAGGGCCGAACACGAACATCGGCTTCCTTGGGCCGAAGCTCGCGTCGAGCGGGCCATCGGTCAGGCGCACTGCGGCGTCGCGCGGACCAGGCACGGATGCCTGAGAGGGGCCGCAGGCGGCGACGAGCGAAGCAGCGGCGATAAGCAGCGAACGACGGATCATGGGACCTCCCGATACACGCACGATTCCATTGTCGGCGCGGGCGGTTGCGGCACGCGTCTGGAAAGCAATGGTGAGGCTAAGGTCAGCTCAAGAAACGATTAAGCTACGTGGCATCCGTCGGCAGGAAGGCATCGCACCACTGGCTCCACCACTGCATCGGGTTCTTGACCGGCACCGGGTTGTCCGCGGTCGCGGGCTCGGGGCTCGGGTTGTGGCCCTCGGCCAGGCTCAGGATTTCGTTGTTGTAGAAGACCACGGCCTCGTCCATCTGGTGCGCGAGGTTCGTCTCGAGCAGGTCACGGATGGTCGCCTCCTGGCCCAGCATGCGCAGCAGACGCACCAGGTAGGGCGTCTCGCGCGGCCACAACACGGCCTCGTGGTACTGCTGGTTGTCGTAGAACACGCGCTCCGGGCTGTCCTTCACGAGCAGGCCGAACGGTCGCGGCTCCTCGCCGGGCGCGCCACGCCGGTTGACCAGCAAGCGGTTGCGCGCGGCGAGCCAGATTTGCTCGAGCTCCTGGCGGCTGAAGAACGGCTCGCCGAGAAGCGCCGCGGCTTCGATCGCCGTCGAGGTGGGCATGCCGTCGATGCGGCGGTCCAGCGTGACCAGGTTGTACAAGTTGTTGGCGTGCGGGTTCCAGAAGATCGGCTTGAACGCCGCGCGGGCCAGCTCGTCAATCTGCTTGAGCTCGTCGCGCATCTCCTCGTCGCCGAAGCGCGCTGCGAGGCGCTGGCCGGCCTGAAGCATGCGCAGCCACTGGGCGTTGATTTCGGGCAGGTAGTATGTCGGGTACTGGTACTGCTCCCAGGCGTAATGGCTGTCGCGGAAGTGCAACGTGTCCTGGATTTGCCAGTTCACCGGGCAGCGGATCGGCAGGTCCGTGACGGTCATCCCCTCGGCCCAGACCACGCGCTTGCCGTTGATCCAGGAGTGGAAAGGCACCACCAGCAGCAGGCCGTTCTCGAGCAGCACCGGCGTGCCGTTGCGCTGGCTGAGCCGGGAAGCTTTGAAGGAGCCGAAGGCCAGCTTGAAGCCGTCCCAGAGGGCCGTCAGCACGGCTTCGTCGGTCAGGTGCTCGTAGACTTCGTCGACGAGGGTGTAGAGCAGCGTCGTCGCATCCGCGGACGTGTAGTAGGCCGCGGGCAGGCTGCCGGTCTTCTCCCAGCGTTCATGGTCCGCCGTGACCTCGGGGAGGCGGTTCGGCAGACGCCCGAGGCCAGGCTCCTGGTACTTGAGGGCCAGCTGGATCGCCTGGGAGATGCGCTCGAGCTTGCCGAGCTCGCGCAGCGTGCGCCAGTTGTGGAGATAGCCTTCGAAGACGTTGCGGAACCAGGGCGTCCTGAACCACCAGGCGCCCGATTCGGGCAGGCGCGCGCCGTCGATGAGCATGCCGAACTTCTCGGCCATCACGTAGACCCGCTGGACGACGGCCGGCGCGAGCCGTGGCAGACGCTCCGCGTAAGCGTCGAGCCGCGCGGATTGCGCCGCGATCAGGTCCGGCGCCGCGGCCTCGAGGGCCTCGAGCGACTTGAGCAGCGCCTTCTCGCCCAGGCCGGCCTGGATCGTGAGGCGTACGGCGCCGTCGAACGGCAGCCGCAGCTCGCCGGGCGCAAACACGCGGTGGAGGTCCGCCTTGAAGTGCACCTCGCCCTCGTCGGCGCCATAACGCTCGCCGCGGCCGAGCGGGTAGGCCTGGTCCCACAGCTCACGCCCCGGCACGAACTCGAACGGGCGATCCGTCCGCAGGCCGAGCCAGTGGTTGGTGTTCACGACCGTGAGGTGGTGCGCGTCCACCGGGTTCGCGCGGTGGCGTGCCGCGTCGGAAGGCTGGTACATGTGCCGGATGTCGAAGATCGGCTTGAGCACGAGCGTCAGGTCCGTGCGGCCGCCGCGCAGGGCATAGGTGATCACGAGGCCGCCCGCCACGCCCTGGGGCGGGGCTTCCACCAACGCATAGCTCACTTCGAGCACGCCGCCCCCGCCGAGCTCGTAGGTGTAGGTCACGACCTCCGGGGTCACGCGCACCTCGCCCGGGACGACGTCGAGCGGGATCTCGCCTTCGCGCACCTGGAAGGCCACGCGATCGAGGTACCGCCAGTTCTCGCGGTTGACGAGGCAGAACAGGCCTTCGTAGGAGAAATCGCAGCGCGGGGCCCAGAACCCGCCAGCAATCGACTCGCTCAAGCTCGACGCGCACCACTCGGCTTCGGGCGCGCGCAGCGCCAATCGGCGCGTGCGGGCACTGTCCCAATCAGGGTGGCTGGCGGGTTGGAAGGCGATGATCGGCGACAGGGTGGCGGGAGGAGTGGTCAAGTGAAACCTCGCAAGGTCGGACCATCATACCGGTTCAAGGCGTAGAGCGGCAAACGGCCGCTTGACGGAGGGCTCAGGGCACCCGTAAGATGGCGGGGCCCGGCCATCCAAGCCTTTTTCACCCGCACGCGCCGGCGATCCGCGGAGCCATGATCGCACCCGAACCCCGCCCAACTCCGTGGCGCGCCCCATGGGGCGCACTCGTGCTCGCCCCTTTGCTGTTGGCGGTCGGCGGGGCGTGCCCGGCGGAGGCTGCGGCCAAGAACTGGTCGATCGAGTACGAGCCGTCGCTCGAGGCCACGACCAACTTACAGCAGCAGGCCGGCGGCACGCCGGACCTGGTGTTCCGCAACAACCTGGAGTTTTCGTATTTCCCGGCCGCCGACGCCGACAACTCGGCCCTCTTCCGCGTCCAGGCGCTGAACTCCCGCTTCCGATACAACCCGGACTTCGACTCGACCTTCCTGATCGCGACGGCGCTGGCCTCGCGGCGGGTGGTCGATTCCATGTTCGCGTATGGCGGCTACCAATTCCTCTACAAGCAAGGCGACAGCCCTGGCGCCACCAACCGCCAGGACAGCGACGTGTTCGGCGGCGTGGTGGTCTACCGGCCGATCAGCGGGTCCAGCCTGGTCTTCCATGGCTATCAGTTCGACTTCATGCGCGCCGCGGTCCGCGAGACCAGCTACCAGGGCCATTCGGCGTACCTGACGTACCGCGATGTCACGGCGGAGCGGTGGACCAACACGCTCTCCGGCCGCACCCAGCTGCGCCTCTACGACCAGATCGGTGACCTGGAGTGGCGCAACCAGCTCACGGGCGAGAGCACCTATCGCATGAACGACTGGTGGTCCCTCGTGGCCGAGGCGATCTACCTCAACTCGACCTCGTCTCAGCCAGGCTTCACCTTCTCGGGCTGGAACCTGGGCCTGTTCTCGCGCTTCACGATCTGAGCGCCTCGGCGCCGGAGGTCCCCATGGCCGAACGACCGCTCGTCATCCACATCTCGGCCCGATCGGTGGTCGTCACGCTGGCCATCCTGGCCGTGGCGTGGGCCGCTATGCAGATCCCCGACGTGCTCACCATGGTGCTGGTGGCGTTGATCCTGGCGTCGGCGATGTACCCGGGGGTGCTGTGGCTGATGACCCGCTACGGCATCCCGCGCGTGGTGGCGATCGCCACCATGTTCGGCGCCGTCTTCGGCTCGTTGACGTTCGTCGCTTTGCTGCTCGCGCCGACCCTGATCGAGCAGGCCCAGCAGCTCGCCGCGAACTTCCCGAGCTACGTGGCCAAGGTCAGGGCCTCGTATGCCTGGATCCAGGGTCTGGACGCGCGCTACCACGTCCTGCCCGACCTCGACGACGCGGCGAAGACGGTCTCCGGCTTCGCCGCCGGCTGGATCGCCTCGACCTTGGGGTGGGCGACCAAGCTGCTCGGCGGCGTCGCCACCTTCTTCTTGATCATGATCGTCACCTTCTTCGTGCTGCTCGACGGGCCGGACCTCAAGCGCGGCCTGCTCGCGCTCGTGCCGCCCGGTCACCGGCCGATGTTCGACGCCCAGTTCCAGCCGGTGGCCTTCAAGCTCGGCGCCTACGTGCAGGGCGTGCTGACGAGCATAGGCTTCCTGACGACTTACCTGGCGATCGCCCTTTCGATCGCCGACGTCCCGATGGGCCTCGCGCTCGCGATCGTGGCGGGCGTCTTCGAGCTGATCCCGCTGGTCGGCTCGCTGCTCGGCGCGATCCCGGCCATCTTGATCGCGCTGACCGTGGGCTGGCAGAAGGCCCTGGTGGTCGCGGCGATCTTCGCCGTCGGCAACGTGATCCAGGGCAACGTGGTGGCGCCCTTCGTGTTCTCGAAGAGCATCGAGGTCTCGCCGGTGATGATCCTGCTGGCCTTGCTGGTGGGCGCGAACCTGTTCGGCATGGCGGGCGCGATCATCGCGGTGCCGCTGATGGCGATGATCCAGGTGCTGGTGCAGAACCTCTACGTGTTGCCGATGGAGCGGACCTGGGCGGCGACCCACCTGGCGCCGGCGACGCCGCCAGCACTGGTGGTGGAGGCACCGGAGCCGCCGCCGGCGCCGTGATACAATAGACTCGTACAGGGCGATTATGTCAGCGGTTAGACGGCTTGCTTTACACGCAGGAGGTCACTGGTTCGAATCCAGTATCGCCCACTCATCGAATCAGGGGTCCGTTGAACACCCGATTCGCCCGTCAAGGCCTTTCGGACAACGGAGTCAGGGCGACCGCCGTGAGCGGCAGGCTGAACCAGAAGGTGCTGCCCGCGCCGAGCGTGCTGTAGACGCCGATCTGGCCGCCATGGGCCTCGACGATCGCCTTGCTGATGGAGAGCCCCAGCCCCGTGCCGCCCGCCTTGATGCCGCTCTTCAGCTGGCTGAAACGCTGGAATAGCTTGGGGATGTCTTCCGGCGCGATGCCGGCGCCCGTGTCCTCCACCTCGCAGAGCAGGCGATCGCCTTCCTGGCGCAAGCGTACCTCCACCCGGCCGCCCTGGGCGGCAAACTTGATCGCGTTGCCGACCAGGTTGTTGAGCACCTGCTCGATGCGCATGGGATCCATCGTGAGCATGACGGGCGTGTCGGGCACCGAGATCGTGAGCGTCAGCTGGCGGTAGGTCGCCTGTGGACGGAAGGTCGCGGCCACCTCGCGGATCTTGGCGGCGAGGTCGGATTCCCGAAGGGCCATCCGGAACGTGCCAGCGTCCATACGGGCGTAGTCGACCAGGTCGTTGGCGAGCAGCTCAAGCCGCACGGCGCTCTTGTCGATCTGCTTGACGAAGCCGAGCTGCTGCTTGTTCAGGGGACCCCCGATGCCATCCTCCAGGAACTCGACATAGCCCTTGATGGCCGTCAGCGGGGTTCGCAGCTCGTGGGAGACCGCGTGGACGAACTCGCTCTTGAGCTTGTCGAGCTCAATCGCCTGAACCAGCTCCGAGCGCTTGCGGGCGATTTCCTCGGCGGCGCGCTTGCGCTCGGTGATGTCGGTGGAGATGCCGCACACCGCATAGGCTCGGCCGGCTTCGTCGTGCAGCGGAAACTTGATCGAGACGTAGGTGTGGACGTGGTCGGCCTGGGCGACCTCTTCCTCGAACTCCAATGGGGCATCGACCTCGAGCACCTTCCGATCGTTCTCGGTGAAGGCCTCAGCCTCGGCCGGGCCGAAGAGCTCGGCGTCGGTCTTGCCTACGATCTGCGTGGGATCCTTGTGCAAGAGCGTGGCGAACCAGCGGTTGACCATGAGGTAGCGGCCTTCCAGGTCCTTGAGGTAGATCGTGGCCATCGAGTTTTCGACGATGGACCGAATGCGCGCCTCGCTCTCTCGCAATGCCGCTTCTGTCTGGCGCCGCACGGCGTTCTCTTGCGCCAAATCGGCATAGAGCCGGGCATTCTGGAGCGAGATGGCGGCCTGAGCGGCCAGGTGCTCGATCACCGCAAGCCGCGCCGGGGTGAAGGCGCCCGGGATCATGGCGTTCTCCAGGAACAACATGCCCACCAGGTCCGCGCCGCGAACGATGGGCAGGCAGAGCACCGATCGCGAGCTATGGCGGACGATGTAGGGATCCGAGCCGTAAAGGGGCGAGCTGGAGGCATCCTCCAGCAGCACGCTCTCGCGCGTCCTCGCGACGTAGGCCAGGATGGAGGATGGCAGCAACGAGGCCGCAGGCGCCGGGGCGACCTCGACGTGCGCGTCGCTGGCGTCGGCCGCCGATTCCACCCACAGCGTCTGATCGCGCGGAAGTAGCAAGTAGCCACGTTCGGCGCCCGCCCCTTCAATGACTGCGCGCATCAGGGTCTCCATCAGGCGGGGCAGCTCGATCTCGCGGGAGATGGCCTGAGAGGCCTTCAGCACCGCCATGAGGTCCAGCTGGGCGGCGGTGAGGCCGGCTCCATGGGCCACCAGCAACGGATAGCGGCCCTCGAGCTGCCTGACCTTACCGAGCGCGCCCCAGCGCATGTAGGCGGCCTGCGCAGCGCGCAGGTAGGTCTCGGCCACGGCCTGAAGGCCCCGGTCCCGGTAGAAGCGAGCGGCCAGCTCGCAGGCGATGCCTTCATGTTGGACGAATCCGCCTTGCCTGGCCCCGGTGATGGCTTCCTCGTACAGGCGCTCCGCCTCCGTCGGGGCGTCGTTCAGCCGGGCCAGCTCGGCCGAGAGCAGCGCCTGGCGGTGGCCGTAATTGCCGGGCGCATGGCGGGCCCACTCGCGGACCTTCTGGATGTGGGCGCGCAGGCGAACGAAGGCCGCTTGCCGCTCTTCCGGCGTCTGGGAATCGCGAGCAGCCAGCGCCAACCCGGCAAACGCGTGGTACTCGACGAGGTCGATGAAGCCGGGCGAGGCATGCAGCGTTCGCTCTGCCGCTTCAGCCGCCTCCAGGGCCTGCTCGAAGTCCCCAGACAAATAGCGTGCCGTCAGCTTGCGTATGAAGTACCAGCAGGCCTGCAGCGGCATCACCGCTTCCGAGCGGATCAGGGCGCCTTCGAACGCGGCCTGCTCGAAGCCCGCTTCGTCGAAGGTCGAAAGGTCTCGGGTGAGGCCTCGCAGGTTTCGAACGAGGCGCTGCTGCCCGATCATGATGTTCTCGATCAGCAGGAAATGGGACTTGCGGACGAAGTCGAGCCGCTCCTCCAGCTCCCTTTCGATCGCCTCGAGCGAATCGCCCGCCGCCAGCCGACACGTGACGATGAAGTGGCAGCACGAGCAGGCGTAGAGGAGGTCGCCGAGCTCGAGGGCCGCCTGAAACGCCTCCCGCAAGGGCTGCAAGGAGGTCTTGTGAGGCTGGGTCCAGGGGTTGATCATGGCGCCGAAGATCATCGGGATCTTGGCCTTCTGGCCGACGAGCCGGCCGCGCTCCACCATGTCCAGGCCCAGCCGGCCGAAGCGGTAGCCGTCGGCGTACTCGCCCAGGAAGGCCCCGATGGCCACGCCGATCCAGGTATAGGCGTAATACGAACCTTCCGCATTGCCGAAACGCAGGCTGAGGTCGGCCATCTGAAAGGCGATCATGCATGAGAGCCCGGGGTCCGTGACGAAAGCGGGCGGAATGAGGGCAACCATCACGGCCAACGCCGCGCGCATCTCCCGGTCTTCCATCGCCGGCAGCGTCGCGAGGTCCTCGATCCGGCGCTCGCCAAGCGTCCGGCGCAGCGTGTCATAGGCCTCGCGCAGGCGCTCGGGCGAAGGCTGCTGCACCAGCGCGATCTCGTATCTCGCCAGGTAGTCGGAGGCGGCCGCGATGGCCTCGGCGTATCGCCCTCGGACCATCAGCAGGCTCGTCAGCGCGCTCGTGACCTTGCCGGCGTCGACCCGATCGCGGGCCTGGCCGAGCAGCCGCTCGAGCTCGTGCTCGGCTTCCGGCGCGGCGCCGTTCAGAAGCCGGCTCTCGGCCAGGTTGAAGTGCAGGGCGAACGCGAGCTCGTATCGCCTCGTCCAGGCCTCAGGATCCAGCACCGCCACACCGGCGGTGAAGTAGGCGATCGCCTCCTCGAAGGCGGTAGAGGCCAGGGCCTTCCGACCAGCGGCGAGGTTGAGCTCGGCGAGCCTTAGCCTCTCCGCTGGCGCTTCGATCAGCGTCGTCGCGTGGTTGAGCTGGGCGACGATTTCGAACAGCCGCTCGTCGAGCCGCTCGATCGGCGTGTGGGCGACCAGCTGGCGGCCGATTTGCAGGTGCACGGCCGCCCGCTCGGCCTCCGGCAACGACGAATACGCCGCTTGCTGGATGCGGTCGTGGAGGAACACGTAGGTGCGGTCGTCCTTCAGCATCAGGCCTTCACGCTCGGCGTCGCGCAGCGCAAGCCGCGTCTCGAGTTCCGAGCGCTCGCCGATCGCGGCCAAGGTGTGCTGATCCACTCGGTGGCCGCAAGCAGCCGCAACCTGCACCGCCCGAAGCGTCGGCTCTGGCAGGCGCCTCAGCTTGCTCACCATCAAATCGGCGACATTGTCGGTGTACCCTTTGGCCTGGATCCGTGCCATGTCCCACCGCCAGCTCCCCGCCACGCCGTCGAAGGTGAGCAGGCCCTCTTCGTGGAGCGCCGTCAGAAACTGGCCCAGAAAGAACGGGTTGCCCCCGGTCTTCTCGTGCACCAGCCGGGCGAGCGGCGCGCTCTCGGCCTGGCCGACGCGGGTCAGATCTTGCATCAGCTGCTCCAGGGCGCTGGGCGCGAGCGGTCCGAGCGCCACGTGGCTCGTGTTCGGCCCAACCGTGGCCAGCGCTTGCAGGGCGGCGTGCAGCGGGTGCGCCGGGCCGATCTCGGTGTCTCGGTAGGCGCCGATCACGAACAGATGGCGAGAGTCCTGGTGGCTCAGCAAGTGCTCCACCAGCTTGATGCTGGCGGCGTCGCTCCATTGTAAGTCGTCGAGGAAGATCACGAGGGGGTGCCCGGGCCTGGCCAGGGCGCCGAGGAATCGCTGGAACACGAAATTGAAGCGACTTTGCCGCGCCGCCAGATCGATCTCGGCCACGTCGGGCTGAGGTCCGATCAGCAGCGCCAGGCGTGGCACCACGTCAATGACGAGCTGGCCGTTGAGGCCCAACGCCCCTTGGATGCGCTCCTTCCAGGTCGCGATTCGCGCGTCGCTCTCCGTGAGCAGTTGCTGAATTACGCCGTCGAGCGCCTGCGTGATGATCGCGTACGGGATGCCCCGCTTGTACTGGTCGTACTTGCCGGACGAATAGTAGCCCCGCAGGTCCGCGAGCCGGAGACGGAATGCCTGCACCAGGGCAGTCTTGCCAATGCCGACGGCGCCCGTCACGAGCGTCAGCTCGGAACGACCGGTCGCGACGACGCGCTCGTATGCCTGCTCCAGGGCCATCAACTCGGCCTCGCGACCATACAGGGCGCGCGGCAGCTCGAAACGGTCCGACACGTCCTCTGCGCCGAGTTCGAAGGAGGTGAGGCCGTCGGCGCTCTCGAAGCGTTCACGACAGCGCTCGAGGTCCAGCCTCAGCCCGCGAGCGGTCTGGTAGCGGTCGGCGGGAAGCTTGGCGAGCAACTTCAGCACGATGTCCGCGAGTACCGGCGGCAGGTCCGGCCGCCTGGAGGTTGGCGGCACCGGCGCCTTCGCGACATGGCATTGGACCCAGCCCAGGGCGTCTTCGGCCTCGCACGGCAGCTCGCCGGTGAGCAACTGGTAAAAGACCACGCCGAGCGCATAAAGGTCGCTCCGCACGTCGACCGCCCACGACGTCCGGCCGGTTTGCTCCGGCGAGATGTATGCCAGGTCCCCGTCGATGCGGCTGGCGGCCGGCAGGGCCGGGTGGGTCCGCGGAAGCCTGGCCGCCAGCCCGAACCCCGTCAGCCTTACGGCATCGGCACTGGGGCCGACGAGCACCTGATTGGGGTTGAGGTCCAGGTGCACGATGCCGCGGCCATGCGTTTTCTCAAGGGCCGCGGCGATCGCGACGGCCAACGGCAAGAAGCGCGCCACGGTCATAGGGGGCCCGAGCATGGCGCTCAGCAGCACGCCGGCGAAGGTCGTCAGCTCCAGGGCGTGCCGCTCGAGGGCCAATGGCTTGAGGGCCCACGCTGGATCGAGGCTATCGGATAGGTCCCATTCGTTGGCAAGGCGTTCAAGGGCCCTGGGCGAGGCGGGCTCTGAGCGCACCATTCTCAGAAGCAAGGGGCCGTGCGGGCCTTCGATGCGATAGAGCCCCATCTCCCCGTCTTCGAGGAGGACATCGATCACCTTGTGGCGCTGCAGCATGCCCATCAGTCGACCCGGACGCGAGATTTCGCGCGATGGATTGCCCTATGAAGCCCCCTTTTGAATATGACAGAGCCAATCGAGGAGCGCAAATACAGACAGACCGTTCCCTTTTGGTGTCACCCTACGGGAAGGCTATCGTACGCGCCGCACCCGCTGGTTGACCGAGTCCGCCACCAGCAGGCCGCCCATCCCGTCGAGCGCGAGGCCGGTCGGGGCGTGGAACTCCGCGAGCCTTCCCGCGTCGTCGCGCCAGCCGGGCAGGCCGGCGCCCGCCACGGTCGTCGCGGCCCCCGCGGGGCTCAGCTTGCGCACCGCGTGGTTGAAGCGGTCCGCGACGTAGAGGTCGCCGGCCGCATCGATCGTGATCGAGGTCGGCCGGTTGAAGCGCGCCGCGCGCCCGGTGGCGTCGACGAAGCCCGGGAAGCCGGGGCCGGCGCCGGCGATGGTGACCAGGTCGCGCGTCGGCGAGATGCGCCGGATCGCGTGGTTCCAGCCGTCCGCCACGAACACCGTGCCGTCGGGCGCGACGGCGACGTCGGCCGGGTAGTAGAGCTGGTTGCGGTCCGGCGGGCCGTCGAGCCAGCCAGGCACCCCGGTCGCCGAGCCCGCCCAGGTGGTCACCACGCCGTCGGGCGCGACGCGCCGGACGCGGTGGTTCTCGCCGTCGGCCACGAACACGTTGCCGGCCGCGTCGACGCCGACGCCGGCGGGGCCGCGGAAGCGCGCGGCGGCGCCGGTGGCGTCGGCGAAGCCCGCGGCAGAGCCAGCGAGCGTGGTCACCGCGCCGTTCGGCGCGATGCGCCGGATGCGGTGGTTGCCCCAGTCCGCCACGATCACCGAGCCGGTCGGGTCGATGGCCACGTCGATCGGGCGGTCGAAGCGGGCGCCAGCCCCCACGCCGTCGCTCGCACCGGGGTAGCCGTCGCCCGCGAAGGTCGAGACCACGCCGGCGGGCGAGATGCGACGGATGCGGTGGTTGTCGAAGTCCGCGACGTAGACGTTGCCGGCGTAGTCGACCGCCACGCCGCGCGGCGTGGCGAACCGCGCGTCGGCGCCGGCGGCGTCGCGGAAGCCCACCAGGCCGCCGGCGAAGGTCGTCACCTGATTGCCCGCCAGCGGCGCCCAGCCGGCGGCGCCGCCCGCGCCGCCGCCGGAGGTCGGCGGTGGGGAGGGCGCAAGCGACGCGGCCTGCAGGCCCGCGACTCGCACCGCCAGTGCGTCGATCTCCGCGCGAATCGCCGCGACCGAGCCCGTCGTCTCGCCACGCAGGGCGTCGATCGAGGCATTCGTTTCGGCGCGCAGCACCGCGATCGCGGCCGTGGTCTCGGCCCCGTACGCCGCGAAGCGCGAGTGCGTCTCGGCGCGGAACGCCGCGAGCTCGGCGCGCAGGTCGCCCAACGCCGGCCCGAGCGCGCTGATCGCCTCGCGCAGCTCGCCGACCTCCGCGATCAGCGCCTCGAGCCGGTGACGCACCGAGCGCTCGTCGGACCAATCCGGCGGCGCGTCGCGCCGCAGGGCCCGGTCCGCGGCCCGCGCGGCCGTCGCCAGCAACCGCGGCTCGACCGTGTCGCCCGGCGCCACGCCGGCGGCCACCAGCGTGGAAGCGCCGTCGATCGTCGCGGTGGCGCCCGTCTGCGTGACTGCCGCGAGCTTCGCCGCGCGCCCGTCGGCAGTCTCCGCGGCGGCGAGGACCTTGTAGACGCCCGGGTGCGGCGCCGCGAGCCGGAAGCCGCCGGCCCCGTCCACCATGCCCGATGCGACGCCTGCGATCGGCGTCCCGGCCAGGTCGGCGAGCACGACCATGGCGCCCGCGGTCACCGGCCGGCAGCCGGCCGGCGCCTGGACCACGCCCGAGATGGCGGCCGGGCCTGTGGCGGCGGTGGGCGTGCCGCAGCCGATCAGGAGGAGCAACGCGACCAGCGCGGGGGCGAGGCGAGCGTGCCCGGAATTGGGCAGAACGGGGCGGGACATGGCGCGATCCTCGGTCGGGGGAACGCGCTCCAGCATAGCCCGCGCAGGTTGCCTGCCTGTTGCGCGCCAGTTGCCCGCGATTGCTGCTCGATTGCCCGCGGATGACGTATCAGGGGCGAGATCAAAGCAGGGCTTTGACGTCGGCCTCGAAGGTCGCGGCGTCGACCGCGCCGACGTACTTCTTGTAGATGAACCCCTTCCGACCGACTACGAACGTGGTCGGGATGCCGCGGATGCCACCGTAGGCGGCCTTGGTGGCCGCATTCGCCATCAGCACGGGATAGTTGATCCCGTTCGCCGCCGCGAACTGCGCAGGGGCCGCGGCGTCCTGGTCGACCGACAGGCCGAGCACCACCAGGCCCTTCTTCGCATACCGCTTCTGCAAGCTAACGAAGCCCGGGATCTCCTCGCGGCACGGCGGACACCAGGTCGCCCAGAAATCGATGATGCGAACCTTGCCCTTGTAACGCGCCAGGCCGTCTTGCACCCCGTCGGCCGCGGTGGGCAGGGTGAAGGCGGGGGCCTTGACGAGCTTTTGCCAGACCTCGCCGTTGCCAACATCGAAGCCCCCCGCCAGGGCGGGGCCGGCCGCGGGCCACAGGCAGGCCGCTGTCAGGCCGGCGGCGGCGGCGAGGACGGGGTTCAGGCGCATGGGGACCTCCGGCGGACAGCGTCGTTCGGATCTTATTCCCGCGTGCGCCCTATTCCTCGTCTGCTCGCAGCTTGGCCAGCACGCCGTAATCCTCCAGCGTGGTGGTGTCGCCGGCGGTCTCCTTGCCGGCCGCGATGTCGCGCAGCAGGCGGCGCATGATCTTGCCCGAGCGGGTCTTCGGCAGCGAGTCCGTGAAGCGGATGTCGTCCGGCCGTGCGAGGGCGCCGATTTCCTTGGTGACGTGGGCCTTGAGCGCGGCCTTGAGGTCTTCGGTCGGCTTGTGGTCCGGGCCGAGCGTCACGAAGGCGGCGATCGCCTGGCCCTTGAGGTCGTCCGGCCGGCCGACCACCGCCGCCTCGACGACGGCCGGGTGGCTCACCAGCGCGCTCTCCACCTCCATCGTGCCGAGCCTGTGGCCGGACACGTTGATCACGTCGTCGACCCGTCCCATGATCCAGAAGTAGCCGTCGGCGTCCTGGTGGGCGCCGTCCCCTGTGAAGTACATCCCGGGGATCTCTTTCCAGTAGGTGCTCTCGTAGCGCTCGGCGTCGTTGTACAGCGTGCGCAGCATCGAGGGCCAGGGCTTGCGCACCACCAGGAAGCCGCCCTGGCCACGCGGCAGCTCCTCGCCGTGCTTGTTCACGATCGCGACGTCGATGCCCGGCAGCGGCAAGGTGGCGGTGCCCGGCTTGGTGGGCGTCGCCCCCGGGAACGGGGCGATCATGATGCCACCGGTCTCGGTCTGCCACCACGTATCGACGATCGGGCAGCGCTGGCCGCCAATCACCCGGTGGTACCACATCCAGGCCTCGGGGTTGATCGGCTCGCCGACCGTGCCGAGCAAGCGCAAGCTCGAGAGGTCGTGCTTGCGCACCCAGCGCTCGCCCCACTTCATGAAGGCGCGGATCGCCGTCGGGGCCGTGTAGAAAACGCTCACGCGGTGCTTCTCGACCAGCTGCCAGAGCCGGTCCGGCTCGGGCCAGTTCGGCGCCCCCTCGTACATGACGGTCGTCGCGCCATTGGCGAGCGGCCCGTAGACCACGTAGCTGTGGCCGGTCACCCAGCCGATGTCGGCGGTGCACCAGTAGGTGTCGGTGTCCTTGAGATCGAAGATCCACTTGGTGGTCAGCGCCGCGTGCAGCAGGTAGCCGCCCGTGGTGTGGAGCACGCCCTTGGGCTTGCCCGTCGAGCCGCTGGTGTAGAGGATGAAGAGCGGGTGCTCGGCATCGAGCGGGGTGGCCTCGCATTCGGCGTCCACGCCCTCGATCAGGTCATGCCACCAGTGGTCCCGGCCGCCCTGCATGCCGATCGGCTCGCCGGTGCGCGCCAGCACGACCACGTCCTCGACGCACGGGGCCCCTTCGAGCGCGGCGTCCACCGTGGTCTTGAGCGGCACGACGATGCCGCGGCGGTAGCCGCCGTCGGCCGTGATGATCACCTTCGCCTGGGCGTCGTTCACGCGATCCTTGATCGCCTCGGCCGAGAAGCCGCCGAAGATGACGCTGTGCGTCGCGCCGATGCGGGCGCAGGCGAGCATCGCGATCGCGAGCTCGGGCACCATCGGCATGTAGAGCACGACGCGATCGCCGGGCGCCACGCCGAGCTTCTTGAGCACGTTGGCGAACCGGCAGGTCTCGCGGTGCAGGTCGTTGTAGGTGAGCGTGCGGCTGTCTCCAGGCTCGCCCTCCCACACGATCGCGGCCTTGTTGCGGCGCCAGGTGGCGAGGTGCCGATCGAGGCAGTTGTAGGCCAGGTTGAGCTTGCCGCCCACGAACCACTTGGCGACCGGCGCCTCGCTCCAGTCCAACACCTGGGTCCAGGGCGCGAACCAGCTCAGGTGCTCGGTCGCCTGGGCGGCCCAGAAGCCCTCGGGATCGTCCGCGGCCTGCATGCGCAGCGCCTCGTACTCCGCCAGCGACTTCACGTGGGCGCCGGTTGCGAACGCGGGCGGCGGCGGGAACTTGCGGTTTTCGATCAGGACGGACGTGATGTCGGAGGACATGGTCGATCAAACCCCCACGGCGAGGCTGGCGCGCTTGTCTTCGCATTCCTCGACGGGATCCAGCCAGATCTCCGCGAGCGTCGGGTGCAGGTGCGGGATTTCGAGGAACTGCCGGCAGGTGGACCGGAAATACATGGCGACGACCATCTCGTGGATGAGATCCGCGCCCTCGGCGCCGACGACGCAGGCGCCGATGATCTCGCCCGTGTGGGCGTGGGCGATCACCTTCACGAAGCCCTTCGTGAGGTTGGCGACCTGGGCCTTGCCCTGATCGTCGAACGGGTAGGTGCCGACGACGTGGGGGATGCCCTTGTGGACGCAGTCGCGCTCGGAAAGGCCCACGCGCGCGACGTTCGGGTCCGAGAAGATCGACCAGGCCATCAGGCGGTAGTCGGCCGGCTCCTGGGTGTGCCCGAGCGCATGCGTGACGGCGTGGATGCCTTCCTGAATCGCCACATGCACGATGAAATGGCGCCCGGTGGCGTCGCCGGCCCCGTAAATGTGCGGCTGGCTCGTGCGTAGGTGGTCGTCGACCGGCACGATGTGGGTCTCGTGCTTCACGCCGGCGGCTTCCAGGTTCAGCTTGCCGACGTTGGGGATGCGCCCCATGCACACCATGATCTCGTCGGCTTCGAGTTCGAGGTGCTCTTCATGGTGACCGCGGTCCACGATCAGCACCTTCTTGTCGCCGCGCCGCTCCACGCGGTGCATCTGCGCGCGGTTCACGAC
Source organism: Candidatus Sericytochromatia bacterium (assembly GCA_036675505.1). Classification (GTDB taxonomy): domain Bacteria; phylum Cyanobacteriota; class Sericytochromatia; order S15B-MN24; family JAQBPE01; genus JAKFEW01. Next base: position 228,412 of record JAKFEW010000143.1, read on the forward strand.
GCGCATGCCCTCGTCCGTGAAGCACTTCTGGATGCTCAGGGCGACGTCGTCGTCCTCGCTGGAGAGGAACCGCTCGCCGCGAATGACGAAGGTGGTCTCGACGCCGAGCCGGTGGAAGAACTGCCCCATCTCGAGCGCGATCACGCCACCGCCGAGGACCAGGAGGGACCTGGGCGGCTCCTTGAGCTCGAGGGCCTCGTCGCTGGTGATGAAGCCGACCTCGGCGAGGCCCGGAATCAAGGGCGCCCAGGGCACCGAGCCGGTCGCGATCAGGAACTTGTCGGCGGTGATGACGCGATCGCCCGCCTGGAGCGTATGGGCGTCCTTGAACTGGCCTGGCGCGTTGATGAACTCGAAGCCCTGCTGCGCGAGGATGCCGCCTGCGCGGTACGAGGCGAAGTCGTTCACCCAGTAGGCCTTGCGCTCCATCATCTTCGCGAAGTCGTACCCGACCTCCTTCACGAGCACGCCCACCTCGTGGGCGTGCTGGGCGAGGTGCAGCACCTCGGTCGAGCGGAGCAGCGCCTTGGTGGGCATGCAGCCGCGCAGGATGCAGAGCCCGCCCAGCGGCCCCGGGTCGAGCAGGGCGGCTTTCGCGCCCAGCTTGCCGGCGGTCTTGGCCGCCCAGTAGCCGGCGGATCCGGCCCCGAGGACTGCGATGTCGAAGTGATCGTTTGACATGCACGGGATTGTACTCCCGTGCCAGCCCCCCGGCTACCCTGGCCGGCGAGTAGGTCCCCAGCCCAACTTTCCGTGCAAGCGGGCGAAGAAATCGATCTTGTTGAGCTTCACCAGCCGCGCGTACCTGGAGGCCTTCGTGAAGGTGACCTGGTCGCCCATCCGCACCGGAATCGGCCCCTGGCCATCGGGCGAGACCAGCAGCTCGAGGTCCGCCGGGCCCTCGATGATGACCCTGATCGTGACCTTGTCCGAAATGACGATCGGCCGCGCCGACAGCGAGTGCGGGCAAATCGGGGCGAGCACGAAGACCGGCAGGTCCGGGGTGAGCAACGGCCCGCCCGCGGAAAGCGCGTAGGCGGTCGAGCCGGTCGGCGTCGCCACCACCAGGCCATCCGCATCGTAGGTGGTCAGGTAGCTGCCGTCCACGTAGGTCGCAAGCTCGACCAGCCGCGCGAACGCGCCCTTGGACAGCACGCCGTCGTTCAGCGCGAAGCCCTCGCCGAGCAGCTCCTCCCCCCTGAACGCCTGCACATGCATCATCGCGCGGTCCTCCAGCCGGTAGTCGCCGGTCTCGAAGCGCTCGAACGCGGCCGGCAGCTCGTTGAAGCCGATTTCGGACAGGAACCCCAGGCGGCCGAGGTCGACGCCCAGGATCGGGATCGGGCCACCCGCCGCCCCGCTCGCCAGGCGCGCGGCGGCGAGGAAGGTGCCGTCGCCGCCGAGCACCACGACCAGGTCCGCGCGGTCCACCACCGTGGCATCGGCCACCCGGGCGCTGGTGACGGCGATTTCCCAGCCATGCCTGGTCACCCAGTCGCGCAGCTCGGCCAGGTAGGCCGGCATATGCGGCTTGTTTTCCGCATGGATGACGGCGATCCGCTTCGGACGCGTCTCTTGGGACAGGGCGACTTCGGACATGGCGGCCTCAGGCTCTCAGGGCCTCGTGCGCCGCCTTCACGACGGACGCCGGGTCCCCGATCCATTCTTCCCCATCGCCCGCTCGCCAGTGCGCGAGGAACTCGATGTTGCCCTCGGGCCCCTTCACCGGCGAATGGTCGAGCCCGACCAGGCGCCAGCCGACGCCGCGCGCGGCCTCGCGCACGGCTTCGATCACGCGGCGGTGCGCGGCGGGATCGCGCACGATGCCGCGGTCCGTCTGGCCCTTGCCCACCTCGAACTGCGGCTTCACGAGCGTGATCGCCTCGCCGCCCGGCGCGAGCAGGGCGGCCAGCGCCGGCATCACCGTCGCGAGGGAGATGAAGGACAGGTCCGAAACCACCAGGCTGGGCCGCTCGCCAATCGCGTCGGGCGCCAGGTGGCGAACGTTGGTGCGCTCCATGACGACCACCCGCGGGTCCTGGCGCAGCGACCAGGCGAGCTGCCCATAGCCGACGTCGACGGCGTAGACCAGCCGCGCACCGCGCTGGAGGCACAGGTCCGTGAAGCCGCCGGTGGACGCGCCGGCGTCCAGCACCACGCGCCCCGCGGGGTCCACGCCGAAGGCGTCGAGCGCCCGCTCGAGCTTGAGGCCCCCGCGGCTCACGTAGGGATGCACCTCCCCCGCGACGGTGACGACGGCATCCTCCGCCACCGGCATGCCGGCCTTGCTGGCGACGGCATCCCCGAGCCTGACGAGGCCCGCCATGATGGCGGCCTGGGCGCGCTCGCGGGAAGGATAGAGCCCGCGTTCCACGAGCAGCTGGTCGAGCCTGCGCTTGGCCATCGTCAGAAGCCGTGGTGGACGATCCAGGCGATCAGCACGCCATAGATCGCGCCGCCGAGGACCTCGAGCCGCGTGTGGCCGAGCAGCTCCTTGAGGCGCGACTCGCGCACCGTGTGCTCCTCCCACAGCTCGTTCATGATCTTGTTCACGATCGCCGCCTGCCGTCCGGCCGCCTGGCGCAGGCCGGTGGCGTCGTACATGACCACCGAGGAGAAGACGGCGGCCACGTCGAAGAGCATCGAGTTCGGGCCTTGCACGAGGAAGATCGTGGTGGTCACGCTCACCACCAACGCCGTGTGCGAGCTCGGCATTCCGCCCGTGCCGACGGCCACGCGGAAGTTGACCCGGCGTTCCTTGGCCATGTTCGTGAGCGTCTTGAGCGCCTGCGCCGAGAACAGCGCGGCCATCCCCGCGATCAGCGCCTGATGCTCGATGCCCGCCCAGCCCGCCATACTCGCTCAGTCGACCTGCGCGGCGACGTAGCGGGCGATCGCCCGCAGCGCCTCGCCGCGCTCGCCGAACGCCGTCAATGCCGCCTCGGCATCCGCAACCGCGGCGACCAGGCGCTCGCGGGCGGCCGAAAGGCCGAAGAGCTTCACGTACGTGGCCTTGTCGGCCGCCTCGTCCTTGCCGGGCGTCTTGCCGAGCTGTTCGGCCGTGCGCGTGCAGTCGAGGATGTCGTCCGCGATCTGGAAGGCGAGGCCGAGCGCGTCGGCATAGGCGTCGAGCGACTTCGCGCTGGCCGCGTCGGCCCCGGCGAGGATCGCGCCGACGCGCACGGAGGCGCGGATCAGCGCCCCGGTCTTGTGCGTGTGGATGAAGGTCAACGTGGCCTCGTCCACCACCTGGCCTTCGGACGCCACGTCGACCACCTGCCCGCTGACCATGCCGAGCACCGTCGCCTCGGCGAGCTCGCGCACGGCCGCCAGGCAGCGATCGGCGGGATAGCTGGCGGCGAGCGGGCCGGCCAGCGTGGCGAAGGCCCAGGCGAGCATGGCGTCGCCGGCCAGGATCGCCTGGGCCTCGCCGAAGACCTTGTGGTTCGTCGGCTTGCCGCGGCGCAGATCATCGTCGTCCATCGCGGGCAGATCGTCGTGGATCAGCGACTGCGTGTGCACCAGCTCGAGGGCGCAGGCGGCCGGCAGCGCGGGCCGCGGGTCAACGCCGAGGGCATCCATCGTGGCGATCGTGAGCACGGGGCGCAAACGTTTGCCGCCGGCCTGCAGGCTGTAGCGCATGGACGACCAAAGCGTCTCGGGGTGGCGCATCGGCGCGAGCGCGTCGAGCGCCGCGTCGACGACGAGTCGCCAATCGTCCCAATAGGCCGCGAGGTCGAAGGCGGCGCCGCTGTATACGTTTCCGGCCATAGCGCCTCATGATGCCCCCCGGACGGGCGAATGTAAATGGTCCGGGTTGCGAACCGCGCTTCGAAGAGTATCATAGGCGTAACCGAGCGAGGGTTCCGAACATCCTCGCCTCGCATGGAGGAGAAACTGAATGAGGAGCAACCGAGCTTTCGCTCTCGCGATCGCCGGCACGGTCGTGATCGGCCAGACGGCACTTGCGGCGAAACCCGCGGACGCGTTGACGCCCGTCAGCGAGCTGCGCGACGTGTCCCCGGACCACTGGGCGTACAACGCCATCCAGACCCTGATCGAGAAGTACCAGGTCATGGAAGGCTTCCCGGACAAGACGTTCCGGGGCTCGAAGACGCTGACGCGCTATGAAATGGCCGCCGCGCTCGCCAAGGTGATGGCGCGCGTCGAGGAACGCATCGCGATCGCCACCGGCCAGCCGATCAACGTGGATCCGGGCGTGAACCCCGAAGACCTGCGCACGATCGCCCGCCTGCAGCGCGAGTTCCGCGAGGAGCTCGATCAGCTCAAGAGCCGGGTCGATACGATCGACAGCCGCGTGATGGCCCTCGAGAAGCGCGTGAAGATCAGCGGCTACAACCGCATGGACTACCGCGATTGGGCCGCCGACCTGCCCGGCCACACGATGACCAACTCACCCTCGGCCGACTTCCGTGTCCGCAACTCGCTCGACATGGACGCGCAGCTGACCGACGAGCTGAGCTTCGCGGGCACGCTGAACGCCGACCTCTATCCGCCCCAGTCGGTGGCGAACGCGTTCCTGCGCGGCACCAGCGGCTCGCCCATGATGGACGTGTACCTGCCGCGCGCCGAGGTGAACTACAACCCCGGCTGGATCTCGTACGGCGTCGGCGTCGGCGCGCTGCGCAGCCACCTGCCGCTCGGCTCGACGTTCGCGGATCCCTTCAAGACGAACGCCTGGACCAACGGCACGGGTGGCTACGGCTTCGTCGGCACCCCTGGCGTGAACATCGCGGGCGCGGCCACGCCGACCGCCACCCAGGGCCCCACCGGCGGCTTCGCCGGCGCGCCGCTCTGGCTGCCCGGCACCAACGTCATCGTCGACATGGTCGACCCCAACAACTCGTCGCTCTACGCGCCTCACGGCGACCTGCTGTCGGCCGGCCACGCGGGCCTCGGCCCGCTGCGCGTCGGCCTCGGCTTCCACCGCGGCGCGCTCTCAGGCCCCAACGTGTTCTCGGGCATCTCGGCCAACGCCGCGTCGCTGCCGCAGGCGACGACCTGGGGCCTCGGCTCGAAGGTCACCGCGACCGTGGGCCTGGACCTCGGCCTGCTGCGCATCAACGGCGTGGCGACCGGGCCTACCGGCACCAGCACCACCACGAGCGTCAAGGACAAGTGGATCGGCGCCAGCGTCGACCTCGGCTCCGAGTCGCTCGGGCTGTCCGCAGAAGTGCTCGGCAACAGCAGCCTGGCGTTCTCCGACTGGACCGCGAACCGTGCGTCGGCGCGGCTCGGCCTGATGAACATCCTCGACACGGGCTTCGGCCTCGGCTTCGGCTACGTGGCGGGCAACGTCGCGACGATGGCCGGCGTGCCGGGCCAGGCGTCGATGATCTTCGCGCCGCCGCGCAACGCCGCCGGCCTGTTCTCGGCGCCGGACTTCCACTCGGTGGGCGCGATGCTCAAGACGCCGTCGCTGTTCATCATCCCGTCGTTCACGCTGGCGGCCCAGCAGTCGGGATCGACCGGCGGCATGTTCGGCGCGCTGTCGACGCCGGCGAGCTCGGGCTTCACGGTCCAGACCGAGTACCAGTTCTTCGGCCTCCCGGCGCTGACGATCGAGTACTCGCGTGCCAAGTTCGGCACGTCGGGCAACGAGAGCCTCTTCGGCACGACGGCCTTCACGCACGACCAGGTGGGTCTCGCGACGACCGTCCGCTTTTAGAACCCGGCCCCGCGGGGGCTACCGATGCCGGCGAGGTCCTCAGGGACCTCGCCGCGCTTCATGGCCTCCGCGAAACGGGTCCGGTCCACCGTCCGCTTGCGGCCACGCGCGTCGATGACCGTCACGGTGTTGGCTGCTTCGTCGAGGCCCACCACCATGAACAGGTGCGAGGACTTGGCGAGGTCCGCCACGTCCTGGTCGTCGCCCTGGATGAGCGCCTCGACCAGCACCATCAGGCCCGACTGGCCAGTCGCCGCCTCGCGCGCGAGCTCCTTTGCGAGGAGCTCGGCCATCAGCTCGTCCGACGGCCGGAACGCGCGGGACTGCTCGAGCCGGGCATAGGCCTCGTCGAGCTGGCCCGCGATCTGCCGCGGGTCGAGCACGCGCGTGCCCAGCAGGTTGCCGACCAGCGCCTGCAGATCGTCCACGTGCATGCCGGGTGGCAGGGCCATGCCATCCGCGGCGAGCGGATGGTCGGCCGCGAGGTCGTAGCGGCCGGGCCCATGCGCAAGCTCCATCAGCGCCGCCTGCAGCCTGGCCTGCAGCTTGGCGGTCGGCGTCCAGGCCTGCGCGTCGATCCAGGCGGCGTTCTTCGGCGACAAGGTGACCTTGCGGCCGTCGGGTAGCTCGAAAGGCCGGTTGGCCTGGAGCGCGATCGCCATGGCCTGGAGCGTCTCGGGCCGCTGCTGGGCCATCAGCTTCACGACCAGGGCCGGCGCGCAGAGATGCTTGCCGGGCACGGCCGTGATCGCCTCGGGGTCGGCGAGCAGGCCCGCGAGCACCGCCGCGTCGGCCGCCGTGGCGCCTGTCCCGGGGGTGAGGGCGACGGGCGGGACGATCGGCGCGCGGAGCGCAGCTGACACCAGCGGCGCGACCGGCTGAGGCGCCGCCGCACCGGTTCGCGCCGCGGGCGGGGTCTGCGCGCGGGCGTCGGTCGCTCGCGCCTGGGCCGGCTGGGCCGCCGGGGCCTGCGCGCTGCTCGGCGTGGCTGCCGCCGGTGGGGCCGCGGCGGCAGGCGCGGTCGGGGGCGCTGCGGGGGACGCTGGCTTGTACGGCGGTAGCGCGCTGGTCGAGGGGAGTGACGTCGGCCGCTCGGCGGCCGACGCGGCGGGCGCGCTCGTCCGTTGTTGCGAGCCGGCTGTTTGCTGTTGCGGGTTGGTCGCCTGCTGTTGCGGGCTGGCTGACGGTTGTTGTGGGCTGGCCGACAGCTGTTGCGACCCGGCCGCTGGCTGAAGCTGCGTGGAGGCCGGCTGCACCTGGCTCGTCACGGGCTGGGTGGTCGTTTGCGCAGCCGGCGCGGGCTGGGTCGCCTGCGTCGTCGACGGGGTGGTCTCACGCGACGAGGATGGGATATCCGCCGGCTCCCATGGCAGCGGATCGACCGACCGGGCAGCGGCCTTGGTGAGCGTGGGGGCCGTGTCGCTCGCGTAGGTCGTCGGCGTGTACGGGGTGGTCACGGGGACGGTCGCGGGGGTGGTCGCGGGGGTGGCCGTGGTCTGGCGGCCCTGGCCGCGCGTTCCGGTGGTCGACGTCGTCGGCGTGGTCGTGGCGCCCGCGCCGGTGGTCGTGCCGGCAGTCGGTGTGGTGCCGCCCGTTGTGGTGGTGCCGCCCGTTGTGGTGGTGCCGCCTGTTGCGGTGGCGCCGCCCGTCGCGGTGGTGCCGCCCGTCGGCGCGGTGCCACCAGCCGTTCCCGGCCCGGTGCCCGTCCCCGTCGGGTTGGTCGTCGCCCCGGCGCCGGTGGTCGTGCCACCGCCACCCGGCGCTGTGCCGCCCGGCTTCTTGCCGCCGCCCGGCGCCCCCGTGCCACCCGGGCCGACCCCGGGGCCTCCCACGCCGGACATGGCGCCTCCACATTCTCGGGCACCCCCGCGCCCGATCCGAGCTTCTCATACCCGCCGGACGGGCGAGGGTTGCGGCCCGGGAGGTAGCCAAATCACCGGCTCGGCTCGTTCGTTCCGTTAGGTCGACCGTCGTGCGGGATATGATACCTTTGGCCCGTATTGAACGGGGTCGGGCGTCGCGCGCCCGTCGAACCCGCCATCCGCAGAAGGAACTGTCCCATGTTGCCGATCGACGACACCGCCACCATCACGGGCCTGGACGCGCACGGCATGCTCCGTCGCCTCCACGCGCTGCCCGAGGCGGCCGAGGCGGCGTTCGCGCGCGGACGCGCGGTGGCGTTGCCGCTGGCCGCGCCGACCGCGATCGTGATTTGCGGGATGGGCGGGTCGGCCATCAGCGGCGATCTGGTGCGGACCCAGCTGCTGGCCGGCTGCCCGGCGCCGGTCGTGGTGCACCGCGGCGATCGCCTGCCCCAGTTCGCCGGAAACCAGACCCTCGCCATCTTCATGAGCTACTCGGGCAACACGGCCGAGACGCTGGGCTGCCTGCGCGACGCGGTGAGCCGCGGCGTGCCCGCCGTCGTGGTGACGAGCGGCGGCGAGGCCGGGGCGATCGCGGCGGCCCATGGCCTGCCGGTCGTGTCCATTCCGGATGGCTGGCAGCCGCGCGCCGCGCTCGGCGACCTCTTCTTCGCGCTGATCGGCCTGGTCTCGCAGCTCGAGGGCTGCTTGCCGGGCGACGTGCACGCGACCGCAGCGCGCCTGCGCTCCCTGCGCGACCGTTACGCCGAGGACACGCCCACCGCCCTCAACCCGGCCAAGCAGCTCGCCGTGGCGCTCGCCGGCAAGACGCCCTTCATCGTCGGCGCGACGCCCACCACCGAGGCCGTGGCGCTGCGCTGGAAGAGCCAGATCAACGAGAACAGCAAGGTCACGGCGAATATCGCGCTGCTGCCGGAGATGACCCACAACGACATCGTGAACCTCACAGCGGCCGACCGCTCGGATCTCGCGCTCGTCGTGCTCGAGGACCCGCAAGACAGCGATTTCGTGCGGCGCCAGCGCGCGAACGCGCTCGACCTCATTCGGCCGCACGTCGCGGCCGTCCACGAGATCGCGGCCGAAGGCGAGACGCTGCTCGACCGCCAGCTCGCGAGCATCTACCTGGGCGACTGGGTCAGCGTTTACCTGGCGTTCCTGGCGGGCGTCGATCCCACCCCCGTCGATGCGATCACCGAGCTCAAGCGCCGGATGGCGAGCGCGACCTCGCCGAAACAGGAGGGTCTGACCGTATGAAGGCGATCATCATCGCGGGCGGCTCGGGCACGCGGCTGCGGCCGCTGACCTACAACACGCCGAAGCCCATGGTGCCGCTGTTCGACAAGCCTTTCCTGCAGCACCAGCTCGAGCACCTGCGTCGCCACGGCATCACGGACGTCGTGATCAACCTCCACTACCTCAGCGAGTCGATCTCGGACTACTTCGGCGACGGCCACGACCTCGGCATGCGCATCGAGTACTCCTTCGAAGAGAAGCCGCTCGGCACGGCCGGTGCCGTGAAGCTGGCCGAGCGCTACTTCGACGGCGAGCCGATGGTCGTCTTCAACGGCGACATCCTCACCGACATCGACGTGGGCGAGCTCGTGGCTTACCACCAGGCGCGCCAGGCCAAGGCCACCATCGCGATGATCCGCGTGACCGACCCGACCGCGTACGGCCTGATCTTCACGGACCTCGACGGCCGCATCGTGCGCTTCCTCGAGAAGCCCTCGTGGGACGAAGCCACGGTCGATACCGTCAACACGGGGCTCTACGTGCTCGACCCATCGATCTTCCGCTACGTCCCCCAGAACGAGGCCTATAGCTTCGAACGCGGCCTCTTCCCGCTGCTGCTCCAGCTCGGCGAGCCGGTCTACGGCTTCCCCACGGACGCCTATTGGCTCGACATCGGCTCGCCGCAGAAGTACCTGCAGGCGCACGCCGACGTGCTGATGGGCCGCATCAAGCTCGAGCTCGATGCCGAGCGCCGGCCGGACGGCGTGTGGGTGGGCAAGAACGTCGAGATCGATCCCACCGCTGAGGTGCGCGGGCCCGCTTACCTGGGCAACGGCGTGAAGGTGCGCAAGCGCGCCCGCATCCGCGAGTTCTCCGTGCTCGGCCCGGGCGTCTGCGTCGACGACAAGGCCACGCTCGAGCACGTGCTGATCGGCGAGGGCACGACGATCGGCGAAGAAGCCCACCTGCGGCGCTGCCTGATCGGCAAGCGCTGCCAGATCGGGGCCGCGGCGGTGCTCGCCGACCACACGGTGCTCGCCGACGACTCCGCGGTGGGTCGCGGCACCCGCATCGGCCAGGTCTGACCGTGATGTCGAAGGCCCCACGTGATGATCGTCACGTGGGGCCTTCGACATCACGGGTAAAATTGTCGGCGCCCGATCCGCGAAGGAGGTCACCCATGTCCAAGCTGCGCGTCGCCGTCCTGATGGGCGGTCCCTCCAGCGAGCGCGAGGTGTCGCTGCGATCGGGCCAGATGGTCCTCAAGAACCTGGACCCGACCAAGTACGCGCCTTTCGCCCTCGACCTGAACGATCTGCTCGGCCACCCGGCAGCGGTCGCCGATCTCGCGCGCCGTGCGGATTTCGTCTTCCTCGCGTTGCACGGCCGTTGGGGCGAAGACGGCACCGTCCAGGGCCTGCTCGAGGTGCTCGGGCTGCCTTACTACGGCCCCGGCGTGGCGGCCAGCGCGATCGCCATGAACAAGGTCCGCGCCAAGGCCATCTACCGCGACCTGGACCTCCCGCAGGCCCGCTGGCTCGACTGGCGCCGTCGGCCGGATGGCCGCTGGATGCGAGGCAACTCGCCCCACCACGCCGGGACCGATCTGGTCGCGATCGACGCGCAGGCCGTCGCGGCCGCCGTGGGCGGGGCCCTGGGCTGGGACCTGGTCATCAAGGGTGCGACGCAGGGCTCGACGCTCGGGCTCGCGATGGTCGATCGCCCCGAAGCCTTCGAGGCCGGCCTGATGGCCGTCGCGGCCACCGACGACGAGATCCTGATCGAGGAGCGCATCCGCGGCCTGGAGCTCACGGCCGGCGTGATCGGCGGCGATGACCCGATCGCCCTGCCGCTCGTCGAGATCCGCCCGCAGGCCAGCGACGTGTTCGACTACGAAGCCAAGTACACGCCAGGCGGGTCGATCGAGATTTGTCCCGCCCCGATCGAAGACGCGCTGACGGCACGGGTGCAGGCGCTCGCGCGTCTCGCGCACCACGCCCTGGGCTGCTGGGGCGTCTCGCGCAGCGATTTCATGGTGCGCGACGGCGAACCCTACATCCTCGAGACGAACACGTTGCCCGGCCTGACCGAGGGCAGCCTGCTGCCCCAGGCGGCGCGCGCCGCCGGCATCATGATGCCGGAGCTGCTGGATCGGCAGATCGGATGGGGTCTGGAGCGCCAGGCACGGAAGCAGACAGGGTCGGCGACACGGGCGGCGACGTGATCTCGGCGGGCGGTCCGGCCACCTGGGGCGCCCACGAGACCCGCATGACGACATGGTCGGCCGCCGCCTCGCGATCGGCCGCGAGCCCGACGATGCGGCGGCGCACCGTCGCGTCGACGGCCATGCGCCGCCAGGCGTAGACCAGGCCGGGCGCGTAGCCGCTCGAAAGGTGCAGCCCGCCGGTCTCCGCGACGATCACGCCGCGGGCGGCCAGCGTGCTCAGGGCGCGCGCGAGGTCGCACACGTGCAGGCCGGTCGCGAAGACGGCCTCGCTCAGGGTGCCGGGCCGCGGATGGCGGCGCACCAACCAATCGAGGGCGTGGAACGCGTGCATCGAGAAGAGCGCATCGTCCAGGGCGCGCTCGGCGGGGGCGGGCAGTCCGGACATGGGGGTTCCTCCGGGACGCACCAGTTGTTTCCCAAAATTAGCACGGCCGGAACAGCCGGACGGCTGTCCGGAACGAACGAAATACCGCAGCCTGGCCTGGCTGAATCCGCGCTTGTCCGGTTACCTTCCGGTTGTGCGTCAGAAGTTGCGCGCCAGCACGTTGCCCGCGATCAACACGCCGGGTGCGCGTGCATCGATGGCCGGATCGAGCGCGAGGCCGTCGCCGACGTTGTCGAGCACGCGGCAGCCGACCACCGAGAGGCGATCGCCCGCCCCTTCCACCGCGATGCCCGCGAGGCCGTTGTGGTGCGCGTAGCAGTTCTCGATACGCACGTCGGCGCAGCCCACCAGCGCGAAGCCGCTTCCGCCCGCGTGGCCCGCCTCGCAACGGCGAATCGTCAGCCGGGTCGTCGCGTCGGCCCGGATGCCGTCGAGCCCGCAATCGCGGAACGTCAGGCCTTCGAGCGTCACGCCCGCGGAGCCGACCACCCGCAGCCCATAGTCCGCCCGGCCGCGGCCGGTCACGATCGCGCCGGGTTCCCCGCGGACGGTGACGTCCCGCCGACCTTGCAGGCGCGCCCCGCCCTCGTAGACGCCCGGCCGCAACACGAGGGTGTCGCCGTCGCGCAGGCGCAGGAGGGCTTCCTGGAGGCGGCCGGCAACCTGGGTCGGCCCGACGGTGATGACCCGGCCATCGCGGGTCCCCGTGGAACGGCGCGGCTCCCGATCGGGGCGCGACACCTCGGCCCGGCCCCCTTCGCGACGGCCCGCCAGGCCGTCGACCGAAACCAGAGATCCCAACCAAGCGCCCAGGCGCACATGACCTCCCCGGCGCGCGCTGCCCGCGCCCCGGCATGGTCTTCGGCGGCACTCGCGAAAAAACGGGTAAGGATCGACTAGGAATGCGTGAAGCGTAGATTAAGAAACTTCAGCGTCGGATAAGCGTCGTAGGATCGCGACAGTCTGGTCGTCAGGCTGGTTCGCGCGGCCGGCGAAGCGGGCCAACTCGGCGCGAAGCGCCTCCAGGGCGACCACGGGATGCTCATGGGACGTGCGCTTGAAAAAGGCCGCGACCCGATCGGGGCCGAACGACCGACCTGCTTCGTCCTCGGCGTCCTCGAGGCCATCCGAGAAAATCGCCAGCGTGGAGCCCGGCGGCAGTTGAACGCGTACCTCTTTGTAGACCGTCTTCGCGCTGATCCCGAGCGGCAGGCCCTTGATCGCGACCGGCTCGCCGTCGAGCATCGGCGGCGGGTGGCCGGCGTTCGCGATCAGCACGGAGCCGTCGCGCGCGTCGTAGATCATGTAGACCGCGGCGACGAAGATCTTGTTGGACGGCCGGTTGCGGTGGATCAGCTTGTTCAGCCGGCCGAGCGTGCTCGCCGGCGACGGGATGCCGGGCGCGAGGGCCCGGAACAGCGTCAACGACACCGCCATCATGAGCGAGGCCGGCACGCCCTTGCCGGCGACGTCGCCGATCAAGATGCCCCAGCGCGTCGCGTCGATTTGCACGAAGTCGTAGAGGTCGCCGCCCACCTCGAGCGCCGGCGTGCAGCTGGCCGCGAGCGAGGCGCCCAGCGGCGTGGGCACGCTCTTCGGCAGCAAGCCCATCTGGACGTCGTAGGCGATTTCGAGCTCGCGCTTGAGGCGCTCCTGCTCCGCGAGCTCCTTGAAGAGCTGGGCGTTGCGCACCGACAACGCCAGCGACTGGCCGAGGCTGTCGAGCAAGGCGAAGTCCGCGGGCTGGAATTCCCGGCCATCGTGCCGCGGCCCGAGCATCAGGCGGCCAATCGCGCGCTCGCCCACCTTGAGCGGGATCACCACCTCGTCTTCGGCCTGGCCGAGGCGCAGCTTCGCGTCCGCGTCCGCCACGCGTCGGGCCGCGAGCGGCTCGTAAGCACCGTCCGGCCGCTTGACCGACACCACCTGGTAGGCGGGCCCGAGCGCGCCATCCACCGCATCCATGAACGCCTCGGCATTCGCGGCCACGTCGAGCGACTCGCGCGAGGCCGCGGCGAAGCCGCCCACGATGTCGCGGAAGTCCGGGCCGGCGGGCGCCTCGGCGGGCGCCACGGGGGCGGCCTGACCGGTGCGCCAGGCCGCGTAGGCCCAGGCGAACGCGAGCGCGATCAGCGCATCGCCCCAGACGCCGGGGTCGACCCGCAGCAGCATCAAGGAAATGCCACGCACGCCGGCGGCCGCGACCACGAACGCCGCGAGGAAGCCCGCGAGCACGGGGAGGTCGTGGCGACGCGGGGCGGTGAGGGTGGGGGGCTGCGACGGGGCGGCGTTCATGGGGGCTGGGGGCGACCTCAGATAAAGGAGATGATGCCGCCCCGAATCTCCTTGTCGCCATGGCTCATCGCCGAGGTCAGCGTCGTGCGGACCGCGCGGGTCATGTCGGCCTCGCCGAGGTCCAGGATCCCCAGGATCGGCTTGTAATTGCCCGCGTTCACCGTCTTGATCGCCGCGCGTAGGTTCTCCAGCTGCTTCTGGTGGCCGATCTGCCGCTGGATGATCGGCTGGAGCGTCTGCTCCACGGCCTTGGTGAGTTGCTGGATCTGGGTGATCTTGTCGCCTTCGGCCAGCGCCTTCTTGATCGGGTCGGGCAGGTGGGGGAAGATGCCGCGCCGCGTCAGCGCCCCGACCGGGTCGGTGGCGAACTCCTTGCGGAACGTCTGGTCCGGCCGCACGAGGAAGTCGAGGGTTTGCTGGATGTTCTCGGTCTCGATGCGGAACTGGCGAGCCTCCTCGGCGAGCGAGGCGCCCGTAGCACGCAGGGTCTTCGCGTCCTCGACCAGGTGCCGGCGGTAACCCGGGTCCTCGAGCAGCTTGCGCTCGGGATCCGAGAGCGCCTGCCAGACCCACGAGCCGAGCGCGTCTTCGAGCGCCTCGGGGCTGTCGGCCACGAAGCGCTGCACGAACTCCACGTTGCCTTCCTGCACCTGGCGGTTGGTCTCGGTCAGCGCCAGCTCCAGCGCGCTGCCGTCGAGGCCCTTCATGAACCGGGCCTTCTCCGATTTCACGGCCTCGACCGCGCCCTTGATCGCGGCGACCAGGTCGCCGTCCTTGCGGCCCTGCTCGAGGGCATACTTGAGCACCGCCGTCCGAACCGCCTCGGAGCCGGTCGCGCCACGCCGCAGCGTGGCGAGGGCCTCGCCGAGCGCCGGATCCGCGAGCACGGCCTTGATCGCGGCCGCCGCCCTCTTGTCGCCCAGCGCCTTGCGCTGGCCATCATCGAGCAGACCGAGGGCAGCCTCGCCGTTGCGCGCCGGCAGGTCGCGGAGCGCGGCGAGCGGATCGCCCGGCAGATCCGGCTTGCGGGCGTCCGGGCGGGGACCCCCTACCCCGGCTGCGCCGTGGCCACGCTCGAAAGGACGGTCGGGCACGCCGAGCCTGGCCCGGAAGGCCGCGCCCGCGGCGCTGGGATCGAAGAGCGCCTCGATCACGGTCCGCGTCGCCAGCGCTCGTTTCTCGGACGCATTGAGCCGCTGCGGGATGTAACCGACCTCGTCGATGCGCTCGGTCGCACGCGCCACCAGGCCCTGCACGGCCTGCGGATCGGTGAGCAGCTTGCGCTCCTCGGGCGAGAAGCGGAACCAGCCGGCACCCAGCGCGAGGCGTGGATCGACCTTGAGCTGGGCCGCGAGCGGCAGGCGCTGGAACTGGGACCGGAGCTCGCCGAGCTCGGCGTCGACGCGCGAGAGCCGATCGTCACCGAGCCTGGCGGCGCGCGACGCGATCCAGGCGAAGACGCCCGAGCCCGTCGCCATGCCAACCCTGGCAGGGTCCTTGCCGACCGGCAGACGCGCGGCCAGCTTGTCGAACGCCGCCTGGAGCGCCTCGGCCTCGCGCACGGCCTTGGCCGTCGCCGGGCCGTTCGCACCGAGATCGAGCGCCAGGCGGCCGACCAGGCTTTCGACGTTCGCGCCTTTCGCGAGCACCTGCTGGTCCTTGGCGCGCAGCGCCACGGCGTCGGCCGCGAGGCCATGGTGTTCGCAGATGCGCGAGATCGTGGCCTGGCTGGCGCGGCCCGAGACGAGCAGGTCCGTGACGACCTTGCCGAGGTCGACGCCCGCGGCCTTGGCCATCGCCTGGACCTGGGCCGCCGAGTACTGGCGGGTTTCGGCGTTGAGGAAGAGGAACTTGGCTGTGGCCTTGCCGAGCAGCGCCTCGGGCTTGAAGAGGAACGACTTGAGCGACTCGCCGAAGTCCGCACGCGGGTCGAGCTCGGCGTGGGGACCGCCCACGAAGCCCGCGCCGGCGTCGTGGTGGAACTCCAGCACGTTCTGGTTGCCGAGCTGAATGCGGCTGCCGCCTTCGATGCGCTCGGGCTTGCCGGGCGCAGCCTGGACCGCGCCGCTCGCGCGTGCGACGCCAGGCCGGCCGGGGCCCCCCGCCTGGCGCGGCCCGAGATCGACGGCGCCCCTGCGCGGCTCGAATCCGGGCCGTGTGGCTGTGGGCAAAGGCGTGGTGCCGCCCGCTCGGCCCGGCAGGCCGGGGCGAGCGCCGGGGACCTCGCCGCCGGGCCCGGACGCGGTAGGCGCCGCGGTGGGGCTGAAGGAGCCGGCCGGCTCGATGCGGCGGCCGGTCGGGGCCGGGCGGCCACCCAGGCCGGGCTCGCCGCGGCTCGCGGCCGGGCCTGCGGCGAAAGGTTCAGCACCGGGCCGGCCGAGGGGACCACGGCCACCGGGGCCCGGCGGCGGTGCGAGCGAGCTGCCTGCCGGCGTCGGGAAGGCGGCGAGGCCGACGTTCGGCCGGGCCGCGGGCGCGCCCAGATCGGGCGCGCCGTTGGCCGCGAACGGCGCGTCGGCGCCGGGATCCGCGGCTGTGGGGCCGAACGATCGGGCCGCGGGGAGGCTGGTGGCATCTATGGCCTGCGCGGGGGCCAGCGCGGGGCCGGGCTGGTCGGCAAGCGCCCGACCGGCCTGACCGGTGGGCGTGGGTCCGGCTTGACCTGGGGGCGTGGGTCCGGCCTGGCCGTTCGGTGCGATAGGCGCCTGTGCCGGCCCGCCATCCGAGCGGCGGCCCGGCTCACGGGTAGCGGGCGCCTCGCCTGGGCGGGTCGGGCCGGCGGCGCGACCGGCCGGCGCGTCGCCGGGTCGGCCATGAGGCGCTTCGCTCGACCGGCCTTGCGGGAATTCGCCCGAGCGGGCCTGCGAGGCTTCGCCGGGTCGGCCGTGCGGGGCTTCGCCGGGTCGGCCGTGCGGGGCTTCGCCGGGCCGGCCGTGCGGGGCTTCGCCGGGTCGGCCGTGCGGGGCTTCGCCGGGTCGGCCGTGCGGGGCTTCGCCGGGCCGGCCGTGCGGGGCTTCGCCGGGTCGGCCGTGCGGGGCTTCGCCGGATCGGCCGTGCGGGGCTTCGCCGGGTCGGCCGTGCGGGG
>JAKFEW010000120.1:0-102975 GCA_036675505.1 Candidatus Sericytochromatia bacterium
TGGGGCGGGCGGCGGCGGCACGGGGGCCGGCGGCGGCGGCAGCACGGGCAGCGGCGGCGGCGGCGGGGGCAGCGGGGGCAGTGCCATGGGGGGCAGCGCCGCCGGGCCGACCATTGGACCGGGGCCGGGCAGGACGGCCGGGCCATACATGCCGGCGGGCGCGTAGCCCGGCTGCGGCTGCGCCTGCATCCGCATGAACATCTCGAGCTGGAACGCGAGGTGGTCGATCGCCGCTTGCAGCTGCGCGAGCTCCGCGTTCTGAGAGACGGCGGGACGGTTGACCCAGGCGTCCTGCGGCATCGGCGGCGGCTGGGCGGGGTAGCCGGCCGGACCCGGATAGCCGGCCGGCGCGGGGTAGCCGGCCGGCTGCGGCCAGCCTGCCTGCGGCCAGGTGGGCTGCGGCGGCATGGGCATCGGCCGGAGGGCGTCGAAAATGCGGTTGATCGTGGTCGCGAGGCTCATCCCGGTTCTCCTCCAGGCCGGAGACTCGTCCGACCTGGTGAAATTGTCCCGGGATCCGCGCTCTGCCTGACCCGAAGCTTCACTTAACGGTTTTCGAATTCCCGCCCTTAACCCCCAAGCAGGAACGCCGCGGCCTTCGCGCGCTCGAGCTCGGCGCGCCCGGCAACGAGGGCCCGCGGGCCTTCACCGCTCACCCCCCGGCCGGCCGCGAGGTCCTCGCGCAGGTCGACCAGGGCGTCCGAGACGAGCCGTAGCGCCTGGCCGTAGCGCTCACGCGACGCGCCGAGCGCCGCCGGCCAGGCCGCGCGCGCCAGGCGGGGTCCCGTCGTCGCGAGCACCTCGACGGTCTGGGCGAGGACGCCGGCGAGGTCCGGCACGGGCTGCGCTTCGCCCGGCGCGAGCGCCGCCTCGAGCCGCAGCAACGCCACGGACAGCAGGCGATCGAACGGCAGCAACGTGGCCTGGAGGAACCGCTCGGCATCTGCCGAAAGCCGCGCAGGCGGATGGAACACGCGGGTCGGGCGCCGCGGCGCTGCGTGGGTGGCCCCCGCCAGCCGCCGATCGTAATCGCCGCGAGCGGCCGGGTCGCCCAGCGTCGCATACACCCGGCTCAACTGGGCCATCTTCCGGTCGCAGCCGGCGAGGTCGGGATGCAGGCGCTTGGCGTGCGTCCGGTAAGCGCGCCGAATGGCCTCGGGGGACGCGTCGCGCGGCACGCCCAGCAACATGTAGTAATCCGCCACCTTTTTTTGATACCCCCGCGACGCCCGGTCGCCCCTATGACGGCACGAGGGGACGTGCCTAAATGGCCCCATGGGCCAGGACGCCTGCGAGGCGATCCGAAGGCGCGCGTCAAGGAGGAAACCGAGAAATGGCCATCCCGATATTGCCTGTGCTGGTTGGTGGTGCCGCGTTCGCGCTCGGTGCGGCGATCATGTTCGTGCTGGATCCGGACGAAGGCCGTCGCCGGCGCGCGCTCGCCCGCGACAAGGCCGTTCGTTACAGGAACACCTTCGGCGATCTCGGCGCCGGACCGACCCGCCTCTATCGGCGCGTCCAGGGCCGGGCCAGGGGCCTCGTCTACCGCGCACGTGCCCAGCGGCGCACCGAAACCGTGAACGACCAGCTGCTCGCCGCGCGCATCCGCTCGCGACTCGGCCACATCGTCGACCGGCCGGACGCCATCATCGTCCAGGTCGACCAGGGCGACGTCCGGCTGACCGGCACCGTCGCGGCCGGCGAGCTCGCGGGCCTGATCAGCGCGATCCGGGCGGTCCCGGGCGTGGAGGAGCTGAGCCACGAGATCAAGGTGCGGCAAGCGGCCGTCACTAGCTGAGGCGCGGGTTCCCGAACCTGAAGCTGGACGCCGTCACGTTCCCGAAGAAAGCATCTTCGTGGTAAACGCAGGCGGCGTCTTCGTTCTCGGCCGCCCCGACGGCGACCATGAGCGGAACCAGGTGGTCCTCCTCCGGATGCGCCAGGCGCGCCGCAGGCGCCTCGCTCCAGTGGAGCAGCTTGCTGACGCGTTCCCCCGGCCCCGATTGGATCAGCGCTTGTTGCAACCACTGGTCGAAGGCCCTGGACACGTCGAGCGCCTCGGGGCCCATCCGGCGAAGGTTGTGGTAGCTGAGCCCGCTGCCGAGGATCAGCACCCCCTCATCGCGCAGCGGCGCCAGCGCGCGCCCCACCGCCAGGTGCGCCGCCGGATCGTAGCCGGCCTTCAG
Source organism: Candidatus Sericytochromatia bacterium (assembly GCA_036675505.1). Lineage (GTDB taxonomy): Bacteria > Cyanobacteriota > Sericytochromatia > S15B-MN24 > JAQBPE01 > JAKFEW01. Next base: position 2,187 of record JAKFEW010000120.1, read on the forward strand.
CGAAAGCTGCACGACCGGCACGTCGGCCTCCGGGTACATCGCCACGAGCGGCGTGAAGGTGCCATGATCGTACCCGCGCTGGTCGTCGCGGCGCACGGGGATGCCGGCCTGCGCGAGGAGCGCCTGGACCCGGGTCGCGAGCGCGGGCGAGCCAGGTGCCGCGTACTTCACCTGGTAGGTGTGGGGCGGGAAGCCGGTGTAGTCGTAGACCATCGGCGGGCTCGGGCTGCCCTGCACCGTGAACTCCGGGGCTTCCCAGTGACCCGAGATCACGAGCACGGCTTTCGGCTTGCCCCCGAGCTCGCGGGTGATCGCCTGGAGCGATGATTCAAGCGGGTCCATCATGCCGCCCCACTCGCGTTTCATCCACGGCCACGGCCCGCCCCCGTGCGAGATGAAATAGGTGGGGAGTTTGGTCGGGCTCATCGGGGTGCTCCTGGGTCGGCGACCCGGTCAGGGCTCACGATGCCAGATTACCACTACGTAGTTCTATCTACAAGGGACGCCGGCAGGCTGAACCAGAACAGGCTTCCCACGCCGGGCTCGCTCGAAGCGCCAATCCGGCCGCCCTGCGCCTCCACCAGCGCCCGGCTGATCGTGAGCCCGAGCCCCGTGCCGCCGCGATCGCGGCTCGCGCCGGTGTCGACCCGGTAGAACTTCCGGAAGAGGTGCGGCAGGTGCTCGGCGGCGATCCCGACGCCTTCGTCACGCAGCTCGATGCGGACCTCGGGCCCGGCGGCGCTCGCGCTCACCCGCACCGTCCCGCCGGCGGGCGAAAACTTGACCGCGTTGCCGAGCAGGTTCGTGATCACCTGGCCGACGCGCAGGGGGTCCGCCCAGGCGACGACCGGCTCAGGCGGCATCTCGAGCACGACCTGCACCTGCCGCTCGCGCGATTGGGGTTCCAAGTTTTCGACCTCCCCTCGCACGATCGCCCGAACGTCGATGGCCTCAGGGGCCAAGGCGAACTCGCCGGCCTCGATCCCCGCGTAGTCGAGCATATCGTCGACGAGCCGGCTCATCCGGCCGGCGCCGCGGCGGATGCGCGTCACGTATTCGGCTTGCCGGTCGTTGATCGGCCCGCCGACCTGCTCGGCCAGGAAGTCGGCGTAGCCCACCACCGAAGTGAGCGGGGTGCGCAGCTCGTGGCTCACGGCGTTCAGGAACTCGCGCTGGACCTCCTGCGCCTCGCGCAACGCGTGATCGGCGGCCTGGAGCGACAGGTTCTGCTGCGCGAGGCGGCGCGACGTGCGGAAGAGGACGTACATGGCCATGCCGACGCCGACGCCGATCTCAAGCATGGCCTCGAGGGAAAAGCCGAGCCAGAGGACGTTCGTGGCGGCGAAGAGCGGGAAGGTAAGCACCCAGAGCCCGTGGATCAGGACGGGAACGCCGATCCAGCCCATCCCCTCGTAATCCGCCGTACGGCCCACCCGAATCATGGTGATCCCCAGCCAGAGGTGCGTCGCCATGATGCCGAGCACGGCGGGCACCATGGCCGCCTCGTAGCCGGCCCCTCCGAGCCAGAGCGCCAGGCCGAGCACGACCATCGACGCGAGGGCCAGCGCGACGGGCAGCGCGGGAAAGCGGCGACCCCGGAGCTCGTACACCAGGCGGATCAAGAACCCGAGCGTGGGCACCAGCATCGCCATGATGTAAAGGAAAATGGGCAACGAGCGCCCCATCACCGACTCGGCGACGTTCGCGCAGGTGACCAGGGTCGCCGCGCCGTACGCGTAGACCCAATAGCGAAAGTACGGGAGCGGCTGGTAGCGCAGCGTCAGGGCCGACAGGCCGAGCACCAGCATGGAGCCGAACACGTTGAAGAGGGTGGCGAGTTGCAGCAGAGTCGGCACGAGGGGCTCACGACCAGGGCCGTCAGTCGGCCAGGTGCGCTTTCACCCAGGGTACCAGATCCGCGAAAACGCGCGTGGCCTGCGATGTCCCCCGGGCGTCGCGGGGCGGCCTTCCAGGAGGGCGTCCAGGGCCAACCAACAGGCCATGAAGACGCTGACGGCGCCAATCTGGTGCAGGACCCGGACGACGAGGTCGAAGGGCCCCAGGACCGCCACGATCCCGATCCCGACCTGGACCGCGAGCGCGGCCGCGGCGAGCCGCGTGAACGTCCTGGCCGCTCCCGGCCCGCGGCGCTCGCTCGCGCTCAGCGCCACGGCGACGAAGAGAACGACGGCGAGCGCGGCGTACCGGTGCCCCATCTGCAAACCGACAGGGCCGACCAGCGGCGGCAACCAGGCCCCATGACAGGTCGGGAAGTCCGGGCATGCCCGGCCAGCGAACCCCGCGGCCACGAGGCCGCCGAGGAAACACTGGACCAACACGGCGGCGACGGCGAGCGCGGACGGCGCGATCGCCCAGGCATCGCGCTGTGCGGTGGGCTCGGCGACGACGCTCCGGCGCGCGATCGAGAGCAACGCGCCGAGGAAGACGTAGCCCATCACGAGGTGCCAGGCGACGCTCGGCGCGGCGTTGGATTGCCAGACCGTATAGGCCCCCAGCGCGATCTGCGCGACCAGGGCGCCGACCAGCAAGGCGGCCGGGCGGCCCAGGCGGGCACGGCGCTCGCGGGAGGCGACGATCGAAGCCAGCAGGGCGAGGGAGGCCGCGCTCACCATGGCCGCGAGCGTGCGGTGCAGCCACTCCAGGATGGCCGCCATCTCCCAGGGCGGCAGCCACTGGCCGAAGCAGAGCGGCCAGTCCGGACAGCCCATGCCGGACCCCGTCACGCGGACGACCGCGCCGAGGATCACGAGCGCGACGGCGAGGATGACGGTGGCCTGCGCGAGGAGGCGGAATGGACAGGCGGCGGGGGACATCGGCACGACGGGAGGACAGGGAGGACGGGGTGATTGGACGGCGGAAGGAGGGGCGGCGGGAACCCGGCATTGCGGGTAGCGATCAGTATTCCGACGGTACGGGAATTCCCCGGCCGGGTCCATCCGGGGAACTACGGAGCCGGACGCTCGACGTCCGGTACGGCGGCGATCGCGCCTGTCGCCCGCCCCTTCAAGGCCTGACGACGTGCCAGAGCATCTGCGACGCCACGGCCGCGATCAGCCCGACCAGGGCCCAGCGCAGCGTCGGCACCGACACCCGACGCCCGACCCAGGCGCCCGCGGGCGCACCGACCATCGCGCCCGCCACGAGCCAGGCGGTCCAGCCCCACGGCACCTGGCCGGTGGCCGCCTTGCTCGCGGCGCCGAGCGCCGCGGCGGCGAGGACGATCGCGAGCGACGACCCGATCGCCGTCCGGATCGGCATGCCGAGCGCGGTGCGCATGAGCGGGAGCATGATGAACGCGCCGCCCGCTCCGATCATGCCGGAGACTACGCCCACGGCCCCCGCGAGGCCGGCGCCGAGGGCGACGCGCGGGGGCCTGGCCGGCCCGGCCGCGGCTTCCGTTCCGTCGTCGCGCGAAGGCACGAGCATCAGCGGCACCGCGACCAGCGCGAGCACCGCGAACACGGCGCGCAGCACCACGTCCGAGACCCAGCCCGACAGGACGCCGCCCGCGGCTGCCCCCAAGCCGGTCGTCACCATCATCGGCGCGGCGGCCCGCCAGTCGACCGTTCCCGCGCGGTGATGCGCCGACAGGCCGATGAACGAGGCGGCCAGCACGTGCACGATGCTCATGCCGGCCACCTCGGCCATGCCGAAGGCGGGCAGGCCCAGCAGGGGTGGCGCGTACAGGAGCAACGGGATCAGCACCACCGCGCCGCCGAGGCCGAGCAGGCCGGAGAGGAACGAGCCGCCGAGGCCGATGGCGGCCAGCAGCGCGGCCGTCAGGGCGGCGGGATCCATGGCTCAGGTCCCGCGGGCGATCGGCCCGCGCCAGGCCAGCATGCCGCCCGCGACGTTGCGCGCGTGCCGGCCGCGGGCTCGCAGCAGCTGGGTCGCCCGCCCGCTGCGGGCACCGCTGCGGCAGATCACCGCGACTTCCCGGTCGGCAGGCACCGCCTCGACATGGGCCTCGAGTTGGCCGAGCGGGATCAAGACGGCGCCCGGCACATGGGCGACCGCATACTCGGAGGGCTCCCGAACGTCCAGCAAGAACGGCCGGTCCGGCCCTTCGAGGCTCCGTTGCAGCTCGTCGACGCCGATCTCGGCCTCGGCGCGCTTGCCCAATATCCATCCAAACATGGCGTTTCTCTCCTTTTGCATTGACAAGATAACTATATAGCTATATATTCAATTTAGTCAATCACACAGGGGCGTTCCATCCCCGCAAGCGCCCCGCAAGCGAGGTCCGACATGAGTTGCCACGTACCGCTGAATGGGCCGCGTCCCGAGCTCACGGACGCGGCGTACGATCAGATCGCGACGTTCTTCAAGGTCCTCGCGGATCCGCTGCGCATCCGGCTGCTCAACGCGCTCTATGACGGCGAGCGGACGGTGATGTGCCTGATGAACGCGACCGGCGGCAACCAGGCGAACGTGTCCAAGCACCTCAGGGTGCTGCTCGACGCCGGCCTCGTGTCTCGCCGTAAGGAAGGCACCAACGCGTTCTACGGGGTCGCCGACCCGTTCGTCTTCACGCTGTGCGAACAAGTCTGCGACCGCCAGCATGCCTACCTCGAAGCGCGCGCGAACTTGTTCCGCGAGAGCGGCTTCTGATCCAAGGAGACCCACCCCTCATGTCGGCCCTCGTCCCTCCCGCCGGCGGCGAAGACGCCCCGCACGCCGGAGCGCCCGTCTCCCTCCCCACACCGACCCGGCCCGCGATCCTGGTCTCGGGCGTCGCGCTCGCCGTCTTGCTCGCGGCGGCCGGCTACTTGCTCGCCATGCTGCCCGTGCTCAACGTGATGGGCACGCTTTCCGTGGCGTTGCTGCTCGGCATCGCCTGGCGCGCGACCGCCGGCGTCCCTACCCAGGCCTGGCCGGGCGTGCGCTTCTCCGCGCGCACGTTGTTGCGGCTGGGCATCGTGCTCATGGGGGCGCGCCTCGACTACGGCGTGCTGATCGCCGCCGGGCCCAAGGTGCTCACGATCGCCATCACGGTCATCGTCACAGCCATCACGAGCGTCTACTGGCTCTCGCGCCGCTTCGGGCTGCCGCGCGACCTCAGCATGTTGATGGCGGTGGGCACGGGCATCTGCGGCGCGAGCGCCGTGGCCGCGGCCTCCAGCGTGACGCGCTCGGATGAGGACGCTACCACGTTGGCCGTCGCGATGATGGGGCTGCTCGGCACCGCCGGCGTGTTCTTCTACGTGGCGATCGGCGGCCTGCTCGGGCTCGCCCCGCGGGAACTCGGGGTGCTCACCGGTGCCACCCTCCACGAGGTGGCGCAGGTGATGGCGGCGGGCTTCACCTGGGGGCCCGTGAGCGGGGACATGGCGACCATGGTGAAGCTGACCCGCGTGGTGCTCCTCGCACCGGCGCTGGTGGTGGTGGGGTGGTGGTGGAGCCGTTCGTCCGGCGATCGCCACGCCTCGGTCGGCCCGCGCTACTCGCTCGCGAACCCGCCGATCCCCTACTTCGTGCTGGGCTTCCTGGCCCTGGGGGCCTTCAATAGCCTGGGGGTGCTGGGCCCCATGGCCCAGCACGCGCTCACCCAGGCCAGCATCTTCCTCATGGCCCTCGCGATGGCCGCCATGGGCCTCGCCACCGACCTGGCGCAGATCCGCCGTGCCGGCCTGGGCGCGATCGCCGCCGGAACGATCGGGTTCCTGGGCCTGTTCGCGCTCGTGTATGCGATGATTCGCGTGCTCGCCGTTTGACCCGGAGGTGAACCGTATGGCACGCGACCCAGGCCCCGACCCCAAGCTCGACCGCCGCGCGTTCCTGCGCCGTCTGGCGGCGGGCACGGCCCTGTTCGCCGCCGGCCCGGGCCTCTCGAGCTTGCTCGCGGCCTGCGCGCGCGAGGCGGAGCAGGCGGCCGGGATCGCCTCCGCGACGCCCGGGCCCGGCGCGAACGTGAAGGCGGACCTGATCCTGCGCTCGAGCCGCCCGCTCGACCTCGAGACCCCCGTGAGCTGGTTCGAGCGCTACGAGACGCCGAACGAGGCCTTCTTCGTGCGCACCCACCATGACGAGCCGCGCCTCGACGCCGCCTCCTGGCGCCTGCGCGTCGAGGGCCTGGTGGGCAAGCCCGTGGAGCTGACCCTCGCCGATCTCCGGGCCTTGCCGCGCCACGAGGTGACGGCGGTGCTGCAGTGCTCCGGCAACGGCCGCGCCTTCTTCAAGCCGCGCGTGCCCGGCGTGCCCTGGGAAAAGGGCGCGGTCGGCAACGCACGCTGGGCCGGCGCCCGCCTGGCCGACGTGCTCGCCCGGGCGGGCGTGCAGCCCGGCGGGAAGCACGTCGTGCTCCAGGGCGCGGACAAGCCCGTGCTTCCCACCACGCCACGCTTCGGCCGCTCGATCCCGATCGAGAAGGCGCTGCACCCGGATACGATCGTGGCCTACGAGATGAATGGCCAGCCGCTGCCCTACCTGCACGGCCACCCCGCGCGGCTGGTCGTACCCGGCTGGGTCGGCGACGACTGGGTCAAGTGGCTCACGACGCTGCGTGTCCAGCCGCAGGAGTTCGAGGGCTTCTTCCTGCAGACGGCCTACCGCTACCCGAAGAAGCCGATCAAGCCGGGCGAGAAGGTACATCCGGAAGACACCGCGCCGATGGCCGAGATGGTCGTCAAGTCGCTGATCGCGGCCCCGCTGGCCGGCGCGCGGATCCCGCGCGGCCCGGTGCCGATCCGCGGCGTCGCCTGGACCGGTGGCGAGGCCCGGATCACCTCGGTCGAGGTCTCGACCGACGGTGGGCGCAGCTGGGTCCAGGCCCGCCTGGTCGGCGAGGACCGCCCCTACGCCTGGCGCCAGTGGGCCCACGACTGGACCCCTGATCCTGCGCAGCGCGGCGGCAAGGTCACGCTCCTGGCCCGCGCGGCCGACGACCGCGGCCACGTCCAGCCCGTCGAGCCGTCGCCCTGGAATCCCAGCGGCTACCAGTGGAACGCCGCCGATGCGGTGGAGGTGTTGTACGATGTCTAGCTCGATCCCACGACGCGCGCTCTCCCTCGGCCTGCTGGCGCTGGCCCTCGCCGCCCCGGCCGCCCGGGCGGCGGTCCCCGACGACATCGCACCGCCCTCGGTCCCGCCGATCGCCTGGCCCGCGGGCCCCGGCAAGGTGCTGGTCGAGACCCGCTGCCTCTTCTGCCACCAGGGCGAGCTGATCGCCGCGCAACGCCTGACCCGTGCGCAATGGGACAAGGAGGTCGAGAAGATGGCGACCTGGGGGGCGCCGCTCTCGGCGGCGGAGAAGCAGGTGCTCGCGGCCTACCTCGCCAGGCACTTCCCCGTCGACGCGCGACCGGGCACGCCATCGACGCTCCGGCTGGCTCGGCCGACGCCACCCGCGCCTTGACGGGCCTCGGCCGGCAACGGCTTCCCGACGGCCACCGGGGCCGTCCGACGTGGGGCTGCGCGTCTGGCGGCTAGCGCTCCGACGGCCCCATCGCGTGGGCGGTCGGATCGGCCACGGGCAGCGTGAAGCGGAGCCGCGTGCCCTGGCCGGGCGCGCTCTCGACCCAGATGCGCCCGCCGTGGAGTTCCACGATGTGCCGGCAGATCGTCAGGCCGAGCCCCACGCCGGCAGGAAGGCGGGGGTCCTCCTGGGCGATCTGGTGAAACGCGCCGAAGACCTGCTCGAGCTGGTCGGCCGGCATTCCCGGCCCATGATCGCGGACCTCGACGACGGCGCCATCGGGACAGGCGTCCGCCGACACCCCGACGACCCCACCACGGGGCGAAAACTTGATGGCATTCGCGAGCAGGTTCACGAGCACCTGGACCGCCCGGTCGGGGTCGGCATCGAGCACGAAAGGCCGCACCTCGAGCTCGAACACGATGTCACGCGAGCGTGCGCTCGGCTGGACGAGCTCGATGGCGGCGTCGACCAGGGCCTGGAGATCGCTCGGCCGCCGCGCCAGGCGGACGCGGTCGAGCCCCAGGCTTTGGAGGTCCAGGATGTCGCTGACGAGCACGTGCAGGCGCCGGACGCCCCGGTGGGCGATCTCCGCCATCCGCTGGGCGTTGCGCGGCAGCTCACCGGCTCCGTCGCCGAGCAACACGTCGAGCGCGCATTGGACCGTGTTGAGCGGGGTCCTCAGCTCGTGGCTGACCTTCGCGAGGAACTCGTCCTTGACCCGCGCGAATTGCTCCCGCTTGCCGAGATCCCGGATGATATGCGAGATCTGGTCGCCATCGGCGGTCGACCAGCGGGCGCACGAGAGCTCCATCGGGAACGTCCCGCCGTCGCGGCGACGTCCCGTGATGGCCAACGCCGGCATCGGCTCGGACGCCTGGCCACAGGTGGTCACCAGGCTGGCCAACGCCGCCGGCACGCCCTCGGCCAGCAGGTGTCGGAAGGGCATGCCGAGCGCGGCGTCGGCCGCGTATCCAAAAAGCTGCTCCGCCGCTGGGTTCCAGAGCGTGATGCGCCCCTGGGCGTCGGAGAGCACGATCGCCTCGTGCGTGGTTCGCACGATCGCCTGGAACCGCACCGCGGCCTCGGCGATCGCCTGTTCGGTCCGCTTGCGCTCGGTGATGTCGGCCGCAGTCCCAATCACCCGGTCCGGACCTTCCAGGTCGCCGAGGGCCACGCGGCCGCGCGTGAGCACATGGCGGATCACGCCGTCCGGCCGCACGATCCGCCGCTCATGCTCGAACGGCCCCGCGTGGGCGGGCGCGCCCGCGGCGGCGAACGCCGCGAACCCGTCGCGGTCGTCCGGGTGGGTGGCGTCGAGGCAGGTCCGGGCCGTTGGCACGAAGGCCCCAGGGGCATGGCCGTAGATCCGAAACATCTCGTCCGACCAGGTCACCGTCCCGCTCGCGAGCTCGTAGACGAAGCTGCCGATGTGGGCGATCGCCTGTGCTTCGGCGAGCTCCGCCTCGCGGCGGCGCAACCTGGCCTCGGCGGAAGCGCGCGCCGTCATGCCGGCTCGCGCGTGAGGCCGCGGAGCTGGCACGCGACCACCGCCTGGGTGCGGTTCGAGACCTGGAGCTTGTCGTAGATGCGGTAGAGGTGGTTCTTCACCGTTCGCTCGCTCAGGCACAGGCGCGCCGCGATCTCGCGGTTTGCGAGCCCCAGGGCCAGGTTCTCGACGATTTCGGCCTCGCGGCCACTCAGCGCGTCGAGGCCCGACGCCATCGCCTGAAGGCGAGGGGCGGGAGGGGCGGGAGCGGCGGGCGCGGGCGCGCCGGCCGTGGCACCGCCGGCTCGCCGGGCCAGCGCCTTCTCGACGACGAGCTGGAGCTGGTGGAGGTTCTGGAGCGGCTTGATCAAGAAGTCGAACGCCCGGCCTTCGCGCAGGGCGGCGATCGCGTCGTCCATCGTGCCGTAGGCGGTCAGGAAGACGATCTCCATGAAGGGGGCGATTTCCCGGGCGAAGGCCTGGAACTGGAGGCCGCTGACGCCGGGCATGCGCAGGTCCGTGATCGCCACGTCGTAGGTGCGGTGGCGGAGGAGCCCGAGCGCCCCGATCGGGTCTTCGGCGACCCCGACCTCGAACCCACGGCCCTCGAACCAGACGCGCAGGACCTCGAGGAACTCGGGCTCGTCGTCGACGAGCAGCAACCGGGGGCGATGATTCACGGGCATGGCCTTTCCTGGCGGAGGCGAGCGATCCATCACTACACCCTGCGGCGGACCACGGTGAGGGCGCGGCAAACTACTCACACTAAATTACCATACAGTCATATGGACATATTAGAAGAAATGTTTCGAATGATCCAAACCATGTTGCCGGGAGATGGCCGCAATGAGCCGAACGGCCCAATCCACATGGGGTCGAACGCCTCTGTCCCGGGCCTGCGGGTCGGCGCTAGGATGGCGAGGCCAGCCCCCGGAACGCCGGACCGGCGTCCCCGACGCGCGCCAGCAGGAGCCACCCAAGCGATGACCTGGTCCCAGACCGCCCCGACCCCCGATCAGACGGTGTCCACCCCGGTTATCGCGCTGGGCGCGTTCGAGGCCTACGTGGCCGATCTGATCAACACCGCCGTGGCCCTCCTGGAACAAAGCGAGACGCTGTCGACGTTGTCCGAGGAGACCCAGCACCAGGCCGGGCTGGTCTCGGCCGCCTCCGAGCAGACGAACCGCAACGTGCAGTCGGTCGCCACGGCGGCCGAAGAGCTGTCGATCTCGGTGCGCGAGATCGCGAAGAACGTGCAGGAGTCCAGCCGGCTGACCGGCGCCTCGGTCGAGCAAGCCCGCCAGGTCAACGGTGCCGTCGAGGCGCTGGGGGCCTCGAGCCAGGAGATCGGCAAGGTGATCAAGGTGATCACGCAGATCGCCCAACAGACGAACCTCCTGGCGCTGAACGCGGCGATCGAGGCGGCGCGGGCCGGTGAAGCGGGCCGAGGCTTCGCGGTCGTCGCGAGCGAGGTCAAGGAGCTCGCCAAGGAGACGGCCAAGGCGACCGAGGACATCGCCGCGAAGATCGAAACCATCCAGCGCGACACGGCCCTCGCGATCGCCGCCATCGCGGCGATCGGCGAGTCGATCGGCCGCATCGACGGGATCATGGTCTCCATCAGCTCGGCGATCGAGGAACAGTCCGTCACGACCCAGGAGATCACCAAGAACATGCAGCAGGCCGCCCGCGGCACGGGCGAGGTCGTATCGACGATCGGCGGCGTGGCCGACAGCGCGCGGTCGGCCGCGGAGAGCTCGGGGCACGTCCGGCTCACCGCCGAGAGCCTCACCGAGTTCGCGCGGCGCCTGCGTGACCTCAGCGACGAGCTCATGGGCGCGCCGGCCGCGGCCGAGCGCCACGTGGCACAGGCCTGAGCCGCTGGCTCGAGGAGAGATGAAGATGCCGAAGGTCTTGATTGTCGATGACGCCGCGTTCATGCGCACGATGCTGCGGAAGGTGCTGACGGATGAGGGCTTCGAGTGCGTCGAGGCGGCGAACGGCCACGAGGCGCTCGCCCGCTACGCCGAGGGGCGGCCGGACGTGGTGACGCTGGACATCACGATGCCCGAAATGGACGGGCTCGAGGTCCTCAAGGCGCTGCGCAAGGCCGATGAGACCGCCCGGGTCGTGATGTGCTCCGCCATGGGCCAGGAAACCCTCATCCTCGACGCGATCCGGGCCGGCGCGGTGGATTTCATCGTGAAGCCGTTCAAGGCGGATCGGGTGCGTGCGGCCATGGCGAAGGCCATGACCAAAGCGCCGGTCTAGGACGGCCGCGGTGTTGGTGACGAAAGGAGTCCGCGCATGATCTTGGGCCCATCTGTTCCCGCCGAAGCCCCGACGCACGTGCGGGCCATCATGTTCGCCACCTACGCGCGGCTGGGCATGCTCTTCAACAGCGAGCCGAGCTTCGGCGAGACCCGCGTGTGCCCGGCGCTCGGCGTTCGCGCCAACGATGTCGTGGTGATCGTGAGCTTCACCGGGATGGTCAAGGGGCACGTGCTGCTCGGGATGTCCCGCCCGACCGCCTGCGCGGTGGCCGCGACGCTGCTGATGGAGGAGCCGGCCGAGTTCGACGACATGACGCGCTCGGCCGTGGCCGAGGTCGCGAACATTGTGGCGGGCGGCTGCGCCACCTCGCTGCACCAGGAGGGCTATGAAGCCGCCATCACCGTTCCGTCGGTGATCACAGGCGAGCAGGTCGAAGTCTCGTGGCCGAACCTCTTCGTGATCGAGACCTCGATCGTCTTGCCGGCGGGCGAGGTCGAGCTCGCGGTCGGCCTCCAGGTCGGCGACGCGTGATGGCTCGGCGAAGGGGACGCCGATGAGCCTGGACGAAGAGCTCCGCCTTTGCCTCGACGAGGCGCTCGAGCACCTGGATGCCTGCGACCACGCGGCCATGGCGCTCGATCTGGCCGCCGACGGGCACGAGCCCCCGATAGGGGCGCTCGCCGAGCTGTTCCGCGGCGTCCACACGATCAAGGGCAACGCCGGGATGCTCGGACTCGACGCGCTCGTCGAGATCGCACATGCGCTCGAGACGATCCTCGACCGCATGCGTTCGGGCAAACTCGCGCCCGATCGCGATCGGATCGACCTCCTGTTCGGCGGGCTCGACGCCCTTCGCACGGTGATCCTGTCGCTCCACCGGGGCGTCGCCTCGAACGTCGACCACCGCTCGGTCGCCACGAGCCTGCTCGCGACGGCCGACGGCCCCAGCACGCCCGCGGCGCCAGGCGACTGGGCCGCTCGCTTTCCGGGCTGGCGCCTCGCCCCGGCCGAAGCCGCCACGATCGCGGCTGGCCTCGCGGAAGGCACGCAGCACCTCTACCGGCTCGAGATGGCGCTCCCGGACGCCGACCCAGGCGACCCGATCGCCCACCCGGCGCTCGAGAAGCTGCTGGCGCTGGGGCGGGTCGCCGCCTGGTGTTCGGTGACGGACGGGCGCTGGTGGATCGCCTATGCCAGCGGCGCGGACCAGGCGATCATCGATCAATTCGGGCCGGAGGAGCTGGTGTCGTGCGAGCAGCGGCCGGACGGCCGCATGCCAGCGCCGCCGCGGAGCGAGGCCGAGAGCGTCGAGGAGACCGCCCCGGCGGCGCCCATGCCGGCGGCCGAGGCCGAAGGGTCCGTGCGGGTGGGCGTCGCGTTGCTCGACCGGCTGATGAACCTCGTGGGGGAGCTCGTGCTCACCCGCAACCTGATCCTGCAGGGGGTCCAGCACGGCGGCGACGACGCGCTCGCGGCACCGGTCCAGCGCCTCGACTTCATCACCGGCGAGATCCAGGAGGCGGTGATGCGGACGCGCATGCAGCCGATCGGCCAGCTGTGGGAGAAGTTCCCGCGCCTGATCCGGGACTACTGCCGCCAGACGGGGAAGCAGGTGGATCTCGTGGCGGACGGGGCCGAGACGGAACTCGACAAGAGCCTGCTCGAGGCGATCAAGGATCCCCTCACGCACCTCCTGCGCAACGCGCTCGATCACGGCGTCGAGGCGCCGGCCGCCCGCGCCGCGGCAGGAAAGGCGGCGGCCGGCACGATCCGGCTCTCGGCCTTCCAGGATGGGGGCCGGATCGTCGTCGAGATCCGCGACGACGGCCGCGGGCTCGACTACGCCCGGATCCGGGCGAAGGCGCTCACGGCGGGGCTCATGGGCGCGGAAGCGCTGGCGCGGATGGGCGAGGCCGAGCTGGCCCAGCTCGTCTTCCAGCCAGGCTTCTCGACGGCCGAGGCGGTGACCGACATCTCGGGCCGCGGCGTCGGCATGGACGTGGTGAAGAACAACATCGAGCAGGCCGGCGGGACCGTCGAGCTCGCCTCCGAGCCGGGCAGCGGCACGACCTGCCGCCTCACCGTCCCCCTCACGCTCGTCGTCATCCCGGCCCTCGTCGTGCACGTGGCCGACGAGCGGTTCACGTTGCCGTTGTCCACGATCCGCGAGGTCGTTCGCAGCGGGAACGAGGGTGGCGCCCGCGTGGAGCGCTTGCACGACGCGGTCCTGCTCCGACTGCGCGACGAGCTGCTCCCGGTCGTGGACGTCCAGTCGACGCTCGGACGCGCGCCGGAAGCCGCGTCGGCGAGGCCCTACTTCGTGGTCGTGGCGGTCGGCCAGCAGACCTTGGCCCTCGCGATCGACGCGATCGGGAACCCCGAAGAGATCGTCGTCAAGCCCTTGCCTGCGATCCTCCGCACGAATGGGGCGTTCTCGGGGGTGACGATCATGGGCGACGGGGACCCATGCCTGATCCTCGACGTCGCCGGGCTCGCCGCCCGGGCGAACATCCTGGGCGGGGCCGCGGCGATGGCGCCCCGGCCGATCGCTGCGGTCGAGGCGGAGCGCGCCGCGGCGCGGCCGATGCTCGCCGTGGCGCTCGAGGGGCGGCGCTACGCCGTGCCGATGTCGCTGGTCGTGCGCCTCGAGGAGTTCGCGGGCGACCGCCTGGAGGCCGTCGGCAGCCGGCAACTCGTCCACTATGGCCAACACCTCCTGCCGGTGGCGGACCCTCGCCTGGCGCTGGGCCTGCCGGCCGCGACCTCGCCTGGGCCCGGCGAGCGCATCTTGGTCGTCGTCGTCGGAGACGCCGCGCGGCCTGTGGGCATCCGCGTCGACGCGATCCACGACGTCGTCGACGCCCAGGGCGCCGTCCAGGCGGCACCCGGCGTGCCCGGGGTGGCGGGCACGGCGGTGCTCGATGGGCGGGCCACGGACGTGCTCGACGTCGCCGCGACGATCGAGGCCGCGCTCCCGGGCTGGCTCGCGGCGGGCGCCGGGCTGGGGGCGGAGGCGCTCGCATGCCGGTGAGCCGTCGCGGCCCGGATCGCCGCCGGGACAACCGCGGCGGGCCTGGCGGGATGGAGCGGCGGGCGCTGGGCGATCGCCGCGCCGAGAACAACGCCCTCTACGTGCACTTCGAGGTCGGAGGCACGTCGTTCCTCGCCGCCGCCAGCGAGGTCCAAGAAATCATGACCGCTCCGAGGCCGGTGCCGGTGCCGCTCGCCCCGCCGGCGATCGCCGGCCTGATCAACCTCCGCGGCCAGATCATGCCCGTCGTCGAGCTGGGGCGGTTGCTGGGCGAGGCCGAGCGCCCGGACGCGCCGCTGGGCGTGGTGGTGAGGGCCGGCACCGAGGCCTTCGCGTTGCTCGTCGACGCGGTCCACGACGTGGTGGAGATCTCGCCGACCATGCTGCATCCGCCGCCGGTGAACCTCGCGGGCGCGGCCCGGGCGCTCACGCGGGCCGTCTGCCCGCTGCCTGACGCGCTCTTGCTGGTGCTCGACCCCATCGGGCTCTGGCGCCTGCTCGCCCCCGAGGCCCTCGAGGCCGCTCATGGTTGAGGAAGGGAGCGCCCGGCTGAGCCTGCTGCTCGTCGACGACTCCGTGACCGCGAGGAGGCTGATCGGCGACGCGCTGAGCGCGTGTCCGGAGATCGAGCGCCTGGTGACCGCCCCCAATGGGCCGATCGCCCTCCAGAAATGCGCCCAATCGACCCCAGACGTGGCGATCGTCGACCTCGAGATGCCCGAGATGGACGGCATCGCCCTGCTCGGCGAGCTGCGCGCGCGCTTCCCCACGACGCGGGTGCTGATTCATACTGGGAACGGGGAGCTGGCGCGGGCCCGCGCCGTCCAGGCGCTGACGGAGGGTGCCAGCGACGTGTTGCTCAAGCCGGTCCTCGGGCCCGCGCCGTACCAGGAGCAGGTGGCGGCCATGCGGGCGCACCTGCTGCCGAGGGTGCTGCAGTTCGCGGCGCCGACCCAGCGTTCGGCCGTGCCGCGCACGCCATCGGGTCGCCTGGCGGCGGGCACCCGCCCGCGGGCGCTGGCGATCGGGGTGTCGACGGGCGGCCCCGAGGCGCTGAGCCGGCTGTTGTCGGCGCTGCCCGCGACCTACCCGCTGCCGGTGTTCGTCGTGCAGCACATGCCGCCCGGCTTCACGGCGGCGCTCGCGGCCCAGCTGGACCGACATTGCCCGTTGCGGGTGGCGGAAGCGCTGGACGGCGAGCCGATCGCGCCGGGCCGGGTGTACATCGCGCCGGCGGGCCGGCACCTGGAGGTCGAGGTCGCCGAGCGCCGCGAGGTGGCGCGGGTTTCGGACGCGCCGCCGGAGAACTTCTGCCGGCCGTCGGTGGACGTGCTGCTGCGATCGGCGGCGCGCATGTATGGCGAGCGGCTGCTGGTCGCGGTGCTGACGGGCATGGGGACCGACGGGCTCGCCGGGTCGCGGGAATGCAAGCGGCTGGGGGCCCGGGTGTTGGCGCAAGACGCCGCGACCAGCGTGGTCTGGGGCATGCCCGGGGCGGTGGTGGAGGCGGGCCTGGCGGACGCCGTGCTGGCGCTCGATCGCATGCCGGCCTACCTCCTGGCGTTGGCTCAGGGGAGGACGCCACCTTGTGCGCGTTGAGGGATACCGGCATCGAGGTCTTCTGCAAGGTGCTCGAGGCCTCGTGCGGCCTCGCCTACAGCGCGGAGAAGGCCTACCTGTTCGAGGCCCGGCTGGCGGAGATCGTGTCCCGGCAAGGTATGACGTCCTACCTCGATCTCGCCGAGCACTTCGGGCGGGACGTCGCCGTGCGGCGGGAGGTGATCGAGGCCCTGGTGACCTCGGAAACGTACTTCTTCCGGGACGAGGGGATCTTCCACGCGCTCCCCGACCTCGTCTCCCGGCTCGGGCCCACGCCCGGCGCGCCCGCTGTCGTCTGGTCGCTCGGCTGCGCGACCGGGCAGGAGCTCTGGTCGATCCTGTTCGCGCTCGCGGAGGACGGCCGGGTGCCCCCGACGGCCCTGTGGCCGATCGGCGTGGACATCTCGACCCGCGCGCTGGCGCGGGCCCGATCCGCGGTGTACAGCGACTTCGAGGTCCAGCGCGGCCTCGACGAGGCCCGCCGGCGGCGGTTCCTGGAGCCCACCGATGGTGGCTGGCGCGTGGCTCAGCCGTGGCGCGAGCTGCCGAGGTGGGTGCAGGGCAACCTGCGCGACGGCCTGGGCGAGTTGCCGAGACCCGACGTGGTGTTCTGTCGCAACGTCCTCATCTACTTCGAGGACGACCTCAAGCGGGCGATCATCCGGTGCGTCGCGGACCGCCTCGCCCCGGGCGGCTTCGTGGTGCTCGGCAACACCGAGAACTTGTTGCTGTTCGCCGACTTGCTCGCGCCAGACCCCGAGGTGAGCCATGTCATGCGGATCCCGGCGTCGCGCCGGGCATGAGGGGGGCGGGGCGTGACGCCGCGATTGGGCCGAACGGCCCACGCCCACATGGGGTCGAACGCCTCTGTCCGGGGGCGATGGCCCGGCGCTAAGATCACCGGGGGACGCGCAGACGTTCCCCGGGAGGGCAAGGCGATGCCGGAAGTCCGGTTGTCCGAGGACGAGCGCCAGGCGGCGATCGTCCTCGCGGAGGGCGAGCGGATGGGCGCGTCCCAGGCGCTGATCTTCCTGGCGAGGCGGGGCGTGCGCTACGGCCACCTGCCGCGCGCGCTGGCCGCGCTGCCCGACCTCGTGGGGCCGGCCGAGCTGGTGGTCGCCGAAGCCGAAGGCGAGCTGCCGGCCCACGACGCGCGGATCGACATGCTGGCGGGCAACATGGCGTTCGCCTACGAGGCGGAGCCCGATGCCCTGGACGAGCCGGCCTTCCCGCCCCCGCCGCTGCCACGGGTAGTGGAGCCCGGCGACGTGGTGGCCATCAAGGTGCGTGCCGTGCCCGGCCGGGCCGGCCGCACCGTGACGGGCAAGCCCCTCGCTCCCGCGACCGAAGTGGCGCGCACGCGCGCGCGGGACGCGGCGGACGACCTGGTGGGCGAGGCCTGGGAGCTGGCGACCGTGTCGGGCAACCCGCGCCTCGAGATCGGCGCGGTGCTCGCGCGCCCCGAGCCGCGAGATGCCGAGCTGCGGGCGGGAATGGGCTGCGAGCCGGCGGGCGACGGCCTGCGCATGCTGGCGACGCTGGCGGGCAACCCGAGCCTCGAGGACGGCGTGGTCGTGGTGCGCCCCGAACACCGGGTCGAGGGCGACCTCACCTTCGCGGTCGGCGACGTCGCGTTCGACGGCAACGTGCTCGTGATGGGCGACGTGGAGCCCGGCCGGACGATCGAGGCCACCGGCGACGTCACCGTGTTGGGCGTGGTCGTAGGCGCCACGATCACGGCCGGCAAGCGCATCGTCGTGCACGGCGGCGTGCGGAACAACGCCGCGTTGCAGGCCGGCACGGACGTGATCGCCCAATTCGTCGAGGGCTCGCGCGTGCGATCGGGCCGGTGGGTGTTCGTGCGCGAGGAGCTCACGCATGGCCACGTCGAAGAGGCCTGGCGCCTGGCCTGCGGCGGCGGCGTGGTCGGCGGCCAGGTGCACGTGTTCGAGCGCGTCGAGGCGCGCGAGCTCGGCACGCGCCTCGCCACGCCGACGCGCGTGGAGGTGGTGCCGCCGCCGCCACCGCCGGACCCACGGCTGGCGCTGATGAAGGAACGCCAGGTGCTCGCGACGACGATCGCGCAGGTGCGCATCCGCGTCGAGGAAGCGCAGCGCGTCGTTGCCCGCCAGGGCACCCACCGTCAGAAGGGCCAGGACGCCGCCGAGATGCTTGAGAAGCTGCTCGAGCTCCACCATGGCCTCAAGCTGAAGGACAAGGCGCTCGAGGCGCGGATCACCGCCGCGACCGCCCAGGAGCCTGCCGCTCTGCGGGCGACGGTGAAGGTGCGCGAGGCCATCCATGCCGGGGTCGCCATCCAGATCGGCCCGGCCGTCTTGCGGATCGAGGCGGAGTACCCCGCGAGCTCGCTCTGGGAAGCCGACGGGAGCGTCCAGGTGGCGCCGCTGGTCACGAAAGGGAACATCACATGACGATCACCGGTCCCTCCCTGCCTGCGCAGGCCCCGCTCCACATGCGGGCCATCCTGGTCGCGACCCACGAGACGCTGGGCCTGCTCTTCGAAAGCGAGCCCGAATTCGGCGATGCCCGCGTGTGTCCCGCCCAGACGCCGCGCGCCAACGACGTGATCGTGATCGTCAGCTTCACGGGGGCCGTGAAGGGGCACATCCTGCTCGGGATGTCGCGCCCGACGGCCTGCGCCATGGCCGCCACGTTGCTGATGGAGGAACCTGCCGAGTTCGACGACCTGACCCGCTCGGGCGTGGCCGAGATCGCGAACATCGTGGCCGGCGGCTGCGCCACCGCGCTGCACCGCGAGGGCTATGACGCCACGATCACCGTTCCATCGGTGATCGTGGGCGAGCACGTCGAGGTTTCCTGGCCCAACCTCTACGTGCTCGAGACCTCGCTGCTGTTGCCGGCGGGCGACGTGAAGATGGCGGTGGGCTTGAAGGTGGAGGACCATCACCAGGCCGCGAAGATCCCATCCGGCGGCTGAGGCCAGATCCCCCGCGCCGCCGGCCGAGATCGGGCGCGCGCGGTCAGCCCGGCAGCTTCGCGAGCGCCGTCAGGAGCTTCTCGCGAGCCTCCACGGCGATGGGCGCGAGCGCCGGGTTGCCGACGAAGCCCATCATCTTGTCCGGCTCGATCGCCTTCACGGCGGTGCGTCCGTCGCCCTGGTCGTACACGATCACGTTGCAGGGCAACAGCAGGCCGAGATCCAGCTCCGCGCGCAGCGCGCGGTTCGCCAGGTGCGGGTTGCAGGCGCCCAGGATGATGTACGGGCGGAAGTCCTCGACCCCGATCTTGGCCTTGAGCGTGGCGGGGACGTCGATTTCCCACAACACGCCGAAGCCGACTTCCTTGAGCGCCTCCTTGATGGCGGGAACGGCCTCCGCGTAAGGCAGGCTCGTGCTCCGGGCGAGGCCGTAGGCCTCCTGGGTGACGGTGGACATGGGGTGGTTCCTCCTCTTTGGAATGTACACGGCGGAGACGGCCCTTGGGCCATCTCCGCGGACGAACGAAACGGTGTCAGATGAACAAAGACACCTTGGACTCCTGGGCCTCGCCGACGAACATCGCCACGCCGCCGACCTCGACGTCGGGCGCGAGCTCGTCTTCGCGGACACCCATGACGTCCATGCTCATGCCGCAGGCGACCAGCCGGACCCCGCTCTCGCGCGCCAGGGCCATCAGTTCCTCGAGCGAGGCGATGTCCTTGTCCTTCATCATCTGGCGCAGCATCACGCTGCCCGCGCCCATGAAGGCCAGCTTGGAGGGCTGCAGGTCGAGGCTGCTCGACGGCGACATCAACGCCATCATCGCCTCCTTGAGGTCCTTGCCCCCCAGGTCCTTCTTGATGCGGATCGCGTTGAGCCCCCAGAAGGTGAAGAACATCGTCACCTCGAGGCCCATCGCGGCAGCGCCCGTCGCGATCACGAACGAGGCCAGCACCTTGTCCAGGTCGCCGGAAAAGACGACCATGCTGAGCTTGTCCTTCGGCAGCCGCCCCTCGAGCTCGTCGACGCGCTTGCTCAGCGCGAGCACCATCGCCTCGAGGTGCTCGCGGCTCGTCTCGATGTTGGTCTCCATCGCCCCTCCTAGGCCTTTTTGGTCAAGTAATGGACGTACACTTCCGTGCCGCCCTCGCTGGCCGTTTCCTGCTTCACGAGCTCGGCGGCCTTGTTGGTCTTGGCCCAGCCCTGGAAGTCCAGGACCGACCCCTTGTCGGTCGCCACGACCCTGAGGGTATCGCCCGGCGCCAAGGCGTCGAGCGCCTTCTTCGCCTTCACGATCGGCATCGGGCACTTGGCCCCGCGCACGTCGAGTTCGATGGTGTTTCCGGTGGTCATATTCGCTTTCCTTTCGTTCAGGCGTGCTGGGCCTTTGCCTGGCTCGCCGCGCACTGGTTCTTGCCCAGGTCCATTTCCGTCGCCCGGACCTCGTCGACCGCCAGCCACGCCAGGTTCACCTTCCGGATCTCCTGGTAGACGGCCGGCGCCTCGCTCTGGTTCTGCTCGAGGAAGCGGATGAAGTCCTCCTCCGTTTCGAGCTTGAGCGCCTCGTTGGTCTGCCTCAACTCCCCCAGGGTGCCTGCCACCAGGCCATCCGGCCGCACCTCGTCGACCCCCGCGTAGTGCGCGGGCAGGATCAGCACGTCGTCCGGCAGTTGCGCGACCTGGCCCCTGAGGGTGTGGAACAGCATCCGGCCCCATTCGTCCATCTTGCCGCCGAGGTCCGGGCGGCCGATGCTCGCCACGAACAGCGTGTCGCCGCTCACCAGGAAGCGTTCATCGATCAACATCGACGCGCTGCCGGGGGTGTGGCCAGGTGTATAGAGCGGCATCAGCTTGATCTCTGTGGCCCCGAGCGTAAGCGTCTCGCCGGGCCGGACGGCCTGGAATTCGAACTTCGCGCCCTCGGCGTCGTGCGCCTCGATCAGGTAGGTCGCGCCCGTGCGGTCGGCGAGCAGGCGCCCGCCTGAGATGTGGTCGGCGTGCAGGTGGGTGTCGAACACGTGGGTGATCGTCACGCCCAGCTGCTCGGCCAACGCCAGGTACGGCTCGACATGGCGGTGGGGGTCGACCACGATGGCCTTGCCGCCATCCGCGATGAGGTAGGCGAGACATCCCTTGCCCACCCGCTGCAGCTGCTTGACGATCAGCGGTGAGCCCGTGGCCACGTCATGCGCGATCAGCAGGTCGCCCCAGGCGATCATGCCGGCTTCCAGGTTGACCGCCTGGAAGCCGCGGTCGCGCAACAGGCCCGCGACGTAATCGGACGAGCCGCCCTTCGCGCAGAGCACGACGATGGGCAGCTCCCGGTACGCCTCGAGGTGGGCGACGGCGGCGTCCTCGTCTTCGATGAAATCGAAGTACGGCACGTGGACCGTCGCCGCGGGCGCGTGGCGGCCCTCGACCTGCCAGGCCGCGAACTCGTCGTCGTTGCGCACGTCGAGCAGCACGAACGGCGTGCGGCCTTCGTCCAGCAGCCGGTACAGCTCGAGGGGGGTAATTTCGGTTTGGTCTTGCCGCAGCATCATGGTCAACCTCCAGGTTTCACGAGACAATATTACTATATAATCATAAAGTATTTTCTGTCAAGGATCGATGCTTGTGCTGGATCGCGTGGCCGCGTAGGATGGAGGCAGGCCCCAACTTCCGAAGATCGAGAAAGGAGCCCGCTCGATGGGTTGCATGACCCCGGACGGCAGGAAGCCACGCCCTGTCCTCACGGACGCGGCCTACGACCAGATCGCCGGCTTCTTCAAGGTGCTGGCCGAACCGCTCCGCCTCAGGCTGCTCAACGCGCTTTACGAGGGCGAGCGGACCGTCAACCAGCTCTTGACCGTCACCGGGGCCAACCAGGCCAACGTGTCCAAGCACCTCAAGGTACTGCTCGAGGCGGGGTTGGTGGCGCGACGCAAGGAAGGGACCAACGCTTACTACATGGTCGCGGACCCGATCGTCTTCATGCTCTGCGAATCGGTGTGCGATCGCCAACAGGTCTTCCTCGAGATGCGCGCGAGCATGTTCCGCGAGAACGCTTCCTAGGCGTCCGCGCGCTCGGCGCCGAACCATTCGTAGAGCAGCGGAACCACCACCAACGTGAGCGCGGTCGCGGCGAAGGTGCCGAAGATCAAGGAGATGGCGAGGCCCTGGAAGATCGGATCGAAGAGGATCACGATCGCGCCCACCATCACGGCGCCGGCCGTCAGGACGATCGGCCGCGCCCGCACCAGGCCCGCCTCGACGACGGCCTCCGCGGTAGGCACACCCTCGCGCTCGCGCGCGCGCGCGAACTCGACGAGCAGGATCGAGTTGCGCACGATGATGCCCGCCAGGGCGATCGCCCCGATCATGGAGGTGGCCGTGAAGAAGGCGCCGAAGAGCCAGTGGCCGGGCACGATGCCCACCAGGGTCAGCGGGATCGGGCTCATGATCACGAGCGGCAGCCGGAACGACTGGAACCAGCCCACGATCAACAGGTAAATCACGACGAGGCCGACGCCGAAGGCGAGCCCGAGGTCGCGGAACACCTCGTAGGTGACCTGCCATTCGCCGTCCCACTTCACGGCCGGGTGGTCCGTGATCCAGGGCTGGCTCGTGAAGTACTGCGTCACCGGCCGGCCGTCCAACCCGCGAAGGCCCTCGACGGCGCCGCGCAGCGCGAGCATGGCGTAAACCGGGCTCTCCGAGCGCCCGGCGACGTCGGCCACGACGTAGACCACCGGCTGGAGGTTCTTGCCATGGCGCGAGCGCTCGACCTCGCCCCGAACGGGCGTCGCGATTTCGCCGAGCGGCACGCCCACGCCTGCGGCGCCGGGCAGGCGCATCCGCATGATCTTGGGAAGCCCCGAGCGCGCGGCTTCCGGGGCCTGGAGCCTGATCGCGACGGGCTCCAGATCGTCGGGCACGTGCAAGAGCCCGGCCTGTGCGCCACCCAGCATCGTGGACACGCCGGCGGCCACCTCGGCCTCGGACAGCCCCGCGAGGCGGGCCTTCTCGCCGAGCCGCAGCTGGTGCTCGATCTGGCCGTCTTCGAGGAAGAGGTCGACGTCGACCACCTCCGGGTTGGTGTGGAAGGCCGCGGCGACCTGCCTCGCGAGCGCGACGCGCGCCTCGAAGGAAGGCCCGTAGACCTCCGCCACCAGCGGCGAGAACACCGGCGGCCCGGGCGGGATCTCGACCACCTTCACGTTCGCGCCGTAGGGCGCTGCCAGGCGTTGAAGTGGCGTTCTCAGCCGCTTGGCCACGTCGTGCGACTGCGCCACGCGCGCGGTCTTGTCGCGCAGGTTCACCTGGATGTCGGCGACGTGGTCGCCACGGCGCAGGTAGTAATGGCGGACGAGGCCGTTGAAGTTGAAAGGCGCGGCCACGCCTGCGTAAATCTGGAAGTCGGTCACCTCGTTGACCGCCGCCAGGTGGCGACCGAGCACGCGCGCCACCTCGGCGGTGCGTTCGAGCGCGGTGCCTTCCGGCATGTCGATCAACACCTGGAACTCGCTCTTGTTGTCGAACGGCAGCATCTTGAGGTAGACCGCCTTGACCCCCAGCAGCGCCACCGCGCCGACCAGCAAGGCGCCGACGGCGCCCAGGAAGATGTTCCGGGCCTTGCGATCGCCGATCAGCTTGCGCAGAAAACGGGCGTAGCCCGCCGCGAGGCCGGTGGCCTCCTCCGCGGGCTCGCCATGCGCGGACGCCCGCAAGAAGCGGAACGCGAACCAGGGCGTCACCACGAACGCGACGAGCAGCGAGAACACCATCGCCACCGAGGCGTTGATCGGGATCGGCGCCATGTAGGGCCCCATCAGGCCCGACACGAACGCCATCGGCATGAGCGTCGCCACCACCGCGATGGTCGCCAGGATCGTCGGGTTGCCGACCTCGTCGACCGCCGCCACGGCGGCCTCCTTGGGGGACAGGTCGTGCCGCTGGTACCACCGGTGGATGTTCTCCACGACCACGATCGCGTCATCCACCAGGATGCCGATGGCGAAAATCAACGCGAACAGCGTGACGCGATTGAGCGTGTAGCCGTAGGCCATCGAAAGGAACAGGGCGATCGCGAGGGTGACGGGCACCGCCACGCCGACCACCAGGGCCTCGCGCGCGCCGAGCGCCACGCCGATCAGCAGGATCACCGCGACCATGGCGATCAGCAGGTGCTCGATCAGCTCCGTCGCCTTGTGGGCCGCGGTCTCGCCGTAGTTGCGCGTGACCTCGATCTTCACGTCGCCCGGGATCACACGGCCCTCGAGGTCGCGCACCTTGGCGACCACGCGCTCGGCCACGGTCACGGCGTTCGAGCCCTTCATCTTGGCGATGGCGACAGTGACGGCTGGGCGCACCTGGCCCCGCGCCGGATCAGCGGATGCGTGGGTGGGCGACCTGCCGGGCCCGCCCGCGTGGGTGCCGTAGCCGGGCCCGGCGCCGAAGAAGACGTAGTCCGAGACCTCGCCCGGCCCGTCGCGCAGCACGGCCACCTCGCTCAGGTGGACGGGCCGGCCCTTGTGGACGCCCACGATCAGGCGGCCGACCTCGGCCTGCGTGCGCAGGAGCGCCCCCACGCGCACGGCCTCGAGCGCGCCGGCCTGGCGGTACGCGCCCGCAGGCAGCGAGACGTTCGCCGCCTCGAGCGCCTGCGCGATGCGCGCGGGCGCGAGCCCATAGGCGGCCAGGCGCGTGGGGTCGAGGTCGATCGTGAGCGCCCGGGGGCGCCCCCCGATCAGCGTGACGTCGCCGACCTGCTGGATTTGCTTGATTTCGTTCTCGAGCACGGCCGCCACGCGGCGCAGCTCGGCGTCGCCGAGCCGCTCGCTCCAGAGCGTGAGCGAGACGATCGGCACGTCGTCGATCGAGCGCGGCGAGATGATCGGCTCGCCGACGCCCGGCACCAGGAGGTTGCGGCTCGCCATGATCTTGGCGTGCAGCCGCACCAGGGCGTCCTCGACCCGGGTCCCGACGTAGAAGCGGACCGTGACGAGCGCGCGGCCCGGCTGGGCGATCGAATAGACGTACTCGACGCCCTCGACCTCGGCCATCCGCTTCTCGAGCGGCTTGACCACCCGCGATTCCACCTCCTGGGCGCTCGCCGAGGTGTAGGGGATCGCGATGTCGATCATCGGGACGACGATCTGGGGCTCCTCCTCACGCGGCGTCGCCCATACGGCGAGCAGGCCCAGCAGCAGCGCGGCGACCACCAGCAGCGGCGTCAGCTTCGAGTCGATGAAGAAGGCCGCGATGCGGCCGGAAATCCCGAGGCCCGGCGTGCTCATGGCGCGAGGTCCACGAGCGCACCGTCGCGCAGCGCGGCCGGGGCGTCGAGGACGACCCGGTCGCCGGGCTCGAGCCCGGCCAGGACCTCGACGCGGTCACCCGCTGGCGCGCCGAGGCGGACGAGCCGCAAATTGACGCGGTTCTCGGCGCCGACCACGAAGACGTTCGTCAGGTCGTACCACCGGACGATCGAGGCCTGGGGCACCAGGAGGCGCTTCGCCCGGCCCGCCTCGAAGCGGGCGCGGCCATACATGCCGGATCGGAGGGCGGGGTGGGCGGGGAGGCGGACCTTGGCGATCGCCGTCCGGCTCGCCGGATCGAAGGCCGGCACCACCCGGATCACGCGACCCGCCAGCGTGACGCCTGCGGCCTCGAGCCGGACCTCGACCGCGTGGCCTGGCGCGAGCGCTGCCGCCAACCGCTCCTCGACCGGCACGTCGAGGCGAAACGGCCCTTGCTCCAGCCGGAAGAGCGGTTGACCGGGCGCGGTCAACGCGCCTTGCTCCGCCCAGCGCCCGATCACCAGGCCATCGAAGGGCGCGAGCACGCGCGCGTAGGATTTGGAGGTTGCAGCGAGGCGCATGCTGGCCGCCGCCTGGGCGGCCGTCGCGGCGGCCTCACGGCGCTGGCCCTCGCTCACGGCGCGCAGGCGCCGCGCCTGTTCCAGCGCCGCGCGGGCCATGCGCTGCTCGCCCTGCGCCTCGCTGAACGCCTGATCAGACACCCCGCCTTCGGCATGAAGGGCTCGCACCCGCTGGAGCGTGGATTCCGCGAGCGTGAGCCGCGCGCGGGCCTGGGCGATCGCGCCTTCCGCAGCCTGGATGCCCTGCCCGGCCGTGCCGGTCGCCGCCTGGGCGTGGGCCAGCGCCGAGGCGGCCTGGCCCGTCTGGTCATCCAGGTCGCGCGCATCGAGCTGGGCGAGCAAGGCGCCCGCACGCACGCGATCGCCCTCCTGGGCGGCGAGGCCCATGACCTGCGCGACGATCTTGGCCGAAACGTCCGCCGTGCGCTCGGCCACGACGGTGCCGGTGAGCTCTTGCACGTCCGCGGCGTCGGTCAGGCCGACGACCTGCGCGCGCACGCGTATCGCCTCGGTCGTCTCGGCGGGGGCGACCGTCTCGCCGGGCGGCACCCGGTCGAACAGCAGGCCCGAGCCCCACAGCAGCACGAAGCCCAGGGGCAAGCCGAGCATCAGGGCGGCGGAAAGCCAGGCTGGGAGACGTCTTTTCATGGTTTTTCCTCGCGTCGAGGGCGCTCACGGTTATTCTCGAATCAACCTACATCACTATATAGCTATTTAGTTGTTTTCCACAAGTCCCTCGAGATCCTTGACGCGTTGAGGCCTGGGCGCAGTTGGCCCAGCACCGACCTTGAACGACTCCCAATATGCGCCTGTGGATCCCGGGCGCCGTCGGTAATTTCCGCCAACGTTTCCGTCACCGCCTCCGCTTCGACTTTTTCGCATAAGCGCGAGCTTATGAAAAAGCAAGGCTATGAACATTGGTCAGAATGCGTCGGTCGGATCTATCATCGAACGTGCACCCCTCGGATCTCATCCTCGCGTTCGCCGGCCTGGTCGCAGGATTGTTGTCGGGCCTCATGGGCGTCGGCGGCGGTTTCCTCCTCGTCCCGGCGCTGGCGATCGCCGGCTGGAAGATGACCTCAGCCGTGGGCATGAGCCTGGTCTTCGTGACCGTCATGGGGCTCGCCGGCTCGCTTTCCCACATCAAGCGGGGAAATGTCGACTGGCCGATCGTCAAGGTCGCAGCCGTGCCGGCAGTGATCGGCGCGCAACTCGGGGCGTTCGGGTCAGCCGGCCTTCCGGGCTGGTTCCTCCGCGCGGCGTTCGCTGGCGTTTTGCTCTACGCAGCCCACGAGATGACCCGACCGCTCCCCGCGGCCACGGACGGCCAGGTGTCGGCAGTCGCGAGCGCGGGGCTCGGCGGGATCGTCGGCGTCTTGTCGGGGCTCCTCGGCGTCGGCGGCGGCGTGCTCCTCGTCCCCGGTCAATGCCGCTGGATGGGCGTCCCCCTCAAGCGGGCGATCGGCAACAGCATGGCGCTCGTCGTGCTGACGGGCGTAGCCGGGATAGCGGGCCACCTGGCGTTCGGTCACCTCGACGTCGGCTCGGGCGCGTGGCTGGTCGTCGGCGGATTGGTCGGCGTCCGACTCGGCCTCTGGCTGCTCCGGTGGATCTCGCCGGTGGGACTCCGCACGTGGTTCGCCGCCTTCCTGGTCACCCTGGCGGTCCTGATGATCGCAACCGCAGCGCTACGGGCCCCGCTTGGGCTCACTTGAGGTCCGGTGACGCGGATTCAGCCGACCGACCCGAGCATTGTCTCGCGGAAGAGGCGGACACGCGGCGCAAGACCATGTCGCAGCGGTGAGTAGAGCCAAAGCTGCCGGCCGAAGGGTCCGGTGCGCAGGGCCGCGCGGCGCACCATGCCCCACTCGACTTCGCGCTTCACCGCGCAAGCTGGAACGAAGCCCAATCCGAGGCCCGAGGCAACGGCCTGCTTGATCGCCTCGGTGCTCCCCAGCTCCATTCCGACACGAAGCCGGGCGAGATCGACTTCGTGGCGCGCCAGTTCCGCCTCCAGCGCCGCTCGGCTGCGTGAACCGCGCTCCCGCATGATGACGGCAGGGCCATACAGGTCGTCGGCCGCCACGTCGTCGCGTCCTGCCCACGGGTGGTCCGGTGGCACGATCAGCGCACCATCCTCACACGCATACTCATCGCGGCGGAAGTGGCGGCTGGACGAAGGCGTGATGACCGCGTCCAGGCACGCGATGTCCAGGCTGCCGCGCAACAGCTCGTCGGTGATCTGCTCGGTGTTGCCGATCTTCAGCTCGACGCGGACCGACGGGTGCGCCGTCTGGAACCGGCCGATGAGCTGCGGCAGCACATAAACGCCCACGGAGTGGATCGCCCCGACCGTGACGACGCCTTGTAGCGGGTCGTCGAGGGATGCCAACTCGGCGCGCATCGCATCAGTCGCGCGGATGACCTCCTGGGCGTAGGCCAACAGGCGGTGGCCGGCGAGGGTCAGGACCAGCGCACGCCCCTTGCGGTCGAAGAGCTTCCGATCGAGGAACCGCTCGAGCGCCAAAACGTGCTGGCTCACGGCCGGCTGGGACAGGTAGAGGTGCTGGGCCGCGCGGGTGAAGCTTCCTGCGTCTGCGACGACCAGAAACGTCTTGAGCTGCTCGAACGTCATGATCAGATCATAAGCCATCGCCTATGGCATATCAAATGCTTTCGATGAACCAGATGATGTGATGGTCGGTATGATGGATTCTCGTCGGGGGACGCTCGTCTCTTTCAACCGATGGCACGTCCGACGTTTCGGAACACAGAGGCCGACATGCTCCATCTGGACCAGCTCAAGACCTTCATGGTCGCCGCCGAACTCGGCAACTTCACCCACGCGGCGAGGCGCTTGCACCTCTCTCAGTCCGCCGTCAGCCAGCAAGTTCGCGAGTTGGAGAACCAGCTCGGCTGCTCGCTGTTCGCCCGCAAGGCTCGGAACATCGCCCTGACGCCAGCCGGCGAATGCCTGTTGCCGCTCGCCCGCAAGCTCCTCGATGACGCACGGGCCGCCGCGGATGCCGTTCGCGTGGCTGGTTCCGGCACCCAGGGCGTCGTCCGCGTCGCCGCCAGCCCGCTCGCTGCGATGGCGCTATTGGTGCCAGTCCTCGGGCGGTTCACTCACGCACATCCGGGCATCCGCATCCAGGTCGACGTCTGCCCTGCCGACGTGGTCGCGGATGTGTTCCGAGATGACGCCTACGACGCGGCGATCAGCGAGGGACGGCCCCCCGCTATCCGGCACCCCGGGCTCGTGGTCCTGCGGCGCGAGCCGATCGTCGCCGTCGGTCCCTCGGCCTTGCCGCAGCCGCCGGGCGATACCGCGGCGCTGCGGCTGGCCGGCGTGCCGCTCATCGGCTGGCCGGAGGAGAACGTGACCGGCGCCCTCATTCGTAAAGGGCTCAGCGCGACCGGGCTCGACCTGGAAAAGGTCTGCTTCCAGACCATCGTGGCCGATGCGCTCGTGCAGGCGAGCGCCGCCGCGAACGGACTCGGTCTGGCGTTCGTACCGCGTCTCGCGGCGATGTCGGAGCTTGCGGTGGGGCGGCTCGAGAGCTGGGACCTACCGGGATTCGATGTGGCGATCGACATCTGGGCGTTGGCGTCGAAGGATGGGGCCGCCAACTGTTTCCTGGCCTGGCTCCAGGAGCACGCGGGCATGCTGGAAGCGAGTGCGAGGATCAGCGCCGTCCCTTCGAAGGCGTCGCGCATTGCGTGAATCGAGGATCGGCTCACGCGGGGCCCGGCACCACCGTGAGCGGGATCCCGGCTCGGACCGCCTGCGAGACCGGGCAGGCTCGCTCGGCCCGTTCAAAGAGCTCGGACGGCACCTCGGCGCCGTTCGCGAGCACGACCCGCGGCCGAAGCATGATGCCGGTGATCGCCACACGGCGACCGGTGCGCGCGACCTGCACGTCGGCGTCGACGGCCAGGCTGAGCACCGCCAGGCCGCGGGCTTCCAGGACGAGCCCGAGCGTCACCGCATAGCAGGATGCCACGGCCGAGGCCAGGAGCGACTCGGGCGTCTGGCCGGCGCCCAGGCCGCCGAGCTCCACCGGGATGCTGAGCGGCAACGTGGCGTCTGCCGCCCGCACGGTCCCCTCGCCCGTGAGGTCGCCGGTCCAGCCGGCGGTGGCCGAGACGCCGAAGGTGATTGTCGAGGCCTCGACGGTCATCGGGCTTCACCGCCGGCGATCGACGTCCCATGGGGCGCCTTCGCGCGCCGCGTGTCGAGGCCGAAGGGCAGGTAGGCAGGGCAGGCGCCCGTGAGGCCGGTCCAGCCGAGCACGCCCCCGACGACGGCGAGGCCGATGCGGGTAGGCTGGCCGAGCACGAAGGGATCAAGCGCGGCGACGTAGCCCAGGCCTCCTGCGGCGCCGAGCCGCAGGGCACGGTCGATCCTCCCCTCGTTCGCGGGCGTGGCGAAAAGGCCGAAGAGCAGCACCTGCTGGCCGGGCTCGTCGTCGAAGGGCGCGAACCAGCTCGCGACCCGGCGTTCGGGCAGAGACGGGACCACATCTTCTTCGGCGGCGATCGCCGGGGCCTGCGCTGAACCGATCAGCAAGGCCACGAGGGCGAGTGTCTGGGCGATGGGCTTCATGACGATCTCCTGTACCGCGCGGCTCAACGCGACTGCCTCCAGTGAAGCTGCATCGGACCGTCACCCCGATCGTGGTGGACGGTCAGCTCCCCGCCGAACGCCCGCTCGATCGCACGCCCGAGCCGCTCCGCGAGGTGCGTGCCGATCGTCCAGACTTCCAGCGCCTCCTGGCCCGGCACCACGGCGGCGAGGCGGAACATCGGGTTGTCGCGGCGGAGCTCACGCTCGGTCGCGAGGATCAGATGGACGACCTCGTCGCGACGCGACTCCAGGAGCTCACCCTCGAGCACGAGGTGGGCGTCGAATTGACGACCGGCGATCTGCTTGCAGGCCGGGCACGTCCTCTGGGCGACGCCCGCGGCAGCCACCAGCCGCACGAACGCTTCGTCGGCGATCCGCCAGCGCTTGTGCTCCCAAACCGCCTGGCAGGTCGGGCAGATGGATACGCCCGGCGCGCGCACATGGTCGCCTTCGCGGCCCTTGGTCAGACGGGCGTTCGCGGCGCGCTTCTCGCCCTGCGGGGTGGCGGGCTTGTGGGTGGACCGCCCGGTGGTGGTCTGGGTTTTCATGCGGTTCTCCTCTTCCGAACAGGAGCGACGACCGCCCCTTCGATCCTGAGCCTAGCGCCCGCCGGGCGGTTCAGCATCGCGGAAACGTACCGAGCCGTATCGGCCGGGAAGCGGGCGACCGCCAGTCGGGCGACCGACGGTCAGACGATCCCGTAGTGCCGCAGCGCCTCGTGCACACCACCCGCGCAGGGCGCCGCGGCGAGATAGGCATGCGCGGGGGCCTGCCGCAGGAGTTCGGGCCGTGCGTTGGCGACGATCACCGACAGGCCACCCACGGTCACGAGATCCAGATCATTGCCCGAGTCGCCGCACGCGACGATGTGCTCGGCGGCGACGCCCAGCCGTCCGGACAGATAGAGGGTTGCGGGCCCCTTGCCGCCCCGCGACGGGATCACGTCGAGGTCGCGGTCAGAGCTGTAAATCAGGCGGGCAAGGACGCGCCGCTCGTGGAGCCCCTCCGCCAGCGCCCCCATCGTTGCGACGGCCTGGCCGGGCGCGAGCCAGAAGCTCCGCTTGAAAGGCCCCCGCGCGTCGGCCGGCTGCAGCTCGAGCGCCGGAAGTTCGGCCGCGGCGGCATCGACCGCCGACGCCGACCATCCGTTCGAGAGATGGCGCTCCCAGTCCGCCTCCGGCGGCCAGGACGGCGCAAGGTGGATCGCCGTGCCAACCCCCGCGACGATCGCGTCGGGCACCAACAGGCCCTCCGACGCGATCAAGGCGAGGGTCGAAGCGAGCATGCGGCCGGTGACGTAAACGAGCGCCACCCGGTCCCTGACCTGGGCGAGATCGTGGTTCAGGCGTGCGAGCGCCGCAGCGTCGCCCACCAGCGTGCCGTCCAGATCCGTCGCGAGCAAAAACCGGTGTGGCCGGCCCGTGCTCATGCCTTCTGGACGCCCGGTTGCGCGACGAGGCCGCCGTACAGCCCCTCCAGTTTCGCTGCCACCGCGTCCCAGGTATACAGGCTCGCGACGAGGCGCGCAGCGGCCCTGCCCATCCGCGCCCGCAGGGCTTCGTCGTCCACGAGCAGGCCGAGCGCCGCGGCGAACGCGGCCTCGTCGCGCACGGGCGCGAGGAGGCCCGTCTCGCGGTGCACGACCGCATACCGCAGGCCGCCGGTATCGCTCGCGACGACCGGCGTGCCACACCCCATCGCCTCGATCGCCACCAGGCCGAACGATTCGTAGTGGCTCGGCACCACGACGACGTCCGCCGCCCGGTACACCGGCGCCAGCGCCTCCGACGACAGCCGGCCGAGGAACGTCGTTCGCTCGGCCAGGCCTAACGCCGAGACGAGGACGCGGATGCGATCGTACTCCGCGCCATCTTGCGCGGCCGGGTCGAAACCGCCCGCCAGGACCAGCCGGACCGGGCGAGTCGCAGCCACGCGCGCCGCAGCCCCCACGAACGTGTCGATGCCCTTGTTCGGATCGAAGCGGCCCACATACAACAAAACCGCCTCGTCCGGCCCGACGCCGAGCGCCGCCCGACCGACCGCCCGGTCGCCGGGGTGGAACACTTCGGCGTCGACGCCGCACGGCACGATGAGGCTCCGCGCCGGGTGCTGGTAATAGCGGGCCAGGCTCGCCACGTCTTCCGGCGAGGTGGCGACCACCGCGCCACAGCGGGTCGACAGGACGTCCTCGACGGCGAGCCGGGTCTTGCCGAAGGGCGGCAGCTCACCGGTCGCGGCGAGCTTCACGGCCCCCAGCGAGTGGTGGGTGTGGGTCTGGACCGCGGCCCAGCGCTCGGCCAGCCGCATCCCCACCCACCCGGACAGCCAGTAGTTGCTGTGGATGACGTCGTAGCATAGTCTTTGAGACTGGGCGAAGTGATCGGCGCGCTCGACGAACTCGTTGAGGTGAGGGAAGAGCACGTTTCGCGACAGAAAGCCGCTCGGCCCGCAGGGGAAGCGCAAGACGCGCGCGCGGTCGAGCGCCAGAAGTTCAGGGGCGCTCACCTCGCGGCCTCGGGTGAACACGTCCACGGCATGACCACGCCGAGAAAGGGCCCGCGCGACTTCACGCACGTAAACGTTCTGCCCGCCCGCCTCCTCGGCGCCGAGCGGTATCAGGGGGTCGCCGTGGACCGAAACGAGGGCGATCGAGAGCCGATCGCCGGATGCTTGATGGATCCTGCTCGAGAAGAGCTCGGTGGTTCGGATCATGAGACCTGCCTTTCAGGAGATGACGACATAGAGCCGCGATCCCGTTTTCTATCCTACCGTCGACGTGGTATAAATAAAAGCAATTGATCCGGACTCCACCGATAAGCGTTCCTAATAGCAAGGGGCAAATTCGTCTCATGAAGCTCGATCACCTCACCACCTTCCTCGCGGCGGCCGAGGACTTGAACTTCACGCATGCCGGCCGGCGGCTGCACCTGTCACAATCGGCCGTCAGCCAGCAAATCCGGGAGCTCGAGGACGACCTGGCCGTGAGCTTGTTCGAGCGGCGCGGTCGCGGGCTGTTGCTGACCCCGGCCGGCGAGAAGCTGCGCGCGAAGGCCAAGCCGATCCTCAGCGAGGTCCGGCTCGCGCGCGAGGCTCTCGGCGACTTCCGTGCCAAGCCTCAGGGCGTGCTGCGCGTAGGCGCCGGCAACACGCCCGGTATCTACTTGCTGCCGTACGCGCTCGGAGCGTTCCAGCTGCGCTACCCCGGCATCCGCATCAGCCTGCGCATCGCCGACGCCCCAGCGCTGATCCGCGCGATGCAAGACGGGGAGCTGGACCTGGCTCTGTTCGAGGACGACCCGCCGGCGGGCCGGTTGCCGGGTTGGGAGCAACTCCGGGTGATCGAGGACGAGCTCGCGCTGATCGCGTCGCCCCGACATCCCTGGGCGACGCGATCAGATCTCACGATCGCCGACCTTGCGGACCACCCCTTCATCTTCCGGCAGCCGGACTCCCCGACGCGGCAACTGATCATCGAGCGCGTCGCGCAAGGCGGGCTGGACCCCGACCGCCTCGTCACGCTATTCGAGCTCGGCAACACCGAGGCCATCAAGCGCGCCGTCATGGCGGACCTGGGCGTTGGCTGGGTTTCTCGTTACGCCTGCGCCCTGGAACGCCAGGCGGGCTGGCTGACGGAGGTCGCAGTGGCCGGGCTGCGCATCAGCCGGCCACTCTGGCTGCTCATGCCGCCGGCCGAACGCATGCTGACCCACCAACGCCGCCTGGTCGACCTGCTGGCCGGCGACGACTGGCTGCCGGCCGACCTGGCGGACGTCCGCCCGCCCCTGGTGTCAGGAGGCGAACGTTGACCCTGAAGGACGCCCCCCTCACCGTTGCGGTGCTCGGCGCCGGGACGCGCGGGGCGATTTTCGGCGAGATCCTCGCCGACCATCCGCACCTCGCGCGCGTCGTGGCCGTCGCGGAGCCCAGGGAAGCGTACCGGGCGGCCTTCGCCACCCGCCACGCTTTGCCCGCCGATCGGACTTTCCACACCTGGCAAGAATTTGCGGCGCAACCCCGGCTCTGCGACGCGGTGGTGATCGCGACCATGGACCGCGACCACGTAGGCCCTGCAATCGCCTGCCTGGAGCACGGCTACCCCCTGCTGCTGGAGAAACCGGTGGCGCCGACCTGGGAGGAGTGTCGCGACGTCGCGCGCGCCCAGACGCGCTACGGACCGATCGTCGCGGTCTGCCATTCCCTGCGCTACCACAAGGGCTTCGCGATGGTGAAACGGCTCGTTGATGATGGCCACCTCGGCGACGTCGTCACCCTCGATCAGCTCGAGCAGATTGGCTTCGAGCACTTCGCGCACAGCTATATCCGTGGCAACTGGGGCAACGCCGGCCGCGCGACGCCGATGCTGCTCGCCAAGAGCTGCCACGACCTCGACTACCTCGCCTGGCTCGTCGGGCAACCGTGCCGCCGTGTGGCGTCGTTCGGCTCGCTCTCCCATTTCACGGCCGCGAACGCCCCGCCCGGCGCCCCGGACCGCTGCACGGCGGCCTGCCCCGTCGAAAGGGACTGCGCGTACTCGGCAGTGAAACTCTACGTGCAGGCCGACCGCAACGCCTGGCCTGCCGCGGTGATCAGCGCGGACCACACCCGGGAGGCCCACCTCGCCGCCATCAGCACCGGGCCCTATGGTCGCTGCGTTTATCGCGCCGACAACGACGTGGTCGACCACCAGGTGGTGACGATGGAGTTCGCGGGCAACGTGACGGCGACGTTCACGGTCACGGCTTTCACCCAGTGTGGCGGCCGAAGGCTGCGCGTCCACGGCACGAAGGCAGACCTCTGGTTCGACGAGGAAACCATCGTCATCCGGCGCTTCGCCGGCCACGACGTCGAGACCATCAAGCCAGGCGCCGAGCACGGGCCCCACGGGGGCGGTGACCACCGCGTGGTCCGCAACTGGCTCGAGGCTATCCTGCGCGACGACCCGTCCTGCCTCCTCACGGGCCTGGGCGAATCGTTGCGCACGCACGCGATCGGCTTCGCCGCCGAGCGCGCTCGCCATGAGGCGCGTGTCGTCGCGCTCGCGGAGTTCGACGACGCGCTGGACCAGGAGGCAACCCGCCGATGATCGTCGCGCTCTTCGCGCATCACCCCGCCCTCGCGATCGTCCTGACGACCGCCGTCGTGCTGATGGCGGGCGTGGGGGCTCATGCCCTGGCGCGGCGGCTCGGCCTGCCCGCGATCCTCTTCCTGCTCGGCGCCGGTCTGCTGCTCGGTCCGGGTGGCCTCGGCCTGATCGATCCTGCCATCTTCGGCGAAGGCGGCCGGGCGATCGTGGCGCTGGCGGTCGCGATCATCGTGTTCGAAGGCGGGCTGTCGATCGATCTCCACCACCTGCGCCATGCGTCGCGTAGCGTGCTGATGCTCGTGACGGTCGGGGCGGGTGTCACCTTCGCCCTCGCCGGCCTGGCGGCCTGGGCGCTGCTCGGCCTGCCGCCGAAGGTCGCCGCCCTGTACGGCGCGATCGTCTCGGTGACAGGCCCTACGGTCATAGGCCCGATCTTGCGGCGGCTGCCGCTGCCGCACCGGCTCAAGACCATCCTCGAGGCGGAGAGCGTCCTCGTCGACGCCGTCGGCGTGCTGCTGACGGCGTCGGTGTTCAGCTACATCACCGGCTCGGCGGGGGGCGTGGCAGGCGGCCTCGCGCAGCTCGTCGTCAACCTCGCGATCGGCGCGGCGATCGGAACCGTCGCGGCCTTCGGGCTCAAGCTGGGGCTCGCTCGGGCGGTGACCGTGCCGCCCGAGCTGGTGCGACTGTCCGTGCTCGCGACCTCCCTGCTGACCTATGGGGTGGCGGAGGCCTGCGCACATGAGTCGGGCATCGCCGCCGTCGCGCTCGCCGGGCTGATCGCGGGTAGCCTGCGGCTGCCGCACGAGGAAACGGTCAAGCAGTTCAAGAGCGACCTGACGCTCATCGCGCTGAGCCTCGTTTTCGTGCTGCTGGCGGCTGGCATGGACCTCAGCGCGCTCCTGGCACTCGGCTGGGGCGGCGTCGCGGTGGTGGTGCTGTTGATGGCCGTCATCCGACCCCTTGCGGTGGCGCTCTCGACCTGGGGCACCAGCCTCACGCTGCGTGAGCGCGCATTCATCGCCTGGATGGGGCCGCGCGGCATCGTCGCGGCGTCGATGGCCTCGTTGATGGCGATCGAGCTCGCCGCCTGGGACGTGCAGGGGAGCGAGCGCGTCGCGCCCCTGGTCTTGCTCACCGTGATCCTCACGGTCTCGATCGAAGGAGGGCTGGCCGGTTGGGTCGCCAACCGGCTGAACATCATGCCGAAGAAAGTGCTAATCGTAGGCGGCGACGAGATCGCCTGCAAGCTCGCCCGTCGGCTCGCCGACGAGGGCGAGGCGGTCACCCTGTTGGACTCAGACCTCGCCAACGTGCGCCAGGCCCAGGGGCTCGGCCTTCACGCTCTCTATGGCGACGCCACGGAGGCCGGGATGTTGGATCGCGCTGGCTTCGGCTGGTGCCAGGCCCTGGTCGCAGCGTCGCCCAGCGACAAGGCCAACCTGCTCATCTGCCAGACCGCGAAGGGCTATGGCCCGGGCCCCAGGCTAATCGCCCGCGTGAACGACGCCAAGAACACGGCGGCCTTCGCCGAGAGCGGCATCGAGACGCTCACGCTCGCGGATGCCGCGGTGACGACGCTCGCCAGCATGGTGGTTCGTCCGACCACACTGCCGCTTCTCGGGCTGGGGGGCGGCAGCTACCCGGAAACGATCGTCGAGGTGCAACTCGGCAACGAGCAATTCGTCGGACGTGCCCTGCGTGAGCTCGATTTGCCCACGGCCTGCCTCGTCGCGCTCGTGAAGCGGCGGGGCGAGGTATCCATTCCGGACGGCCAGACGACCCTGGCCGCCGGGGATACGCTCACGCTCATCGGTGAGCGAGAGGCGGTCGAGCAGCTGCGGACGACGCTCGAGAGCGACGTCTGAGCCTGCGCGAGGCTCTGACGTCGCGTCCTTTCGGGCGCCTACGCCGGGCTTCTGGTGGCTACGTGGGCGCGACGACGAGCTTGCCCGGCAGCACGAGCCGCTGGCCCGGATTGATCCGGGTCGGGTAACGCACGACGTGGCGGTTCGCCAGCCACAACTCCCGCCACTTGTGGCGGCTGCCGAGGTGCGCGGCTGCGATGGCCGAGAGCGAATCGCCGGGGCGAACGACATACGTGCTCCCCGCGGCTGACAGGCTGGTCTGGCCCTTGGCGGTCGGGACGGCCGGGACGGCAGTCGCGATCGAGACGGCCGGGACGGCAGTCGAGACAGGGACGGCCGGAATGGCGGCCTGGACAGGGGCGGCCGGGCGAGCAGGTGTGACGTGGGCGGCCGGGCGAGCAGGCGCAACGCGGGCGGCCGCGCCAGGAGGCGTAATGGGGACGACGGTCACGGGGCCCATAGCGGGGATCCGTAGCTCCATATCTACAGCCAGCCGATGGGGGTTGGCGATGCGGTCGCGGTTGGCGGTCAGGAGCTGCGGCCAACGCAACGCGCTGCCTAGCATGCGATCCGCGATGGTGCCGAGCGTGTCGCCGGACCGCACGACGTAGACGTTCTCACGCGCCGCGCGGAGCGGGCGATCGGGCTGCGCTTTCGCGCGATCGTACGTCTTCGCGAGCCGGTCCTCGACCGCCACCGCGATGGCCGGTAACACGGCCGCGACCTCGGTCGTCGTGGCCGCGACCTCGGTGGCCTTTGCCACCGCCGTTGCCGTGACCTTGTTCGCCGCAGCCACCACCTCTACAGTCGTCACCACGCGCGGCGGAGGCGCGGGGCGTACGGCGTGACGCACCTTGAACGTGGCGGGAATCGGTTTGGCCGGCATGGCGACCGACGCGGCGACGTGCCGGGTCACGTTCGCCTGGCGCGCCGGCCGCTTCGCGCCGGTGGGGCGCGCCGGCCGCGGGGGGAGCGTGAGATCCGCCGGAACGCGCGGCGGACGCGAATCGTAACCCGGCGGAAGCACCTCCACGGCGGGCGGGCGGTGCTCCGCCAGCTGGGCCATACGCTCCATCTTGATCACCTGGCCGGCCGCCAATTCGTGAACTTCGACCACGGTGAGGCGGTAGACCTCGTGCTCGAGGATCAGGACAGGTTCCAACAGCGCCTCGGCGGGGACCATCGCACGGCCGTTCTCATCGGTGAAGGAGACGAGATCGTCGTTCGGGGCGCGCACCAGCGCGAACGCGATCGGCTGGCCGGTCGCGGCATCCACCACCGAAACCGCGATCACGGCCCGCGTCGCCGCCCGGCTTTCAGGCGGGAACTCGGGCGCCGCGGCGGCCGGCGCGATCGGCGCGATCGCCTGGGCCGAGACGACCAGCGCCACGACCGCCGCGGCGCGCGTCGCGATCGACGAACGGGGCTTCGACGGGCGCCGGCGAACCCGGACCATGCGGTCGGCCATCAGGCGCTGCAAGTCCACGCAGGTCTCGTCGTCGAGCGCCGCGAGGCCCTGCACGATCACCGGCACCACGGTCGGCCGCCGGTCGATGAGGCGCGTCAAATAGCGCAGCTCGGCGCCCAGCGAGTCGTCGGTATCGGCGCAGTACGGGTGAAAGTTACAACCAGCGTCGGACATCGTGGCGCTCCTGTCGCAGGCCCGAGGCGCCTTTGCGGGCATCTGGGCGTAGATCGTGGCCAGCATTATGACACCCTGGCCGCCGCCTGGCGGTGAGATTCGCACGCTCGACATCGGGGCCTGCTGGCACCGCGGGCCCTGTCGACCGTTGCCGCGGCAGGGCCCGAGAACTATGGTTGAGGCGCAGGCGCTTCGCCGGAAGGAGGCCCCGATGATCGCAAGGTGGGGAGTGCTTCTGGCGCTCGCGGGGTGGCTGGGGATGCCCGTGGTCGCCCGCGCGGCCTCGTTGATGGAGATGCACGACGTCGCGTTCCGGTTCTCGGACGCCGTGATCGTGGGGATCGACAACCTGCGTGGCGTGCTGCTGCCCGCGCGGGCGGGAGCCGTCCCGAACTTCGACCGTCCCGACTCGATGGTCATCCGCATATCGGCCGCCCGCGTCACGATGGGCGACGGCACCCTCACGTGGCTGCTCAACCACCGCGCGTTCGCGTACCCGGGCTCGCCGCTGAGCGAGATCCGGGTAACCTCCACGCCAGGCCGGGTCAAGGTCCAGGCCCGGCTGAAGAAGGGGATCGCAGTCGGCGTCGAGCTGGAGGGCACGCTGGCGGCTCATCAGGGCAAGATCGCGCTCACGCCGACGTCGATCAAGGCGAACGGCGTCGCGGTGCGCGGGCTGCTCGACCTCCTCGGCATCGAGCTCGCGGAGCTGATCCAGGTCCGGACCGAGCGGGGCGTGGCGATCGCCGGCGATCGCCTGATCCTCGACCCGCAGCGCCTGTTGCCGCCCCCGCGCATCGAGGGCGCCGTCACGGCGGCCACAGCCGAGTCCGGGCGCGTGCGGCTCTCCTTCGGCTCGGGCGTGGCGGCCCGTCCCTTACGGCCGGCCGCGGCGGGCGGCTACCTGTATTTCCGAGGCGGGGCGCTGCGGTTCGGCAAGCTCACGATGCACGACGCCGACCTGGAGATGCGCGACGGCGACGCCGATCGGTTCCACTTCTACCTCGCGCGCTACGCCCGCCAGCTGGTGGCCGGGACCGCGCGGGTGCGGCCGAACGGCGGGCTTCTCGTGACGGTCCCGGATTTCGATCGGCTGGCGAAGCCCAAGCGACCCTGAGCCGCGTGGACCTCCGCCGGAAATCCCCAAATCCGTTAATCGACGTTTGAGGTAACTTCCCCTCGATCTCGCCGAAACGTGGTTTAGAAGGCCCGGTAGCGGGGCCATGTGACATGATGAGTGCCCTGACGCTCTTTAGGAGTGATTGAAGATGCAAAACCCGATCGGCGGACCGAACCCCTTCGTTGGCCCCCCGAAGCCGCCCGCATTCTCGTTCAAAGACCTGCTCAAGGAAGTCGGCAGCGCAGCACTCGAAAACCTCGCCAGGCCCAAGGAGTCTCAGGGATCGAGCACCTCGCCGGCCGGGGGCCCCGCAGGCGGGTTCGCGCCTGACCAGAGCTCCGCCGTGGGCACGATCGACCGCCCCACCGACATCGGCGCGCCCATCGGCGCGCCGCCGCCGACGAGCCTCGCAGGCAAGATCGGCCAGATCGCCGCCAAGCTCCTCGGCAAGCCACTGAGCCCGACTTCAGAGATGAACCTCGCGATGAGCCTCGCCGGCGGCGCGGGCCCGGCCGCCGCGATCTCGTCGCTGGTGCGGACCCCCGAAATCGCCCAGGGCCTCGCGTCCAAGGCGCTGAGCCTGGTGAAGAGCGGCAAGGTCAGCCAGTTCCTGAAGGGTGGCCTCAAGGCGAATTTCATCATGGCCGGGGCCGCCTTGAAGCCTGGCGGCATCTTCGGTGCGCTCAAGTCGCTCAAGAACTTGTTCAAGAAGCCCAGCGTCGCGAAATTGCCGACCGGCAACGGCCAGCCGCCGGCGAGTGGGACTGCGCCGCCGGCCGCCGGGGCGCCGCCGGTCGCCGGGGCGCCGAAACCGCTCACGCCGATGACCACCGTGCCGG
The DNA here is from genome assembly GCA_036675505.1 of Candidatus Sericytochromatia bacterium. Classification (GTDB taxonomy): domain Bacteria; phylum Cyanobacteriota; class Sericytochromatia; order S15B-MN24; family JAQBPE01; genus JAKFEW01. The sequence goes on from JAKFEW010000120.1 coordinate 43,016, forward strand.
AGCGGGTGGAGTACAAGAACTGCAAGATCGACATCTCCGATCCCGAGAAGGCCGTCGTGGCGGCCGCGACCTGGGTGCGTGAGAACTATGGCGAGACCTTCGACAAGTACAACAAGGGCATCTACAACAAGGACGGCACGATCAACAAGCAGGCGGAGCGGAAGAACGGGCATGAGCTCTCGACCCATGTGATCGGCGTCCTGCGCGCCAACGGGATGGACGTGCAGCGCCTCGTTCGCCACCCGGACCAGGAGGTCGGCAACCCCGGCCGGTACGTCAACGACGCGCTGGTCCTGCCCGACGGCCGGAACATCGACTTCTACGGCGGCGGCGACAACACGCCCCAATTCCACGACCTCGGCTACGAGGCCCGCAAGGCCCAGCTGCCCGAGTAGCCCTATTTCGCCGTGGTCGAGCCTGCGGCCTGTTCGATCCAGCCCACCTTGCCCTGGGGGGTCTTCACCTTGAAGAAGCCGCCCATCGAGTTGAGGTGATCGACCTTCTGGCCGGCCGAGAGCTTGCCGACCGAAGGCGCCTTCTTGTTCGGGAACAGGTAGACCGGCGTCGCGGCCTTCGCGGTCACGATGCCCATCACGCTCGCGCCGGCAGGCTTGAGCGCAATCTTGCCACGCGCCACAGCGTAGCGAATCACGTACCCCTGCCGCCTGTCTGCGGTCTCGACCTTGTAGTAGCCGCCCTCTTCGCCGAGCTTCTTCAAGTGGGTGCCCTTCACCATGTTGGCGATCGGCTTGCCGCCGGCCTTTGGCGAGGGCAGGAGCGACGTCTTGCCGATCGCCACCGTGAGCGCGTCCGCGTTGGTCAGGCCCTTGTAGTCGATGGCCGGCAAGTCGGGGATGTTCACCTCGACGGGCGCGGGGCCTGCTTCATGGCCCTGGTGGACCCGCACGCGCGCGGCCTCCGCGCTCGGGGCGAGGGTCGCGCCGACCACCGCCAAAGCCGCCATCACGGCCCAAACTGGCTGCATAACGATTGCCACCTTTCAAGTCATTCGCGGAGGGGACGAGCGCTCATCTTAATGCATTCCGGCCACTCGGGCGATCGCCAAGGACACGACATGGCGTTGTGCCGCGGCGCGGCGGCGTGGCAAAAATGGAACTGGCCTCATTCGCAGAGAGGTGGTTCCCCATGTCAGGTGACCGCAGCCCCAATTACCCGTTCATCAGCCTGGCCGACGCGGTCGGGCGCGTGAAGCTGATTTACGAGCGAGAGCGCCAGCACGCGGCCGACAAGCTCGTGATGGCGAAGGCCTTGGGCTATGGCTCGCTCAACGGGCTGTCTCGCAGCGTCCTCTCGGCGCTCGTGAAATACGGCCTGTTGATCGAGGAAGGCGACCAGCTCAAGGTCGGCCCGAGCACCCTCGACGTGCTCCTGCACGCGCCGGGGTCGCCGGAGCGGGTGGCGGCGCTCCAGCGCGCGGCGTTTCAGCCGCCGCTCTTCTCGGAGCTGCGGGCCACGTTCGACAACTCGCTGCCCTCCGACGACAACCTGCGCGCCGTCCTGGTCAAGAAGGGCTTCAACCCGAACACCGTGAGCAACGTGATCCGGTCGTACCGAGACACCGTGCTCTACGTGAACCAGGAGGTCGCCCAGGCCCCGGAAGCGGCCGAGGCGCCGCCCGCCGCGGGTGCGACCCCGACCAAGGTGCCGGGCGCCGTCACGCTGTTTCCGCCAGCCGCCGCGGCAGCGCCCCGGAGCCTGGAGCTCGCCTTCAACCTGGCGCCCGGCCGCCACGCGCGGCTCATCTTGACCGGCGACGTGACGCGCGCCGAGATCGAGAAGCTGCAACGGTTCCTCGACCTGAGCCACGATACGTTCCCTGTCGACGAGGTCATCGACGACACCGGCGCCGATCGCGATTCGACACAACTGGCGCTGTTCGAAGGCCCCGCTTACCTTTCCGACGACGTCGCCGCCCGCGAGAGCATCAGCCGGGAGAGCAAGCAGAGCTTCGAAAACCGCAAGCGCACCGGCCTGCACCGCGGATAGTCAAGGGGGTTGGCTTCAGCGCTTGGCCTGGAACTCGTAGGCCAGGTACCGCGCGCCCTGCTTCGGCTCGGCCACCTGGTTCGTGCCGGGGCCCACGCGCCACGCGAACGGGTAGGTACGGAACGTGCTGCCGGTCAAGGCGCCCGGCAGGCCGAAGGTGATCCGCGTGAGCTTGGCGGTGCTGGCGCCGCCCGCCGCGCCGAGCTGGAAGCCACGCTTGACCACCTGGCCGACGCTCACGCCGATTTTCTTGGGGTTCAGGTTGTGGTAGTGCGCCAGCGTGCCGTCGTCGTGGCGGACGAACACCCAGCCGCCCGCTTCCGGGCTCTTGTCGTTGGGAACGTACTTCGCCTTGGCCTTGGTATCCCAGATGGCCACCACCCGGCCCTCGCGTGAGCTGAGGATCGGCGTGCCGAAGGGCAGCTCGACGTCCACGCGGTACTGGCCCGCGCCATTGTTACCGCCGCTGTTCCACCCCTGCGCCACGCGGCCCGTGGTGCCGGCCGGCCAGGGGAGGGCGTAGGCGTAAGCGCCGTCGATCGCCACGTTCGGCACCCCGGGCTGGTAGCGCAGCCACCACTTCCAGCGCGGCGAGACCGCGCCGGGGTTGGCCTTCCACGTGCCGAGCTTGGTCCAACCCTGCGCATCGGCCGGCAACGGCAAGACCTGAGTCATCGGGAAGTCGCCGGCTACCATGTTCGTGAGCTTGATCCCGAAGTCGGTGGTCAGCGCCATGTGAGTCTGGTTCTTGGCCCAGAAGCCATAATCCGCACCATCCTGGCGCACCTCCCACTTGAGGTAGCCGGCGGTGAACAGAATCTCGAGCTTGCCCTGGTCGATCACCTGGCCCTTGCCCGGGTCGGGCTTGGGCGCCGCGGCCAGCAGGCCGAAGTGCGGCGCCGTCACCTCCGCCAGAGGCGCGGGCCCAGGCGTGGGCGGCTCGACCTGCTGGGGCAGCGCCCGGCCGGCGCAGCCGGTGGTGAGCATCGTGAGGGTGATCGTCAGCATGCACCGAATCATGGGGGATCTCCTTTCCCTGCCGGATGGCCCAGCCTTGGGCCATCTGTGCCCATTAATGCTCGCCCGCATCACGGTCACGTAACGAAACATCGCCGCAACATCGGCTCAATCTCCCGTTCAGGCGGGCACCCACGGCGCGGGGCTTGACCTTCTGGCGCAAGCCCCGTAGGGTCCTAGTGATGCCTGCCCCTTCCGCTTCCCGTCCACCCGCTTGAAGCGCCTGCTGCTCGCAGCGCTCGTCGTGCTCTCGGCCTGTCGCCCCGCCGAGACGGGCCCGCCCGTGCTCAAGCTCGCGACCTGGTTCGGCTCGAGCGAGGCCAAGGAGATGGCGCCGATCGTCGCAGCCATCAACCAGCGCCATGCCGGCGAGTTCGTCGTCGAGCTCGTCGCGATCCCGGGTGAGTACCTGACCAAGGTCGACACGATGATGGCGGGCAAGATGGCGCCCGACCTCTTTTTGCTCAGCCAGGAATACGTGGCGTCGTACGCGGCGATCGGCGCGATCACCGACCTCGACGACCGCATCCGCCGCGACCCGGCGATCGACCTGCCCGACTACTATCCGGCCGCGCTCGAGACGGCACGCTACAACGGGCGCCTGTACGGGCTGCCCTTCGTGATGATGCCGGTCGTGCTCTATTACAACCAGGCGCTCTTCGACCAGGCCCAGGTCGCCTACCCGACCCGCGATTGGGGCTGGGCGACGTTCCGCGAAGCCGCCAGGAAGCTCACGCGCCGTGAGCCCGACGGCACGGCGATCCAGTGGGGCTTCCTGCAACACACCTGGCCCCCCTACCTCATCTGGGTCTGGCAGAACGGCGGCGACGCGCTGAGCGCGGACGGCAAGCGGCCCACGATCGACGATCCGGCGACGGTCGAGGCGCTGCGCTTCATGCGCGCGTTGGTGGTCGAGGACCGGGTCTCGCCGGGCGCCGGCACCGTCATGCAGAATGGCGCGAACGAGCTCTTCAAGTCTGGCCGCATCGCGATGTTCATGGGCGGCGCGAGCGACGACCTCGACCGCGTGCCGGGCCTGCGCGTGGGCGTCGCCGAAGTGCCGCACGGCACCCAGCGGGCGACCTTTTCGTGGATGGCGCACCTCGTCGTTTCGCCGCAGACGAAACACCCCGACCTCGCCTACACCGCCTGGCGCGAGGTCCTCGAGGGCTTCCACGGCTGGAAGATCGTGCCGCCCAGGCGCTCGCTCGCGAAACGTCTCAAGGATATCGAGCCGCGCAAGGCCGGCGCCGAGCAGGCGATCCTCGCCTCGATGGAGTATGCGCGCGGCATCCGCGGCGTCGTGGAGCAGACCGACTGGGACGCCTTCATGCTCGACCGCTTGTTGTTGCCGATGTTGGGCGGGCAAATCACCGCCGACGAGGCGGCGAAGCGCACGCAGGCCAAGCTCGAGCGCTTGTTGGAGGCGACCCCGTGAGCACTCCCACCGGCGTCCGGAAGGGCGGGATTGCGCGTTGGGAGCACGTCAACGGCTACCTCTTCATCGCGCCCTGGCTGCTCGGCTTCTTCATCTTCACGCTCGGGCCGATGCTTTTCTCGCTCTACCTGAGCTTCACGAAGTACGATCCGCGCGGCAGCGCGGCGCCCGCCTGGGTCGGCCTCGACAACTACGTCTACGCCTTCACGAACGTCGATGAGAAGTTCTACCTGTCGCTCGTCAACACCTTCGTTTACGCCGGCATCTCGATCCCGCTCGGGATGCTCGGCTCGCTGGTCGTGGCGCTGCTTTTGACCCAGGACGTGAAGGGCCTCGGCATCTTCCGCACGATTTTCTACCTGCCCGCCGTGCTGCCCACGATCGCCGTCGGCATGGTCTTCCTCTGGCTCTTCAACACGGACTACGGCCTCGTCAACAGCATGCTGCGCGGCGTCGGCCTGCCGCGCGTCGACTGGCTCGGCGACCCGAACTTCGTGCTGCCCAGCTACATCATCGCGAGCCTCTGGGGCGTGGGCGGCGGCATGATGGTGCTGATCGCGGCGATCAAGGGCGTGCCGCGTAGCTACTACGAGGCGGCGACGCTCGACGGCGCGAACTGGTGGCAGCAGTTCGTGTACATCACGCTGCCACAGCTGAGCTTCGTGCTGTACTTCAACCTGATCATGGGCATCATCGGCGCCCTCCAGGTCTTCGACATCGCCTACGTGATGGGCGGCAACTCCGGCAGCGCGCACCTCTTCTTCGTGCTGTACCTGTACCAGGCGGCCTGGATGGGCCACAAGATGGGTTATGCCTCGGCGCTGGCCTGGATCCTCTTCGTCATCATCCTCGCCATCGCGGCGCTCGTGATGAAGTCGAGCCCGATGTGGGTCTACTACGAAGGGGAGAAGCGCAAATGAGCATGCTCGAGACGACCACAGGGTCCAGGCGCGCGGGCCGGCTGCTGGTCTATGGCCTGCTCGTGCTGGGCGCCATCGCGATGCTCTTGCCCTTCGTCTGGATGATCTCGACCTCGCTCAAGACGCCGGCCCAGGTGGTCGCGCAGCCGCCCACCTGGCTCCCGAGCCCGGTGGCCTGGGGCAACTACATCGAGTTCTGGACCTCGCCGCCCGTGCCGGGCGGGTTCTTGCGCTTCACCGCGAACACGCTGCTCGTGACCGTGGTGTGCATGGTCGGCGAGGCGCTCTCCGCGACGATCGTGGCCTACGGCTTCGCTCGCTACCGCTTCTGGGGGCGCGATTTCTGGTTCATGGTGCTGCTCGCGACGATGATGCTGCCGGGCGCGGTGACGCTCGTGCCGACCTTCATCATGTTCAAGGAGCTCGGCTGGGTCGACACCTACCTGCCCCTGACCGTGGGCGCTTACTTCGGCGGCGGCGCGTTCTACATCTTCCTCGCGCGCCAGTTCTTCCTCACGATCCCGGTCGAGCTCGAGGAGGCCGCGCGCATCGACGGCTGCACGGACTGGCAGATCTTCACGCGCATCTTCCTGCCCCTCTCGACGCCGCTTTTGGTGACGATCGCCGTGTTCTCCTTCACGGCCCACTGGAAGGACTTCATGGGGCCGCTGATCTACCTGAACTCGTCCGACAAGTTCACGCTGACGCTGGGCCTGAACTGGTTCAAGCAGTCGATCATCGGCCAGGGCGCGACGCCCTATCACCTCTTGATGGCGGCCACGATCGTGGTGATCGCGCCGATGATCGCGCTCTTCTTCCTGGCGCAGCGGGCGTTCACCGAGGGAATCACGATGAGCGGCCTGAAAGAATGAGGCGCGGGGTCGCCCTGGCCGCCGCGGCCGTCCTGATTTCATCGCTCGCGCCCGCGGCGGCCGCCACCGCCCCGGCGGCCGAAGGGAGGCGAGGAACGAGCATCCCCGCCGTCAACCTGGCGCACCTCGACTGGCTGCGCCGCGAGGTCCCCGTCCCCGGCGGTCGCGCCGTCTCCACCTGGCAGATCTACGCGGCCCCCGTCCGCCCGGGCGATCGCCAGGGCCCCTACCGCTTCGTCGGCGACGAGGACGAGGGCATCGGCTGCGTCGACGACGTCGCGCGCGCCGCGATCGTTTATGCGCGCGCCCACGCCCGCACGGGCGATGCCCATGCGGGCGCCCAGGCGCGGGCCGCCTTCGATTTCGTGCGCGAGCTCGCGAAGGGCGACGGCACCTATTACAACTTCATCTGGGCCGACGGCCGCATCAACCAGGACGGCCCGACCTCGCGGGCCGGGCTGACCTGGTGGACGGCCCGGGCGCTCTGGGCGCTGGGCGAGGGCGCACGGGCCTTCCGGCGCGGCGCGCCCGGCTACGCCGACGAGCTTCGCGAGCAGGCCTTCCAGACGGTCGACCTGCTCCTGGCTGACGTGAAACGGCGCGACGGCAGCACGCACGCCTATGGCACCCACCGCGCGCCGGGCTGGTTCCTCGGCGACGCGCCCGACGCCACGGCGGTCGCCGTGCTCGGCCTCGCGGCGCTCGAGACCGATCGGCCGGACCCGCGCACGAAGCACCTGATCGCACGCTACGGCGAGGCGATCGCCGCCTGGGCCCCCGCCGCGCCCGGCACCGCGCTCGCAGGCGCGCACCTGCCCGGCCTCGGCCCCCAGGTTTGGCACGCCTACGGCGCCCACATGCTGCACGCGCTCGCCGCCGGCGGCAAGGCGATCGCCTCCGCGCGCCTGATCGGCGCCGCGCGCCAGGAGGCCGACCGCTTCGTGCCGCACCTGCTCGTCACCGGCGGCCCTATCGCGGGCTTCCTGCCGGCCCCCTCGCTGTTCCCGCAGATCGCCTACGGCGTCGAGCCCCAGGTGCTCGGCCTGCTGGCGCTCGAGGAGGCTACCGGGGAGCGCCGCTACGGCAAGCTCGCCGGCCTCTTCGCCAGCTGGCTGACGGGCGAGAACCCGGCCCGCCGGCCGATGTACGACGCGCGCACCGGGCGGGTGTGGGACGGCGTCGACCCGCGCGGCGCGAGCCTGGACGCGGGCGCCGAGTCCACGATCGAGGGCCTGCTGACGCTCCAGGCGCTCGCGGGGCGGCCCGACCTCGCGCCATACGTCCACGCGCGCGAGACGGCGCGGCGCGGGGTGGCGTTCTGGGAGGCCGAGGCGGCGCCCGGCGCGCTGATCGCGAAGGCGCCCGGCCTGTCTGGCGAAGCAGCCGCCACCTTGCGGCCCGGCGCCGCGCTGCGGCTCACGGGCTGGCTCGCGCCGGATGTTTATCGGCTCACGCCGGTCGCCTGGCGCGACCGGCACGTGGCCGGCGAGCGCGCTTCGCTGACGCTGCGCGCGGGCGATCGCCTGCAGACCCTGCCCGTGCTCATGCCCCCCGCGGGCGCGCCCTGGAACGCGGCGGAGGCGCTGGAAACGCCGGCGTTCCTCAGGCTGGGCGCGCGGGCCGACCTCGAGGTGCGCTACGCCGCCGCGGCGCGCCAGGACCTGCGGCTCGACGGCGTGATCGTCCAGCCGGAGGTCGAGTATCGCGTCTTCCGCACGCCGGCCGGCCTCGCGGGCGTGGTCGTCAACCATGCCGCAGGCGCGCGCCAGGCACGCATCCCCGGCTTCGCCCGGCCGGTGAGCCTGCCGCCCTACGGCGCGGCCTTCGTCGAAGCCCCTACAGCCCCTGCGAACAAGACGCCATGACCCCTGCCCCGAAGGAGACCAGATGACCCCCGACGTCACCGCTGCTCGCCCCTACGGCCTCGTGCGCGAGGGCATCCTGCTGCGCCCGGCGCCCGAGCGCCGCGACGAAGCGGGCGGCGTGCTCAACCCGACGGTCTTCCGCGCCGGCGAGCGGCGGCTGATGATGTACCGGGCGGTCGACACCGTGCCCGAGAACTTTTCCAGGCTGGCGCTCGCGGAGCTGCACTGGACCGCCGACGGCCTCGTGGCCGAGCGGCTGGACCGCTACGCGCTCGAGCCGACGGCGCCTTACGAGCTGCTCACGCCGGCGCCCGGCACCGCGCTCTCGCCAGGCGGCGGGTGCGAGGATCCGCGTGTCACGACGATCGCCAAGGAGCTGGTTCTTTGCTACACGGCGTACGGCGGCGAGCGCGCGCCGCGGATCGCCCTCGCGCGCAGCCGCGATGGCCTGCGCTGGGACAGGCTGGGCCTGGCGCGCTTCACGCTCCACGTCGCGGAGACGACCGCGGGCCCCCTGGCGATCGACCTCAACCACGTCGACAACAAGGACGCGATGCTCTTCCCCGAGCGCATCGGCGGCCGCTTCGCGATGCTGCACCGCCCGATGTTCAGGGGCGCGCTGGCCGAGCGCCTCGGCCAGAAGCAAAGCATCTGGATCTCGTACTCCGACGACCTCGTCCACTGGGACGGCCACCGGCTCGTGGCTGCGCCCGAGCACGGCTGGGAACGCCTGAAATTGGGCGGCGGGACGCAGCCCGTGCGCGTGCCCCAGGGCTGGCTGATCATTTACCATGGCGTCGACGGCGACGCGGACGGCGATCCGCAGCGCCGCTACAACGCCGGCGCGATGGTGCTCGACGCCGAGGATCCGGCGATCGTGGTCTACCGCTCGCCCGACCCCATTCTCACGCCGACGGCGGCGGAGGAGCGCGCAGGCGTCGTCGACAACGTCGTCTTCCCGACCGGCCTCTGGCCCGCGCCAGACGGCGAGGGCATGTTGGTCGCCTACGGCATGGCCGACTGGTGCATCGGCTGGGCCCGCATGGCGCGGCCCGACGGGAGCGTGGGTTGACGCAGGCCGGGCCCGAGTGCACGGTGCTCCACCGCCGGCCCGTCCTCTGGCCTTGGCAGCTACCGGCAGGCCCGGGGCCCGACCTCGTGCCGGTGGCGGTCGCGAACCCGGCGCTCGAAAGCGTCTGGCTGCACGACCCGGCGACCGGCGCCGGGCGGCCGGCGAGCCCGCAAGCCGTGCACGATCCGGCGCTGGTGACGGGCTTCGACCTCATCGTGCGGGTGATCGCGTCCGTCGTGCCGGAATCCCGGCGCGCGGGGCACCGCGCGAGCCCGCGGGCGGAGGGGGGGGGCGATCGGGTCGTGGTGGACCACTTCGCCGACGCGGACGTGGACGTCGCCGACCCGCGGCTGATCGTGCCACGGAGCGGCTTCGGTATCCGGCTGCCGTCCCTGTCCCATTTGCGGCGGGTGCGCCTCGACGCGGACGGTACGCTCATCAGCTCTGGGGCGATGGTATTGCCCGACACCGGCCCCTATGAGGTCTACGGCAAGGAGGATCCGTCCGTCACGTGGCTCGACGGCGAGCCCTGGCTTTCGTACGTGGGCGTCTCCGACTGGGGCATCACGCCGATGCTCGCACGCGGCCGCTGGCAGGACGGCGCCTGGGTCTACGCGCGTGTCGCGGAGGCGCAGGGGCACCACGACAACCGCGACATCAAGATCCTGCCGGTGCGCCCGGGCGGCCTGCTCTGGCGGCATGACCGCGTCAACACCCTGCCCTGGGGGCCCAAGCGAATGACCTGGGCCACCAGCCCCGACGAGGGCCGCTCCTGGTCCGCCTCGCGGCCCCTGCTGGCCGGGCGCTTCGACTGGGAGCGGCACCATGTCGGCGCGGGCGCGGTCCCGTTCCCGTGCGAAGGGCCCGGCGGCGCGCCCGCGCTCGCGAGCTACTACCACGGCGTCCACCGGCGGGCGGACGCCGTGGCGGGCGTTTACCAGACCGGCCTCGCCTTCTTCGACGCCGAGGCGCCCGATCGCGAGCTGGGACGGCGCGAGACGCCGGTGCTCTCGGCCTGGACGGATGAGGCGTTTCTGGCGGCGCGGCGGGCTGCTTGCAGCCTTCCGGAGGCCGAGTTCGCGGCGCGCCACGGCGACTTCGTGATCCCCGCGGTGGTCTTCTCCACCGGGCACACCCGGCTGGGCGAGCGCCAGCTGCTCTTCTCCGGGGTGAATGATTTTTGCATCGAGCTCGCCGAGCTGCCGCCGCTCCAAGCCCTGGTGCCGTCGGGTCGCTAGACAGCAACGCGTAAATCGCCGCTCATCCGCGCCCCACGGACCCTTCCCCTCTCCGGGCGGGTTCGTGGGGGGCTGAGAATGGGGAGAGGGGTTCCGTGCTGCGGTTCAGAACTTGCCGCCCTTGAACCTGGCCACGTGGTTGCTCAGGAGGTTGCCGCCGCCCGTCGTGACGAGGCCGCCGCCATTGTTCGAGATGATGCCGCCCCCGCTGTAGCCCGTGAGGTTGGAGGCGCTCGCGAGCAAGGCCTTGTTCACGGTCACCGTGTCCCGGGCCATCTTCGACGGAGCACGCTTGACCGCCTTGGCCTTGGGCTTGGCGACGGCCCGCTTCCGGGTGTTCGTGACCGGGTGGGCGACCGACCAGATCCAGCTACCGATGTTCATGGGGCATCTCCTTCTCGCGACCCGCCACCGCTCCTGGCGCTTTGGCGCTTATAGACATATTTTATACACAATATTCACAAAGTCGTCAAGCGAAACTTATAGCCGTCGGGAGAAGCCACCGATGCATGAGGGCCCCGGGCCGCGCTAGGATAACGGCAGGTGCCTGACGCTCGGCACACGGATCGGCCAACCAGGCTGATCAGGAGGGGATCATGATCAATCCGTTCGCACCAAACGGCCGGTTCCACGGGGCCAGCTTCGCCCCGGACTCGCTCGCACCGTGGCAGCGCCTCGCCGCCGCCGTGGCCGGCGCGCTCATCGCGTTCTCCTTACTTTTCCCGCTCTGGCAGATGACGATGGTGGCGCCCCAGTATCCCGAGGGCCTCGTCTTGCAGGTCTACGCGAACAAGCTGGTGGGCGGCGCGTCGGAGTTCGTCGACCACCTGGCGGAGATCAACACGCTCAACCATTACATCGGGATGGCCGAGCTCCACGGGGAGAGCTTCCCGGAGTTGCGGCTCATGCCCCTCGGCATGGCCCTCGCCGCGGTGCTGGCCGCGCTCGCCGCCTCGGGCCACCGGGCCTTTCTCGGGGCCGGGCTCGCGGTGCTCGGGATCGTGGGCGCGGGTGGGCTCTCCACGGCAGCCTACCGCCTGTACCAGTACGGCCACAACCTCGATCCCTCGGCGCCCGTGAAGATCGCGCCCTTCACGCCGGTGTTCCTGGGCACCAACCAGCTCGCGAATTTCACGACCACGGGCTCGCTGGGCCTCGGCGCCTACCTCCTGCTGGCCGCCGCCGCGCTCGGTGTGGTCGTGCTGCTCGCGCGTGGGCGTAGCAATTCCATGCGACAGGTTGCAAATGGGAAGGAGATTATGTAGATTAGTCAAACTTTATGAACGATTATTAAGCGCACGATTGTCGCTCGGAGAGAAGGAAAAAATGCAGCCCCATTCCACCACCCCGCTCCTCTCCCTGGCCGGCCTGGCCTTGCTGCTGGCGCTGAATTCCTGCGCGGACCGCGGCAAGCAGGCCGACCAGGCGGCCACGGGCGCAAGCCCCGCGGCGAGCGCCGCCGGGGCCGCGGGTACCACGACCGCCGCGATGGCGAGCGAGGCCAAGATCCTGGTCGACAAGGGCTGTGTGCAGTGCCACAAGGGGCTCGCCTGGGGCGTCGACGGCGGCGAGATGGGGCCGGACCTGTCCACCGCGGTGACGGACGTGAAGACGCGTTTCAACGTGGACCTGGCGACCTTCATGGCCCACCCGACCGGCACCATGAAGACCGTGCTGGAAAACCAGATCAAGCTGTCGAACGCCGAGCGCGACCAGATCGTCACGCTCCTCTCCAACCCGCCGAAGGGCGACGCGAAGCAGAAAGCCGCCGACGTGCCGGCGCCTGGCTCCAAGACCGAGCCGCGGATCGCCGAGGGCGCGGCCCAGCACACCTACGTCGCGCCCGGGAAGCTCGACGAGTTCTACCTCTTCTACTCGGGCGGACACTCCGGCCAGGTCTACGTCGCGGGCATCCCGTCGATGCGCCACATCTCCACGATCCCGGTCTTCGCGCCCTACTCGGGCACCGGCTACGGCTTCGACGACGAGTCGAAGAAGATGATGGGCGAATACACCTGGGGCGACGTCCACCACCCGGCGCTCTCGAAGACGAACGACGACTACGACGGGCGCTGGCTCTTCGTGAACGACAACGCCAACAACCGCGCGGCCCGCATCGATCTGCGGGACTTCAAGACCAAGCAGATCTTCGACATCCCGAACCTGTCCGGCAACCACGGCTCGGCCTTCACGACCGGCAACAGCGAGTACATCCTCTCGGCGTCACGCTTCTCAGCCCCGATCCCGCGCACGAAGTACGCGCCGATCGCCCAGTACAAGACCGCCTACAAGGGCATCGTGTCCGGCGTGAAGATCGACGCCAAGTCCGGCACCATGTCCCCCGGCTTCCAGGTGATGATGCCGCCCTTCGATTACGACCTCGGCTCGGTCGGCAAGGGCCCGTCGCGGGACTGGGCGTTCTGGACCTGCTACAACTCGGAGCGCGGCACAGGCCGGCTCGAGGTCACGGCCTCGCAGGCGACCCGCGATTACGTCGTGGCGTGCAACTGGCGCGCGGCCGAGCAGGCCGTGAAGGACGGCAAGGCGACGATGATCGGCGGCGTGCCGGTGCTCGACCCGAAGAAGGCGCCCGGCGTGGTCTACCTCATCCCCTGCCCGAGCTCGCCGCACGGCGTCGACGTGACCCCCGACGGCAAGTACATGGCCGCCTCCGGCAAGCTCACGCCGGTCGTGACGGTCTTCGACTTCGAGAAGATGCAGCAGGCGATCGCCGCCAAGAACTTCAAGGGCAACGAGGACGGCGTGTCCGTGCTCGACTTCGACGCCGTGAAACGCGGCGAGGTGGCCGTCGGCCTGGGCCCGCTGCACACCGAGTACGACGACAAGGGCTTCGCGTACACGAGCCTGTACCTCGAGAGCGCGATCGCCAAGTGGGATCTCGCCACGCTCAAGGTCGAGGACAAGATCCCGGTGGCCTACAACGTGGGCCATATGGTCGCCGCCGGCGGCAACACGGCGCACCCCTACGGCCGCTACCTCGTCTCGATGAACAAGCTCTCGAAGGGCCGCCACCTCTCCACCGGCCCGTCCCAGCCCGAGAGCTCGCAGCTCATCGACATCACCGGCAACAAGATGACGATGCTCTACGAGGCGTTCACCGAGCCCGAGCCGCACGCGGCGCAGATCCTCAAGGCCGACGCGATCAAGCCGATCGAGGTCTATCCGAAGGCCGAGAACCACCACGCGGAGGCCATCTGGAAGGCCGCCGACGCCAAGGTGACGCGCAACGGCAAGCGCGTGATCGTGAAGGCATACGCCATCCGGTCGTACTTCGCGCCCTCGAACCTCGACCTGCGCGAGGGCGACCAGGTCACGATCCACATCACCAACGGCGAACAGACCCGCGACGAGATCCATGGCTTCGGCATCGATGACTACAACATCAACGTGGTCGTCGACCCGGGCGAGACGAAGTCCGTGTCGTTCACGGCCAAGAAGGCCGGCGTCTTCCCGTACTACTGCACGAACTTCTGCTCGGCGCTGCACCAGGAGATGCAGGGCTACATGACCGTCAAGCCCCGGTAAGGATCGGATGCGAGGGGCGATCGCCAGCGCCGCGTTGACTGGCTGGGCGGCTCTACTGGCCGCGCCGCCGGCCGCCGCCGCCGAACTTCGCGTGGGCGCCGGGTTCCCGACGATTGCGGCGGCGATCGACCGCGCGCGCGCGGGCGACGTCGTGCGCGTCCCGGCGGGGACCTACCGGGAGCGGCTGATCCTCACGCGGCCGATCGCGCTCGTCGGGGAAGGCTCGCCGGTGGTGGACGGCGGCGGCGTCGGGGACGTGATCGTGGTCGAGGCGCCGGGCTGCCGGATCGCCGGCCTCACGGTGGCGGGCAGCGGCGCCGAGACCCTCGGCGACAGCGCCGGCATCCGCGTCGGGGCCGGGCGCACGGTCATCGAGGACTGCCACCTCGAGCGCTGCCTGTTCGGCATCTACCTGGCTTTCGCGGATGGCTGCACCGTGCGCCGCAACCACATCCGCGGCCTCACCACGAAGCGGCAGGCCGAACGCGGCGACGGCATCCGCCTCCACGCGTCACAACACGTCACGCTCTTGGCGAACGACATCGCAGACACGCGCGACGGCATCTACTTCAACGGCTCCGGCCACACCGACGTCCGCCGCAACGCGATCCGCCGCGTGCGGTACGGCCTGCACTACATGTACTCGGACGACAACCGCTTCGAGGACAACCAGTTCCTGGAGACCGAGGCCGGCGCCGCGATCATGTTCAGCCGCCGCCTCGCGCTCCGCCACAACGTCTTCGCGGGCAACCGCGGGTACCGCGCCTACGGCCTGCTCATCAAGGACGTCGAGGAGTCCGAGGTGATCGAAAACGTGATCGCCGACAACCGCACAGGGCTCTTCCTCGACGGCGCCATCAATATGCGGTTCGAGCGCAACCTTCTGGTCGGCAACGACGTCGGCGTCGAGGTGCGCGCGAGCGCCGAGGGCAACGTGATCGCGGGCAACGTGATCGCCGGCAACACCACCGAGATCACGCTGCCGACCGGCGCCGACGTCAACGCCTGGCGGGGTAACCGCTGGGGCGCCTACGAGGGCTATGACCTCGATGGCGATGGCCTGGGCGACGTGCCGCACCGCGCCGGCGACGTGTTCGGCTGGGTCACCGAGAACATGCCGCCGGCCCGCCTGTTCCTGCTGGGGCCCGGCATCCAGGCGCTGGCCTTCGCCGAGCGGACGCTGCCCGTGCTGGACGTGCCCCAGGTCGTCGACGACGCGCCGCTCGTGGCATCCGAGGTGCCGCCGGGCCTGCCGCCCCGGCCGGCCCCGGAGCCCGCGCGCAGGCCGTTCCTGCTGGGCGCCGCGGGCCTGCTCGCAGCGGGGCTGCTGCCGGTCTGGCTGGCCCGGCGCGGGTACCAGCCATGATCAGGGTCGAAGGGCTCACCAAGGCCTATGGCGCCGTCCGCGCGGTGAACGGGCTCGACCTGGCGGTCCAGGCCGGCGAGGTCGTCGCGCTGTTGGGGCCGAACGGCGCCGGCAAGTCCACGACGCTCAAGGTGCTGGTCGGCCTGGTCCGCCCGTCCGGCGGCCGGGTGCTGCTCGGCGGGCTCGACCCCGCTCGCGATCCGCGCGCCGCGCGCCGGCTGGTCGGCTACCTGCCCCAGCGCGTGGACTTCCATGACAACCTGTCGGCGTTCGAGGTGCTCGCGTTCTTCGCCCGCCTGCGCGGCGTCGCGGCCGACACGTTGGCCCCGCTGCTCGCGCGCGTGGGCCTCGCCACGGCCGCCCACCGGCGGACCGACGGCTTCTCGGGCGGGATGCTCCAGCGGCTCGGGCTCGCGATCGCGCTGCTCGGCGACCCGCCGATCCTCATCCTGGATGAGCCCACGGTCGGCCTCGATCCCGAAGGCGCGCTGCTCTTCAAGGAGATCATCCGCGAGCGTCACGCCGCCGGCGCGACCGTCCTCGTCAGCTCCCACCTGCTCAACGAGACCCAGGCGCTGACCTCGCACGTCGCCATCTGCCTGGACGGCCGCGTGGTGGCGCAGGCGACGCTTGCGGCCTTGCGGCGCGATCTCGCGCTGCCCTCCCGCCTCACCGTCCGCGTCGCCGGCGCCGCCGAGGTCGCCGCGGGGCTCGCCCGGAGCTACGGCGGCCGCGCCGTCGAAGCCGATGCCGAGCGGGTGCAGGTCGAGCTGCCGGACGCCTCCCGGGCCCTGTTCGTCACCGCACTGGCGGAGGCCGGCTACCGGATCACCGACCTGCACACCGAAGACGCGAGCCTGGAGGAGATCTTCCTGGCGACCGTCCGCGCCCGAAAGGAGCCCCCCCGATGAGCCTCCGCCCCGCATCGCCGTTCTCGCTCGGCCTCGTCGCCTGCGCCCTCATGGGCGCCGGCGACATCAAGCCCGTGCCGATCATGCCCGAGGCGGACGAATGCGCCCAGTGCCGCATGGCGGTGGAGGACGAGCACCTGGCCGCCGAGCTGATCGCGGCCGACGGCGCCGTGCTCAAGTTCGACGAGCTGGGCTGCATGGTCGCCTTCGTGAAGGCCAGGGGGCCCCGGCTCGCGCCGCCTCGCGCGCTCTTCGTGAAGGATTTCAAGACGACGGCCTGGCTGCCGCTCGCGCGGGCCACGATCGTCAAGTCGAAGTTCCCGACGCCGATGCGCTACGGGCTGCTGGCCTTCGGGTCGCCCGCCGAGGCGAAGCGGCTGGAGGCCAGGCACGCGGGGCCGCTCACCAGCTGGAAAGCGCTCACGGGGGGCAAGTGAGCCGATGAACATGCGGGCCGTCTGGGCGATCGCCGCGCGCGAGCTGGTCGACGCGCTGCGCAGCCGCCTGATCTGGATCTTCGCCGGCGTGTTCGGCCTGTTCGCGCTCGGCCTCAGCTACTTCGGGCTGGTGGGCGGCGGCACCACCGGCGTGACCGGCTTCGCCCGGACGTCGGCCAGCTTGCTCAACCTCGTGCTGCTTTTCTTCCCGCTCGTGGCGCTCTTCCTCGGCGTGAGCGCCATGGCCGGCGAGCGCGGCGCGTTCGCGCTGCTCGTCGCCCAGCCGGTCACGCGCGACGAGGTGCTGCTCGGCAAGTTCACGGGGCTCTCGCTCACGCTCGTGGCCTCGACGCTGGCGGGCTTCGGGGCCGCAGGCGTCGCCGTCGGGCTGCGGACGGGTGGCGCCGACGTCGGCCGCTACCTGGCCCTCACGGCGATCGCCTGCGCGCTGGCGGTCTGCTTCGTGGCGATCGCCCTCGCGATCGCCGTCGTCGCGCGCAGCCGCGCGCGGGCGCTGGCGTTCGCGGTGGTGGTCTGGTTCGCCGCGGTGATCCTGTACGACCTCGTGGTGGTCGGCGCGGCTGTGGCGATCGGCGCCAAGGCGCTCACGCCGGCGTTCGTGGCGCTCCTGTTCCTCAACCCGGTCGACCTCGCGCGGGTGCTCGGCATCCTTTCGCTCGACTCCGCGATGGCCTTCGGCGCCACCGGCGCCAGCCTGATGCGGATGCTCGGCGCGACGACCGCGGGTCCCGTGATGGCGGGCGCCCTGGCGGCCTGGATCGCCGTGCCGCTGGTGGGCGCCATGCTCGTCTTCCGGCGGGCCGACCTATGACGGGCCGCTAAAGGCCCGGTCGCCCTCCCCCTGGCGCCGGGCCTGCATCTCATCCGCGAGCTCAGCCAACGCCCGGGCATCCAGGAGGGCCTCGGCGCGGGGCAGGAGCTCACGCTCCTCGCGCGCATGATGCCCCTGGTGGGCGGCCGCGAAGGGTGGCAGCAGCGCGCGCAGCCGGTCGACCAGGACAGGCTCGGGCGCGCGACCCACTTCGAGCGCCGCGAAAATCGCTTCAAGCACCGCGCGCAGGGCCCGCCAGCCGGCTTCGATTTCGGCGTGGTCGGTCGCCAGCCCGGCGATGACCGCCGTGGCGCCGGGGTCGGCCGCTTGCAGGCGGGGAAAGAGGGAGACCTCCTCGTCCTCGACATGCAAGCGCGCAGCGCCGTCGAGGTGACTGATCGCGCGCGCGATCGCGCCCGCCGCAGCCTCGAGGCGCGTGCCCGGCGCTCCGGCGAGCAAGTCCGCCACGTGGCCCAGCGTGTCGAGGCGGGCCTCGAGCCGCCGGTGGCAGGCACGGAGCATGCCCAGCGGGTCGTCGGGCCCCGGCGGTGGGGTGAAAAGTGGAGTGGGGTCAGTCATCGCCAGGTCATCATACAGCGCGACCCGGCAGACGGAGTGGAGATCGAATAGACATCGCAGTGCCGTTGCAGGCCCCCGCAAACCGGGAATACCTGCTGATGAAGGCTCGCTCGACTGCCCCGCTCGGAGGATGCTCTGCCATGCAGGTGAACAACAACCCGGCCGCCACGGACAAGCTGAAAGACCTCAAGGAGCGCGTCAAGCTCGCCCACGAGAAGGCCGTCGATCAGCGCGTCGACAAGGTCATGCGCCATCTGGACCGTGACAAGGACGGCCAGATCGGCGCTGAGGAAGCGACCCGGCTCCGGGCCTTCGACGCAAATCACGACGGCAAGGTCGATGCTGACGAAGCCAAAGCTGGCATCCAGAAGCTGGACAAGAACGCGGACGGCGGCCTGGACCGCGAAGAGCTCAAGGCCGGGCGCAAGGAGCTCGCCAGGCTCGCGCGCGAGGACCAGTTCGTGCGCGTCTTCGCCGCACGGGATGACAACGACGACAACGTCTTGACGGGCGACGAGATTGGCCGGTATCGCTCGTATGACGAGGACTGCGACGGCCGGGTCACGTTCGACGAGTACAAGGACGGCAAGAACGCCGATCGCGAAGAAGCGCTCATGGATCGCTTCAACGACGCCATCCAGGCGGCTTTGGAGAAGAAGACGGGCAAGTAGCCCCGAACCGTCTCGCCGTCGGCTATCGCGCGATCGCCGAGGGCGGGTCGAGCGGGTGGCCGCGGCGCACGTTGAAGTCCTGGTGCGGAATCGCGGCCCAGGCGAGGTCGCTCGGGCTGACGAAGTCGTCGTCGGGGAGCCGCGAGGCGCGTCGCGGGGCCGCCGTCAGGCCGCTGGCGTGGAGGAGGTCGAGGGCGTCCAGGCCGAGGCCGGCAGCAGCCGTGAACGGGCTGCGGCGGCCGGTGGTCAGAGCCGCCAGGGCGTCCGCGAAGGGCAACGCCTCGGCCCCCAGGCGCCGGCCGAGCGGCAGGATGGCCTGGGGCTCGCACGCGGCGAGCAGCCTGGCGAAGCCGTCGGGCCGTGCAGCCATGGCGGCGGTGATGGCGGGGACCAGGCGCGCGCGCTGATCCCGCGTGGCGACTGTCGGCGCGAGCGCGCGTGCATGCGGCAGCACGTCGTCGACCAGGTAGCGCGCCAGCTCTTCGCGCGATGGCGCCGGGTCACGGTGGAGGAAGCTCATCAGGCGCTGCGAGACCAGGACCGGATCGTCGAGCGCGAGCGCGAGCACCAGGCGCCGCAACGCGACGAGCTCGGCGCCGCGGGCCGGCTGACGCACCAGGGGCCAATCCACGCCGGCGCTCGTGTAAGCCTGGTGGATCAGGGACGAGCAGTAGAATGCGCGCTGGCCGCCGAGGCGGTCCGAGAAGGCGAAGTTGTACGGCTTGCCGAGCTGGCGGGTCGCGAAGGCGATTGCCCCGCTGATCGCCGCGTCACGCCGCTCGGCGGGCAAGCGCTCCGCCGGACGGACGATTCGCAGCGTCGCGTCGTCGGCCGCGTAGCGGGCGGCCGTCGCCCGCCGGACGCGGTCGGACGTCGGGTCGCCCCGGCGGGCGGTGGCGCCGATCGCCTCGATGAAGCGGCCCGGCGGCGCGGCGTCCGTACAAAGGAGCACGTGGATGAACGGGCCGCCCGTGAAGCGCGTGATGTAGTGCCGGGGGTCGTTGCGCGTCACCAACACCACGTCGCCGCGCCGCAAGGTCGCCAGGAACCGCTGGTACTCCGCGTGGGTGCTGGCGTAGCGGGCAGCCGCCAGCATCGCTTGCGGGTCGCCGTAGTCGAGCGAGAACGGGCCTGCGAGCCCCGCCTGGGCGACCCGGCGCGCGCCGTGGAGCCCGGACGTCCGGGCGGCGTTGGCGATCGCCGGATAGTCCGCGCTCAGGAGCCCGGCGCCCCACAGCGCCGCCTCCTCCGGCCCCAGGCGCGCCGGCCCCGCGGCGCCGCCGAACGGCTGCGAGGTGGTCAGCCCGACGAGCGCAATCACGGTGAGCGCGGCAGCAGAAGTCATTGATACCAACCTACCAGAGGCGCCGAACCAACAATAACGGGGCGAACAGAGTATACTGGAAACACGGATCACCTGAGCTGAGAAGCACTTCGTGTTGCGCCTGGCGCGGTCGTCACCCTAGCGGTGACAGGCCGTCACCCTTCCGACGATGGCCTCGAGCGGCCCTTCGGACGCCACGTTTGCCCAGTCACCATCCGGCACGGCGGAATCGTTCGAGCCTGGCGCGAAGCCAGGCTGAAAGGTGCATGTATGCACACGATCCGTCGCGCCTCCGCGGTGGCGTTCGGCCCTGACCCCGAGAACGCGGTCCGTGGCGAGCTCCTCGGCGTCGATCGGCTGGATGCCGTGGCCGAAGCGCTGGCGACCGTCCAGTCCATCGTGCCGCGCGGCGGCACCGCGCGCCCGCTGTCTCGCCGCCTGCAAGCGAACGGCCGCGTGCTCGGCAGCGCCTACGCCGCCCTGTGCCAGGCCGTGCGCGAAGGCGAACGCATCACCCCGGCCGCGGAATGGCTGGTGGACAACTTCCACGACGTCGAAGTGCAGCTCAACGAAATCCGCGAGGATTTGCCGCCCGGTTACTACCGCCAGCTCCCGAAGCTGGCCGAAGGCGAGCTCCGAGGCTTCCCGCGCGTCTACGGCCTCGCGCGCACCTACGTGGCCCACACCGATAGCCGGTTCGTGCCGGCCACGCTCGCGCGCTTCGTCGAGGCGTACCAACGCGGGGCGCCGCTGACGATCGGCGAGCTGTGGGCGGTCACCATCACCTTGCGCATCATCCTGGTGGAGAACCTGCGCCGCACCGCCGAGCTCATCATCAGGAGCCGCGTCGCGCGCAAGGCGGCGGATGCCCTGGCTGACCGGCTGCTCGGCATCGGCTGCGACGCAGAGACGGCGTCCGCGACCCTGGCCCAGTACGCCCGGCGGCCGCTTCCTTCGGCCTTCGCGGTCCAGCTGCTGCAGCGCCTACGCGACCAGGATCCCCGCGTGACGCCCGCCCTGCTGTGGCTCGACGAGCGCCTTGCCGCCCAGGGCACGACCGCCGACGACATCGTCCAGGCCGAGATCCAGGCCCAGGGCGCGACCAACATGACGGTGCGCAACGCGATCACCAGCCTGCGCCTCATCGGCGCGGTCGACTGGCCCGACTTCTTCGAGAGCGTCAGCCTGGTCGATGCGGCGCTGCGCACAGGCAGCGATTTCGCGGACATGGACTTCCCCACGCGCAACCAATACCGTCGATCGATCGAGGAGCTCGCGCGCGGCAGCGTCCATTCGGAGCTCGAGGTCGTCCGGCGGCTGCTGGTCGTGACGGCGAAGGCCCGGCTCTCCGACGCGCAAAGCCGCGCGTGCGACCCGGGCTATCACCTGCTCCTGGCCGGGCGGCCGAGCTTCGAGGCCGCGCTGGGGTACCGGGTGCCGCTCGCCGAGCGCTTCACCCGCGCCGCCGGCGCTGCCGGCGTGGCCGGCCTGTTCGGCATGAACGCGACGGCGACCGCGGGCTGCCTGGCAGGTCCGCTGTACGGCCTGTCGGTGGCGGGTGCGCCCGGCTGGCTGGTCGGCACGCTCGCCGTGCTCGGCGTGTTCCCGGCCATGGATACGGCCGTAGCGCTGGTCAATCGCCTGATCGTGCGTGGGATCCAGCCGACCTGCTTGCCCGGCCTCGCCCTGCGCGAGGGCGTCCCGGCGAGCCTCCGCACGATGGTGGTCGTGCCGACGCTCCTCATGTCGCCGGAGGAAGTCGGCCGCCAGATCGAGCGGCTGGAGGTCCACTACCTGGCGAGCGCCGACGGCGACCTGCACTTCGCGTTGTTGACGGACTGGGCCGACGCCGACTCGGAACAAGTGCCAGGCGACGAGGCGTTGCTGGCCTTCGCCACGGAGGGCATCGCGCGCCTCAACGAGCGCCACGACAGCGAGGCCGACGGGCCGCGCTTTAGGCTGCTGCACCGCCGCCGCCTCTGGAACCCGGCCGAAGGCAAGTGGATCGGGTGGGAACGCAAGCGCGGCAAGCTGCACGAGCTGAACCGCCTGCTGCGGGGCGCGACCGACACGAGCTACCTCGGCCCGGACGGGCGACCGCCGGCCGTGCCGGACGGCGTGCGCTTCGTGATCACGCTGGACGCCGACACGCGCCTGCCGCGCGGCGCCGCCAAGCGCCTGGTCGGCAAGCTGGCGCACCCGCTGAACCGCCCGCGGCTCGACGAGGCCGCCGGCCGCGTCGTCGAGGGCTACGGCATCCTCCAGCCGCGCGTGACGGCCTCCCTGCCCGCCGACCATGAAGGCTCGCGCTTTCAACAGGTCTATTCGAGCCCCGGCGGCCTGGATCCCTATGCGTTCGCCGTCTCGGACGTGTACCAGGACCTGTTCAAGGAAGGCTCGTACAGCGGCAAGGGCATCTACGACGTCGACGTCTTCGAAGCCGCCCTCGAAGGCCGGATTCCCGAGAACACCCTGCTCAGCCACGACCTCCTCGAGGGGACCTTCGTGCGCGCCGCCCTCGTCACCGACGTCGAGATGGTGGAGGAGTTTCCGACCCGCTACAACGTCGACGCGGCCCGCCACCACCGCTGGGCGCGGGGCGATTGGCAGCTTTTGCCTTGGATACTCGGGCGGGGCGCGGCGCCGTCCGACAGCCCGGTGCGCGATGCGATTCCCGCGATCGGTCGCTGGAAGATGGCCGACAACCTGCGCCGCACGGTGTCGGCGCCGGCGACGCTGCTGGCCCTGGGGCTCGGCTGGACGCAGCCGGTGGCGATCGCCGCCGCCTGGACCGCCTTCCTGGTCGCCCTCCTGGCCATCCCGACCCTGATGCCCTGGCTCCTGGCCGTGCTGCCATCCCGCAAGAACCTTTCGCTGCACACCCACGCCGTGGCCGTGCGCGACGAGCTCGGCCTCGGCCTCACCCGGCTCGCGTTCCAGTTCGCGACGCTGCCGCACCAGGCCTGGCTGATGGCGGACGCCAAGGTTCGCACCCTGCTGCGCCTCTACGTGACGCGCCGCCACATGCTCGAGTGGGTGACGGCCGCTCAGGCTTCCGGCGGCCCGGCGCTGGCGCTCGCGGGCTTCTACCGCCAGATGGGCGGCGGCGTGGCGCTCACGATCGCCGCCGCCTTCTTCTGGGCCCTGGCCGGCGGGCCGGGCACCTGGATCGTCGCGGGGCCCCTGCTCGCCCTGTGGGGGGCGGCGCCGGCGTTCGCCCGCTGGATGAGCCTGCCCGCGCCGATGGCCGGCCGGACGCCGATCGACGCGGCCGATCGCCAGGCGTTGCGCCTGGTCGCGCGCCGCACCTGGCGTTACTTCGAGACCTTCGTGACCCCCGGCGAGAACCACCTGCCGCCGGACAACTTCCAGGAAGCGCCGCGCCCGGTGGTCGCCCACCGGACCTCGCCGACCAACCTCGGCCTCTACCTGTTGTCGATCGTGACCGCCCGGGACTTCGGCTGGATCGGCACCTTCGAAGCGCTCGAGCGCCTGGAAGCGAGCATGACGAGCATGGAGCGGCTCGAGCGGCACCAGGGGCACTTCTACAACTGGTACGACACCCAGGATCTGCGGCCGCTCGAGCCGAAGTACATCTCCTCGGTGGACAGCGGCAACCTCGCCGGACACCTGATCACCCTGGTCAACGCGTTGCGGGAGATCGCCACCATTCCCGTGTTCCAGGCGGCCTCGCTGGCCGGCATCGAGGACGCGGTGGGGCTCACCCGCGAGGCGTTGGCGGCGTCCGCCGGGCATCGGCGCCAACATGCGACGACCCGCAAGCACCTCCACGACGGCCTCGACACCCTCATGGCGGCCTTGCATGCCCCCCTGGCCGGCTCGGCCGACATCTACGAGCGCTTGAGCCAGCTCACGGGCCACGCCGACGTGATCCTCGACATCGCCCGCACGCTGACCTCGGAGGCAGGCTCGGCCGCCGAGGCCGAGGTGCTGGCTGCCGCTGCCATGCTGCATGACTGCGTCCGCAGCCATGGCCAGGACCTCGCGTCGTTGATGCCGTGGGCCGCGCCGCTGGGCCAGGCGCACGCGCGCCTCGCCGCGGACGGCGCGCCGGGGACGGCCGTGTTCCTGGACGGGCTGCGACCGCTCCTCACAGCCCCGCCCACCCTCGCTGGCCTGGCCGAGGCCTGCGAGGCGCTGGCCGCCCACCTGGAAACGGTGGCCGCCCCGGCCGACTGGGCCGCCGATCGCCGGGTCACGGGCCCGCTGCTGACCGCGCTGACCAGCGCCGCCGGCAACGCCCGCCGGCTCGAGTTCCGGCTGGCCAGGCTCGCGGAGCGCGCGGCCGCCATGTGGGAAGGCATGGCCTTCGGCTTCCTGCTCGACGAGAGCCGCCAGCTCTTGTCGATCGGCTACACGGTTGCGGAAGGCAAGCTCGATGGCAGCTGCTACGACCTGCTCGCCTCCGAAGCGCGGCTCGCGAGCTTCGTCGCCATCGCCAAGGGCGACGTCCCGACCAAGCACTGGTTCCGGCTCGGACGCGCCGTCACGCCGGTCGCGCGCAACGCCGCGCTCGTGTCCTGGTCGGGCTCCATGTTCGAGTACCTGATGCCGTCGCTCGTCATGGACGCGCCGGTGGGCAGCCAGCTCGAGCTGACCATGCGGCTCGTCGTCGCCCGCCAGATCCAGTACGCGACCGGCCTCGGCGTGCCGTGGGGCATCTCCGAGTCGGCCTACAACGCCCGCGATCTCGAGCTGACGTACCAATACCTGTGCTTCGGCATCCCCGACCTCGGCCTCAAGCGCGACATGGAGCAGAACATCGTGATCGCGCCCTACGCGACGGTGCTGGCTGCCATGTTCGACCCCCAGGCCGCGACGCGCAACCTCGTTCGCCTGGCCGCGGCCGGCGGCAAGGGGCGTTACGGCTGGTACGAGGCGCTCGACTACACGCCGAGCCGCGTGCCCCAGGGCGCGGCGGTCGGCGTGGTGCAGGCTTACATGGCGCACCACCAGGGCATGTCGCTCGTGGCGCTCGCCAACACGCTGTTGGGCGGCATCATGCGCACGCGCTTCCACGCCGAGCCGATCGTGCAGGCGACCGAGCTGCTGCTCCAGGAGCGCTCGCCCCGCGACGTCGCGTTCGGCCAGTCGCGCGTCGAGAAGGTGCTGGCGGCCGGCTCCGGCCGCGAGTTCCTCACGCCGGTCTCGCGTCGCTTCGCCTCGCCCCACGGCCCTGTGCCGCGCACGCACCTGCTCTCGAACGGCACCTACGCGGTGATGCTCACGGGCGCCGGCTCGGGCTACAGCCGCAGCCGCGACCTCGAGGTGACGCGCTGGCGCGAGGACGTCACCTGCGACAGCGCTGGATCCTACTTCTACCTGCGCGATGCGAAGAGCGGCGATCTGTGGTCCGCCGGCTACCAGCCGACCGGCATCGAGCCGGACACCTACGAGGTGAGCTTCTGGGAGGACCATGCGGTGATCGAGCGGCGCGATGGCAGCATCTCGACCAGGCTCGAGGTGGTCGTGTCGCCCCAGGACAACGCCGAGGTGCGGCGGATCTCGCTGACGAACCACGGCCCGCGGGTCCGGGAAATCGAGGTCACCTCCTACGCCGAGGTGGTGCTGGCCACCCGCGGCGCCGACGTCGCGCACCCGGCGTTTTCCAAGCTGTTCGTCCAGACCGAGTTCGATGCGGAGGCGGGCGCGCTGCTCGCCACCCGTCGCCGGCGATCGCCCGGCGACCCCGAGGTCTGGGCCGCGCACCTGGCCGTGGTGGAGGGCGACGCCGTCGGCGAGATGCAGTACGAGACCGATCGCGCCCGCTTCATCGGCCGCGGCCGCAGCCTGCGCGAGGCCGTCTCCGTGACCGACGGCCGGCCGCTCTCCAACACGGTGGGCACCGTGCTCGATCCGATCTTCAGCCTGCGCCGCCGCGTGCGGCTCGCGCCCGGGGCGACGGCGCACGTGGCGTTCTGGACGATGATCGCCCCGACCCGCGCCGAAGCGCTCGACCTGGCGGACAGGCACGGCGACGCCGCGGCCTACGACCGCACCCTCACCCTCGCCTGGACCCAGGCGCAGGCGCAGATCCACCACCTGGGCATCGACCATGACGAGGCCCACCTCTTCCAACGGCTGGCGAACCATGTCCTCTACGCCAACCCGGACCTGCGGCCGGCCGCGGTGGCCGAGGCCGGGAGCAACACCGGGCAGTCGGCGCTCTGGGTGCACGGCATCTCCGGCGACCTGCCAATCGTCCTGTGCCGCATCGACGAAGCCGACGATCAGGACATCGTGCGGCAGCTGCTGCGCGCCCACACCTATTGGCGCGTCAAACAGCTCGCCGTCGACCTGGTGATCGTCAACGAGCGGCCGCCGTCGTACGACCAGGATCTCCAGGTGTCGCTCGAAGCCCTGGTCCGCGTCTTCCCGACGCCCCCGAACGTGCAGGGTGAGGGCGCCAGCGGCCAGGTCTACATCCTGCGCGGCGACCTCATCTCGCACGAGGTCCGCACGTTGCTCGCGACCGTGCCGCGCGTGCGGATCCTGAGCCGCCGCGGGAGCCTCGCCGACCAGGTGAAGCGGCTGCCCGGCGGCAAGCCGCCGGCCGCGCCGCCGAACAGGCCGTGGCAAGACGAGCTTCCGACCGGCAAGGCCATCCTCACGCGGCCCGAGCTGGAGTTCTTCAACGGCCTGGGCGGGTTCGCCGCAGGCGGCACCGAGTACGTCACCGTGCTCGAGCCCGGCCAGTACACCCCCGCGCCCTGGATCAACGTGATCGCGAACCCCGCGTTCGGCTTCCAGGTCTCGGCCGAGGGCTGCGGCTACACCTGGGCGATCAACAGCCGGGAGAACCAGCTCACGCCGTGGTCCAACGACCCCGTCAGCGATCGGCCCGGCGAGGTGATCTATGTGCGCGATGAGGACACCGGCGTGGTGTGGGGCCCGACCGCCCTCCCGACCCGGGTGGCCGGCGCGACCTACGTGGCACGCCACGGTCAGGGCTATAGCCGCTTCGAGCACACCTCGAACGACGTCGCGCTCGAGCTGGTGCAATACGTGCCGCTGGACGACCCGATCAAGATCTCGCGCCTCAAGGTGCGCAACCTGTCCGGTCGCCCGCGGCGCCTGACGGTCACGGCCTACGTGGACTGGGTGCTCGGCACCTCCCGCGCGGCCTCCGCGCCGTTCGTCGTGACGGCCCTGGACGCGCAGACGGGCGCGCTGTGCGCCCGCAACCCATGGAGCGCCGAGTTCGGCGGGCAGGTCGCGTTCATGGACCTGGCGGGGCGCCAGCGGGCCTGGACCGGCGATCGCACGGAGTTCGTGGGCCGCAACGGCACGCTCGGGCAGCCGGCGGCCCTCACGCGCTCGGGCCCGCTGTCCGGCCGGGTCGGCGCGGGCATCGACCCGTGCGGGGCGTTGCAGACCGAGATCGAGCTGGCGCCAGGCGGCGTCATCGAGGTCGTGTTCTTCCTGGGCGAGGCCGCGTCGCAAGCCGAGGCGTCCGCGCTGGTGACGCGCTACCGCGGCTTGGATCTCGAGGCGGTGCTCGGCGCGGTGAAATCACACTGGGACGACGTCCTGGGCACGGTCCAGGTGAAGACGCCGGACCGGGCGCTGGACATCCTCCTGAACAGCTGGCTGCTTTACCAGACGCTGGCTTGCCGCATCTGGGCGCGTGCAGCCTTCTACCAGGCGAGCGGCGCCTATGGCTTCCGCGATCAGCTGCAAGATCTCATGGCGCTGTGCGTGGCCCGCCCGGCGCTCGCGCGCGAGCACCTCCTGCGCGCCGCCGCCCGGCAATTCGTCGAGGGCGACGTCCAGCATTGGTGGCTGCCCAGGCGAGGCCAGGGCGTGCGCACGCGGATGACCGACGACCGCGCCTGGCTGCCCTACGTGGCGGCGCATTACATCGCGACGACCGGCGACCAGGCCGTGCTGGACGAGGTCGTGCCCTTCCTCGAGGGGCCGCTCCTCGCCACGGAGCAGCACGAGCACTTCTTCCAGCCGCAGGTGGCCGAGGAAACCGCCACGCTGTTCGAGCACTGCGCCCGCGCGCTGGACGTCAGCCTGGCGGTCGGCGCGCATGGGTTGCCGCTGATCGGCACGGGCGACTGGAACGACGGCATGAACCGGGTGGGCGCTGCCGGCGCCGGCGAAAGCACCTGGCTCGGCTGGTTCCTGCACACCACGCTCTCGACGTTCGCCGACGTCGCCGACGGCCGGGACGAGCCCGCGCGTGCCAGCGCCTGGCGGACCCACGCCGCCGGGATGCTGGCCAGCATCGAGCGGGAGGGCTGGGATGGCGATTGGTATCGCCGCGGCTACTTCGACGACGGCACGCCGCTCGGCTCGTGCACGGGCACGGAATGCCAGATCGACGCGATCGCCCAGTCCTGGGCCGTCATGTCGGGTGCGGCGGATGCCGCCCGCAGCGCGCATGCGATGACCGCCCTCGACAGGCGTCTGGTCCGGCCGGAAGACCGCCTGGTCTTGCTGTTCACGCCGCCCTTCGACCGGACCCCGCAAGACCCCGGCTACATCAAGGGCTACCCGCCCGGCCTGCGCGAGAACGGCGGCCAGTACACCCACGCGGCGGCCTGGTCGCTCATCGCGTTCGCCATGCTCGGCGACGGCAACAAGGCGCGTGACCTGTTCTCGCTCATGAACCCGATCAACCTGACCAAGACACGTGCGGGCACGCAGCGCTACAAGGTCGAGCCCTACGTGGTCGCCGCCGACGTCTACTCGGAGGCGCCCCACGTCGGACGCGGCGGCTGGACCTGGTACACGGGATCCGCCGGCTGGCTGTACCGGGCTGGCGTCGAGTGGATGCTGGGCTTCCGCGTGCAGGGCACCGAGCTATCGCTCGATCCGTGCGTGCCGAAGGACTGGCCCGGCTTCGAGCTGGTCTACCGGCACCGCTCGACCACTTACGAGATCGCGGTCGAGAACCCGCGAGGCGTCTGTCGCGGCATCGCCAGCTGGGAGCTCGACGGCCAGGTGACGGCGGGTGAGCCCGCGCGCCTCCCGCTCGTCGACGACGGCCAGGTCCACCGGATCGTGGTGGTCCTTGGATAGAGGAAATCACGCTGGGCGGATAGGAGCTCGCCGTCCGGCGTTGGTTACAGGGCCGCCGGCGGTATGAAACATGTGATGAGACCTTGCGTATGAGGCCGAGCGGCCGTTCTTCCCAGGATTTGGCGAGGAAAGTGTTCCTCAACGGCCTGGCGTTCTTCGCGGTGATGCTGGCGTTGAGCGCCACCATCGCCTGGCACCTGTCCCAGGTGTCCACCGGCTCCATCGTGATCGTGCGGAGCTTCGAGTACGAGGCAGGCTTCGCGCGGGCGCTGGGGGCGCTGGAGCGCCTGGCAGCGGCGGAGCGCGACGCGATGCGAGGTGACGATCCCAAGGCCCTGGCGGCCTACCGGGCCGCCTACTCGGCCTTCGCCACGGCCGCCACCCGGCTGGGCGGCGATCCCGCGGGCGCCCAGCGGGTCGTTCAGACCGGCGAAGCCTGGCACCGGGCCGGCCTGGCCGGCATCGGCGCGCATGGCGGCGGCGCCACCGCACCGTTGGAGCAAGCCGCACGCCAGGCGCTGGTGGCCTACGAGGACGCGGCGCTTGCGCCGGCGCGCCAGGCCGCTGTCACGATGGAACCGCAGATCCGCACCGCGTGGCGGCTGGGCGGGTTGCGGGCGGTGTTGGCCATCGCATTCTTCGTGTTGCTGGGGTGGCGTCAGCACCGCCTGCTGTCGGGGGCCTTCGACGCCTACATCGAAGAACTGCGCGCCAAGAACCTGGCCCTGGAGCGGCAGTCCACGGAGCTGGAAGCCCAAAGGCACCAGGTGGACGAGCTGGCGAAGGCCCTCGCGATCCAGAACGAGGAGCTCGAGCGCAGGGTGCAAGAGCGCACGCGCCAGCTGGCCGAAGCGCGCGACCATGCGCAGCAGGCCAATGACGCCAAGAGCGCCTTCCTGGCGAACTTCAGCCACGAGATGCGCACCCCGCTCAACGCGATCATCGGCTATAGCGACCTCCTGGTGGAGGAACTGGAGCCCCAGGCCTTCGAAGGCAAGCGGGCGGCAGTCGCCGACATCCAGAGGATCCGCGGCGCCGGCAGGCACCTGCTCGCCCTGATCGACGACGTGCTGGACCTGGCGAAGATCGAGGCGGGCAAGATGGAGCCGCTGCTCGAGCCGGTGGACCTGCGCGAGATGGTGGCCGACGTGGCGGACGTGGCGCGTCCCCTGGCCGCCAAGCGCGGCAACGACCTGATCATCACGTTGGACGCGACGCCGGACCCGGTGGTCACGGACCTCAAGATGCTGCGCCAGAGCCTGTTCAACCTGATCTCCAACGCGTGCAAGTTCACGGAGCATGGCCGGATCGAGCTGGCGGTACGCCAGGCGGCCGGGCAGCTCACCTGCACCGTGACGGATACCGGCATCGGCATGACCGAAGACCAGGTGGCGCGCCTGTTCCAGGACTACAGCCAGGCGGACGCCTCGATCACCCGGAAGTACGGCGGCACGGGCCTGGGGCTTGCCATCAGCCAGCGCTTCTGCCGCTTGCTCGGCGGGGAACTCGTGGTGCAGAGCGAGCTGGGCCGGGGCAGCTCCTTCACGCTGCGCGTCCCGGTGTCCGCCCCCACCCTTGCGCCGATCTTCAACGTTAAAGTTTCTTGATGTTTCGTTTCGAAAGGCCGGTCGGTCGGTACATGAAACGCAGGCGCCTGGGCTCGGCCAGGAATGCTTGGGCAGCGATGCCAACCGGCATCTGCCCCACTGCCGCCTGAGGATCTTGCCGATGCTTCCGATCACGCGCCTGTCCAACCTGTGCTTGCCGCTGCTGGCCCTGATGCTCCCTTCGACCCTGGGAGCCTGCCAGGGCCTGCCGCTGGCCGCTGAGCGACAGCCAGCCGGTGAGCCCATTGCGACGCTGGCGCCACCCCCACCAGGCGAGGGGGTCCAGCTGGTGGCCGGCCCCTTTTCTGTGCCTCCAGGTGAAGAAGTACAGAACAACTTCTACATGAAGCTGCCGACCGACGAGGACGTGCTCGTCGACGGGATCGACATCGTCTACCCGCCGGGCAGCCACCACTGCAACCTCTTCAAGAGCGACACCCTCGACGTGCCGGACCACGTCGACAACACTTTCGACGCGATGTATCCGAAGTGGGACATGTTCGCGAACTCGCAGACGGGCAACCTGCACTGGAAGCTGCCCAAGGGCGTCGCCTTGAAGCTCAAGGCTCACCAGCAGCTGCTGATCCAGACCCATTACGTGAACACCCTGACCCAGCGCACGCCGGCGTCCGACGCCGTCAAGGTCAAGGTCAACCTCCACTTCGCGAAGAAGGAGGAGATCACGGCGACCATGGGCATGTTCTTCGCGGTCAACCCCAGCCTCAAGATCCTGCCGCACCAGACCTTTCTGGCGCAAAAGGCGATCAGCCTGGCGGATCAAGGCCTCAACAAGGACGTCAATCTGATCGCGATGAGCGGACACTTCCACAGCCGCGGCAAGTCGTTCCAGGTCAACCGCTGGAAAGGCCGCGACCCGAATGTGCTCGGCGAGGAGCTCTACCGCAGCGATGACTGGAAAGACCCGCCCTTCAAGATCTTCGAGCAGCCTGTCACGTACAAGGCCCTTGAGAGGCTGATCTACTCCGTGACCTACGTCAACCAGACCGACATCACGATCGGCTTCGGGGCCGGCAACGTGGACACCAAGGAACACGGAAACCTCTTCATGTACTTCTATCCCGGACCTGAAGACGGCAAGGCCATTTACGACGTGGAAGCGTCTGCCTTTCAGGAGATAGATGAGATTTGAGCCGGGTGGCAATTTCTGGTCGCTCGCCGGGGATCGCGAAGCGTGCGTTCGTGCTCTCAGCCGCCGCGCTGGCGCTCGCAGCCTGCCCCGCCGCCCCGCACGGGGCGCAAGCCGGCCAGCCTGAGCCTTCGGCCGCCGGCGCTGGGCCCGTGGTCACCGTGGCGCTAGGCGATCGCCCACTGGGGATCGCCGCCGCGGGCGGCCATCTCTACTGTGCGCTCGAAGGCACCGGCACCCTCGCAATCCTCGATGTGGCGACCCACCAGGAGGTCGGCCGCCTGGCGCTGTCGGCCGGAACGGGGGGCTTCGTGCGCACCATGCTCGACCGCCGCCAGGTGCTGGTGCTGGATGCCGGGGCGGGCCAGCTCCTGATGCTCGACGCAGGGGTTCATTCGCAGCCGAGCCCAGGCGCAGCTTCGCCCCCCGCCCGGGGTGAGGTCTTACATCGGCTCACCGTGGGCACCGGCGAAGGACGATTGGCCCTGGGCGACGACAACCAATCCGCCCTGGTGACGACGGGAAGCCAAGACAAGGCGGTGCTCTTCGCCTTCCAGACAGATCGTGGCATTCGCCCTTCCCGCACGGAGATCCCCTTGGGAACCGGCCAACATCCGGCACGGCCCCACCCGATCGACCTCAAGGGGGGGCTGGTGCTGGCGCCCAGTGGGGCGAGCGGCGAGGTACAGACGATCCAGCTCGACTCGGGCGCGCGCTCGGCGTTGGGGAGCCTGGGCGCGATTGGGTCCCTGGCCCTTGGCACCGTCGAAGGCAAGCCTCAGGTCGCGCTACTCGGCGACGTGGCCAAGAAAGAGCTGGTGCTCGCGGATCTGGCGAAGGGAAGCCGGACGGTGCTCGGGAGCCTGGAAGGCGACTTGGTGGATATCGTCGTCGACCCGGACAAGCACTGGGCCTTTCTGGCCCAGACGGGCTCGCGCGAGCTCGTGGTGGTGGACTATGCCGCCAGGACTCTGCTGACTCGGTTGCAACTGGCCCACGCGCCTGCTTCCGTGGCCCTGGCCCCCCCTGTGCCTGGCGAGGTGTGGGCGGCCGGCGACGACGGGGCGCTGAGCGTGATCGATTGCACGGGCGCCCTTCCCCTGGTCAAGACGACCCTCCAGGTCGGCAAGGGGGCGCACCGCATGACGTTCTGGGGAACGCGAGGCTACATCACCAACCAGGACGACGGAACCATGTCCGTTGTCGATCGCATCGTCATCCGGTAAGCCGGTCGAATTTCAGCCGCAGCCGCCACCCTCCGCCGGGCCGGCGGAATCGAAGGGCATTTCGCAGCCTGAAAACAAGCCGAAGTGGCGCTCGAAGTCGCCGATGAACTGGAAATGCCCACGCAACCGGGTGTCGTGCAACATGCGCCAGGTATTGCCGCATACGGGATACACGCGCCCAGCCTGGATGTCGTGGTCCTTGTCGAGCAAGAAATGGTGCGCATGACCGGGTACCGTGCCCTGGTAGATGACGGCCTGGCCGTAGTCCTCGCCATCCGGCTCCAGGCCGTCGAGCTTGAACAAGCGATAGGTGGCGGAGTAGAAGCCAATTCCTTCAGCGCGCTCCGCCAGTCGGGGATCCGAGATCGCGATCGGACGGTCTTCCACCAGGCGCGGATCTGCGAAGCCGTGACGCCTCGCCAGGTGCAGAAAGTCGTTCCAGTACAGCGCACCGCCCAGGCACTCGCCATACAAGAGCGGATCCTGCTTGACCCGCTCGGGCACGCGGCGATCCGCGTAGATGTCGGAGAAGTAGAACTCGCCACCCGGCTTCAACAGGCGGAAGACCTCGCTCAGCACCGCATCCTTGTCTGGCGAAAGGTTGACGACGCAATTGGACACCACGACGTCGAAGCTGGCGTCGGCCAGACCCAGCGCCTCGAGGTTCTCGATGTAGCCGAGGCGGAATTCGACGTTGCTCTCGGCATGGCCGAACGCCTCGCGATGGTAGTCCTGGTGACGCTTCGCGACATCGAGTTGCTCGGGCGTCATGTCCACGCCGAGGACCGACCCGTCCGCGCCGACCAATTGCGACAGGGCATACACGTCGCGCCCGCTGCCGCACCCGAGATCGAGCACGCGGCAGCCCGACAGCAGCGGCGGGCACACCAGGCCGCAGCCGTAGTAGCGCTGGAGCACTTCCGGGTGAATGCGCCCGAGCACGGCCTTCATCCAGTCCGGGGTCGACGCGAGATCACAGCACGCCGATGTCTGCAGGTCAGCCGACCCTTGGAGTTGGCGTCCATAGTAATCTTTGACGATGTCGAGCATATTTGCCTCTGTCCGGGTTGGTCGGCTCCCCTATGCTGGTAGTTTAGCCCAACTCGCCTGCCCGCGGTAACCATTGGCTCACTGCCAGTTCAGCCCTCGACATCGACGAGCGCTGACCTTGCCAGATGGCCGGAACATCGACTTCTACGGCGGCGGCGACAACACGCCGCAGTTCCACGACCTGAACTTCGAGGCCCGCAAGGCCCTGCTGCCCGAGTAGCCCGACCGGACGTTGTGCCAGGGCTTCGCGCCATGGCACATGCGGGCTACGGGGCATCGAGGCGCCCGACGGGCCCAGCCTCGTCGCCATCCGAGACGGCATGGGCCGCCGGCGCGACGGCCCTGCGGTCCATGGTGCTGTGGATCGCGGCGACGGCCATGGCGACCGGGCCCAGCACAAACACCAGGAACATCGCCGCAGCCGCGCCGGCCGGCAGCCCGCCCGCCATGTACCAGGACCCGAACGCAACGAGCACGCACAACGCGAACTGGAGGGGGAAGAGCGCGCCGAGCATCGTCGCCGGGTCGAAGCCGCGCTGGCGGAGCCAACGGGCCGGCCCCGCCAGCGCGTCGGCGAGCGCGAGCCCGCCCACGAGCGGGGTGAGGGCGATGCAGGCCGCGAGGAGCCGCACGGTCCAGACCCCCTCCGGGCGCCCGATCGGGTCGGCAAGGTCGCTGACGATGAATGGCGTGAGCACGATCGCGACGCCGACTGCGACCAGGCCGCCGCCGAGGACGCCGAAGAAGAGGCGCTCGGCGAGGTCCGGCTGGTGCGCCCGTCCAACCGGGGAGCCTTCGCCGCCGGGCTGCTCGCGCTCTGACATGCCGACCTCCAGATCGTACCTGCGTCGATCTCCACCTACCCTGGTTGAGGCGGAGGCGCCCCCGCTCGAGGCGCAACACCGAACTCGGTTCCGGTCCTCGAGGCACTCGGCGCGGAACCACGGCGCCATGTCTCTGGCCGCGCCAAGGCCTACCTCAGTTGGAGGCGCACGCAGGACGCCGGCATGCGGGGGGACGGCACCTTGACCAGCACGCCCAGACTGAAAGGCCCAGCCGATTAAGGCAGGGCCTTTGTTTGAGGAGGGGTGCCTGGCGGGGCAGTGTTAGAACTTGTTCTACGTCGATCGACTCGTTACAACTCGCGGAGGTCAGCCTATTTGTCGTTTCGCCATGACTGCGAGAGCGGCCATGATTTCGTCCTCGCGCTCGCCGATATTGCCGTGGATGAGTTCGTCGACCCGTTCGAGGTCCAGGATCTGGCGCGCGACCTCGGCGAGGTATGCGCCCAATATCTCGTCTACTCGAGCGACTTCGCCGACCAGAGAAGGGCGACAGGCCAGAAGCGTGAGGAGATCCTCGAGATCATGGCTGCTCCAGGGGTCCTGGCTTCCACGGCCTCGAAAGGCTTCGGCCTTGGCCGCGAAGTAAAGAGGCGCCGGGAATACCCGGATGGTCAGCCCCTCGCCGATGTCCGCGGTGACCGCCTGGTTGAACCCTTGCCGGAACCATCGGTTCCCGAAGCCCAGCACATAGGGCTCGGACGGCATGAGATCGAGCAGGTAGCCGCCACCCGTGCGCATGCGGCAAATCGGAGCGTCCGGGTCGCCAGCCAGGGGAACGACGCCAATCCTTCCCAGGTCGCCCTGCAAGCCGATCCATTCTCGATGGGACGCGCAGGCCACGACGGCATCTGCATCCACCGTCGGGCGGATCCGAAACGTCGGTCGGCGCTCCAGATAGAGCGGCAACACCAGGCCGCCGGTGAACACCATGCGATCGGGGAAGGTGCCGAGGTCCCGAACGACGGCCCGAAGCAACTCGAGGCCAGTCATCCGCCGAACTCCTCCTCGAGAAGCCGTGACGCCAGCTCCTTCTCACGAAGTCGGCCGGCACGAATGGCATCGATCAGCGCGAGCCGCCGATACAGCTTGGGGTTCCTGGTAGCCGCGCCCGGGGCGGAGCGATAGAGCGGCTCGATCGCATCGCCGAAGCGATCGCCAGCCGGGTCCGGCCAGACCAGGCAGTCATCGCTATCGGCCACGAGGAGGTCCTCGAGGGGCGCCGCGCTGTGGGCCGTCGGCATGCCTTGGCTGCGTGGCAGGCGCTTGGCGGGGAACACGTACTTGAGGCCGTGTCTGGCGAACTCGAGAAGCGCGCGTTTCAGGACCCGACGCTTCGTCGGGTCGTACAGCCCGGACATCTCGGCTCGCTTCAACGCCTGATGGACCTCGGACGCGCTCATCCCGAGGTCGTTCGACAGTTGCTGAAAACTCCACTCGGGGGACTCTCCCACGAGCCGGAGCAGCACCAGAATGTCTTGCGGCTTCAGCATCGCTCTGGACCCCGTTTATATTCTATTCGCAAATCGCGAATAGAACAAGCCGGGCAGAAGATGGCCTGGAGACGGGAGGTGAGCCCCGCCGGCCCGCCCCCCCCCCCGGGCGGCCAAAAGAAACTTCCCGCCTGGATTTCAGGCGGGAAGCAACCGAGGGTGGCTGACGGGAATTGAACCCGCGAATGCCGGTACCACAAACCGGTGTGTTAACCACTTCACCACAGCCACCGTGGTGCCGGGTATCATACCATGGCACTCCTCCAGATGGCCAGCCCGCCCAACCTTCGCCGGATCTCCCGATGGTTTCAGCCCCCCCTCCCCCGGTCCGGATCGCCGACCATGTCGACGTCATGGACGGCCTGCGCGCCCTCGCGATCGCCTGGGTGGTCTGGCTGCATGTCTGGCAGATTTCGTGGCTGCGCCTCGACGTCTGGGTGCTCGGCTGGCAGTTCAACTTCAACCACCTGGCCGAGACCGGCTTCCTGGGCGTGGAGCTGTTCTTCTTCGTGTCCGGCTTCTGCCTGTTCTATCCCTACGCCCGCGCGAAGCTCGAAGGTGGCGCCTTCCCGACGCTCGGCGGCTACGTCTACCGGCGCGCGATCAAGATCCTGCCCTCGTACTGGCTCGCGATCGCCCTGATCCTCGCCTACGTGCGGCCACCCTGGCTCTGGGACGTCAAGGCACTCGCCTGGAACCTCGGCAGCCACCTGCTCTTCGTCCAGAACCTCTTCCATGAGTCGGAATCCGCGATCAACGGCGTCTTCTGGTCGCTCGGCGTCGAGGTGCAGTTTTACCTGCTTTTCCCGCTCGTGGCCGCGGCCTTCGTGCGCTCACCGATCGCGGCGTTCGCCGGGCTCTGCCTCACCGCGATCCTCTGGCGCGCCGGCATGGAGACCTGGTTCCGCTACGACTTCCGGTTCATGCTCGACCAGCTGCCGGGCTACCTCGACCTCTTCGCGAACGGCATGCTCGCGGCGTATGTGATCGTGTGGCTGCGCGGCAAGGAGGCGACCCTGCGGGCCTGGGCCGCGGCGTTCACGGCCGCCGCGCTGGGCGCGCTCTTCGTGATCGACCGGATGGCGCGCCAGCTCTGGGAGAGCCGCATCGGCAACGACGTGTGGCCGTTCGACTGGCAGGTCGAGCACCGCTACCACCTGGCCCTGGCGTTCTGCGTGCTCGCGGTGGCGTCGTCGCGTGCGGTGGCCGGCTGGAAGGGTCTGCTCGCGGCGCCCGTGATGGCATTCCTCTCGACGATCTCCTACAACCTCTACATCTGGCACCAGCTCATCGCGCGCGAGCTGGCCTTCAAGTGGCACCTGCCGCCCGCGACGACGGCGGATCCGCATGCCGACCCGGCCTGGCAGCTGTGGTTCACGATCAACGCGATCGCCGCCGCTGTGGCCTTCGCTGCCCTGATCACTTACGCCTTCGAGCGCCCGCTGCTGCGCGGCGGGCCGCAGGTGTTGCTCGCGCCGTTCCGCAGGCGTTGGGCGCGCCCGGCCCCCGCCGCCCTGCCGGCGCCGCCGGACGAGCGCGCCGACGCGGCCTGATCGTCCGCCAGCCTCGGCGACATCGAGACCGGGCGAACGCGGCGGCCTTCGGGTATAGTGGTCCTCCACGGAGGATCCGCCCATGCGTCGCCGCACCGCCATCGCCCTCGCCGCCGTCTCGCTCGCGCTCTCAGGGCACATGCCCGCGCGCCCGGCGCGGGCGAACGACCCCTCGCCCGCCGAGACCGCGCGCACGATCAAGGCCTTCACGGCCGCGGCCATGCGATCGCTCGGCCCGCGCAGCGGCGATCTCTTCGCGCTGCCCGCGAAGTACCATTACGTCATCGATTCGAGCTACATTCGCCCGGTGAAGGCGCACGTCGAGCGCGACGGCGCCGAGCACTCGCTCGAGCACCATGGCAACCACCACGGCACGCTGTGGGACTACGACACGCGCATCCCGCTGCTGCTCTACGGGCCGGGCTACGTGAAGGCCGGCTGGACCTCGCGCGAGGCCGCCACGCAACAGGACCTCGTGCCCACCATCGCCCATCTGCTCGGCGCGGTGCCGCCCGAGGACGCCGCCGGCCGCGTGCTCACGGGCCCGCTCTTGCCTGCCGCGAAGCCGCCGAAGGCCGTGCTCGTGCTGGTCTTCGACCAGGGCGGCCGCTCGATGCTCGACGCCCACCCTGGCGCCGCGCCCTTCATCCGCTCGCTGCGCCAGCGCGGGGCCTGGTTCGAGGAGGCGCGCGTCACCCACCTCGACCCCGAGACGATCGTGGGCCACGTCGCGATCGGCACCGGCGCCTATCCCGCGCGCCACGGCGTGACGGCGAACAAGCCCTGGAGCACGGCCGCCGGCGTGGCGCGGATGGCCGTGCTCGGCGACGATGGCCCGACGCCCGCGGGCATCGAGAGCGCCTCGCTCGCGGACGTGTGGCTGCGCCAGACCGCAGGCAAGGCGCTGGTGGTCGGGCAGTCGCTGGCCGACCGCGCGGCGATCGGCATGGCGGGCCATGGGGCGCTCTACCAGGGCAACCCGAAGCCGATCGTGCAATGGTACGACGACAAGAAGGGCGTGTGGGCCACCAACAAGGCCGCCTTCAGCCTGCCCGGCTACACGGCCACGATGCGGCCCGAGCCCTACTGGCGCGCGCTGGGCGGCGCCGACGGCGTCTGGCGCGGCCACGCGATCGGCAACCTCTCGGAGTTCAAGCTCTCGCCGGCCGCGGCGAAGTTCGACGGCGACGCGATGGCCGCGATCCTGGAGCGCGAGCCGGTCGGCCTGGACGAGACGCCGGACCTGGTGTTCTGGAGCCTCAAGGCCGGGGACTACGTGTCGCACCGGTACGGCCTCGAGAGCCTCGAGGTGCGTGAGACGCTGGCGGCCGAAGACGCCCAGGCGAAGCGGATCGTCGAACAACTCGAGCGGCGGGTGGGGCGCGATCGCCTGCTGGTGGCCTTCACCGCCGACCACGGCGGCGGCCTGCTGCCCGAGCTGCACGGCGGCGCACGCCTCGGCGAGGAGGCGCTGATCGGGATGCTCAACCACCGCTTCGACAAGCGCCAGAACCGCGTTCCGCTCGCGCTCAGCGCGACGAGCACGCAGATATACCTCGACGACGCCGAGATGCGCGCGAACGGCGTCACGCACGCCCAGGTGCGCGACTGGCTGAAGACCTTCAAGCCTGACGGCAAGCCGTTCTTCGCGGCGGTGTATACGCGTGCGGAGATCGCGGCAATGACGGCGAGGTAGGCCCCCCCGCCCTCGGGAGCGAAGTGCTGCGCGTCAGGGTCCGGCGCTGATGATCAGGTGCGTGCCGCGCGCGCGGATCGCGCGGTCCAGGTCGGCCACGTCGATCGTGAGCGGGCCGGCCCGGCGCGCGGGGTCGTTGAGGTAGGCCTTGCCGCCCTCGATCTTGGTCACGACGGCGTAGTGGCCGCCGGTCGCGTTCGGGTTGAGGTACTTCGGCACGACGTGCACGATCACCAGGCGACCCTTCGCGAGCTCGGCCCGTACGGTCTCGGAGGTGGCGCTGCCGATCACGTTAGCGTTCAGGCCGTAGCCCTTCAGCGCCTTCGCGAGACCGGCCACGCTGGTGCCCCGGGCCTCGTCCTGGCTCTCGCCGATCATCCGGCGGCTCCGCTCGATCGCCTCGTCGGCCTGGGCCGCCGTGATGTTCACCTTGCCGAAGGCGCGCGCGACCATCGTGACCGACGTCGGGCCGCAGTTGCCGTTGCGCGCGTGGTCCTCGTGGGTGTTGTACTGGCCGGGGTTCTGGCTGATGAACCACTGCTCGCGGCGATCGTGTGGGTGGCCGGCCGGCAGGGGGCCGGACGGTGCGGGCGCGGGCGCTGGGGCCGGCGGAAGGGGCGCGGGCGCCGGCAGCGGGACCGGCGCCATCGGCGGCGGCGGCGGCGGGGGTGGCGGGGGTGGTGGGGGTGGTGGGGGCGGCGGCGGCGGCGGCGCAGCCGGCGGCGCGTAGGTGGTCGTGCCGTAGGCCGGCGCAGGATAAGGCGCAGGAGTCGGATACGCTGGCGCGGCCGGATACGCCGAATTCGGGGGATAGGCCGGCGCACTCGGGTAGGCCGGGTAGGTCGGCTGCGCCCCGTAGGGCGGCTGAGAGGGGTACGCCGGGTAGGCCGACGGGGGCGGATACGCCGGGGCAGGTGCCGGCGCCGGCGAGTAGCCCGGGTACGTCGGATTGGTCGGGTAGGCCGGGTACGCAGGGTAGGCCGGGTACGCCGGATAGATTGGCGCCTGGACTGGCACCTGAACTGGCACCTGAACCGGCACCTGAACCGGCGCCTGGGGATAGGTCGGGGCCTGGGGGGAGGTCTGGGGCAGGCCGAGCAGGCCCGCGATCTGCGCCTGCATCGCCCTGATCTGCTGCATCATCGCGAGCATCGCGGGCGGCGGCCCGCCTTGCGGCGGGAAGGCCGGCGCGCCGTAGGTCGGGACGGTCGGCGCGGGGGTGTAGGTGGAAGGCGCCCAGGTGCCGGTCTGCGCGGCCTGCTCCGCCGCCGCGCGGATCGCCGCGAGCGGATCGGCGCCCGAGCCGCCGGCGGGATGCCGGGCGGGGGCGGGTGACGCGTGGTTGGTTTTCCAGTTCGCGAGCAAGCGCAAAGCTCTCCCTCCGCGGGCCTTATAGGGGGTTCGGCGCCCGGTCCGATTAAGCGACGTTCAAGCAATGGTAAAACTGGAGGAAATCTTGTTGCGGCGACCTCCGCTCCGTGTCGGTCCCCTGCTTCCGTGGTACGAGAACGTAAGGCCGTCGCGGCCGGTAGGAGGGACGCAGTGGATATCTCTGGCACGTTCATGAAGGTCGCCCGCGTGGTTGCGCCGCTCCCGGCCGCCATCATCGACCTCGTCACAGACAACGACGCACCCCCGCCACCCCCGCCGCCGCCGCCGCCGAAGCCGCTGTTCCAGCCGCCGGCCACGCTGCCCGAGCCCACCAAGGACGTCGGCGCCGCCCGCGCGAAGGCGAACGAAATCTGGATGGGCGCCCCCAAGGACCTCCAGGCCGACGGCCTGAAAACGGCCGAGGGGCAGGACATCAAGGCACCGGACAAGAACGACGCGAACGACCAGAAGGCCCTCCTGCAGGTCTACGCGAACCGCAAGCTCCAGGACGCGGCGCTCGCCAAGCTCTCGCCCGAACAGCGCCAGCAATACGAAAAGCTCGAGAAGTTCTTCGAGAACGATCCGCAGGCCCACCTGGCGCTCCAGATGAACCTGCTCGAGGGCAAGCTCACCGGCAGCAAGACCCTCAAGGGCGACCAGGACCTGCTCGGCGCGTTGAGCGCCATGAGCACCCAGAAGGTCGCGGCGCCGCTCACGAACGGCCAGCTGCTGGCCGAGGCCGTCCGCGAGATCGCCTCGCCCGCCGCGATCAAGCAGCGGGACAAGAACACCTGCAGCGTGGCCGCGCTCCAGGTGACCATGGCCTCCAACCACCCGGCCGAGTACGTGCGCATCCTGAGCGGGCTCGCCGCCGAGGGCAACCCGGGCGTGACGCTCCATGGCGACCCGAACAATCCGCTCAAGCGCCCCGCGGACCTAGAGAAGGACGACGGGTCCGGCCGCACGGCCACCTCGCGGCTCTGGCAGGGCTCGTTCATGTCGCTCGCCGCCAAGGCCGAGAACGCGACCTACGACAACAAGACCGACACCGTCACCTGGGCCGACGGCTCGAAGACCACCAGCGGCATGACGCCGATCGGCGCGGGCACGGCGACCGCCAAGGCGCTCGGCGGGCAGTGGAACCTCGCGAATATGTACGCGAACGAGAGCTTCGTGATCCAGGAGCTCGCCAGCGCCAAAAAGCCCTTGAAGGTCACGATCGGCAAGGACTACGATGCCGCGGGCAACCCCAAGAAGCAAGAGGAAGTCACGATCACGAAGATGGAGCCCGGCGCGATCACCATCAAGGAAAAGTCGGGCCAGACCTACACGATCACCGAAGAAGAGTTCCGCGCCTCGCTGCAAAAGGCGCCGAAGGTGGGCCAGCTCGACAAGGCTTTCGATCGCGAGGAAACGACCAACCATATGATGGCCCAGCTGGAAGACGACGTGAAGCAGGGCCAGCCGTCGATCGTCCTGTTGCGCTGGGGCCAGTTCGACAGCATGGCCGGCCAGACCTTCCAGGGCGGCGACATCGGCGGCGCCAGCGATGAGGGCCACTTCGTGACCGTCACGAAGATCGAGAACGGCCGGGTCTTCTTCAAGAACAGCCAGGGCTCCGAGGACAGCATGGACGTCGCGACCTTCAAGAACAAGCTCCAGAGCACCGTGACCAATGGCCCCGAGGTCGTGAAGAAGTAAGAGCCGGCCCCGCCGGCCTCAATACTGGTTCAACGTGCCCCAATCGCGCGCCTTGCGCTCCGCCCAGGTGAAGGCCGCGATGCCCAGCGCCAGGTAGATCGCGGCGTCGACGGCCAGGACCGTCACGCCGCCCCGGCCGAGCAGCTCGCCCAGCGACACGCCCTTCACCGCCAGCTCGCGCATGAGCACGAGCGCCTGCGTGAAGGGGAAGTGCTGCACGAACGCGCCCATCCAGCCCGGCAGGCCCTCGAGCGGCAGGATCGCGAGGCCGAAGACCAACATCACGGCGAACTGGCCGAGCGTCGCGACGCGCTTGTAGAGCAGCGCGGCGCCCGCGAGCACGAGGCCGAGGCCTTCCATGCCGAGGTACATGAGCGTGAGCAGCAAGCCGAAGCCGGGCAGGTCGAGGTGGAAGCGCGCGCCGGTCACGGCGGTGGCGATCGCCATCACCAGCGCGAAGCGCGCCAGCATCTCCACGTACGACGCCAGGTCGCGCATGAGCAGGATCGTGACGATCGGCGGCGGCGAAAGCGCGGCCTGCTCCAGCGTGCCGGTCTGGGTCTCCTCGCCGAGCAGCTCGGTGCCGTTGCTCAGGCCGTTGATCGCGATGTAGGTGATCAGCAGGCCGAGCAAGCGGCCGAGCTGGCCCTCTTCGAAGCCCGGCAGGCCGCCGCCCACGGTCTGGAAGCCGAAGAAGATCATGAGCGCGAAGCCCAGGTTCCAGATGAGCCGCGAGACCAGCTCGAAGGGGTAGCGCACGATCAAGATGAACTCGCGCTGCAGCTCGGCCCAGAAGATCGCCGGCCAGTTCATCGCGTCCCGCTTTCGGTCATCGCTCGCCTCCCGTGTCGCCCACGATGCGGCGGTACACGCCTTCGAGATCGATCTCGAGCTGGCGCACCGAGACGAGCTCGGCATCCGCCTCGCGCAACGGGTCGAAGGCGCGGTACAGGCCTTCCGCATCGCCCTCGGGCAGCTCGAAGGTGGTCAGGCCGCCTGTGCGGGCGATCGCGCGGGCGCCGACCGCCACGAGCTGCGCCTCGAGCGCCGGCGGCACCGTGTGGCGCACGACGACCTCGTAGCCCGGCGTGCGGTAGGCCTTGCGCAGGGCCTCGAGCGAGTCCAGCGCGGCGA
Organism: Candidatus Sericytochromatia bacterium; assembly: GCA_036675505.1. GTDB lineage: Bacteria > Cyanobacteriota > Sericytochromatia > S15B-MN24 > JAQBPE01 > JAKFEW01. The sequence goes on from JAKFEW010000120.1 coordinate 86,982, forward strand.
GCCGGCCGCCCGCGATGATCGCGATGCGATCGGCGAGCGCCTGGGCGACCTCCATCTGGTGGGTGGTCAGCACGATCGCGCAGCCGTCCAGGGCGATCGCCCGGATCACTTCCTTGAACGCGGAGGCGGCCAACACGTCGAGGCCGAGCGTGGGCTCGTCGAGCACCATCACGCGGGGGCGACCGAGCAGGGCGACGGCGATCGCCACCCGCTGCTGCAGGCCCCGCGAGAGCTCGCCCACGCGCTTCTCCTTGTGCGGCTCGAGGCCGAGCCGCGCGATCACCGCGTCCGCGCGGATGCGCAGGTCCGCCACGCCCTTGAGCGCGCCGAAGTAGCGCAGGTTCTCGAAGGCCGTGAGCTTCCAGTGGAGGTTGCGGTTGCCCTCGAGCACCGCGCCGAGCTCGCGCACGGCCTTCGAGCGGCGTTGGGCCACGTCGAGGCCGCTGATCGTCACATGGCCGCTGGTGGGCCGCAGAAGCCCCGTGATCATCTTGAGCGTGGTCGTCTTGCCGGCGCCGTTGGGCCCGAGCAGACCCAGGATCTCGCCGGGCGCCACGTCGAAGCTCACGTCGTGGACGGCCTCGAGCGGCGGCCGGCCGAAGCGGCCGGGATAGACCTTGGAGACGTGGGCGACACGCAGAATCGGGTCCATGGGCGGGCATCATCGCGCGCGACCGTGCGCGCGGTCAAGCCGCGGCAAAAAAAACCAGGTCGGCGCAGGGCAAGGCCGGATGACGGCTGGGTGTTTCGAACGGGAGCCGATTGGGAAATTCCTCTCACGGCGCAGGCGCGCCGGGATGAAGGTGACATGGCAGTCGCACCCTTCCCGATCTGGGCCGCGCTCGCGGTCGGCGTCGCGCTCGTCTGGATCGCGGGCTCCAACCTCGAGGGCGTGCCGTTCCCGGCCCGCCTCGCCATGGCCCTGGCCGTCCTGCTCGGCGCGAACTGGATGGCCTTCCGCGGCCTCACCACCCCCGGCCGCGGACAGGTGGGCGAGGCCTGGCTCGTGATCGCGACCTTCGCGGTGGCCGCAGCGGGTGCGGTGATCTCGCAGCGCTACCACCTGGGCGGCGACGGCGCGGAGCTCTGGGCGGCCTGGGCGCTCGCCGCCGGGACGATGGCCTGGCTCGCGCGCTCCACGGCGCTCGGGCTCGTCGCCGCCGCGGCGCTCTGCGGCGCCGTCGCGGCCACGCCCCCGGAGCACAGCTGGCCGCTGCCCTGGGCCTTCGCGCTAGGCCTCGCTCCGCTCGCTTACGTGCTCCGGTCGCCCGCCTTGCTGGCCACCTCCGGGCTGGGCCTGGGGCTCGCGATGCTGAGCGTTGCGTCGAACGACCAGTTCATGGTGCTCGCGATGGTGATCACGCTCCCGCTCGGGCTGCTTGGCTGGGTCGCCTGGCACCCGACGGCATGGCCCGGCACCCGCGTGGACCTCGCGACCACCAGGCTCCTCGCGGCCTGCTTGACGGTGGGCACGCTCGTGCTGGCCGCGGGCGGCGTACAGCTTTCGGGCGACGTGTCGGCGACGACGCTTCCGGTGGCGGCGACGGTCGGAGCGGGGGGCTTCGCCTGCGTCCTCGCGTGGGCCCTGGCCGACCGCCGCCTCGCCGACCGGGCGCTTCACCGCGCGATGGGCGCCGCGGCGGTCGTGACGGCGGTCGTGGCGATCGGAACCGAGCCGTGGCTCGACGCCTTGCTCGCGAACGCCGCCATCGCGTCGGTCGGCATGATGACGGCCCGCGAGGGCCTGGTGCTGCGGGAGAGCGGGTCCACGTTCGTCGGCTTCGGGGTGATCTTCATGCTCTTGCTGATGGCCGACGCGAGCGTCGATCCGACGCCGGGCGGCCGGGCATTCATTTTCGTGATCATGGGCGGCCTGGCGGTCGCCACGACATGGTGGTTGGCGAGCCGCGACGGGCGCAGGGCGCGCCCGGGCGGCGTGGTGACGAAAGGAGCGGATGCATGATTGAAACCGGATCCCGGCGCGGAGGCGCAGCAAGGCCCCCGCGCATCGTCTGGCTGGACGAGCCCAGGCTGGTCCCCGAACATACCGGGGCGTCGCCCCGCCGGCCGGTCTCGGGCCGCTGGTTCGCGGTGGCGGTCGCCCTCCAGCTGCTGGCGCTGGCGTGGCTGCCCGCGGACAAGCTGGCCGCGGCTGCGACGGGCCGCACGGTCCACCTGCCGGCGGCGTCGTACGACCCGATCGACCTGCTGCGCGGGCGGTACGTCGACCTCGACTATGCGGTCGAGCAGCCCGGCGCGCTGCTGGACGTGCCGGGCTACGGGTCGCTCGCGTGGGACGAGGGCCGGACGGTCTACGTGACGCTCGCGCAGGCGAGCGGCCCGATGCGCGCGGGCGACCCGCTGCCCTGGCAGCCGGTGGCCGTGGCCGCTACCCCGCCGGCGCGTCCTGCCGAGGACCGGGTGGTGCTCCAGGCGCGGATCCACGGCATGGGGCTCCGGCTCGGCCTGGATCGGTACTTCATCGCCGACGCGAAGGGCGAGTCCGTGCAGGCGGCGATCGCCAACGCTCGGGACCGGACGATCGTGGCGACGCGGATCGACGCCGAGGGCCGGGCGGTGATCACCGGCCTCCACGTGGCGGGCAAGGCCTTCTGAGGCCTCCCGTCACGGCACCTTGACCGCCGTCGGGAACCCGGCCTGGGCCGTGCCGTTCTGTGGCGTCACGTTCAGCTCGTCCCCGGACTTCACGGCCCGCGCCGGGTCGCCCAGGCGCGTCTCGACGAAGCCGCCGTCCGCCGCGATCGTCACGAAGCCTGAGGCGATCGGCAGGCCGCCGCCCAGGTGCAGCAGGCGCCAGGGGGCGGGCGAAGCCGCGACGACCTCGCGCAACACCGTGAGCGTCACGGTGGTGGCCGGCGCGCCATACACGCAGCCGGGCTTGCCCGCGACCGTGATCACGCCGTCCACCGGCGCCGAGACCACGAGCTTGAACGCGTCGACCACCGCGCCCACGATCGGCGGCGGCGAGGCCGCCGGCGAGGCCGCGGGCAAGGCGGCAGGCGGCGGCCCGGCGCAGGCCGCGAGGCCACAAACGAGCGGTGCGAGGACGAGACGACGCATAGGGGCAACCTCCACCCCAATCTTATCCGTAACGTCCATGTAACGGGAGGGCCGTAACGTGGATTCCATCGACCGGTCGGTGACCGGCCACGAGAGGAGCTTCCCCCTATGACCACGTCCACCCCGTCGCTTCCCCAGATCCCCAACTGGAAAGAGCTGTACGACCGGACCGAGTCCTTCTGGACCAAGCCGCTCCAGCAGGTGCTCGGCTCCGACACTTACCTCGCCATGGCCGGCGTCGTGCGCGAGCAGGCCCTGACCCGGCACCAGCTGACCAAGGAGGCCGCCGAGGCCTACCTGGACGCGATGCGCCTCCCGACGAAGTCGGACCACGCCCGGCTCGCCGGCCAGGTCGTCGCCCTCGAGGCGAAGGTCGAGGCCGTCAACGACCGGCTCGACACCCTGACCGCCAAGCTGGACGCCATCCTGGCCGCCGTCTCCGAAGCCCCGCGCGGCGGTGACGAGGGCGGCAAGCACAAGAAGAAGAACCACCCCGAGGCCTAGCCTCGTTTCGAATACGCCGAGAGTGAAAGGAGAATTCCCATGACGACCGCAACTGTCGAAAACCGTCATTCCATGACCGCCGAGCTGATGGACGCCTGGCTCGCTTCGTACAAGACCGCCACCTGGACGCAGGACCAGCTCGAGCAGCTGGCCGGCTCCTGGATGAACCAGGCGCGCTCGATGCGCAACGATGGCCAGAAGGTCTTCGAGGTGCTCGTGACGCAGGCGAAGCAGAACGCCGACGAGGCGACCCGCACGGCCGAAGGCGCGATGCAGAGCGCCATGGCGCGTGTGCCCGGCTGGGACATGGTGACCATGAACGACCTGCGCCGCCAGGTCGCCGACCTGAACGCCCGCGTCGAAGCGACCGGCGCCGCCCGCTAGCCCCCGCGAGGGCGGGCAGGCCACGCGCCTGCCCGCCCACCGAATGGATAGGAAATTTCGATCATGACCACCACCGCGAACCTCATCGATCAGTTCCGCTCGGAGCTGGAGAAGAACTGGCGCCGCAGCGAGGCGCTCGTGCAGTACGCCATCCGTCCGGGCAGCCCGCAGGTCGGCCGGACCCCCAAGGAGGTGGTCTGGTCCTACAACAAGGCCAAGCTGTACCGCTACCACCAGCCGGCTCAGAAGCACGCGACGCCGCTCTTCCTGACCTACGCGCTGATCAACAAGCCATACATCCTCGACCTCACGCCCGGCAACAGCCTGGTGGAATACCTCGTCGGCCAGGGCTACGACGTGTTCATGCTCGACTGGGGCACCCCGGGCGAGGAAGACGCCGACCTGCGCCTCGACGACTACGTGGTCGATTACCTCCACCGCGCGTCGCGCCAGGTGCTCAAGCACTCGGGCCACGAGCAGCTCACGCTGCTCGGCTACTGCCAGGGCGGCACGCTCGCGGCGATGTACGCCGCGCTGCACCCGGAGGTCGTGAAGAACCTGATCCTGCTGACCACGCCGATCGACTTCGCCGACGCCGGCATGTACACCACCTGGCTCGACCCGAAGTACTTCGACGTCGACCGCCTCGCGGACGTCGTCGGCCTGGTCCCCACGCAGATGATGGACCTCGGCGCGAAGATGCTCAAGCCGATGCAGAACTTCTACGGCCCCTACATGACGCTGCTCGACCGCCTCGACGACGAGACCTTCGTCGAGGGCTGGCGCGTGATGGATCACTGGGTCAACGACGGCGTGCCCTTCGCCGGCGAAGCTTACCGCCAGTGGGTCAAGGAGTTCTACCAGGGCAACAAGCTGATCAAGGACGAGCTGTCGCTGGGCGGCCGCCCGGTCCGCCTCGGCGCGATCAAGGCCAACCTCCTGAACGTGTACGCGGAGCTCGACCACATCTGCCAGCCCGGCCAGTCGAAGCCGCTGATGGACAAGGTCTCGTCGACCGACAAGACGCTCCTTTCGCTCAAGGCGGGCCACGTCGGCGTGGTGGCCGGACGCGCGGCGAAGAAGAACTTCTTCCCCAAGCTCGACGAGTGGCTCGCCGCCCGTTCCTAACAACACCAAAGCGGGCGGGTACAAGGTACCCGCCTTCAGTCGCTGCGCTCCTTCCAGCCGCCCCGCCTACCCACCCCACGAGAGAGATCTTAGATCCCGCTTCGCTCGGGAACGAGGACCCAATTGCCCCTGTTCGGCGAAGAGCTCGTCACCCGCACCAAGTTCATCGTGCCCGCGCCACGGCGCGCGCACCTCGACCGGGCGCGGCTCCACGAGCGGCTGAACGACATCTCGCGGGCGCGCCTCGCGCTCGTGATCGCGGGCGCCGGCTACGGCAAGTCGTCGTTGCTCGCGGGCTTCATCCGCGCCCACGACGTGCCGGCGCTCTGGTACGAGCTGGCCGAGCGCGACGCGGATCCGCAGGCTTTCGCGATCCACCTGGCCCACCTGGCCCACCGCGCGTACCCCGGCAGCGCGGCGCGCGCGCTCGCCTTGCTGGCGGCGCCCGGCGGCGCGGAGCGGCATGGCGAGGCGGCGATCGAGGCGCTCTGCGACGCCCTGCTCGATCGCCTCGAGGCCGACACCTGGCTGGTGCTCGACGATTACCACCGCATCGACGGCTCGGGCGCGGCACCGCTGCTCAACCACCTCATCCGCCATGCGCCGCCGCGCCTGCACCCGGTGCTCGCCGCGCGCACGGCGCCGGATCTGCCGGACCTGCCGCGCTGGCGCCTGGCCGGCGACGTCGTCACGATCGCCCAGGCCGACCTCGCCTTCACGCCCGCCGAACTCGCCGATTGGCTGCGCGACGTCCATGGGCTCGACCTCGCCGACGAAGCGCTCGTGCGCGTCGCCTTCGAGACCGAAGGCTGGGCGATGGCGCTGCCGCTGGTGGCCGAAACGCTGCGCGGCGTCAAGCCGGCGATGGCCCATGGCGGCAGCCGCCAGGACCTCTTCGACTACCTCACGCGCGAGTCGCTGGCCGCCCTCGAGCCCGCGCAGCGCGATTTCCTGCTCGCGACCGCCCCGCTCGAGCGCCTCGAGCCGGGCGTCTGCGGCACCCTGACCGGCCTGCCTTCGGCCGAAGCCGGCGCGATGTTGCGCGCGCTCCACGACCGCGGCCTGTTCCTGATCCCGCTCGGTGCCGGCTCCTACCGCCACCACCACCTCGTGCGCGAGTTCCTGCTCGCCCGGCTCACCGAGGAGGGCCGCCTGTCCGACGCCCGGCGCGCCGCGGCGCGGGCCCTGGCGACGCACGGCGAGGCCGAGGACGCGATCACCCAGCTGCTCGCCAACGGCGACATGGAACCCGCGGCCGCGCTCATGGCGCTCGTCGCGCCCGACCTCGTGGACCAGGGCCGCGGCCTGCAGCTCGCGGCCTGGACCAAGGCCCTGCCGCCCGCGCTGCTCGACCGCGCGCCGGCGCTCGCCGTCTGCCTGGGCGACGCCAGCCGCCTGGCCGCGCGCTTCGACGAGGCGCTGGCCTGGTACGAGCGTGCCCGCCGCGGCTACGGCGAGTCGGCGGAGGGACGTTCACGGGCGCTGGCCGGCATGGCGCTGGTGTACCTGGATACCGCCCGCCCGGCGCTCGCCGAGCCACACCTCGAGCAGGCCCTGGCCGCCGCGGAGGACCCGCGCCGCCGCGCCGAGCTGCTCGTGATGCTGGCCGAGAACAAGCTGAACCGCGGCGACGCGCCAGGCGCGCTGGCGCTCTACGAGCGCGTGCGCGGCGAGCTGCCGGAGGTCGCCGAGAACGAGGGCCGGCTGCGCCTGCGCACCGGCCGCCTCGCCGAGGCCCGCCAGATCCTCGCCGCCGCGGCCGCGCATGACGAGGCCGACGACGCGCCCACGCGCGCCCACCGCGAGCCGTACCTGGTGCTATCCTTCGTCGAGGCGCTCGCGGGCGACGTCGAGGCCGCGACCCGTGCCGCCGAGGCCGGCCTGGCGCGCGCCCGCCGCCAGCAAGCCGCCTGGGCCGAGGCCGTCGGCCTGATGCGCCGTGGCCACGCCCGCCTCGTGGGCGGCGACGCCGCCGGCGCCGAGGGCGACTACGCCGCGGCGCTGGCCCTGGCCGACGCGATCGGCGTCGCACGCCTGCGAGCCGAGCCGCTCTTCGGCCGCGCGCTGCTGGCCGCCCGGATGGGCGACATGGGCGGCGCGGAGGCCCAGACCAACCTGTCGCTGGCCGTGACCGAGTCGACCGGCGACGGCTGGGTGGCCGCGCTCGCCGCGATGGCCTTCGCCAGCGGCCTCGCGGGTGCCGGCGATCCGCGCGCCGAACAGTGGATCGCCCGCGCCCGCGCGGGTTTCGAAACCTGTGGGGACAGCTTCGGCCTGGCCTGCGCCGCGCTCGCGGCGGCGCGCCTCGCGCTCGCGCTGGGCGACGACGGCGCCCTCGCGGCGGCCGTGCGCGAGCTGGCCGAGCGGGTCCGCCGCGACGGCTACGGCTTCCTGCTCGCCGGGCCCACGCTGATGGGCTTCCCGGACCGGGCGGCGGCCCGAGCGTTCGTCGAAGGCGCCCAGGGCCGCGGCATCCCGGCCGCGCTGCTGACCGCGCCCGATGCGGCCGCGGCCGAGATCATGGTGCCGGCGGCCAGCGAGCCCGCCCTGCGCGTGCGCTCGCTCGGCGAGTTCCGCGTGTGGCGCGGCGCCGACGAGCTCGGCGAGCGGGCCTGGGGCCGCGAGAAGGCGCGTCAGCTGTTCCACCTGCTGCTGGCCTACCGCGGCCAGGCGCTGCCCAAGGCGCGCATCGTCGACCAGCTCTGGCCGGACGCCGACCCCACCACCGTCGACGGCACCTTCCGCGTGGCGCTCAACGCGCTCAACAAGGCGCTCGAGCCCGACCGCACCTCGGGCGCCCAGCCACGCTTCGTGGTGAAGCGCGGCAGCGGCTACGGCCTGGCCGGCGCGGCCGACATCTGGCTCGACGCCGCCGAGTTCGAGCGCGGGCTGGATGCCGCGGCGGCCCTGGAGGCGGCCGGCGAAGAGGGCGAGATCCTCGTCGACACCTATCGCCGCGCGCTCACGCTCTACGAAGGCCCGTTCCTGAAGGACTTCACCGCCCATGAGGCCTGGTGCGACCGCGAGCGCGAGCGCCTGGCCCACCGCTTCCAGGACGGCGCGCTGCGCCTGGCGCGCCTGCTCGCGCGCCGTGGCGAGGACGGGGGCTGCGCCGAATGGGCGGAGCGCCTGCTTGCGCTCGACCCGCTCGCGGAGGAGGCCTACCGGCTGCTGATGGTGGCGCAGTACCGCCAGGGCGATCGGGCGCAGGCGCTCAAGACGTACGACAAGTGCATCATCACGCTCTCGGACGAGCTGGACGTGGACCCGATGCCGGAGACGCAGCGGCTGGCTGGAAGGATCGAGAAGCTCGAGCCCGTCGCGCTCTAACCTCCCCACCCCATGCATCCTTTCGCTCCCCTCGGGGGAGGGGGAAAGGGTGCAGTAAAGGCCGACTCGACCCGGTCACGCGCCGTCACGCGCCGATTTTCGCGCCACGTACAGCGTTTCTTCGACCTCGGCGCAGAGCGCGCCGTCCGCGTCGACGAGCGCGATGCGGTAGGTGCGATCGACGGACGCCACGTCGGCGGCGGCCGCGCGCACGGCCGCGAGCTCGTCGTCATCGAGCAGGAAGGTGGCCCGCAGGGTCGTGCGGCCCGGCTTGCGGAACCGGATGGTGGCGCCCTTGAGCCAGACCACGTAGTCCGGCCCGAGGCGCTTCATCAACATCAGCATGTAGATCGGGTCGACGGCGCCATACATGCTGCCGCCATAAATCGTGCCCACGTAGTTCCGGGTCCACAAGGTCAGCGGCACTTTCAGGCGCACCTCGCTCCAGTCGTCCGCGAGGTACGTGATGCGCCCGCCCATGCCGCGGAACGCCGGGAAGAAGTTGAACCCCAGGCGCGTGAGCCGGGACCTGAACGTCTCGGCCAACTCAGCTACCCGACTCGAACGCCACCAGCCGCAGGCCCTTCGCCGGCGCCTGGGCCGCCTGACCTTTCGCCGCCCGCCACTTGAACGGCCAGGTGCGCTCGCGCCGCCCATCCAGCGGGTTGCCGACCTCGAAATGGAGGTGAGGGCCCGAGGCGCGACCCGTCGCGCCGGAGTACCCCAACACCTCGCCGCGCTTCACGTCCTGGCCCACCTTCACTGCCACGCCGCCCGTGCGGAGGTGCCAGTAGTCGCCCAGGGTCCGGTCCGCGTGGCGCACGATCACGAAGTTCGCCTTGCCCGCGCCCCACCACTCCTTGCCCAGCCCACCGCCCACCGCGGCGGCGTGGGTCGCGACGACGCGGCCCTCGCGCATCGCGAGCACCGGCGTGCCCTCCGGCATGTTCACGTCGACGGCATAGGCGTGCTCGTCGAGGTGGGTCTCCGGCTCGTTCCAGCCCTTCGTCACGCGGTAGGTGCGGCCGACCGGGAAGGGCAACGCGTAGGCATAGGCCGGATCATGCCGCGCGCCCTTGTCGCCGAGGCGGAAGCGGAACTTGTAGCGATACGACCAACGGCGCGTGCGGTCCTCGACCTCCCAGGAGGCGAGCGGAACGTAGCCACCCGAAGGCCCCGGGGCGAGCACCACGGGGTTCTCGAAAACCTCGCCCGCGAGGTTGTTCAGGGTCAGGGCCGTTTCGACGGTCAGCTCGCAAGCCGTGCGGTTCTGGCCGAAGAGAATGAACTGATCGCCTTCTTGCGCGACGCCGTAGCCGAGCGAGCCGGCGCCGAAGACCGGCAGCTCCGACGACTCGCGCCACGCCGGGGCCGGGGCCGCGCCCACCGGCGTCGCCAGGCTCGCCAGGGTGAGGGCGATCGCCCACTGGCTCCCTACTCGTCGCGCGTTGTTCATCATCCCGGCCTCCAACCCGCTTGTACCTCACGGGAGGCTCGCTTCATCGATCCTTCAGCACCTCTCAGAAACGGTATGATGTCGCAGCGGAGGTACCTCATGAAAGTCCTGATCATCGGCGGAACCGGCTTCATCAGCGGCGAAATCGCCAGGCTCGCGACCGAAGCTGGCCATGAGGTCGTGCTCTACAACCGAGGCGAGGCGTCGCCGGACTCGCCCTACCGGGCCCTGCGCGGCGATCGCAACGACCTCGTCGCCCATGCCGACGCCCTGCGCGCCGAGCGCGCCGACATCGTCGTCCACGCGATCGCGGGCACCGAGCAGCACGCCCACGACGCCGTCACGGCCTTCCGCGGCACCGGCGCGCGCCTGCTGGTGCTCGGCTCGATGGACGTCTACGACGCCTTCCAGGCCGCCAACCGCGGCCGTGAGGTCGCGGACCACCCGCTCGACGAGGCCAGCGCCCTCACGCCGATCCGCTACTACTACCGCGACCTCATGCCGGGCGACGCCAAACGCGCCGACTACGACAAGAACCTCATGACGGACGTCCTGCTGGCCGCCCACGCCCGCGGCGAGATCCGCGCGAGCGTGTTCCGCTGCCCGATGGTCTACGGCCCGCGCGACAAGCAATTCGCCGGCCGTCACGGGTACGTGCTCCGGCGTCTCGCCGACGGCCACAAGCGGCTCGTGATGGGTCTGCAAGACCAGGGGCGCCTCTGGACCTTCGGCTACGTCACCAACATCGCGGCGGCGATCGTGCACGCCTTCGACCAGCCGGTGGTCGACGGCCGCATCTACAACATCGCCGAGCGCACCTGGCGCACCAAACGGCGCTGGGCCGAGCTGTACGCGCAAGCGGCGGGCGTCGAGCTCGAGTACCAGCTGCTGCCCGACGAGCTCGTGGAGCAAGACGCCGAGGCGCGCAACGCACCGCCGATGCACCTGATCATCGATTCGTCGCGTTACGCCGCCGACACAGGCTTCACCGACCCGATCCCGCTCGCGAGCTGCATCCAGCGCACGCTGGACTGGGCCATGGCGCACCCCGACGTGCTCGGCCCGCTGCCCGACTACGCGGCCGAAGACCGCCTCGTCGCCGCTTATGCGGACGCCATGGCCAGGCTCGCGCCGGCACCGACAACTATCTCTTAACCTCACCTTTACACAGGTTAACCTTGCGGCCACCCGATAGGTTGAAGCAAGGAGATTCACGCATGCCCGAGATCACCGTCCGTAACCGCCCGCTGGCCGTCCAGGCCGTCGTTCCGCTGCGCAAGGGCGAAGAGCTCGCCGCCGCGCGGACGATCCGCGAGAACGGCGCCGACGACGTGATCTTCAAGGTCGGCGAGGACCACTTCGTGGCCTCCGGCCGCGGCCTGGCGCTGAAGCAGCTGCGCCCCAACGACACCATCGTCGTCGGGGGCGTCGATGGCCGCGTGGTCCACGTCGACCAGCAGCTGAACAGCTTCGGGGAAGGGATGCGCTCGAAGATCGGCCTGATCACCGGCGGCGTCGTCGCCGCTTACGGCATGGCCGGCTTCATCCAGGGCGTCATGGCGGGCGCAAACATGGCCGGCCTTGGCATCATCATCGCCGTCGCCGGCGTGGCCCTCGGCGTCGCCATCAACCTCGTGCCTGCCGCCATCGGCGCCCTGCGCAAGGTCGACTTCGACGCCACCAAGCGCCACGGCGCCTAGCGTCGGGTCCTACGCGGCCGAGCCGCGTTTCCGCCGCTCCGCGCTGCCACCTTTCTTGCCGATCGCCGCGAAGAAGTCCGCGCCGCGCTCGTCTTTGACCGCGTCGCCGCCCTTCTTGCCGATCTCCGAGTAGTAGGCCGGCCCGTGGTTCTCGCGGGTCTTGAGCCCGCCCTTGCGGCCGATCTCGCGGTAGTATTCGGGCCCGCGGGCCTTCGCCACCTGCTCACCCCCGCGCCTGCCGGCCTCGGCGTTGCGCGGGTCGCCCTTCCTGGGGCCGGGCTTGCGGGGGGTCTGGTTGGTCTGGGTCATGTTTCACCTCCTGGGGCGGGGGGACCCCGGTCGAATTCCTGAATCCATAACACCAGACCAAAACCCGCATTGCAAGCGTGTTCAGGGAAGATTCATCAAGCATTCAGGCGGTGGAAACGATCCACTAGCTCGGGGCGTCGTCGTCGCGCAGGAGCATATGCCCCGCGATTGCGACCACAAGCGTGGTGACCAGCATCGCGCCGAACGCCACCAAGAAGCTCACCACGGCGCCTTCGGAGAGCAACCGCTTGGCGATCGTCCACGCCACCGGCCTGATTTCGTCCGGCATGAAGGCGATCCCGAAGCCTGCGACCAGGACCAGCACCTTGAATCCGGTCCAGATCGCGTCAATGAACGCGCGGGCAGGGGCGATGGGGGACGACATGCCTCATTATCGCATGGTCCGCGTCACGCCTGCCTGTAACGCCCGCGTAACGCCTCCCTCGTAACGTGAAGGACGTCGCCCCGCCCTTCCTTGCTCGAGGAGCCTAGAATGTACTTCGGAGACTGGCTGACCCGTTGGGCCACCTACACGCCTGAGAAGACCGCGGTGGTCTGCGCCAACACCAACCGCCGGCTCTCGTACGCCGAGCTGAACCGCCGCGCCGACCGCCTGGCCTACGCGCTGCGCCACAAGCTGGGCATCGGCAAGGGTGACCGCGTCGCCGTCCTCGCGCACAACTGCATCGAGACCCTCGAGCTCTTCTACGCCACCGGCAAGATCGGCGCCGTCATGGTGCCCGTGAACTGGCGCCTCGCCACCGCCGAAGTGCGCTACATCCTCGGCGACGCGTCGCCCAAGGCGCTGTTCTTCGGCCCCGAGTTCGCGAAGGCGGCGATGGAGATCGCGCCGGACCTGCCGATCAGCCACCTGGTGCCCTACGACGCCGACGGCGCGGACGTGCATTACGAGGCGCTGGTCGCACAGGCTGGCGATGCGCCGCTCGCCGAGACCGAGATCGGCCTCGACGACGCGCACATGATCCTCTACACCTCGGGCACCACCGGCTTCCCGAAGGGCGCGATCCTCACCCACGGCACGATCACCTGGAACGCCATCAACACCCAGGTGGGCTGGGACCTCCGCCACGACGACGTCACGCTCACGCACACGCCGTTCTTCCACACCGGCGGCTTCAACGTCCTGACGACCCCGCTCATGCACCGCGGCGGCACGATCGTCCTGATGAAGCAGTTCGAGGCCCAGCGCTCGCTCGAGCTGATCGCCGAGCACAAATGCACGGTCATCTTCGCCGTGCCGACCATGTTCCAGATGATGCTGGAAGCGCCCAATTTCGTGTCGGCCGACCTCGCTTCCGTCCGCTTCTTCATCACCGGCGGCGCGCCCTGCCCGATCCCGCTGATCGAGGCCTACGCCGCGCGCGGGCTCATGTTCAAGCAGGGCTACGGCCTCACCGAGGCGGGCCCCAACTGCTTCACGCTCGACGCCCGCGACGCGGTCCGCAAGGCGGGCTCCGTGGGCTTCCCGAACATGCACGTCGACGTCCGCGTGGTGGACGACGCCGGCCGCGACGTGAATCCCGGCGAGGACGGCGAGCTGCTGATCCGCGGCCCGCACGTGATCCCCGGCTACTGGCGCAACCCCGAGGCGACCGCCAAGGCGCTCGAGGGCGGCTGGCTGCACACCGGCGACGTGGTGCGGCGCGACGAGGAAGGCTACTTCTACATCGTCGACCGCAAGAAGGACATGTTCATCTCGGGCGGCGAGAACGTGTACCCCGCCGAGCTCGAGAAGGCGCTCGCCAAGCACCCCGGCATCGCCGAGGCGGCGGTGATCGGCATCCCCAACGAGAAGTGGGGCGAGGTCGGTCGCGCGATCGTCGCGCCCCGCGCGGGCGCAGGCCTGACCGAGGACGAGGTGCTGCTGTTCCTCGCCGACAAGGTCGCCCGCTACAAGATCCCCAAGTCCGTGGTGTTCGTGTCCGAGCTGCCCCGCAACGCGTCCGGCAAGGTCGTGAAGGGTGAGCTGCGCGAGCGCTTCGGTGACGTTTCGCTCGCCCCGGCGCGGTAATCCCCACCCCTTCAACGGAAACCACAGAAAGCGAATCTCCATGCGCATCAAGGACAAGGTCATTCTGATCACCGGCGGCGGCCGTGGCATCGGCGCCGAAACCGCCAAGCTGATGGCGAAGGAAGGCGCGAAGATCGTCGTGTGCGACCGCGACGCCGGCGCCGCCGAGGAAGTCGCGATCGCCATCCGCGACGCGGGCGGCGAGGCGATCGGCGCGGCCGCTGACGTGACCGATCGCGTGCAGGTCGACAACGTCGTGAAGGAAGCCATCGCGAAGTTCGGCGCGATCGACGTGCTCGTCAACAACGCCGGCATCACGATGGACGCCACGCTCGCGAAGATGACCGAGGACCAGTTCGATCGCGTGTTGAACGTGAACCTCAAGGGCGTCTTCCATTGCACCCAGGCCGTGCTGCCGTTCTTCATCGAGCGCGGCAAGGGCAAGATCATCAACGCCTCGAGCGTGGTCGGCGTGCACGGCAACTTCGGCCAGACCAACTACGCCGCCACCAAGGCCGGCGTGATCGGCATGACCAAGACCTGGGCCAAGGAGCTCGCCCGCAAGGGCATCACGGCGAACGCCGTGGCACCGGGCTTCATCCTGACGGACATGACGGCCGCGATGCCGGAAAAGGTCCTCGATCTGATGAAGGAGAAGACGCCGGCGGGCCGCCTGGGCCTGGCGTCGGACGTCGCGAAGGCCTACCTGTTCCTGGCCTCCGACGACGCCGACTTCATCACGGGTCAAGTCCTCGGGGTGGACGGCGGCCTGGTGCTTTAGCTCAGGGCTTCGGGCGCAGCACGAACAGCTTCGTCCCGGCGAAATCCGCGGAAAGCACGAAGAGCAGGCCCTCTGCCGTCGCGCGCATCGCGATCGGCACGAGGCTCTTGCGCTTCGTGCCGTCCGGGTCGTCGCAATCCACGATCGTGCTCACCGAGCCGTCCGGCTTGACCTGGCGGATTTGCCAGTGGTCGCTGTCGAAGCAATCGCCGTCGATGCAGCCCCAGGTGTTGTAGCCGGTCACCACGTAGACCACGCCGTCGGGCGCGACCGCCATGGCGCTCGCGCCGCCCAGCTGCGCGTCCAGGCCGTCCGCGCCGTCGAAGTTGTCGGGGATCGGCTCCTTGCCGACCACTGTGTTGAATTTCGGCATGCCCGCGCCGCTGCCCGCCAGCGTGGTCACCTCGGCGGCTTCGCCGTCGATGGCGATCTTGCGCACGCGGCTCGCGTCCGTGACGTACAAGTCGCCCGCGGCATCGAAGGCGAGGCGCGTCGGGTACTTGAACCGCGCCACGCCGGCGTCACCGTCCTGGTGGGCCTTCTCACCTGGGACGCCCGCGAAGACCGACGCCACTGGGCTTCGGGGATCGGACAGGTCGATCTTCTTGATCACGGCCTGATCCACCTCGGTGAAGTAGACAGCGCCGGTCGGGCCGACCGCCAGGCCGCCGACGTCGCCGACGCCGCCGAGCGCGGTCGTCACGTTGCCGCTCTTGCGGTTGACCACCCGGATGCGCGAGCCGTCGACGACCCAGACGTTGCCGGCGGCGTCGAGCGTGAGCCGGGAGGGCGTGCCGAATATGGCGCTGGCGCGCGGGCCGTCGCGGAAGGTGACGATATCGCCCTCGAAGACGCTCTTGCCCTCGGGGACCTCGAACGGCCGGTCGTACACGCCGGCCAGGGTCGACACCACGCGCGCCGGCGTGATCAGGCGGATGACATGGTTGCCGCCGTCCGCGACATAGAGGTTGCCCTCCGCGTCGGCCGCGAAATCGGTCGCGTTGTGGAAGATCGCCTTGTCGGCCGGCCCGTCGCCATACTCGACGGCGGCCGACGTGCCCGCGTACAGCGCGACCTCGGCGCCCCGCGCCGCGTCCCAGGCGCTCGCCGCACCGCCCGCGGCCGGCGACGTCCCCCCATCGTCGGCCCCAGGCTCGGCATCGTCTGGCCCAGGCTCGCCATCGTCGGCCCCAGGCTCGCCATCGCCCGGTGACGGCTGGCCTGCCGGGATCGGGCCGCGGCCCGGCCGAGCGCTCGCGCGCGGGGCGACGCCGGGGCCCGGCGAGCCG
>JAKFEW010000108.1:0-27984 GCA_036675505.1 Candidatus Sericytochromatia bacterium
GCGGGCTCTCGGGCGCCGCCTCGGCCGCGGCTTCCGGCTGGCTCGCGATCAGCATCGCCAGGTGCCGGATCTTGAGCTGGCGCTGCTTCACGGCATCCTGGTCGAGCGCCGGGAAATCGCCCAGCGTGTCCGGGCTGCGCGGCGAGACGGGCTCGGGGCTGGTGACGGCGCTGTGCAGCGGCGCCACCGGCTTCTTCTTGGCGTTCGCGTTCAGGAACGCATCGACGACCGCCGGCGCGATGTTGGCGAGATTCTGCGCCTGCGCGTCGCCCCCCAGCCCGACCTGGGACTGGGGGGGACGCGGCGGTGTCTTGTTCTGGTCTTGGTTCATCCGGTCCGCGTGGGCCCCCCGGATACGAAGCGGCCG
This sequence comes from Candidatus Sericytochromatia bacterium, assembly GCA_036675505.1. Classification (GTDB taxonomy): domain Bacteria; phylum Cyanobacteriota; class Sericytochromatia; order S15B-MN24; family JAQBPE01; genus JAKFEW01. The sequence continues at coordinate 368 of JAKFEW010000108.1, forward strand.
CCCCGCGGTTCACGGGGCGGCACGTTTACGTTGGGCAACTAGTCGTCGCTGCTGCCCATGATGCCGAACAGGCGCAGGATCGATGTGAACAGGCCCATGAAGGCGATGAACAGGCCCAGCGCGGCGAAGATGTAATCATCGTCCGAGTAATGGTTGCGGATCATGTTCATCTCGTAGACCGTGAAGGCCGAGAAGATGCCCACGCTGACGACCGAGGCGACGAGCATGAACATCGACGAGTGGAAGACGAACGCGTTGAGCAGCCCGCCCACCAACAGCGCGATCATCGCGATGAAGATGAAGCCGCCGAGGCTCGAGAAGTCCCGCTTCGTGGTCATGCCGTAGATCGACAGCGAGCCGAAGGTCACGGCCGTGACCGTCAGCGCCTGCGCGACGACGCCCAGGCCCGCGCTCGCGCCGACCCAGGAGAGCAGCGGCACCAGCGTGACGCCGGAGAGCAGCGCATAGAGGAAGAACAGCACCTTGTTGAGGCCCGGCTTGGCCTGCCACCAACCGGCCGTGAACGCGATGGCGACCTCGGCGATCAGGGCTGCGATGAGGAACGGGAAGGCCAGCGTCGGGCCGAGCGCCGCCAGGGCGGCCATCCCGGCGAAGACGCCGCCGGCCGTGACCGCCAGCGCGAGCCCGAACATCGGCATGACCTTCGTGGTGAAGGTCAGCTTGCTCATGGCGCCCCAGCCGCCGGTCTGGACGTCACCGATATGGCGGGCGCGATCCATTTCGTACGACACGCACGTGCTCCTTTCTGAGTCACCTTGGCGCCGCACCGAAGTTCAGGCGGGGCCGTTTCGATTGTACCCGCCTACGCGGCGGGTGCCTCCGTTGTATCAGACCGGCCAGGGCGCAACAAGTGCCCGCTGTCGAACCTTGGCCAAATTCGAGGGCACAGGCGGGCTATTGACAGATAATCTTAATGAATTTATGTTTACAATCCGTTGGCGCGATCAGGACCGGGCGAGCCAGCGAACGAGGAGGTTGCCGATGTTCGATCCGACGCGCGCGCGGGGCCTGTGGCCCGCAGCAACGCTGGCGCTGACCGCCGCCCTGGCGCTCGCGGGCTGTACCGCGAGCGCAGGCGGAACCGTGACGCCGATCCCGTCGGCCAGCCCCGCGGCACCTGCGGCCTCGGCCACGCCCCTGCCGACGACCTCGCCCGCGGCCACGGCCAGCCCTGCGGCGACGGCTCCCCCGTCGCCCACCCCCGCGCCCGCCGCCACATCGACGCCGAGCGGGCCCACGATCGCGGGCGCGACGTTCGGCGACCCGACGAACATCACGAACCGCTACGCGCCATGGGGCACGCTCACCGAGGCCGTGCTCGAAGGCGAGGAGGACGGCGAGCCGATCCGCGTCGTCATGAAGAAGCTCGCCGAGACCAAGGCCTTCACGATCAACGGCGCCAGCGTGCAGGCGGTGGTGATCGAGGATCGCGAGTGGGAGGACGACGAGCTGGTGGAGGTGACACGCGATTACTTCGTCCAGTCCGACCAGGGGACCGTCTATTACCTGGGCGAGGACGTCGACAACTACGAGGACGGCAAGCTCGCCAACCACGACGGCGCCTGGCTGTTCGGCCGCGACACGCAGACGGCGGGCGTGTTCATGCCGGCGAGCCCCAAGGTCGGCGACAAGTTCCGGCCCGAGGACGTGCCCGCGATCGGCGGCGCGGCGGCGATCCGCGAGGACGCCGAGGTGGTCGCCGTCGGCGAGAGCGTGACCGTGCCGGCCGGCACCTACACGGACTGCATCCGGCTGAAATTGGTGGTCGCCGGCGAGGGCGAGGAGACCAAGATCTTCGCGCCCGGTGTCGGCGTCGTGCGGGAGTCGGACGCCGAGGAAGAGGTTGAGCTCACGCGCCGCAGCTGATCTGCCCCAGAACTTAAACGTTCTTGCTCCCAATTTTAAATGATGCTTAACCACGAAAGGAGGTCTGGCGGGCGAACATGGGGGCAGGAAAGACGAAGGCCACCAACCCACCGATGAGCACCCAGAACCTCACCCCCCCGCAGCCCCTGCCCCTGCCCCTCCGTGTCCTGCCGCCCATGCCCCGCCTCGCTGGCCCCCAGCTACCTGCCCATGGCGTCGTGGCGCCCACGGATCCGATCCCCGAAGAGGCGCCGCACCTCGACGAGCCCAACCTGACGCTCACGTTCGAGTACATGCGGTTCTTGAACCAGCACACCACCGACTACATCCGCATGGCCGACGCCAAGGCCGCCATCTTGATCACGCTGCTGTCGGCGAACCTGCTGGTGCTGGTGCAGCGCGCGGCCGACGCGATCGCCCGCCTGCACAACCCCGGCACGATCTTCTTGATCGTGGCGGCGATCGTGTATTGCCTGGCGAGCCTGGGCGTCGCGATCAACGTGATCCGGCCGCGCCTGTTCCGCAACTACACCCAGGGCCACATCTTCTGGGAAGACATAGCGGCCCAGGACAAGCAGGCCTACACCACGAGCTTCCCGCGCCTCACCGGCGCCGACATCGTGCGCGAGCTCGGCGAGCACAACCACAACATGGCGAAGTCCGCGCACCGCAAGTTCCGCTGGCTGCGCATCGGCTTCTACCTGGCGCTCTCGTCGATCGTCATCTCGGCGATCATCATTCTTTTTACCACCGAAGCCATCACGCCCTGAGCGAGTCTGACCGCAGGCGCTTCACCACCGAAGCCATCACGCCCTGAGCGAGTCTGGCCGCAGGCGCTTCACCACCGAAGCCATCACGCCCTGATCAGAGCGTGAGCTTCACGACCGCCTGGCCGGCCTGCGGCTTCAGGCCCAGGATCTGCTGCTCGTAGACCTTGCGGCCGTCGGCGTCGTACATCGCGTGCAGCCGCAGGTGCGCGCTGCCGCGCTCGATGCCGACCACCTCGCGCGCGACCTCCGGGTCGAAGGCCGGCGTGCGCGGGATCTCGATCAGGTCGAGTACCGCGCCGTCGAGCCGGGTCTGGCCCACCAGACGGGCGGTGCCGGAGCCCGCCAGGCGCGCGATCGTGGCCTGCGGCGTGAGCTTCGCGAGCGCGTGGCCGCGGAAGTCGAGCAGGTCCTCATGCTGGAGATCGCGCTTGAGCGCGACCAGGCCGCGCAGGCCGGGGTAGCGCAGCGTGGCGCCCTTGCCCTCGAGCAGCACGCGCAGGCCCACGCGGTCGCGGGTCGTGCTGTCGATCGCCTTCATGCGGTAGGCGTCGGGCTTCGCGAATTCGGCCTCCCACACCGTGCGGCCTTCCCACTCGGCGCCGCCGGCCCAGGGGGCGTCTTTCGGCTTCGCGCCGCCGAAGGTGCCGCGCGAGTAGACGCGGGCTGTGTAGCTCGCGCCGGCGATCGCGCGCTGGGCGCGCTCCATCGCGATCAGGCGGTCGATCGCGTCCTGGTCCGGCGCGCCGTGGCCCTCGCTGGGGTACTGCAGCGGCTCGCGGACGGCGCCGCCCGGATCGAAGAGATCGGACGGGTCGGCGCCGCAACCGCCGAGCAGCAGCGCGGCGAGCAGAAACACGGTGGGACGGAGCATCTGGGGGCCTCGCTTCGCCTGTTATTATTTGGCAAAGGAAACGTTAACTTTACATTATCCCCATTATGCGCGCGCGACGACGGAAAGTAAAGCGATCGGCGCGATCTCGCTGGGCTCAGGGCGCTTTCGCAGCGTCCGCCACGATCGCGCGCAGCTCGCCGCGCAGCGCCGCGTCCGCCGCGACGCGCAGCGCCACCTCGACCATCAGCTGGTTGCCGGCGGCCATCAGCACGAGCACCGTGTCCGCGGCGCGGTCCTTCGCAGGGATCGCCGGGTCCAGCTTCAAGACGCCGGTGGGCGCGGTCGTGCGCGCGGGGTCGTCCTGCGACGCGTCGAGCGCCAGGTGGAGGTCTTCGGCCAGTCGCCGCAGCGGGTCGCGGATGCTGGCACGGATCGTGCCGAGGTATTCGGCGAGCAGGAATTCGCCGACGTCCGCCGGCTTGCGGATCTCGCCCGCCCACGCGCGCTTGAGCGGCTCGGCCGCGCCCTCCCCGCCCGCCGCGTTCACGCGCTCCGCGAGGTAGGCCTGCGAGAAGAAGTCGGGCTCACGGCGCAGCCGGGCGGCCGCGGCCTCGTGGAGGAACCAGGCGCAGCCGCGCAGCGCGTCGAGCAGGGGCAGGTCCTGGCGCGGCTCGCCTTCGTTCACCGAAACGTCGGTGTCCCAGCCGGCCAGGTCGCGGGCGTTGATCGGGGTCTTGGCGAGGTCGAAGCCCGCGAGCGAGGCGTCGAGCACGCGCTGCGCCAGCCGATCGGCCGCCTCGTCGGACAGCGCCGCGTAATCGACGCCGGCCTCGCTGCCGATCGACGCGAAAGTGTCGATCATGGCGACGACGCGCGCGCGCGCGTCGGGGCGCAGGAACTTGTCGCTCGCGAGGAAGAGCTTCACGACTTCGGGCTGCTGGAGCATGAAGCGCATGCGGCCCGTGAGCGCGCGGCGCAGGTAGCGCGTGGCGAGCGCCGTGGTCTCGTCGAGCGGCGCGACCTTCGCCTGGTCCGCCTCGGTGACCAGGTTGTAGTTCAGGCGCGGATCCGCCGCGGCCGCGCTCACCACCACCGCGACGTTGCCCTGCTCGGCGGCCGGCAGCCAGACTTCGTAGCCACCCAGCAAGTTGGAGTAGACCGCGTAGACCGGCTGGCCGTCGGCGTCGACGCCGAGCGGCAGGTAGCGCCCGCTGCGCAGCGACACGACGCTCACGAGCACGCCCGCAGCGGGCATCTGCAAGCCCACCTCGCTGGCTGCGGCCGCGGCCTGCCGGAGCGTGAAGCGCGGCGCGGTGAACAGGTTGCCGCCACCGGTCGGCAGCACGTTGCCGCCGCCGGCCGCGACCATGTTACCGGCGCCAGCCGCGACCATGTTGCCGGCGCCCGCGGCCACGAGCTGGCCGCCCGCATAGGAGCCGAGCAGGTTGCCGGCGCCCGCCGCCACCATGTTGCCGGTCGCGTCGAGCGCCGCCACGAGCTTGCCCCCCGTGTACGCGCCGAGCAGGTTGCCGCCGCCGGCCGCCACGATGTTGCCGCCGCCCGCGGCCACGATCTGGCCGCCACGGTTGGCGAGCAGGTTGCTGCCGCCGGTCGGCAAGACGTTGCTGCCGCCCGTCGGCAAGACGTTGCTGCCGCCCGTCGGCAAGGCGTTGCTGCCGCCCGTCGGCAAGACGTTGCTGCCGCCCGTCGGCAGCACGTTGCCGGCCCCCGCCGCGACCAGGTTCAGGCCACCCGCCGCGACCATGTTCAGGCCGCCCGCGGCCACGATGGCGCCGCCCGCCGCCTTCACGAGGTAGCTCGCGTCGAGCGCGATCGTGCCCGCGAGCGGCGCGGTGGCGCCCGCGGGGCGCGCGAGGAGCTGAATCGGCGCGTTCGGCCGGCCAGCCGGCGCGTTGGCGTCGCTCGCCGGCGCGACGGGCGTGGCCCGCTTGCGATCGGGACTCCCCTTGGCGGTGGTGGGGGTCGGTTGGCAGGCGTTCAGCGCGAGCACCGCGCAGGCGGCCGCGCCAAGCAGTCGGCGCACAGGAAACCTCACTGGGCGGCCGACCGAACGCTCGGCCGCTTTCCACCTTCTACCCGCCGGGATCCGGCCTGAACCGGGCCTGTGCTAGCGGCCGGTCAGCGAGTAATGCCAGGGCTCCGGGGCGTAGTTGCGCAGGCCGAACTTCGGCGCGTGGCGCTTGAGCCAGCGCCAGGCGCCCGGCGTGTCGGCGAAGTCGATCGCCGTGCCGGTCTGGTGGTTCGAGTGGCCGGGCCGGCCGACGCGCCGGCGATCCCGCCCATAGCGGTTCCAGAGGATCGTCTGCTCGCGGTGCGAGCGGTAGCCGTCCTTGATCCGCAGATCGACGCCGTCTTCAGCCGCCGCGGCCCGCATGCGATCGTACATGGGCGCGATGCGCGTGCTGATGAGCTCGTTGCCGCGGCGCACCATCGGGCCTGCCGCCGTGCTGACCGCGCCGCCGGGCTCGACCGGGGACAGCACGGGACGCCGCGGTCGCGCACCTGGCGCGGGGGCCGGCACCGGCGAGCGGGCGCCGAAGAGCGTCTGCCAGGTGTCGGCGCCGACGATGCCGTCGACCGTGAGCCGATGGGCGCGCTGGAACCGCATCACGGCCTGCCTGGTGCGCGGGCCGAAGTCGCCGTCGATGCGGCCCGCGCCGAAGCCGGCCTCGGCGAGCTTCGTCTGCAACAGCCGGACCTCGCGGCCGGACGCGCCCCGCCACAGCGTGGTGGTCGGCACCGAGAGGGTCAGCGCGTCGCCGTCGGCGCCGCCGCCGCGCGGCTCGTCGAAGCGCTCGGGGCGATCGCACTCGAGGAAAGCGCCGTTGCCGCGGCCGGCCGTGACCGGCAAATCGAGGCGCCAGGCCCCCGTTCGTGCATTCGTGACGTTGCAGGACGTCAAAGTCATCGCGCGATCCTCTCCAGCCGACGCGCCACCAACCGGCGCGCCCAGGTCCCTATCCCGCGCGCCGCCCGATCTGTTTCTTTAGGGCCGGTTAACCCCGATTGGTGAATCGGTTAACACATTCCGCACGATGCTTGAAGCGCCTTGGCCCATGCGCACGAAGGAGCGAGCGAGGGAAGGTGTTATGATGCGCGGCGTACAGGAGGTCCTATGCCCGCGAAAGTTCTCGTCACCGGTGCCGGCGGCATGCTCGCCACCGACCTCGTGCCCGTCTTGCGGGCCGCGATGCACGAGGTCGTCGCCTGCGGGCGCGATCGCCTCGACATCCTCGATCCGGCGCAGGCCCGCGCCGTGATCCTCGCCGAGCGTCCGGCCACCGTGATCCACTGCGCGGCCTACACCAACGTCGACGGCGCCGAGGCGGACCCCCAGGCGGCCTTCAGCGTGAACCGCGACGGCACCCGCCACGTCGCCGAGGCCTGCCGCGCGGCCGGCGCGACGATGGTGTACGTGAGCACGGACTACGTCTTCGACGGCAAGGCCTCCCGGCCCTACCGCACCGACGACCCACCGAACCCGCTCGGCGTCTACGGCCAGAGCAAGCTCGCGGGCGAGCTCGCGGTGCGTCAGGCGCTCGACGCGCACTTCATCGTGCGCACCTCCTGGCTCTACGGCCGCGGCGGCAAGAACTTCGTCGACACGATGCGCAGGCTCGGCCGCGCCCAGCCCGAGCTCGCGGTGGTGGACGACCAGGTGGGCTCGCCCACCTGGACCCAGGCGCTGGCCGAGACGATCGGCGACCTCATCGCGACGACGCGCTACGGCCGCTACCACGCCACCGGCCAGGGCACCTGCTCGTGGTACGGCCTGACCCGCAAGATCATGGAGCTCGAGGGGCTCGACACGCGGGTGCGGCCGATCACCACGGCGGAGCTGGGGCGGCCCGCGCCGCGGCCTATGTACTCCGTGCTCGACAACGGCGCGCTTGTCGAGGCGGGCGTGCCGCTGCTGCCGCGCTGGGAGGACAGCCTGGCCCGCTACCTGGCGCTGGTGCCGCTGGGCTGAGCCGCGCCTGGTCGGCTTGGCCGAAGCGGCCCAGAGACTTCGTGCAGGCCCGCTTGGTATTCGATTGTAAACCTTTGTAAAGTAAGGTTGCCGAGACGCTCCCGCGTCCATCAGGAGGTAGCCCGCAATGTTCCAGCCCATGACCACCGAGACCCACACCGCCAGCCTGGCCGTCGAGAACCCGGCCGCCCGCGAGCTCTTCGAGGAGCGCTTCTACGACGTGACCGTGCTGCTCAACCTGCTCGGCGAGGCCCGCCGCTTCCAGGCGCAGGCCGCCTGAGCCCCGCCGGCTAGGGCGTGCCGCCCTCGGCGGGCGGGTTCAGCGGGCGCAGCTTGGGCTTCTGGCCCTCGAGCGCCTGCATGTAGGCCGTCTTGTCCGCCAGCAGCTGCTGGAGCTCCTTCTGTAGCTCCGCGTTGCGGCGCTCCGCTTCGGCGCTGCGGCGCTCGGCCTCGTCGATGCGCACCAGCGCTTCGTTGAGCTGCTCGCCCTTGGCGAGCTTCTCGGCCTTCTCGAGCTTGGTGGCCTTGCGCTTGGTCGCGGACAGCTCCTTGGTCGCCGCCTCGAAGCGGATCTTGAGCTCGTTGTGGCCCGTGCGCTCCTCGTCGTACACCCGCTGCAGCTTGACCACCTCGCGCTCCGAGTTGGCGAGCAGCTTGGTCATCTCCTCGACGCGGTCGTCGACGTTCACGCTGGCCGCGCGCGCCGTCTGGAGCTCGGCCTGCATCGCCTGGACCTCCTGGTTCGCGCGCAGCTTGAAGGTCTCGAACGACGCGAGCGCGTTCGCGAGCTCGCGGTCCTTCACCGCCACGGCCTGATCCTGGTTGGCGAGCTGGCTCTTGAGCGTGTGCACCTGATCCTCGAGGTGCTTCATCTCCGCCTTGTACTGCTCCTCGAGGTCCGCGAAGCGCATCGCTGCCTCGATCTGGCCCTTGAGGTCGCCGATCGCGCGCTGCTGCGACTCGGACTTCGCGCGCTCGCCGGCAAGGTCCTGCTGGGCCTTCTGGGCCGCGGCGCGGCCGAGGTGGACCTCCTGCCGCCAGCCCTGGCGCTCGCTCGCGAGCTCGTCGATGCGCGTCAGCGCGTACTGCAGCTGGCCCTGCAGGTCGCGCGCGACCACCTCGTGCAGCTGCTTCTGGTGGTCGATGTAGGCGCGCAGCTTCTTGTTTTCGGCGCGCAGGCTCTGGAAGCGCGTCGCGAAGCTCGAGAGCGCCTGGCGCAGCATGTCGAGCAGGCTGCGCGCGATGCGCGCGCGCTCGTCCTGGACCGCACGCGCGACTTGCTGCCACTGCACGATCTGCATATTGCGCTCGTGCAGGGCGTGGTTCAGCGTCTGGATGTGGTCGATCAGCTTCTTGATCTGCTGATCGTAGGCGCTGGACATCTCGGTGGGGAGGACCTTCTGGCGATCACGGGGCTGTGATCAAGACCACCGACGTCTCGGCGGAAAGGGCATGCCACGGGCCATCATAACATGGCGCGATGCAACGCTTAGCAAAGATTCGTGACGATCATCACCTGGCTGCGCGGGCGCTGTTTATCCAAGGTTAACCATTACTTTGTCGGCCCTTAAGAAAGATCCGGTTAAGCTTCGCTAAAACCATGCCGTGCCCCAGAATTCCGGAGGTCCCGCATGAAGACCCGCGCCCTGCCCCTGCTGCTGACGGTCGCCCTCACCTCCATGGTGCTCGCCGGCTGCGGCGCGAACACGGTGCGGCCCGGCATGGCCGCCACGCCCACCAAGCAGTCGCTGCGCGCGCGCAACGCCGAGGACCCGATGGCCTTCCAGCAGGCCGCGGCCCGGGCGATCGAGATGGTCAACACCTCGCCGAAGTGGCGCAACCCCCGCCTGGTCTCGATCGAGGGCCATGGCTTCGACCAGCACGGCAAGATGGTGCCGCTGCTCGGCTCGTACTGGGTCTTCAAGTTCTGGGCCAACGCCGTGGACGAGGACGGCAAGGTCGAGCAGGCCGTGACCCGCGCCGACGTGACGCTGAAAATCGAGGGCCAGGCCGACCTGAGCGACGGCGGCGAGGGCAAGGACACCGCGATCGTGCGTGTGCTCGACCCCGCCAAGCTCGCGTCGCCCGACCAGGTCGTGCCCTTCGCGATCGCGCTCGGACTCAAGGTGAACCCCGCGGGCCCGGCCTTCAACTACTACGACGTCACCTACAACTCGTACTACGCCAACCCGTCGGCCGCCACCTCCGACATCGCGGACGTGACGAGCTACTACCAGCAGAGCACCTTCGACGGCTTCAAGATCCCGGCCCGCCCCGAGCTGCTCGGCCCCGTGCCGGCGCCCGGCCCCGCGCCCGCGCCCGTGCCCGGCGTGAGGCGGATGACGCCCCAGGAGCTCCAGGCCGAGACCGCCGAGCGCAGCCGCCAGCACACGCGGCGGTAGCCCCCAAGGAACGCGCCCCCAGGCAAGCCTGGGGGCGCTTTTTCGCGGGGGCCTCAGATCGCCGGGTCGCGGCGGCCGAAGACGCGGCCCAGGCCGATCTTGAAGACGATGAACAGGACGAAGCACAGGAACAGGAGCGTCCAGACCGAGCCGTGGAAGAGCACCACGATGCGCGTGCGCTCGAGCAGGAAGACGACCATGAAGGTGGCGCCCAGCATCATCAGCAGGCCGCCCAGGCGGTCGACGCCCGGCAGGTCGCCGATGCAAACCTTGCGGCCGGCGAGGCCGATCGTGGCGATCATCGCGGCGATCGGGCCGAAGACCGCGAGGACGTCGAGGTTCATGAGGTTGCTGCGCATGAACGCGGCCATGTACACCAACGCGACAGCCGCGAAGATGCCCGGGATGCAGGCCGCGTAGATCACCGCCGACCACAGCGCCGCGAGCCCGCCGCGCGGTTGGTCGAGCGCCGGCGTCAGCTGCAGCGCGGTGGCGGTCACCACCGGCGCCGCGAGCACGGCGCCGACGATGGCGGGGTTGGCGCTGGCGAGCGCCATCAGCTCATTGGGTGTCATGGGCACTCCTCGCGAAATCCGGTAATCTATGATTCCCCGGCACCAGCGTCATCGAACGGACGGAGCCCGACCTTGAGCCAACCCCTCTTCGACGCCTACGTGATCGTCGATTGGAGCGCCGAGGGGAAAGCCAAGCGCGGGGCGAACAGCATCTGGTATACGGTGGCCGTGCGCCGCGGCGGCCGGCTTGCGATCGAGCCGCCCGCGAACCCGCCCACGCGCGCACTCGCGCGCGCGGCGATCGCAGCCCGCCTGGCCGACCTCGCCGCCGAGGGCCTGCGCGTGCTCGTGGGCTGCGACTTCCCCTACGGCTACCCGGCCGGGCTCGCGGGCGCGCTCGGCCTCGCCGGCCCGCCCTGGCGCGCGCTCTGGGACCTGCTCGCGGCGCGCATCGAAGACACGCCAGCCAACCGCAACAACCGCTTCGCGGTGGCCGCCGAGCTCAACCGCGTGGGCTTCGGCCGCGCCTTCCCGTTCTGGGGCTGCCCGGCGCGCCAGGCCAGCGAGTTCCTCGCGCCCACCAAGCCACGCGAGCGCGGGGCCGGCCCGGCCGAGCTGCGCGTGGCCGAGGCGTTCGCGCCGGGTGCGTCCTCGCCCTGGAAGTGCTGCTACCCCGGCAGCGTGGGCGGCCAGGCCCTGGTGGGCATCCCGGTCGTGCGGGCCTGGCGCGACGATCCCCGTTTGGCCGGGATCTCGCGCGTCTGGCCCTTCGAGACCGGGCTCGCGCCGCTCCTGGCGGGCGACTGGCGGATCATCCACGCCGAGGTGTATCCGTCGATGCTCAGGCTCAACGACGTGCCGGGGATGGTCAAGGACGCGCGCCAGGTCGACCAGCTCGCGCGCGCGTTCGCGGCGGCCGACGCGGCCGGCGCGCTCGCGGCGCGCTTCGGCCCGCCGCCGGGCCTCGCGGAGGCGGACCGGCAGCGGGCCGAAGGGGAGGAAGGCTGGGTGCTCTCGCCCTGAGGGGCGATCAGTCCGCTTCGATCGTCTCGACCAGCGCGTAGGACTCGCCCTCGGGATCCTCCTGCTCGCTGCCGCCGCCGAAGTTGACGTAGGCCCCGCGCTCGAGGCCCAGGCGCTCGTAGCGGAAGATCGGCTCGTAGCCGGGTGCTTCGAGCGTGAACTCGATCTCGACGCCGCCGGGCACGTTGTCGAAGCTGTACAGGCCGTCCCGCTGGATCTCGGCCTTCGCCTCGAACGGCACGGTGGGCTCGAGCGAGCGGACGCGGACCACGCCCAGCGTCACGATCTCGCCGTCGATCGTCTCGACCTGGCCCTTCACCGGCACAGTCCGGGTGATGCTCTCGGGCGGCACCGGCGCGAGCGCGTACTGCGGCGCGTAGGGATCCTCGAGCGTGGGGTCGCCGCCGAAGTTGACGACGTTGGCCTTGCGGCCGGCCTCACCGGCGAAGAAGACGTCCGCGCGCGCGCGGGCGTGGTAGCTCGCGTGCTCGACGCGGATCTCGATCGGCACGCCGGTGGGCACGTCGTTCACCACGTACGCGCCGCCGCTGGTCTGGACGGTCGCCGTGTAGGGCACCGCGGCCAACAGCGAGCTCAGCGTGACGGACACGCCGTCCATCGCGTTGCCGCCGATGTCGTAGACCTGGCCCGACACCACCGCGCGGTCCTGCTTGTAGCTCGACGCGACCGTCGGCAGCGGGTAGCGGTGGCCGAGCGCGTCGTCGGCCGACTTCGGGCCGCCGAAGTTGACCACGGCGTAGCCCTGCGGGCCGCAGTCGTCGTAGACCGCCGCCGGCGTCACGAAGCGGCGGCGCGCCTCGCCCGACGCCTGGTGGAGCGCGGTGATCTCGAGCTTCTCGCCCGCCGGCGCGCCATAGACGTAGTAGCGGCCGTCGGTCACGTACACGGTGGTGTTGAAGGCGAAGCCACGCGTGCTCGCGCGCACCTCGACGCCGTCCGGGAAGGGCACGCCCTGCTCGTCGAAGACCGTGCCGCTGATCGACACCTGGCTCTGCTCGGTGGGGCGGCACGGCGGCGGCACGAACCACTCGGGCAGCACCGTCCCGATCGGCGGCGGGCTGGGGCGGGTGGGCGTGGGCGTCGGCTTCGGCACCACGAGGGTGCCCTTGCGCGTCTGGTAAATCGCGACGGCGCCCTGGAAGAACTTCCGGAAGCAGGCCCAGTCGGCCCCGCCCTCCAGCCTGGACATCGCCAGCGTGACCTCGGCCTCGTCTTTCAGGTTGTCCCAGCCGTTCGGCAGGACCTGGGCCTGGTAGGCGCCATGCTGCGCCTTGCCCGTGGTGGGCGTGGCGGCGGGCGCCGTCCGCGCGCAGTCCGCGACCGGCGTGGCGGTCGGCGTCGGCGACAGCGAGGGCGGCGGCGGCGTCCTGGGATCGGTCGAGGAGGGCCGCGGCGACGGCGTGGGAGGGAGGATCGACGGATCGATCTGGAGCCGACAGCCCGTGAGCATCACGGCGCCCAGGAGCACCAGCCGAATGGTCTTGCGCGCTTCCATCTTTCCTCCTCCGGTCGGGGGCCTGCCGCCCCTCCTCGCTTGTACCGCGAACCACCGCCCGCTTATCCGGGTCGACGCGTGATGTTGATCACGCCCGCGGTCCCGATCCCGCACCCTGGCAAATCCTGAAAAACATCGTAAAATTATTGATTCGCTTGTTTACTTTGCTTGTATACTAAGCGGGGAAGCGAGGCCTGTCAAGCATTTGTTTTCGATCGGGCAGGCGGGGTATGCATGCGTCGGAGGGGCTGAAGTCCCCAAGGGAGGCCCCCATGCGCTCGTCGCTGCCGCTCGTTCTGCTCGCCGCAATGGTCCTCGCGGCTTGCCAGGTCGCAGGCGCGCCGGTGGCAGGGCCGCAGGCCGACGCCGAGACCCGCCTCAAGCGCACGGCGGTGGCCCTCAGGGGCACGGTCATGGCGCCGGTCGGCCTGATCGGCAACGACGCGGGCTCGCTCATCGGCAATGACGCCGGGTCGCTGGTCGGCCCGGACGGTGCCTCGCTGGTCGGCCCGGACGGTGCCTCGCTGGTCGGCCCGGACGGTGCCTCGCTGGCCGCGACCCGCCCGGGCAGCTACGCGCTGCGGCAAGTCGCCGAGGCGCCGCTGGCGGGCGCCACGGTCTTCCTGGCCCACGCCGACGGCACGCCCGTCGCGCCGCCGGTGGCGAGCAAGACCGACGCCCGCGGCCGGTTCGCCTTCCCGCTCGCGCCCGCCGGCCGGTACGTCGTGGTCGCGCTCGCGACCACCGCCGCCCAGAAGCCCGCGCGCCTGCTCGCGCTCGCCACGGCGATCACCGAAGAGACAGCGATCGACGTCTCGACCGCCACCACGCTCGTGACCACCGCCGCGCTCGACCGCCGCGAAGGCCCGATCGTCGGGTACGACACGGGCACCTACGGCCGCGCCGTCGCGCTCGCGGTGGGCGCCCTCGCGCAAACGGCGCCGCCGGACCTCGCCAACCGCCGCGCCGTGGCTGAGGCCGCCGCCCGGCTCTCGCTCGCGAAGCCCGAGCTCGCGCCGCTGATCGTCAAGCTCCGCAACGAGGTGGTGGGCGCGCCGCGCCCGCGCTCGACCCGCGCGCCCGCGACCGCCGAGCCGCTGCCCGCGACGCCCGTGGACCTGGGGCCGGGCTCGCCGCTGATCAACGTCGCGCAGCCGGTGGCGGCCCCCTCGGTCGGGCCGGGGGCGCTGGAACCGCCGCCCAGTCCCGCCACCGAGCCGCCGACCGAGCCGCCGGTGGCCGCAGCCCCCACGACCCCACCGCCCGCGCCCACCCCGCCCCCGCCGCCGGACTTCGTGGCCGGCGCCGACGTCGACACCATCGCGGGCGACCAGGCCGGCTTCGCGAAGGGGGACGACGGGCGCTTCAACCAGCCCGGCGGGCTCGGCGTAGGCATCGCCGGCACGGTCTACGTGGGCGACACCGGCAACCACACGGTCCGCACGCTCGACTCGTTCTTCGGCCTGTGGGTCACGGCTGACCCCTGGGGCGGCGGCCCGGGCACGGCGGGCTTCAGCGCGGCGCCCGGCAAGGACGCGCGGTTCAACGGGCCGCGCGGCATCGCGGTGGTGCTCGGCGCCGGCCGCTACGTCGCGGACACCGGCAACCATGTGGTCCGCTACCTGCCGCTCTCAGGCGCCGTGAGCGCCTTCGCCGGCGTGCCCGGCAGCGCGGGCCAGGCCGACGGCGCCCGCACGCAGGCGACCTTCCAGGCGCCGGCCGACGTGTGGTGGTCGGCCACGTTCGGGCTCTACGTCGCCGACACCGGCAACCACCGCATCCGGCGCGTGGGCGACGACCAGGTCGCGACGGTCGCGGGCGCCACGGCCGGCTTCGCCGACGGCGCGGCCGCCCAGGCGCGCTTCGACGGCCCGAGCAGCCTCGCGGTCACCGACGACGGCGCGGTCTACGTCGCCGACACCAACAACCACCGCATCCGGCGCATCAAGGACGGCCAGGTGTCGACCTTCGCGGGCGACGGCACGCCCGGCTTCGCGGACGGCCCCGGCCCGGCCGCGCGCTTCCACACGCCGATGGGCCTCGCGCTGACGCAGGACGGCGAGCTGGTGGTCGCCGATCGCGGCAACCTGCGCATCCGCCTGATCGGCCCCGACGGCCGCGTGCGCACCCTGGCGGGCGCCGGCGGGCCGGTCGCGAACGACGGCGCAGGCAACGCGGCGGGCTTCGCCGCCCCCGTCGACGTGGCCGTGCATCCCTACACCGGCAGCGTCTACGTGGCCGACGGCCACCGCATCCGCCGCATCAAGTATTAGGCGGTCAGTACACGGCCACGGCGCCGGCGGCGCCGCGCACCACGTAGTACTTGGCGGCCGGGTGGTGCAGCACGATCGCCGCCGTCGACTGCTCAGGCACGAGCTGGTGCGACTCGGTCAGGCTCACGCCGATGCTCTCGGCGACCGGCATGACCTTCCAGACCGTGTCGTGGTCCTCGATGTCCGGGATCGCCGGGTAGCCCCAGCTGTAGCGCTTGCCCTCGCCCGCGCCGATGCCGAGCTCGCTGCGGATGTGCTGGTGCGCGACCTCCGCCAGGCCCTCGGCGGCTTCCACCGAGAGGCCGTGGACGAAGTAGGCGTCGCCGTAGTTGCCTTCCTGGTTGAGCTTGTCGCACAGCTCGCTCGAGCCGGGGCCCATCGTGACCACCTGCAGGCCGATCACGTCCATGACGCCGCTCTCGACGGAGGCCACGTAGTCCGCGAGGCAGAGGTGCTCGCCCTCCGGCTGGCGCGGGCAGTCGAACTGCCCGATCACGGTCTTGCGGTCGCTCGGATCGTAGATCTTGATGAGGTTGCCCTCGGCCTGGGCCGGGTAATAGCCGTAGACGAAGCGGGCCGCGAGCCAGCCTTCCTTCTTGGCGCGCTCCTGCAGGGCGCGGCGGCGCGGCTCGAACTCCTCGGCGATCAGCTTGTCGTAGGCCTCGCCGTGGGTGTTCTTGGCGCCCCACGACAGGCGGTACAGCGAGCGCAGGTCCAGCGAATCGAAGACCCGGTCGAGCGGCACGTTCTGCACGACCTTGTGGCCCCAGAAGGGCGGCGTCGGGATGCGCGGCGCGGGCGGGGTCGCGCTCCTCACGCCGGGCGCCGCGGGCGCCACGACCTTGCGCACGCGGGCCTTGGCGGCCACCGCCTCGGCGCGCGTGCGAGCGATCAGCGCCTCGCGCTTGGTCGGGTCGACCAGCTGGTCGATCAGCCCGAGGCCCTCGAAGGCGTCGTTGGCGTAGAAGACGCCGGGTTCGTAGGGGCGGCCTTCCTCGACCTCGAGGATGCGCAGGCCGTAGCTCTTGTTGATCGCGGCGCCGCCGATGATCACGGGGATGTGCAGGCCGCGCTTGTCGAGCTCGCTCACGCAGAGCGGCATCTGCTTCGAGGTCGAGACCAGGAGCGCCGAGAGCCCGATCGCGTCGGCGCCCACCTCCACGGCCTTGTCGAGGATCGTGTTGATCGGCACCTGCTTGCCCAGGTCCCACACCGTGTAGCCGTTGTTCGTGAGGATCGTGTTGACGAGGTTCTTGCCGATGTCGTGCACGTCGCCGTAGACGGTCGCGAGCACGACCTTGCCCTTGGTCGAGCCCTCGGCCTTCTCGAGGAACTGCTCGACGTGCGCCACCGCCTTCTTCATCACTTCGGCGGACTGCAGCACGAAGGGCAGGATCAGCGTGCCCGCGCCGAACTTGTCGCCGACGTCCTTCATGGCGGGCAAGAGCACCTCGTTGAGCACCTCGACCGGCGTGCGGCGGGTCATCGCCTCGTCGAGCAGGGGCTCGATGCCGTCCTTCTTGCGGTGCAGGATCTTCCAGTGGATCGCCTCCTCGGCGGTCATGCCGGCGGTCGGGTCTTCCTTCTCGGCCGCGCCCGCGTCGGCGCTCACGCCCTCGAAGTGGGCGATGTAGCGCGCGAGCGCGTCGGGCCGCCGGTAGAACACCAGGTCCTCGGCCAGCTCGCGCTGGTCGGTCGGGATCTCGGCGAACGGCCGGATGTGCGCCGGGTTCACGATCGCGGAGTCGAGGCCCGCCTGCACGCAGTGGTACAGGAACACCGAGTTCAGCACGTGCCTGGCCGCGGGGCCGAGGCCGAAGCTGACGTTCGAGACGCCGAGGGTCGTGAGCACGCCGGGCAGCTCGGCCTTGATGCGCTTGATGCCTTCGATCGTCTCGACGGCGCTGCGGTTGAACTCCTCCTCGCCGGTGGCGAGCGTGAAGGTCAGCGCGTCGAAGATGATCGCCTCGGGCGGCAGGCCGTACTCGTCGCAGGCGATCGCGTGGATCGCCTTGGCGACCTCGACCTTGCGGTCCGCGGTCTTGGCCATGCCGACCGGGTCGATCGTCAGCGCGATGACGGCCGCGCCATGCTCGACGGCCATCGGCAGCACGGCGTCGCAGCGCACGCGGCCGTTCTCGAGGTTGATCGAGTTGATGATCGCGCGGCCGGGGTAGTTGCGCAGGGCCTCGAGCAGCACGGGGGCCTCGGTGGAGTCGAAGACCAGCGGGGCCTCGACGCTCATCGCGAGCTTCCTGACCACCTGGCGCATCTGGTCGCCCTCGTCGGCGCGCTCGGTGAGCGCCACGCAGACGTCGAGCACGTGCGCGCCGCCCTCGACCTGGTCGCGCGCGACCTCGACGATGCCGTCGTAGTCGTCCGCGAGCAGCAGCTGCTTCACCTTGCGCGAGCCCTGGGCGTTCACGCGCTCGCCGATGAGCAGCGGCCGCGGCTCCTGGTGCAGCGCCACCGCGCGCATGCCGGAGCTCACCGACGGCACGTACTCGATCTCGCGGTGCCTGGGGGTCTTGCCCTTCACGCGCTCGGCGAGCACGCGGATGTGCTCGGGCGTGGAGCCGCAGCAGCCGCCGATCACCGCGACGCCGAAGTCCAGCACGAAGGCCTCGAGCGCGTTCGCGAACTGCTCGGGCTGCTCGGGGTAGACCGCCTTGCCCTCGACGTTGAGCGGCAGGCCCGCGTTGGGCAGCACGCTGATCGGCAGCCGGCTGTGCTGGGCGAGCAGGCGCACAGGCTCGCGCATGTGCTCGGGGCCGGTCGAGCAGTTGAGGCCGATGATGTCGATCGGCAAGGCCTCGAGCGTCGCGAGGGCTGCCAGGATGTCGGTGCCGAGCAGCATGCGGCCGGAGGTGTCGAGCGTGATCTGCACCTGCAAGGCGATGCGCCGGCCGATCTTCGCGAAGGCGCGGTTGATGCCCGTGACCGCCGCCTTGACCTCGAGGATGTCCTGGCTGGTCTCGACCAGCAGCACGTCGCAGCCGCCTTCGACCAGGGCGATCGCTTGCTCCTCGAAGAGGTCCGCGAGCTCCTCGAAGGTGATCTTCGAGAGCGTCGGGTCGCTCGAGGACGGCAGCATGCCGGTCGGCCCCATCGAACCCGCGACGAAGCGCGGCTGGTCGGGCGTGGCGTACTTGGCGGCGGCCTCGCGGCCGAGGCGCGCGGCCTGGGCGTTCAGCTCGTGCGTGAGGTGGCCGAGGCCGTACTCGTCGAGCTTGAGGCGGTTGCCGCCGAAGGTGTTGGTCTCGATCACGTCGCAGCCCGCCGCGAAGTAGGCCTCATGGACGCCGCGCACGACGTCGGGGCGCGTGATCACCAGATAGTCGTTGGCGCCTTCCTTGCCGCCGAAGTCCTCGAGCGTGAGGTCGGCCTCCTGCAGCTGGGTGCCCATGGCACCGTCGTACACCACCACGCGCGAGCGGACGGCATCGAGGAAGGCGCTGGGGAAGTGCGGATTCATAGGGGCATGGCTCCGGAAGGGTCCTGGACTCAAGCGGGACAACCTGATTAGTTTACCCGGTTTCGGCGCCGGACGGGGAACCCCGGCTTCCGCCCGAGCGCAAGCGGCCGAACAGAGGTTTAAGGGATCTTTAAGCGGGGAAGAAGCCTGTAACCCCCATGAGGAGCCGATTTTGCCGCTTGACTTTTAATTGTTTGTGCTATAATGCTCGCCGGTGTAACGTTGTCACGTCGGGGATTCCAAGCCCTTGTCGACACTCACGGTGGGGAAGAAGGACCAGAAAGGTTAGTCGATGCTCTACACGGATCAAATCATCGCCTGCGTGGATTGCAGCACGGAGTTCACCTTCTCCGCGAAGGAGCAGGAGTTCTACGCCCAGAAGGGCTTCACCAGCGTGCCGAAACGCTGCAAGCCCTGCCGCATGGCCCGCAAGGATTCCATGAACACGCGCGGCGACAGCGGCGGCGGCGGCGCGCGCGACCACGCCCCGCGTAGCAGCGGCGGCGGTTACGGCGGCGGCGGCTCGAGCTACGGCGGCGGCGGCTACGGCGCGCCCCGCGAGCGCGAGATGCACACGGTCGTTTGCGCCGCCTGCGGCGTCGAGACCCAGGTGCCGTTCAAGCCGCGCGGCGACCGGCCGGTTTACTGCCGGAGCTGCTTCCAGAAGTAGACGCATCGACCCGCGAGAGGCCGCCCCACCCGGGGCGGCCTTTTTGCGCGGTATACTGGGGTAGCCTCCCGACCGCCCTGGAATGGACCCGACCTTGCGCGACGCCCGCGATTTCCTGCTCGACCCCGACCGCGTTCGCGTCTTCGACGGCGCGATGGGCACGATGCTCTATGCCAGGGGCATCTACATCAACCAGTGCTTCGACGAGATGGTGCTGAAGTCGCCCGAGCTCGTGCGCGACGTGCACACAGCCTACATCAAGGCCGGCGCCGAGATCATCGAGACCAACACCTTCGGCGCGACGCGCTTCAAGCTCGCCAACTACGGCTTCGAGGGCCAGGTCGCGGCGATCAACGAGAAGGCCGCGCGCATCGCGCGCGAGGCCGCCGGCGATCGCGCGTTCGTGGCCGGCGCCGTGGGCCCGCTCGGCATCCGCCTCGAGCCCTACGGCCCGACCTCGCTGGAAGAAGCCCAGGAGGCCTACCGCGAGGCGATCGGCGCGCTGGTGGCGGGCGGCGTCGATATGCTCGTGCTCGAGACCTTCGCCGACCTCGTGGAGATGCTGCAGGCGATCGCCGCCGCGAAGGCCGTGACCGACAAGCCGATCATCGCCCAGATGACCGTGAACGAGGACGGCCTGACGGCCTACGGCACCGAGCCCAAGCACTTCGTGCGCGCCCTCGAGAAGGCCGGCGCCGACGTGATCGGCCTGAACTGCTCGGTGGGCCCGGCCACGATGCTCGGCGTGATCGAGGCGATGACCGAGATGACCGACCGCAAGCTCTCGGCCCAGCCCAACGCCGGCCTGCCGCGCGACGTGATGGGTCGCCAGATCTACATGGCGAGCCCCGAGTACATGGCGAAGCACGCCAAGCGCCTGATCGCGAGCGGCGCGAAGATCATCGGCGGCTGCTGCGGCACCACGCCCGAGCACATCCAGCTGATGGCCGACGCCGTGCGCGCGCAGTCGCCAGGCCGCCTGCAGATCTCGCTCGCGCTGCCCGAGGAGCCCTCGGCGCAAGCGCTCGAAGAGACGCCGATTGGCGAGCGCTCGCGCTTCGCGAAGAAGATCGCGGCCGGCGAGTTCGTGACCAGCGTCGAGATCGTGCCGCCCAAGGGCAGCGACGCCAGGGGCCTGATCGCCAACGCCAGGCTCCTGCGCGAGGCGGGCGTCGACGCCGTCAACGTGCCCGACGGCCCGCGCGCCCAGAGCCGCATGAGCGCGCTGGCGGCCAGCTTGCTGATCGAGCGCGAGGGGATCGAGGCGGTCGTGCACTACTGCTGCCGCGACCGCAACCTGCTCGGCATGCAGAGCGACCTGCTCGGCGCCGCGGCGCTCGACATCCGCAACTTGCTGCTGATCACCGGCGACCCGCCGAAGATGGGCCCGTACCCGCAGGCCACGGCCGTCTTCGACATCGACGCGATCGGCCTCACGAACCTCGTGAAGCGCCTCAACATGGGCCTCGACCTCGGCGGCAACCCGGTGGGCTCGAAGACCGAGTTCCTGATCGGCGTGGGCGTGAACCCCGGCGCCCTGGACCTCGACCACGAGCTCCGGCGCTTCAAGTGGAAGGTCGAGGCGGGCGCCCAGTACGCGATCACCCAGCCGGTCTTCGACCCTGGCCAGCTGCTGCACTTCCTCGAGGCGATCGAGCAGATGGGCTGCCGCATCCCGATCATCGCGGGCATCTGGCCGCTCACGAGCTACCGCAACGCGGAGTTCATGAGCAACGAGGTGCCCGGCGTGGTCGTGCCGCCCGCGATCCTCGAGCGCATGCGCGTGGCGCCGGACGGCGACGCGGCACGGGCCGAGGGCATCGCGATCGCCCGCGAGAGCCTCGCGCAGGTGCGCGACCAGATCCAGGGCGTGCAGGTCTCGGCGCCGTTCGGCAAGGTGCCGCTGGCGCTGGAGGTGCTGAGCGACGTGGTCCCGACGGCTTCACACCGCTAGCCCCCTCTCCCCTCTGGGGAGAGGTCGGCCCTTCAAGCATCCTCGTCGTCCTCGCGTGAGCAAGAGGGATACGATACCCATGCGACCGACGACCCGCCTCCGCGTCGCCCTGCTCACGTCGATCTGCCTGGTCGGCATGGCCGGCGGCGCCTGGGCGTCCACCGTGCCGCCCCTCGACGCCGACTTCGGCGGTCGGCGGGGCCAGGTGGCGATCGGCCTGCCGGACCTCAACGTGGACTTCGTGCTCGCCGACGGGCTGAGCGCGGGGCTGTCCATCTTCCTCACGCCCTCCCCGTCGCTCCTCGCGGCCCGGACGACCTACCGCCTCGTCGGATCCGAAGAGGGCTGGTGGCACGCAGGCCTGACCCTGAGCGCGGGCACGGCGACAGGGGCCGGCTTCTACGACGGCGGGGGCTGGTCGCCCCTCCACGGGTTCCACTGGATCCAGCCCGCGGGGGTGCTATCGGCCTCCCTCCTGGCCGATCGCCTGGCCGTGCGGGCCACGCTCGGCCCGGCGTTCCTGTTCGCCAGCGACCTGCGGCTCATGGAGGACTGGCTGGTGCCAAATCTGGAGCTCGCCTACCGGTTCACGCGCGACCACGAGCTCACGATAGGCGGGAACTCCCTGGTGGGCATGCGGTGGTACCTGATGCCGCGGCGGGGGCGTCAGGCCGGCGGGCGAGATGGCGGCGGCGACTCGACCGGCAAGCCATAGACCGGCTCGGCGCGCAGATCGATGGTGTTCCGCCGGCCGGTGGCCTGGGGATAAGCCTCGAACTCGTACCGGGGGGTGAGCCACCCGTCGTGGACGGCGACCAGCGTGATGCGGGTGCCTGCCGGGAGGTTGCTGATGACCCAGGAGCCCTGCCAGGTGGTCGCGGTGGCGACATAGGGAACGCTGAGGTCCAGCGACCTCGCGACGACCACCGCGCCT
This sequence comes from Candidatus Sericytochromatia bacterium, assembly GCA_036675505.1. GTDB lineage: Bacteria > Cyanobacteriota > Sericytochromatia > S15B-MN24 > JAQBPE01 > JAKFEW01. The sequence continues at coordinate 22,610 of JAKFEW010000108.1, forward strand.
TCCGCGGGCCAGCCGGCCGGGTCAAAGACCAGGCCCGAGACGATGACCAGGGCGCCCACGCCCGGGGCGCTCGATGAAGGCACCGGCAGCGGGGTGGGTGTGCACGCCGCGAGCGACGTCGGCCCAACGAGCGGGACGGCGCCCGGCGCGCCGCCGTCGGCGGCCAGCACGCGCAGCCGGGCACCGGAGCGCCCGGCCCCATCCGGGGCCGCCCCCGGCGCCATGGCGCAAGCGGCGAGCACGGCGCACAGGCCGGCCAGGAAGGCGGCAACGGGGCTCGGAGGGGACTTCATGCGGCGGCTCCCTGTCGCGATCGAGTGTACCGGCCTGGGTAGGTCGGCGTCCCCACGAAGGTCACACCGGCCATGTGAGGGTAGGCGGCCCCCGACGGGGGCGCCCCAGTTATGCTTGGGTCCCGCCGTCTCACCGCACGAGAGGGTCCCGGATGCTCAGCCGCCGCCCGACGCACCCCCGATGCCCCTTCGCCACCGTCCTGCTCGTGACGGGCCTGGCGGCCTGCGTCGCGAGCCCCGCCCCGCGGCCGGCCGACCGCACCGCACCGTCCCCGGCGCTCGCGACGCCTGGGCCCTCGCCCGCTTCCCCCGCGCCTTCGCTGCCCCCCCACCAACCGCCACGCTTCGGCGTCCGCTTCCCCTCCACGCAGGCGGGCGCCTGGATGCCCCAGGCGCTCTCGGGGGGGGCCAGCCCCGGCCCCACGCCGAACGCGCCGCCGGCGCTCCCAGGGGCCGCCGACACCGCCTTCCGGTTCGTGGCGCCGGCCGGTGTGGCCGTGCCCATGGGCGGAACCGTTCGCCTGCGTCTGACCGACGGCTGCGGCCCCGTCTACTGGGGGGTGCTCGATCCCGCGGCCGCGGCGATGACCGCGGACGGGACGTTGTGGCCACGCCGGCCCGGGGCGGCGCTGGCCTTCGCGGAGCAGGACGGGAAGCGGCGCTACCTGCAGGTCGCCGTGACCGCCGAGCACCCGCCGGCCGACCGGTTCGGGCCGCCCACGGGCTGGACGCTCGAAGGGGGCGAGGACCAGCTCGCGGTGATTACCGGCCGGTCCGACCTCGAGGCGCTCTGGCGGGCGCACGTCGCCCCCGCCGAGGCCTTCGCGCCGCGCTGGGCCGCCCATGCGTCGCCCTCCCCGCCGGTCGCGCCGCCGCCGGCGATCGACTTCACGCGGCATGCCGTGGTGGCCGTGGCGATGGCGCTCCGGCATGACGAGGGCGACCCCGTCCTCACGCACCTCGACGCCGCGGGCGTGCACCTCGTCGTGCCGAGCATGACGGGCACGAGCCTGATGGCGCGCCGCCGCATGATGGCGTTATACCGGGTCCCGGCCCTGGCGGCCGGCACGCCGATCACGATCGTCCGGCCCGACCCGAGCCTCCCGCTCCCCGTGTCCGCGCCGGGCGCCGTGCCCTCGCCGCCGCCGCCCATCCGGCCCGCCACGGGCCCCGGGCGCGACTGCCCACCCGCCTGGGCCTGGGACGGCAGCCCGCGCGACGTCTCGCTCGACGCCGCGATGGGCGGGACGGACGCCCACGGGCTGCCAGTGCCCGGGACCCCGCTCGCCCTGCCGGTCGGCGGCTCCCTGTGGCTGGTGGGTCGTTCCACCCACGGGCCGCTGGCCTGGACGGTCGCCGACCCGGCGCTCGCCACGCTGACCCCGGACGCGCACGGTATCCCGGTGGCGAGCGCGCCGGCGGACCGGAGCCGGCCGCCGGACCCTTCGCCCTCGCCCGGGATCTCCAGCGGGGCCACGCTCGTCGCGCGGGCGCCAGGCGCCATTCAGGTCACCGCCAGCGCCGGCGGCGCGGCAGCGCGGATGCTCGTCGCGGTCGCGCCCTCGCCCGAGGTCGCATGGCGGTTCGGGTTCTTCCCGGGCGCGGGCGTCCCCGCCGCGGGCGTCCCCGCCGGCACCCGCGTGATCGCGGACGACGCGGCCTGGCAAAGCTTCTGGGACCACACGTTCCCGGCACTGGCGGGCCAGGCGCCGCCCGTCGACTTCGCGACCTACGCCGTGGTGGCCTGGATCGAGGACCGCTTCACGTACGGAGAGCGCGGCGACCCGGTCGTGGTGGGCATCGCGCCGGGCGGCCGCGAGGTGCACGTCGTGGCGCCCGGGGCCGAGTCTCACCGGGCGCCGCCGCGCCACCGCCGGGCCGTCTCGCTCTTCCTGACGGGCCGCCTCGCGCCGGACGCAGCCGTGCGGATCACGACGCTCTGCGGCCCCGCGGATTGAGGCAGGACGCCACCGCCTCCGGCTTAACGTCGGGGCCGCGAAGTGTAACGCCGTTGTGATTGGCCGCGCCGATGTGCCCCGGGTCCCCCCCGGAGGCCCACCGATGCGCCTGCTCCACCTATTCCTCGCCGCCCTCGCCACCGCCCTCGCCGCCTGCGGCAAGGTGCCGCCCCCCGCGCGCGCACCCGCCTGCCCCCCGGCAGCTTCCCCCGTGCCCCTCGTATCGCCCCCCGCGCCCGGCGCGCCGCCCGAGGCGGTCGTCGGCGCGGCGATCGCCGCCGCCCGCGCCCTCGGCGCCTACACCCTCGAGATGCGCTGGGAGCAGAAGCAAGGTGCCACGCGCTCGCGTGGCGTCTACGCGGTCGCGGGCCTGCCGCCGCGCACGACGCGCGTCGAGATCAAGGAAGGCGCGAGCCAGGGCACGAAGGTGCTCTACCGGGGCGGCACCACCGCGAAGGTCCGCCTCGGCGGCCTGCTCGGCGCACTCGCGCTGGACCTGCCGGTCGACGACGAGCGGCTGCGCTCCGTGCGGGGCTACACGCTCGCCCAGACCGACCTGCCCGCGCTGCTCACGCTGCTCGGCGACCCGCGCCACCGCGCCACGGCGCTCGGCGAGGCCGCCGAAGGCCCGCGCGTGGCGCTGGCCGGCGGGCCGCTGCTGCCGGGCTGCCAGCGCGTCGAGGTGACCCTCTCCCGCGTCTCGGGCCTGCCGGCCCGGCTCGATTTCCACGACGTCCGCGAGGTGGTGTACCGTATCGAGCTCCGGGACTTCCGGGCCGCCCGCCACGCCTCCCTGGAACTCTGAACGACATGACCCGGAGGTTGCCATGACCCGTCGCCTGATCCTCGTCGCCCTCGCCCTGCCCCTCATGGGCCTGGCCCCCGCGCCCGACCCCTGGCCGACCTTCCGGGGCGGCCCGGCGAACGCCGGGCGCACGGCCACGGCCGTGCGCCCCCTCGCCGCGCGGCCTTCGAAGCGGCCCGTCGCGGCCTTCGCCACCCGCGGCCTGATCTGGGGCACGCCGGTCGTGGGCGCCGACGGCACGGTCTACCTGGGCTCGGCCGACAAGCACCTCTACGCGCTCGCGCCGGACGGGCGGGGCGGCTACCGCGAGCGCTGGTCCTACCCGATCTTCGACCGCCCCGACGCCGTGATCGACTCGGCCTGCGCGTTGACCCGCGACGGCCTGGTCGTGGTCCCCGGCGGCGACGGCTACCTGCACGCGCTGGATCGCCTGACCGGCTTCCCGCGCTGGACCTTCCGCGCCGCGGCGCCGGAGGAGCTGCACCAGAAGGGCCAGGTGGTGGGCAGCTTCGAGGGCAACGTCCAGGTCGGCCCGGACGGCACGCTCTACGCCGGCTGCGACGACGGCGCGATGTACGCGCTGGCCCCCGACGGGCGGGTGCGCTGGCGCACGCCGACCGGGATGATGGTGTGGTCGTCGCCGGCGATCGATCCGGCTGGCCGCTGGCTGGCCTTCGGCTCGCTCGACGGCCACGTCTACCTGCTCGACCCGCGCGACGGGCGGGTGCTGGACCGCCATGCCGCGGGCGGCGAGGTGAAGAGCTCGCCGGCCGCCGATCCCGACGGGCGCCTTTTCGTCGGCACGTCCGGCGGCAGGCTCCTGGCCCTCGACGTGGTGGACGGCGCGAAGCTGCGCGAGGCCTGGGCCTTCGACACAGGCGCGGAGGTCTACGCCTCGCCCGCGCGCTGGGGCGACGTCGTGATCGCGGGCGCGATGGACGGGCGGATCCATGGCCTCGGCCGCGACGGCGAGCCGCGCTGGACCTACCGCGCGCGCGGCCGCGTGGCCGCCTCGGCGGTGGTCTCGGCCGACGGCGTGGCCTTCGTCGGCGGATCGGACGGCACGCTCTACGCGCTGGACGCGGCCAGCGGCGAGCGCGTCTGGTCGTTCCGCGCGACGCCCTCGCGCCTGCGCGCCAACCTCGACGCCTCGCCGGCGCTCGCACCCGACGGCGTGGTCCATGTGGCGTCCTACGACGGCCACCTCTACGGCGTGCCCTTCGAGTGGCCGCTCGCCAACCGGCACGACCCGCGGGTCGCGACGGGGGGGCACGAGGATCCGCCGGACTGGGGGCCCGCCGCGGCCGCCGCGACGCTGCGCGTGCAGGACGCCCAGGGCGCCTACCACGTCGCGCCCGTGGGAATGCTCGGGCTCGGCGAGACGCTGCGGCTGCGGCTCGTGGCGCCGGGAGACGACGCGGCCCGCACGCGCTTCGCGATCAACCCGGGCGGGCTCGCCGTCGCGCTCGCGGGCGGCACAGGCGAGGTCGAGGCGACCCTTTCCTCCGATGGCCGTTTCCTCGACGTCGCGCCGCGCGAGCTCTACGCGCCGGACACGGCCTACCGGCTGCGCGTGCGCGGCGGCTACCGCACGAAGCAGGCCGCCTGGCCGCTCGACCGCCTGAACCCCTTCGCCGAGGCGCACGCGTTCGCAGCCGAGCTGGCCTTCCGCACGGCGCCGGCGGGCCCCGCCACCCCGCGCGGCCCGCTGGCCTGGGCCGCCTCACGGCTCTACCTGCACCAGCCCGCCGCGCTCGACACCTACACGCCCGCAGCGCTCGACGGCCAGGCCGCGATCCTGGTGGCGCCCGCGGGCGTCGGGCCGGACGGCACCACGCCCCTGCTCGGCCTGCCCGCCTTGCCCGGCCCGGCAGGCGCGCGCCCGCTCGCCGAGCCGAGCAAGGTCTTCACGCTCGAGGGCCGGGTGGCCGACGGCTGGCTCAAGGCCCACGGCCGCTTCCGGCTCGCGGCGATGGGCGGCGACGTGCCCTTCGAGTCGTTCGTGGCCGCGGCCCCGCTGCGGCCGGACGGCTCGCTCGGCGACGGCGAGTTCACGGCCAAGGCCCCGCTCTGGGGCATCCGCGGCAGCGGCGCGGCCTACAGCTTCCCGGCCGCGCTGCTGAACGAGGTAGCGGACCACGGGCTGCGCTTGATCGCGCTGGGCGCCTTCACGGGCGGCGCGCCGGCGCCGGTCGCACTACCGCGGGCGCATGGCGCATTCCGCCGGACGGCCGGCGGCCTGGTGGTGGCGCTCGACGCGCCGCCGGCCGGCGAGCACCTGCTCGCCGCGCTGGCGGTGGACGCCGCCGGCCGGCCGGC
>JAKFEW010000111.1:0-27906 GCA_036675505.1 Candidatus Sericytochromatia bacterium
GGAGCGGGAGCGCGCGCTCGTGGCGGCGCGGGCGGCGATCGCCCCGGCCCGCGGCGCGGCCGACCTCGTGCGCGGCGCGCGCTCGGCCAGCGTGCCGCGGCTGCTGGCGGTGGTCGTGGCCGCGCCTTCCCTGCTCGTGCTCGCCGGCCTGGAGCGCTGGGTGCCCGGCTGGTGGGACCAGGCGGTATGGGCCTTCCAGGCGGGCGCGCTCAACGCGCACGCCGTGCGGCACGGCGAGTGGTGGCGGCTCCTCACCCATATGGGCCTGCACCTGCACCTGACCCACCTCGCGCTGAACCTCTTCGCGCTGCTCTGGCTGGGCTCGCGGGCCACCCGGCTGTTCGGCCCCGTGGCCTTCCTGGCGGTCTTCCTGGCCGGCGGCCTCACGGGCGGTCTCGTGCACATCGCGTTCGCGCGCGAGGACGCGATCGGCGCGTCTGGCGGCGTGCTGGCCCTGCTCGGCCTGCTGGCGGTGGGCTGGTGGCGGGCAGGCGACCTGCTGCCGCCGGTGATGCGCAAGCGCCTGCTCTGGGAAATGGGCGCGGTGATCGGCATCCAGCTGGTCTTCGACCAGTTCGTGCCGCAGGTGGCGGCGGCGGCCCATGCGGGCGGGCTGCTGGCGGGCGCGCTCCTGGGCGTGGTCTGGCCTTTGCGGCGGACCACGGCCCCCTGACCCGAGCTACCGCAGCGCGGGCGGCTCCAGCGTGTAGCGGCTCATGTCGAGCACCGGCAGCACCTTGCCCATCAGGTCCTGGCGCTCCTCGTAGGGCAGGAACGCGCTCTTGAAGCCGTTCAGCACGATCCACTTGAGGGTCTTCTCGTCGAAGCCCATGTGCTGGTGACAGCGCCAGAGCTCTTCGGTGACGCTGGTGCGCGAGAACAGGCGGTTGTCGGTGTTCACCGTGACGCGCACCTGCTGATCCACGTAGTACTTGATCGGGTGCTCATCGAGGCTCTTCACGACGTGGCACTGGACGTTGCTGGTCGGGCAGATCTCGAGCGGGATGCGGTGGTCGATCACGTACTGCATCAGGTCGGCGTCCTCGCGCAGCGTGGTGCCGTGGCCGATGCGGTGCGCGCCGCAGTCATGCAGGGCCTGGTGGATGCTGGCCGGGCCGTAGGCCTCGCCCGCGTGGCAGGTGATGTTCAGGTTCTTGTCGCGCGCATGGGCGAAGGCGTGGACGTGCAGCTTGGCCGGGTTGCCGGCCTCGCCGCCCGCGAGGTCGAAGGCCACGACGCCCTTGTTCTTGTACTTCACGGCGAGCTCGGCCAGGCGGAAGGACTCGGACTCGAAGCGGTCGCGCAGGCCGCAGATGATCACGCGGGCGATCGTGCCGGTGGCCTTTTCCGCGTCGCGCAGGCCGGCCAGGACCGCGTCGTTCACCTCGTGGAGCGAGAGCCCGCCGCGCTTGTGCTCGATCGGCGCGTAGCGGACCTCGATGTACTTCACGTTCTCCTTCGCCGCATCCTCGACCAGCTCGTACGCGATGCGGTGCAGGCTCTCGGCGTCTTGCATCACCATGATCGTGTACTTGAACCAGACCAGGAAGTCCGCGAGCGAGCTCGAGTGGTCGATCGCCTCGAGGATCCGCTGGAGCTCCGCCGGATCCTCGGCGGGCAGCTCGCCGAGCTTGCCCTGCTTGCGCGCCAGATCGAGCAGCGTCTCGAGGCGCAGCGAGCCATCGAGGTGGCAGTGCAGGTCGGCCTTGGGCCAGCCCAGGATCATGTCGCGGGTAACGGTCATGGCGGATCCTTTCGACGTCGAGCAGGCGCGGGGCCGCCGCTCCCGGCGGTGGGACATTCTAGCATGCCCGCACGGCCCGATCGGCGTGGTATACATCCTGCGACGATCGGAGAGGGAGACGTGCGGCGAATCGCATCGGGCATCGGCGTGGCGGCCTTCGCCGCGCTGCTGGCGCTCTATTACTGGCTCGGGCTCACGAGCCTCATGGGCCACGTGGGGGACGACGTCGTCTACCTCACCGTCGCCAAGGCGATCGCCACCGGCCAGGGCTACCGCGACATCTACCTGCCGGGCGCGCCGCCCCACGTGAGCTACCCGCCGGTGTACCCGCTCGCGCTCTCGGTCGTCTGGTGGTTCTGGCCCGCCTTCCCGGCCAACCTGCTGGCCTTCAAGGCGCTGAACATCGGGTTCGCGCTCGCGGCGATCGGGCTGACCTACGCCCTTGCCGCGCGCGTTTACGGGCTGCCGAAGTGGCAGGCCGGGCTGGCGGCCCTGATGCTGGCCTTCAGTGGCTTCATCCCGGACGCCTGCGACCTGACGATGAGCGAGATGCTCTTCGCGACGCTGCTCCTGGCCGTCCTCTACGGAATCGAGCGCCTGGCGGACGAGCCCGCCGCGGAGCGCCCCTGGGCGCCCCCGGCGATCGCCGCCCTCGCCGTCCTCACGATGATGACGCGCGGCATCGGCCTGGGCGTGATCGCCGCGGCGGTGGCCTGGCTCTTCGCGCGCGGCCAGCGACGGCTGGCCCTGCTCACGGGCGCCTGGGCGGCGGCGTTCCTGATGCCCTGGGTCCTGTACGTCCGCGCGGCGCGCGCCGAGGCCGTGCAGTTCGACTACCTCAGCTGGACGGTCGCGAACACGGGCGGGCTCGATCCGGCGCTCCTGCTGGAAATGGTCGCCACCCACGTGCCCAGGGTCCTGAGCCGGTCGATCCCGCTGGTCGTCGCGCCGTCGCTCCTCAATCCGCGGATCGACGCGGTTCTCGGCTCGTTCGGCACGGGCGTGGCGCTGCTGGCCGTGACGGCGGTGGTGCTGGCGGGGCTGGTGCGGCTCGCGCGCCCGCGCGTCCGCCTGGTCCATGTCGTGCTGCTGGCCTACTTCGCGATCATCTTGCCGTTTCCTTGGGATCCCTCTAGGTACGTCGCGGCGCTCACGCCGATCCTGCTCATCGCCTTCGTGCGGGGCGCGACCTGGCCCGCCGAAGCGAGCGCGGCGCGGGCGACGATCGGTCCGGCCTGGCGGGCGTCGGCGGTGTTGGTGACGGCGGTGGCCCTGGTGGTCGGCCTGGGCGGCATGAAGCGTGCCGCGGCCTTCATGCGCCGTGACACGTTCCACGACGCGATGATGCGCGACCAGGATCGCCTGACCCTCGCGGAGACCCGGGCGATCGCCGCCTGGGCCCCGAACCATCTGCCCGCGAACGCGCTCTGGCTGAGCCACCGGGCGCCGATGTGGTTCCTGCTCACGGGGCACAAGGGCGTTTCGTACGGCGACGGCGCCCTGCCGAGTGATTCGAAGCGTGCGCTGTGGCGGGCCATGCCGACCTATGCGATCCACTCGCGCAAACAGCCCTACGGCTGGACGTTCCAGGCGTTGCTCGCGGCGCATCCCGACAAGGCGGAGCTGGTCTATCGCTCGCCGGCAGGCGTCTACGAAGTTTACCGGCTTTCGCAGGACTGGTGAGTCGATACAAGTCAGATAATCTTAATTATCTGGAATAAGGAGGATTCATGCCCACGTCGATCGACCTTTCAATCTCCCAGGTGGCACACTACGAGCTGTCCGTGGCGATCGCCGCGCCCCGCTCGCGGGTCTGGGACGCGCTCGTCCACGAGACCGCACGCTGGTGGCCACAAGATTTCTACACGCTGCCGACCGCCCGCATGACGCTCGAGCCGCGCGTCGGCGGGCGCATGTACGAGGACGCCGACGACGGCGCGGGCCGCCAGTGGTACCAGGTGTTGACGATCATGCCGCCCGACGAGCTGGAGCTCGCGGGCTTCCTGATGCCGGCCTTCGGCGGCCCCGGCACCACGCTGCTGCGGATCACGCTCAAGGAAGCCAGCGGCGCCACCGCGATCGCGCTGGCCGACGCGCTGGTGGGGCGGCTCACGGCCGAGGGCGTCGCCGAGCTGCGCGACGGCTGGCGCACCTTGCTCGAGGCGCTGCAGCTGTACGTCGAGGGCGCCGCCTGAGCGACGCCCACCGAGCTATTCGGCCGGCGGATACGGCACGTTCATCGCAGGTGCCTTGCCGTACTTCTGGTCGATGAATTCGCGGATGGCCGGCAGCCGCATGCCTTCTTTGAGCTTACTCATCACGTCACGCGTGATTCCCTGGCAGACCCCTCACCCGGCGGACATGGGGTCCCAGACGATCCCCCCGTCCGACCGAATCTCTTTCACGTAACAATTCCAGTTGCTGCGGTGCCCCTCGCCCTCGCAGCCGCAGGTGCATTGGAAGTACTTGAGGCAGGCCTCGCGCGGCGCCGCCCAGCGGTAAAGCGCCTCGACGCGGCCCTTGGCGAAGCTCGGCAGCTCGCCTGCGTAGTCGGGGATCGCGAGCAGCGTCGCGGGCGCGAGCGGATCGCCGGCCGCCGGCGAGGCGGCGATGCTCGGCATCACGCCGAGCGGCACGACGGCCGCGTCGGGGGAGGACACGAAGGGCAGCTGCCAGCTGCAGCCGGCCAGGGTCAGCCAGGCCGCCGTGGCCATCAAGGTCTTGCGCATGGTCATTGGGCCTCCGGCTCCAACATACCCGGCGGGGCTGGCGGCCCGCCAGCGGGGTTTCCACGGATCCTGCGCCTGAAGCGGTGAGCGGACATTTCACCGGGGGGGGCGGCGGTGTTAAGTTGGGCCGGGAGGGACCTCGCCATGGGCAAGTCTTCACGCATCCTCGGCGCCGCGCTGCTGGCCGCCTCGCTGGCCGCCGCCACGGCGCCCGCGCAGGCGGCGGTCTGGCGATCGGGCGACACCGTCACGGTGCCTGCCGGCGAGACCATCCACGACGATCTCTACGTGGCCGGCGGCCGCGTGGAGGTGCTCGGCCGGGTCACGGGCGACCTCGTGGTCGCCGGCGGACAGGTGCTCGTCCGCGGCCCCGTGGACGGCGACGTGATCGCGGCCGGCGGCGAGGTGCGCCTGGAAGGCCCGGTCGGCCAGTCGATCCGCGCCGCGGGCGGCTCGCTCGAGCTGCGCAACGTGGTGGCGGGCGACGTCGTCGCCGCCGCCGGCCGCCTCATCACCGCGGGCGACCTCCAGGCCAAGGGCGACACGGCGCTGACGGGCGGCGAGCTCGTGTTGGGCGGGCGGCTGGGCCGCTCGCTGCGCGCCGGCGCGGGCTCGCTCACGTTGAACGGCGAGGTGGCGGGTCCCGCCTCGCTGACGGCGCCCGATCTCCACGTCGCGTCGCGCGCGGTGATCGCGGGCCCGCTCGAGGTGGCGACGCGCGCCGCCCGGCCGATCGCCGCCGGCGCCACGCTGCGCGGCCCTGTGACGCAGCGGACGTTGACCGAGCCCGCGGGGCCTGGCTTCGGCGGCTGGCTGTTCGGCTTCTTGATGGCGCTCACGGCCGGCATCACCTTGCTGTGGCTGCTGCCCGAGGCCGCGGACCGCAGCGGCGAGGCCGCGGCGCGGGCGCCCGGCTGGCGGATGCTGGCCGGCCTCCTCGCGCTGATCGGCGCGCCGTTGGCCGCGGCGCTCGCGATGGTGACGGTGGTCGGCATCCCGCTCGGCCTGATCCTGCTCGCTGGATACCTCGTGGCGCTCTACCTCGCCCAGCTCGTGGTCGCCTGGACCGCCGGGCGTCGCCTGTTCGAGCTCGGCCAGGCGCGCGTGATCGGCTTCGGGCCGCGCGTCGGCGCCCTCGCCCTCGGGCTGGTGATCGTCTATCTCCTGCGTGCGATCCCGCTGCTCGGCCCGCTGGCCACGCTCGTGGTGCTGGTCTGGGGCCTCGGCACGATCGCGACCCTGCTTTACGAGCGGCTGCGGACGCGGCACGCGCCGGCGCCTGTGCCGACGGCCTGAGGGCCCGCGGTCGGGTATGCTGGGGACGGAGGACCCACCATGCCAGCCCGCGCCACCCTCGCCCGGCTCGACGCCCGTTGGGGCGAGGAGTATGGCGTCGCGCCCGGCTTCTGGTCCAGCGAGCGCGTGGACGTCGCGCCGCGCGCCGGCGAGGACGGCTGGGCCGGGCTCTTCGTCTTCTGCCGCGCCGACGCCTGCGTGGTCCAGGCCCCCGCCGGCCTCGGCGCCGCGACGGCGCGCTGGATCACGGGCCGCAGCGCGGACGTGCTGCTCGATCCCGCCTACTGGGCCGGCGCCCTCGGGCCGCGCTTCGCGCGTGCCGTGGGGCCCGCCTGGCTCGGCTACGCCGACGAGACGGACTACTTGCCCGCGCCGGAGCAGGGCGCGCGCCTGCTCGGCCCGGCCGACGAGCCCGCGTTGCGCGCGCTCGCGGCGGCGGTGGGGCCGATCGCCTGGGAGCACGCGGGAATCGTCTTCGGCGCCGAGCCGATCTACGGCGTGTTCGCCGGTGACGCGCTCGCGGCTGCTGGCCACACCGAGTCCTGGCGCGGCGGGCTGGGCCACGTCGGCATCGTGGCGCACCCGGCCCATCGCGGCCAGGGCCTCGCCACGGCGGTGGTGGCGCGCGCGACGCGCGAGGGCCTCGCGCGCGGGCTGACGATGCAGTACCGCACGCTGGCGGCCAATGCGCCCTCGCTGGCGATCGCGCGGAAGTTGGGCTACGCGCCGTACGCGCGCACGCTGTCGGTGCGTCTCGCGGAGCCCGAGACGTGAAACCCGCTGTTCCCGTCGGCTTTCGAGTTCCGTAGTCTGCCCGGATGACCGCCCGACTGGGCCAGGTTAGGATATGAGCGTGGAAGACGAAAGGCGAGCCCAAAGCCCAAAGCCCGAAGCTCGAAGCCCGAAGCCCGAAGTCTGAAGTCTGAAGTCTGAAACGAAGCCAAGTCCAGGCGTGAGTGGAGAATGCATGCATCGGGAGGGCCACTCCTGACGGGAGTCCCCCAGCAGCTCACATCAAGAACCCACAACACCGCCTGGCTCGCGTGGCCCCCTCGATTTCGAGGGGGCCGCGCCATCTTCAGTTCCCCAGAAGTAAGATAATAAAGCTTATCTGGCAACCCTGCTTTCCCGAGATCAGTTATATTTTCACAAGCGCAAATAGGATGCGCGAGCAGGCCTTATGTTGGCGTCGTCGCGCGCCGCGGGTATAGTATTCGCGATGTCCCTCCGCTCCGCATCGGCTTCTTCGCGTATCAGGCAGGGTGCCCACCGATGGGCGTGACCACCTGGCTAAAATCTATTCGCACGATCCGTGCGATTTATCCGAAACGTGCAGGAGTGAGATGGGCGCGGTTCTCGCGCGGTCGCGGGCTCGCCGTGGTCGGCTGGCACAGGGTCAGCCCGTGGGCACGCGGCGACGCGCGCTCGGCGCTCTCCATGCTCGTGGGTGCAGCGGGCGCACCGTTGATGCTCTTCGTGCTGGCGCTGCCCTTCGGCGGCGCCGAGCTGGTCGGGCGCGTGGCGATGGCCGTGTTGCCCGCCGACGACGCCTGGCTCGAGGTGGCGATGCGGGCCGGGGACAGGCTCTTCGCGCGCGGCGAGCCCGCGGTCGCGTTGCCTGCTCCTGGCGCGCCGACCGCTCCTGCCGCATCGGCCGCTGCCGGCACCCACGGCGCGCCAGCGCTCACCGTCCGCCCGGCGCCCGTGGCCACGCCGAAGCCGCCTGCCCCCACCGTCACCGCCGCGCGGCCGCTGCCGCCCACGCGCTACGTCTCCCAGCTCGAAGGCCGCCTGCACGTGCCGCTCGCGGGGGTCGGCGTGGGCATCTGGCGCTACCGCGCGCCGGACGGGTTCACCCATTTGCAAGTCGAGCTGCAGCCCGAAGGCGGCTGCCAGCTCCAGCTGGTGGCCGACCTGACGCGCCAGGTGGAGGCCCCGCGCGATGGCGCCGGCTACGCCTTGCTCGATGGCTTCGTGGCGAATTACATGCCCGCCGAGGCCGGCGCCACCAGGGCGGCGCGCCTGACCTGGTGGCGCGCGGCGCTGAGCGAGCGGCAGGTCGAGGCCGAGCGGCGCGGCCAGATCGACGTGGGCGCCGTCTGGAATCCCACCTTCAACATCGGCAAGCGCGTCGGGCAGGCGGTGCTGGACGGCCAGGCCTTCTCGCTCGTGCTGTACGTGCCTCCGGAGGATCCAGGTCTCTAGCCCTGGCCCGGGGGATTCGTCACAGATCGCGGCGTCACGTGACGTTATGTTTGAGGCTGTCGCCCACATCCTGCGTCGTGCCGCTGGAGGCCTCGATGACCGTCGCCCTGTCCTCGAATGAGGCCGCCGAACGCCTCGGCGTCTCGCCTTCCACGATCAAGAATTGGGCCGTTCGCCTGCCCGTGCCCTCCTGGGTCGATTCGGAAGGCACGCGCCGCTTCCCCGACGAGGCCCTCGCGATCCTCGAGACCGTGAAGGAGATGCGCGACGCCGAGCGGTCGTATACGACCATCCGCCGCGCGATCGAGCCCACCGCCCCGCTCAGCCAGCCGAGCCAGCCGGGACGCCCCTCCACGGCTTCGCCCGAGCGGGTGGCCGAGGTCATGGGCGTCGTGCGCCCCATGTGGAACGCGCTGCAGTGTGAGCACGCCACGACCTCGCGCCGCATCGCGCGGCTGGAGGCCAAGGTCGACGAGTTGCGCGCGGACCGGGTGGCGCTCACCGCCGAGCTCGAGGCGCTGCGCAAGTTCGTGGGCCGCCCCGCGGGCCCCTGGTGGCGCCGGCTGTTCGGCTGATCCCACGCCCTGGTAGGGGAGAAGGGCCTACGGCGTGCGCGGGAAGCGCGCGCCGGAGGTGCCGATGTAGAAGCGTGGCGCGCCGTCTGGACCGCCGACCGGCATCGCCACGCCCACGCCCAGCGTGAGCGGCATCCCGAGCGCGGTGTCGGCCAAAAGGTCGAGCTGGAGCCCCACGCCCGCGCGGGCGCCGTCGTGGCCGTCCGTCGTGCCGCGCGCGAGCGCGCCTTCCATGAAGAGCGCGCCCTCCAGCTGGGCGAGCGTGGCGACCGGCGCCCAGCCCCAGGTCAGGCCGCGCAGAAGCGGCGCCGCGATCTCGGTGCGCGTGGCGAGCCGGGCATCCGCGGTGGCGGCTCCCGCGGCCACGAGCCCCAGGCCGAGCCGCCGGCCGGCCGGCAGGCGCGGGTCGCCGGCACCCACCGAGCCGTTGCTCGCGATCCGCAGCGCCGGCCATGGCAGCCAGGCGTGCCAGGCGTCGAGGGTGCCGAGCGCCGCGCCGTCCTGCCCCGTGAAGCCCGTGAAGCCGGTCGTGAGCCCGAGGGCTTGTACGTCGCGCGTCACCGTGACCTGCACGTAGCCGTAACCCGGCACGCCCGCACCCTCCTGGCGGCCCGCGCCGATGCGGAGGCGCAGGTCCGGTCGGCCGTCGGGGCCGAGCAGCAGCGAGGTGCCGAGCTCCGTGGCCAGGCTGCCGCGCGGATCCAGGCCGACGTCGGCGTCGAAGCCCCAGCGGTGATGCGGCAGCCAGAAGCCGTGCAGCACGAGCCGCGGATCGGGCGCGGCGGCGAGCGGCGAGGACGACCAGTTGGCGAGCAGCTGCCAGCCGTAGCCGGCGGGCGATCGCCCCTCCAGCCCCACGCCCAACGCGGGGGCCTCGTAGCCGGGCGGCGCCAGCATCTCCGCCGCGCTCGGGCGCACAGGGGCCTGACCCTGGCGGAAGGTCACGCCGGGGAAGTAGCGCACGACGTAGGTATCCGCCGCACTCTCCGGCCAGGGCGTGACGCGCACGGTATTGACCAGCTGGCCGGCCTCGTCACGCAGCTCGATCGCCAGCGCGCCGGTGTCCGAGGTGGGGCGCGCCGATGTGGACGCCGCCGCGTGCGCGGGCGGGGCTGTGAGCAGGCTGAGCGCCAGCGACAGGCAGGCGACGGATCGTCCGACCATGAAAGTTCAGCTCCTGAGCGGATCGTACGCCGAGCAGGCCGCATGCGCCGCCGCGTCATGACCGGATCCGGTTGGCCTTGCTGAGCAGTTCGGCCAAATCGGTGCCGGCGACGATGGTTAAGATCCGGGGCGTTCAAATTTCACGTCGGTTTAAGAATATTCGATTCATCTGCAACGCCAGCGCAACCGGCGGGGCCTACAACCCTCTCGTCGGTGCCGAACGCGCCGCCAACGAGAGAGTGAGAGCGGGCCCGGCCCGGCCTGAGCAGGAGGAACCCCGATGTCCGAGATGACCCCCATCCGCAAGACCCTCGTCGCGTCGATGCACGCGGTCGGCCAGCAGACCAAGATGGTCGCGGCCGAGACCGTGACCGACACCCGCTGGGAGAAGGGCACGCTCGGCGAAGACCAGTTCGTCGCCACCGCCCAGCAGACCAAGATGGCGAACTTCGACACCCGCACGCGCACCGCGTGGGAGTCGGGCACCGTCACCGTCGCGGGCCGCCCCACCTTCGCGTTCAGCCAGGACGTCGATGCCACCGTCGCCTATGGCGAGGCGCTCCAGGGCCTCGAGGTTCGGCTCGACGGCGCCAAGAAGGTCGCTTCGCAGACGCGCGTCGTGAAGGCCGAGACGCTGACCGACACCCACTGGGAAGTCGGCGAGGACGGCGACGTGAAGAAGGCCCAGGCCACCAACCAGGTCACCCGCGTCGACAACTTCGACACCGTCACCCGCGCCCGCTGGACGCTCGACGCCGCCTGGACCGGCCCGGCGGTGCAGATCGCCCCCGCGCCCAGGCCGCAGCCCGCGCCCCGGCCCCTGCCGGCGCCCGCCCTGCCCACGTCGGGCGCGATCCGGCCTGTCGTGTTCCCGCCGGTCGTGATCAAGCCCCCGGTGATTTGCCCGCCCGCGCCAGTCGTGGTGGTGGCCCCGCCCGCCCCGGTCGTGGCCCCGCCCGCGCCCGTCGAGCCGGCCAAGCCGACCATCGACGCCAAGGCCGAGCGCCTGCGCCGCGACCTCGACCTGTACCTGGCCGGCCCCGAGAACAAGGACAGCGACGCCGTGCTGCACGTGCTGCGCACCGCCCCGCAGTACGCCGAGGCGGCCACCGCCGAGCAGAAGGCCCGCCTGATCAAGCAGGTCGTCGCCGGCAGCGCCAACGCCGACGAGCGCGGCGCCGCGCTCAAGGTCCTCCAGCTGGCCGAGGCCAAGGGCGAGCTCGTGGCCGTGATGAAGGAGCTGAGCGACAAGCGGGCCCTCGCCGACGTGCTGCACGACCTCGGCGACGAGCGCGAGGGCAAAGCGGCCGCCAAGCAGTGGATGAAGGCCGGCCTCTACGCCGAGAGCTGGTTCTACGAGGCGATGGACGACGATGCAGCTTCGGGCCTCGTGGAGTCGCTCGGCTTCACGGAGCCGATGATCGGCACGAGCGACGAGCTGAGCGCGCTGCCCGAGGCCGCCAAGCACCACATGATCCGCGAGCTGCTCGCCGGCAACCTGACCTGGGGCGAGTTGGCGCAGGCCGAGTGGCTCAACCAGCACACCACGATCCCCTACCGGATCCCGGATTACCGCAACCGCTAAGCGGCATCTCGAGCGGCCGCGCCGGCAGGCGCGGCCGTTCGCGCGTCAGGGTGCCACGCTGAGCGCGGGCGCAGGGGTGAAGTCAGCGCAGGATCGGCTCGCCGGTGCCGGCGTGGATCATGAGGGGCTTGTCGGCCCCCTGCGTGGCGCGGCTCACCTTCCAGACCAGCTCCTGGAAGTGCGACTGGCTCATCAGGCCGGTGAGCACCAGGCGGTAGCCACCCTGGGCGGACGCGTCGGGCCGCAGCTCGCGCACCTTGTCGATCACGGTATCGCTGTCGACCTCGGGCATGGGGGCTTCGTAGAAGCACTGGCCGAGCGGCATGCCCTGGACCTCGACGACCTCGGCGCGCGGCTTGCCGTCGGCCGGCACCACGATGTTGATCCGCCGAAAGATCTGCTGGTAAGGGTTCGAGCGGGTCTTGTTGGGGTTCGCCACCGGCTCGGTGCCGACGTAGCTGAGCTGCCACTCGCCGCCGCGAACGGGCTCGCCGTTCACGCCGATGCGGGTGCCCGTGAGGTTGGTGAAGGCGGCCTTGGCGTCGAGCAGGCGGGCGGCGGCGTGGCCGTAGGTCAGGACGGCGCGGGCCGTGTAAGGCCGGTCGAGCGCCGAGGTCTCTTCGGCGACGGCGAGGGCGCGGGCGATCGCCGCGGGCACCTTGGCGCTGGCCGGCGCGACGGCGGCCGGGCGCGTGGCGCCGGCTTGCCCAGGGACGGGCTGATGCCGCGGAGCCCACGGATGGGCGGGAGCGGTGCAAGCACACAGGGTCAGCGGCAGGAGCAACAGGGCGTAAATGGGACGCATCATGGCAGTCACCTCAGGCGTCACGGGCCGGCATCTTCGACGGCGCAGGGACGAGACGACTTTAGCGTACCATAAAGGCCAGGTTAAATCCAGAATAAATACGCCTGGCGGCCTGCGCTCGGGCCACCGGCGGGCGACCCGCCGACACGAGAAGCCGCCCGGGCGTGGGCCCGGGCGGCGTGGAGGTCGAGATCTGGTCGGGATCTAGCGGCGCTTGCCGCCGAACAGCTCGCGGAAGTTGTCCACGACCTGGGCGATCGCGGTGCCGATGTCGGCGGTGCCGTAGCCGTAGCCGGGGTAGCCGGGGTAGCCGGGGTAGCCGGGGTAGCTGGGGTAGCCAGGCTGCTGCGGGTAGGTCGGGTACTGGCTGCCCGGGTACTGCGGATACTGGTTGCCCGGGTAGGTCGGGTACTGGTTGCCCGGATACTGCGGGTACTGGTTGCCGGGGTACTGCGGGTACTGGTTCGAGGGGTAGGTCGGGTACTGGTTGCCGGGGTACTGCGGATACGAGGTCGGCGGCGGCGGCGGCGGGGGAGGCGGCGGCGGCGGGCTCGTGGGGTACTGGTTGCCCGGATAGGTCGGGTACTGCGTGCCCGGGTACTGCGGGTACTGGTTCGAGGGGTAGGTCGGGTACTGGTTCGACGGGTACTGCGGGTACTGGTTCGACGGGTAGCTCGGGTACTGGTTCGAAGGGTACTGCGGGTACTGGTTCGACGGATACGTGGTGTTGGGATACGTGGTGTTCGGATAGGTCGTGTTCGGATAGGTCGTGTTGGGATACGTCGTGTTGGGATACTGCGGATACGTCGTGTTCGGGTACTGGTTCGACGGGTAAGGCTGCTGCGGATACGTGGTGTTCGGATACGTGGTGTTCGGATACGTGGTGTTCGGATACGTGGTGTTCGGATACGTCGTGGTCGGATACGTCGGGTAGGTCGTGGTGGGGTACTGCGGGGTGTTGCCGTAGTACGGGTTCTGGGGCGCGTACTGGTCGTTGCCCCAGCCGCCGGCGGGCTCGACCGCCGCGTGGGCCGCGCGCTCGCGGACGGACGCCTGGTCCGCCTGACGGCTGGGACGGGCGACCGGCTGGATGCGAGTGGTGATGCGGTCCGACATGGGCGTGGCCTCCGAGAAGCTTTACACCCTGTTTATCGGCGGCAAGCCCTTCAAAGACGGTTACGCTCGCGGTAACGAACGGCCAACGGACGGTTAAGGGATTGACGTCGCCAGCGCCGCGCGCAGCCGCGAAACGGCCATGGCACGGTGGCTCATGCGGTTCTTCTCGGCGGCGGCCAGCTCCGCGAACGTGCGGCCGAGGGCCGGCACCCGGAAGACCGGATCGTAGCCGAAGCCGCCGGCGCCGCGTGGCGCCTCGGTGATCACGCCCTCGCAGCGGCCCTCGACCTCGATCGCCCGGCCGTCGGGCCAGACCAGGGCGATCGCGCAGACGAACGCGGCGGAGCGCCGCTCGGCCGGCACGCCTGCGAGCTCGCCGAGCAGCTTCGCAATGCGTTCCGCGTCGGTCGGCGCGTAGCGCGCCGAATACACGCCAGGGCGGCCATCGAGCGCGTCGACGCACAGGCCCGAGTCGTCGGCGAGACACGGCGCGCCGAACCGTCGCGCGCCGGCCTCGGCCTTGAGCCGCGCGTTGGCCTGGAAGGTCGTGCCGGTCTCCTCGACGTCGAGCGGCTCGGGCGGCGGCGCGAAGGTCCAGCCGGCCTGCCCGCCGCCGAACATCGCGGTCAGCTCTTGGAGCTTGTGGGCGTTGCCCGAGGCCAGGTAGATCGTGGTCACTTGCCGGCCTTGGCCTTGGCGGGCGTGTGGCGCAGCTTGGTCACGCGGTAGGCGCGGATCACGTCGCTGATCTTGCCGACGGTGGCGAGCACCTTGTTGAGGTGGGCCACGTCGGCGATGTCGACCACCAGGTTGATCAGCGCGCTCTTGTCCCGCAGCGTGCGGATCTTGGCCGCCCGGATGTTGGTCTTGATGTCGGCGATCTTGGCCGAGACGTCTTTCAGCAGGCCGACGCGGTCGATCAGCTCGATCTCGATCTCGACAGGATAGGTATGGCTCGAGCCCGCGCCCGCCCACTCGGCGTTGACCAGGCGACCGGGATCCACCTGGGCGAGGTTCGGGCAGGCGGCCGAGTGCACCGTGATGCCGCGGCCGCGCGTCACCGTGCCCTTCACGGCTTCGCCCGGCAGCGGCGTGCAACACTTCGCGAGGTTGAGCAGCATCGAGTTGCTGCCGTCGATCAGGATCGCGTTCTTGTCCTTGACGGTCTTGTCGCGCGGCAGCTCCTTGGGCGCATCGGTGGGCGGCGCGGCCTTCTCGGGCTCCGGGCGCAGGCGGTTGAGCACCTGGGTCGCGCCGAACTCGCCGTAGCCGATCGCGGCCAACAGGTCGTCGACCGACTGCACGTTGAACTTCTGCGCGACCTCGAGGGCCTTGTCGCTCTTGAGCATCTGCTCGAGCCCGTTGCGGCCCACCTCGCGCTCCAGCGCCTCACGGCCCAGCGCGATGTTGTCGTCGCGGTGCTCCTTCTTGAACCACTGGCGGATGCGGTTCTTGGCCGAGGTGGTCGCGACGATCTTGATCCAGTCCCGGCTCGGGTGGGCCTGCTTGCTCGTGATGATCTCGACGATGTCGCCGTTGCCGAGGTGCGTGTCGAGCGTCACGATGCGCCCGTTGATCTTCGCGCCGACGCAGCGGTGGCCGACGTCGGTGTGGATGCGGTAGGCGAAGTCGATCGGCGTGGCGCCGCGCGGCAGGTCGATGACGTCGCCGCGCGGGCTGAACACGAAGACCTCGTCCGCGAAGAGGTCTTCCTTGACGGTGGTCAGGTACTCCTGGGCGTCCTTGAGGTCGTTCTGCCAGTCGAGCATCTGGCGCAGCCAGGTCAGCTTGCGGTCGGCGTCCGAGATGGCCCGCCCGCCCTCCTTGTAGTTCCAGTGGGCGGCGATGCCGTACTCGGCGACCTTGTGCATCTCGTGGGTGCGGATCTGGATCTCGACAGGGTGCCCTTCCGGCCCGATCACGGCCGTGTGCAGCGACTGGTAGAGGTTGGACTTCGGCATCGCGATGTAGTCCTTGAACCGCCCCGGAATCGGCTTCCAGAGCGAGTGGACCACGCCCAGCGTTTCGTAGCACTCCTTGACGGAGTCTACCAGCACGCGCACCGCCGTGATGTCGTAGAGGTCCGTGAACTCCTTGTTCTGCCCGATCATCTTCTGCCAGATGCTGTAGAAGTGCTTGGGGCGGCCGGAGAGCTTGCAGTTCTCGATGCCGAGGCGCTCGAGCTCGCCTTTCAGCTCCTCGACGATGCGCGCGATGATCGCCTCGCGCTCGTCGCGCTTCTGCGCCACGAGCTGGGCGAGCTTGTAATACTCCTCCGGGTGGAGGTAGCGCAGCGACCAGTCTTCGAGCTCGGCCTTGATCTTGCCGAGACCCAGGCGGTGGGCCAGCGGCGCGAAGATGTCGAGCGTCTCGCGCGCGATCTCGTGCTGCTTCTCCTGCTTCATGTGCGAGAGCGTGCGCATGTTGTGCAGGCGATCGCAGAGCTTCAGCAAGATGACGCGGATGTCCTTGCCCATCGCGAGGAACATGCGGCGGAAGTTTTCGGCCTGGCGCTCCTCCTTGCTCGAGAAGGAGATCTTGCCGAGCTTGGTGACGCCCTCGACGAGGCGCGTGACCTCCGGCCCGAATTGCGTCTTGAGCGCCTCGGCCTCGATGTGACAGTCTTCGAGCACGTCGTGGAGCAGGCCGGCCGCCACCGTGGCGCCGTCGGCTTCCAGCCCCGCCAGGATCTTGGCGACCTCGACCGGGTGCATGATGTAGGGCTCGCCGGACTTGCGGAACTGCCCGTCGTGCATCTTCTCGGCGACGTCGTAGGCGCGCTCGACGGCCGCCACCTCCTCCGGGGAGAGGTAGCCTTTGATCGTCGTGATCAGGCCCGATTTGTCGACGATGAACTCGGTCGCCATGGAGGGGTCTTCAGCGCGTCGCGCGTCGTACGCTTGGACCCACAGCGTCGGGGGTGCCGATTGAGCGTCGCAAGGGAAGCCGCGGCCTCCATCGTACCAGGTTTCCGGCCCGGGGCCTATCCCCGTCGCGCGGCGATTTCAGGAGGTTCAGTAGGTGAGGAGGGAGTGAACGTCGAGCCCCGGCAGCTTCTCGCGCCCATTCAGGAACGCCAGCTCCACCAGGAAGCCCGCCGCCACCACGTGGCCGCCCAGCCGCTCGATCAGCGCGCGCGTCGCCGCCACCGTGCCGCCCGTGGCGAGCAGGTCGTCGACCACCAGCAGGCGGTGGCCCGCCGCCAGCGCGTCGGCGTGGATTTCGAGCGAGCCCGAGCCGTACTCGAGCGCGTAATCGATCGTCTCGGTCCTGTATGGCAGCTTGCCGGGCTTGCGGATCGGGATGAAGCCCTTGCCCAGGTGGTAGGCCAGCGGCGCGCCGACCAGGAAGCCACGCGACTCGATGCCGACGACGTAGTCGATCTCGAGCGCGCGGTAGTGGTCGACCAGCCGGTCGATCGCCGTCTGGAACGCCTTCGCGTCTTTCAGTAGCGGCGAGATGTCCTTGAACATGATGCCCGGCTTGGGGAAGTCCGGGATATCGCGGATAAAGGCGGTGAGATCGAGCTGCGCGGTGGTCATGGCTGGGCCTCCAAATCGCGGGACGCCTCAGTGTAACAGATTGTGTCGGTCGATCGGTCGCGCTCAGCTGGTCACGCGCTCGGTGCCGCGCACCTCGAGCAGTTTCAGCGTGAGCCGATTCTTGCCCTGCCAGCGCTCGGCCATCGGCACGAACACCACGTCGACCACCGGCTCGCGCAGCGGATACAGGCCGCCCATGCCGAAGCCGATCGCCTCGGCGCGCCCCGAGCCGTCCTCGAGCTCGAGCCAGAGGTGCTCGCCCTCGGGCCCGCGCAGCTCCTGCCGGAGCACGCGCAGCGCGCGCGCCGCGAGCACCGGCGCCGGGTTCGCGGGGCCGGTGGGCTGCAGCACGTGCAGGCCGGCGACGCTCTCGTAGCTCAGCTCGACCAGCGGCACCTCGGCGTCGACCTCCCAGATGCGCCGGCGTGAGGTGGCGTCGCCGACGCGGCCGGCGACGGCGGCCTGGAAGTCCGCGACGAACGCGTCGAGCCGGGTCTGCTCCACGGTACAGCCCACCGCGCTCGCGTGGCCGCCGAAGCGGCCGAGGTACGCCTGGAGCCCCTCGAGGATCGCGTGGAGGTCGAGCCCCGGCACGCTGCGGCCGGAGCCGCGCCAGTAGCCGCCCTCTTCGAGCGCGAAGAGCAGCACCGGCTTGCCGAACCGCTCGGCGAGCCGCGTGGCGACGATGCCCATCACGCCGTGGTGCCAGTGCGGGTCCGCGAGGACGATCGCCGGCGCGTCTTGCTTGCCGTCGCCGGAGAGCAGCGCCATCGCCTGGGCCTCGGTGGCGACCGAGAGCAGGCGGCGCTGCTTGTTCAGCTGCTCGAGCTGCTCGGCGAGCGCGCGGGCGTTGCCTTCGTCCTCGCAGAGCAGCAGCTCGAGCGCGAGCGTGGGGTGGGCCAGCCGGCCGGCGGCGTTGAGGCGCGGGATCACCCGCTGCGCGAGGTGCTCGCCGAGGTTGGCCTGCCGGAGGTTGCACTTCACGGCGCGCGCGAGCGCGGCCAGGCCCTTGCGCGGGGCATCGGCGATGCGCTGGAGGCCGAGCCGCACCAGCCGCCGGTTCTCCTTGGAGAGCGGCGATTGGTCGCCCAGCGTGCCCAGCGCGACGAAATCGAGCAGGTCGCGCGCGTCGAGGTCGGCGGGCGGGCGCCGCGCGTCGACGCCGCGCGCGACGGCGTAGGCCACCCCCACGCCGGCGAGCGGCTCGAACTCGCCCGCATCGGCCATGAGGCGCGGGTTCACGATCACGGTCGCGGGCGGCAGCTCGGGCCCCGGCCGGTGGTGATCGGTCAGGATCACGTCCATGCCGAGCTCGCGGGCGAGCGCCACCTCCTTGATGCTGGTGATGCCGTTGTCGACGGTCACGAGCACGCGCGTGCCGCGCGTGGCCAGCTCGCGCAGCGCGGTCTCGTTGAGCCCGTAGCCCTCGAGCACGCGGTGGGGCAGGAAGTGGTCGACCACGGCGCCGCGCCGGCGCAGGTAGCAGAGCAGCAGGGCGGTCGAGGTGATGCCGTCGATGTCGTAGTCGCCACAGACGGTGATGCGCTCGCCCTGGTCGATCGCGGCGAGCAGACGGTCGGCGGCCTCGGGCACGCCGACCAGGCTGGTGTAATCCGGCTCCTGGCCGGAGGGGGCCTCGAGGTAGGTCGAGAGCGCGTCGCCGGGCTGCCAGCCGCGCGCCGCGAGCACCCGGGCCACCAGCGTGGGCACGCGGTGCCGGCGCGCCAGCGTATCGGGCGACGTCGCTTCAATCGGGCGGGTCCGCCATTCGAGGCGCTCGGTGTCGCTCACGGGGTCCTCCGGTGCGGGGCTTGGCGCGTTCATCATACCCGCCATATCACCCCGTCGGCCGCTTGACGAACGCCCGCTTGCGCGAATATTATCGATTCCGGAATTAATATCGACCGCCTGCCAGTTGCCCCCGGAGGTTCCCCGCCATGCTTGTCGACGCCGCCCAGGACCTCTTGCTCAACCCGATCCGCCTGCGCATGATCGGGGCCATGGCCTGCGGCAAGCGCACGGCCGGCGAGATCGGCGAGGCGCTGCCCGACGTGCCGGCCGCCACGCTGTACCGCCACCTCAAGAAGCTGGCCGACGCCGGCGTGGTCACCGTGGTCGCGACCCGCCCGGCGCGCGGCGCGCTGGAGCGGATCTACGCGCTGGCCCAGCAGCCCGCCGGCGGCCCGCGCTCGGGCGGCGATGCGCTGTGGCTGAGCGACGACGAGCTCGAGACGATCCGCGAGGGCATCGAGGAAGCCGTCCGCCCGGCGCGGGCTTACGGCCCGGCGCCCTGGCGCAAGCGCCGTGTGCTGGCCTGGGTCGTGTTGCCCGCCGAGATTTCCTGAGCTATCCCCCGGGTGCCTGCACGCAGCGAATAGCTCCCCGCCCCGCGGTAGCACGTGCAGGGCTCAGAAGCTGGCGCGCCAGCCGAGCACGCTGTTGCCGCCCAGCGTGAGCTCATGCCGCCGGTTGAACGCCACCGCGAACTCGAGGTTCGGCCACAACCAGGCCGCGACGCCGAAGTCCGCGCCGCCGCCCGCGCCCGTCCCGCTCATGTCGCCGATGCCGCCCAGGCTCACGACAGGGCCCAGCGTGCCGCGCAGCGCCGAGCGGAAGCCGAACAGCCGGAAGCCCCAGCTGCCTACCAGCGCCGGCTGGACGAACAGGAAGTTCGGCGGCGGCACCACGGTGGCGGTGGTCTCGGCGAAGACCGGCGCGAGGCCGCCGCTCAGCGTGCCGCCCCAGCTCAGGCCGTCGTCGTTCTCGCCCCACTTGCGGACGACCCGCGCCGCAGCCACCCACAGGCCGGGCAGCCGCTCGCGGAAGTAGCCCGGCGGCGCGCCGGTGATCGGCACCGCCATCAGCGTGAAGCCCCAGGATTCGCGCTCGTCGCGGACCCAGTCCGCGGAGAAGTCGAGCGCGCCGCGCACCGGCCAGAGCGTGCCGCCTGCGACGAAGATCTCGCCACCGGCGAAATCGACCCGCGGCACGCTCGACGCCTCGGCCGGCGGGGCGGCCGCCAGCGTGGCGGTGAAGAACAAGGCGAAAAGACGGGCGTTCATGGCGGCAGGCTCGGCAGACGAGCCCCAGCATGCCCGATCCGCCCCGTTCCGTAAACCCGCGCGGCCAGAGTGACATAAAGTGGCGTCAACATTGCGCGTGCGGGTGCGCGGCAGGTAAGATGGCGGGATGCGAATCTGCTTGCTCGGCCGCGCGCGTGTCTGGGCCACGTCTCTCGTCATCGCGCTCACGGTCGCGGGGTTCGCGTCGCCCGCCCTCGCGGCGGAAGACCCCGCCTGGCCGGACATCCGCGCCGACTATCGCGAAGGTGACTTCCGCGCGGCGCTCCTGCGGCTCGAGCGCCTGGTGGCGGCCCATCCGCAGGATCGCGAGGCGCACTATTACCTCGCCTTGATCCATTGGCGGCTGGAGAACTACCCGGCCGCGGCCGCTGCCTGGCGCCGCGTGCTCGAGCTCGATCCGCAGGGCCCTTTCGGGCGCGACGCCCAGATGTGGCTCGCGACCTACGGCGATCTGGCCGTGGTCGCGCCCGGCCGGGCCACGCCCAGGCCGGTGACCACGCCCGTCGCGTTACCCACCGCCAAACCGACGCCGTTCACGATCTCGCTGCCGGCCTCCCCGGCGCCGCTGCCGGCCTCTCCCGCGCCGCTGCCCACGGCCTCGCCGTCGCCGCTCGCGGTCGCCACGGCCACGCCGCCGCGCCCGCGCGCCACGGCCACGCCGCCGCCCCGCACGCCCTGGCTCACGGCCCAGCCCGAGAGGAACGGCGGCCGCCTGCGCTCGCGCAACGCCCGGCCGGGCTTCTTCAAGGCGCTCGACGGCACCTTCGAGTTCGTGCCGCCCGCGGGCTTCGTGCTGCTCGACGAGGGCGTCGACGGCTCCGAGCGCCGCGCGCTGTTCGGCCCGATCGCGACGCTCTCCGTCCAGGGCGGCGGCGGCGAGCAGCCGCCCACCTTGTTGATCGTCTGGCGCGACATGGCCGAGCTCAGCCGCTTCCGCGCCGACCAGAAGGCCGCCCGCGAGCGCCAGCTGCTGACGATCGAGGCCGCGACCTACGGCCCCGGCGCGCGGCTCGAGGCCCGCTTCGGCGTGCCCACGATGCGCGTCACCCAGCGCCAGGGCGGCTGGGCGGCCGACACCTGGCTGTTCTTCCAGTTCGGCCGCCTCTACGCCGTGACGTACGGCGGTGAGGCGGCCGAGCTGCCGAAGCACGCGCCGGCCGTCTCGAAGAGCCTCACGACGCCGATCTTCTACGAATGAGCCCGGCGGGCCGCGGGCCAGTTCAGTCAGGGATCGCGCCGGTCAGCACCTCGACGCCCGCGGTCGTCACCGCCAGCGTGTCCTCGAGCCGCACGCCCACGCCCCGCAGGTCCGCGGGCACGGCCGGGTCGTCGGCCGGGAAGTAGAGCCCGGGCTCGACCGTCATCACCATGCCGGGCGCGAAGGTGGCGGCCTCCGGCACGACCGGGTCGTGCACCTCGAGCCCGATCCAGTGGCCCACGCCGTGCGGGAAGTACCGCGCGAGGGCGTCCGCGTCGCCCAGGCCGAGCTCGGCGAGCGCCTCGCCCAGCACCGCCTCGGCGGCGGCCTGGGGCGCGGTCACGGGGAGGCCTGGGCGGATCGCGGCGATCGCCGCGCCCTGCGCCCGCCGCACGGCATCCCATACGATCTGCCGGCGCCCCGTCGGCGCATCCACGGCCCAGGTGCGCGTCACGTCGCAGGCGTAGCCGCGCCATTCGGCGCCGGCGTCCACGAGCACCAGCTCGCCGGCGGCGAGCAGGCCCGCCCCGCCCACGTGGTGCAGCACCGTGGCGTTCGCGCCCGCAGCCACGATCGGCGCGTAGGCCGGGCCGTCCGCGCCAGCGGCGCGCCAGGCGCCGAGCAGCGCGGCCTCGAGCGTGTACTCGGGCGCGCCTGCGCGCACCTGCTCGCGGGCGGCCGCGAAGCCGGCCGCCGTGATGGCGGCCGCCCGCCGCATCGCCGCGAGCTCCTCGGGGGCCTTCAAGAGCCGCAGCGCGTGGAGCACGCCGCCCGGATCCTTGATCGTGCGGGGCGCAGGGCAGCGCCGGTCGGCGAGCGCTGGCCAGAGCGCGAGCAGCCTTGCGTCGAAAGCGGCCTCGCGGCCGAAGCCGTACCAGAGCGGCTCGGCGCCGCGCAGCAGCCCCGGCAGCCGGGCGTCGAGCTCCTCGAGCGGCCACGCGACGTCCACGCCGAGCGCCGCCGGCGCAGCCTCCGCGCCGAGCCGGCCGCCGTCC
The DNA here is from genome assembly GCA_036675505.1 of Candidatus Sericytochromatia bacterium. Lineage (GTDB taxonomy): Bacteria > Cyanobacteriota > Sericytochromatia > S15B-MN24 > JAQBPE01 > JAKFEW01. Next base: position 22,038 of record JAKFEW010000111.1, read on the forward strand.
CAGCGCTCGCGCGCGCGATCGCGGGCGGGCACGAAGAGCGCCGAGCGCACGGGGCCCGCGGGCGCGAGCACGAGCACGGCGTCGGGCTCGACGAAGCCGGTGAGCCACCAGAAGTCGGCGTCGGGCCGGTAGGGGAAAGTGGTGGTGCGGGTGCGGCGGCGGGCGGGGCCCGCCGGGATCACCGCGACGCCCGTGCCCATGCGGGCCATCGCGGTGTCGCGGCGCAGCTGGTAAGTCTCGGTGGCGAACATGGCTTCCTTTCATCTTGCAAGGGGAGGGACGCTCCTACCCTAGCGCGGCGCGGCGCGCGATCCCAGGCCCCCAGTCGACGCCAGATCGGCCAAACGCGACATCCCGCTTGACCCAGCCCACCCCCGTCCCCGACACTTCCGACATGCCTTTGCTGACCTACCGCACCTACCGCCGCACCGCCCGCCGCGCCGGGGCGACCCTCGTCGTCCACGGCCGCTACGACGGCCTCGCCACCGCGCCCGTCACCCATCCACACGCGCAGCTCTTCATTCCGCTCGCCGGACGGGCTCACCTGGCGCCCGTGGACGCGGCGGGGCTGGTGGTCGGGCCGGAAGCCGCCGTGTGGATCCCGGCGGGCCTCGCGCACGCCGCGAGCTCGCTCGGCGCCGCCGTCGAGTTCGTGGCCCTCAACGTGCCGCCCGGCTGGGCGCCCGCGCTCGCCGCGGCGCACGGGCTGCCGCCGCCGCGCGCGGGCCTGCTCGTGCTGCGCGAGCCGGGGCTCTGGCTCGCGGGCCGCCTGCTCGCCGACACGCTGGCCGATCCGCCGGGTGGTGACGCCTGGGTCGAAGCCGGCCTGCTGCAGCTCGGCCTTTTGGCCGTGCTGGCCGCCGGCCAGCCCGCCGACCCGCAGGCGGCCGACCCCGGCGTCGCGCGTGCCGTCGATCGGGTCATGCGCGACTTCGCGCGGCCGCTCACGGTCGCGGCGCTCGCCGCCGAGGCCGGGCTCGGCGTGCGCCAGCTCGAGCGGCGCTTCGCGGCCTTCGTCGGCCTGCCGCCGCGCCGCTTCTTGATCAACGTGCGCCTCGCGGCCGCGCGCGAGCTGCTCGCGACCACGGCGCTCGGGCTCGAGGCGATCGCCGCGCGCGTGGGCTTCGCCGATGCGACCCACCTCACGCGCGCCTTCCGCGCGGCCCATGGCGCCACGCCAGCCGCCTGGCGCCGCTCCCAGGCCGGCGACCTCAATCCTTAACGCGCCCTTACTTCAATTTTGACACCCTGTTTACCGGATCTTGGCCTCGCCTGCCGATACCTCCCTCAGCACCCGTGTCCACGCCCGAGGAGGTCCGTCTTGATTCGCCGCACGCACTTGTACCGCGCGTCCGCCGCACTCCTCGTCGCCGCCATGGTGACCGGTTGCGGCGCCCAGGCGATGTCGCCCGCGGGCACGGCCACGATCCACCGCAGCGCGCAGGCCGCCTCCGCCGCCGCGATCGACGTCGACAAGCTGATCGCCGACTTCAAGGCGATCCAGGGCTTCGACGAGGAGGCGATGAAGCGCCGCCAGGCGATCGTCGCGCAGCTCGGCGACACCGACGACGATCGGGCGATGGCCTTCCTGCAGGCCGAATACGAGAACCTCGCGAGCTACCCCGAGACGGTCCGGCCGACCTTCGAGCTCAAGCTGGTCGAGGCGATCGACGCGCTCGACACCTACGACGAGGCGCTCGACGAGGCGCTCATCGCCGCCGGCACCGGCACGAAGGGCTCGATCCAGGAAGCCGCCTTCATGGACGCGATGGCCCGCCGCAAGCGCAAGAAGAGCCTCGGCTACTGGCTGACCGCGCCCTTCCGCTGGGTCGGCTCGGGCCTGCGCTGGCTGGTCGGCGCCAAGCCCAAGAAGAAGCCCAAGAAGCGCCGCAAGCCCCGCCCGGACCCCGGCTACCCGTCGGATCCGTACCCGCAGCCCGGCAACGGCGGCTACCCCGGCTACTAAAGGCGACACGGCCCGCTCCAGCTGGAGCGGGCCGGTTCATTCATTTTCCTTCGTCGACCCGCGCGAGCGGCGCGGCCGGCATGAAGGTGACGGTGTTCAGCCAGGGAAACGGCGTCTGGTGGCTCACGACCCAGTCGAGCGGCGCGGGCGCGCTGGGCGCGCCGGAGTTGGAACGCATGTCCGAGAGCGTGACGCGGAGCGCGTGCAGGGGCTTCTTCTTGGTCTTCAAGGGGGCATCCTCCCGGTGGTCGAAGCCCAGCGTGCGCCCGTACGGCTGATTGACGTGAGCGCCGGCGGCACACCAGGCGTGTGACCCTCGTCACGGGGTGGCGCAGGCCCGGGCGCCGGGTACAAGGAACGGGCCAACCCACGTGTCCCGGTGCCGCCTTGAACGAGGATAAGTCGAAGCGCCAAGGGGATCAGCTTTCGCTGAACACCCAGCCCCTCCAGAAGGGCACGCAGCCCCTGAAGCCGGGCACCGGCATGCTGCCTGGCGTGCCGAGCCTCAAGGGCCCCGTCAACCCGCTCGAAGACGACACCACGCTCCGCACGATCCTGGAGTCCACGCTGGCCCGAGCGGGCAAGCATGTGCAGAACCTCGAGCAGCGCGTCGAGCTGCTGGTGCGATCGATCCAGAGCGCGGGCCTGCCGATCCCGGGCGTCGTGACCTGGGACTTCAAGCACGGCATCACGCCGCAGGGCAAGAAGATCATCTCGTACCTCGAGAAGGTCGTGCAGATGAAGCCCGATCTGGCCCGCCAGATCCAGGTCGCGATCTTCCGCTACCAGGAGGCCGTCGACGTCGTGGCGCGCGCGCGCCGGTCGCTGCGCGAGGGGACGGCGGGCGCGCACACGCTCGAGGAAGTGAAGCTCAAGTTCTTCTACCTCGCGAACTACCACGCCGAGTTCAAGAACGACGCCCTGTTGACCCAGATGTTCCCGCCGCCGGACCAGCCCGTGAGCGGCGCCGCTTCGGGCACCGGCATGCTGCAGGCGCGCGGCACCGGCCTCTTGAGCCAGGGCTCCGACTCCGTGGGGCGCTACCAGCAGCTGCGCGGCGCCACGCTGCAGCGCGCCGACGCGCTGGTCCTGCACCTGGCGCCTGGCATGGAGCTGATCAGGCGCATCCTCGAACTGCAGAAGCCCGCGATGGGCTCGGGCCTGCTCGACATGTTCAACCCGCAGGCCAAGAAGGAGCGCCTCATGGCGCAGCGCCTCAAGGAGGACGCGCGCGCGGGCAAGCACGTCCAGAGCGCGCTGCAGCTCTTCGGCCAGCTCAAGGAGCACGTGGCCGAGGTGCGGAAGGGCGCGAAGTACGAGCCGCTCGCCGAGGTCATGGAGTACATGGCGAACCTGCTCGGCGTCTGGCACCAGCACCCGGTGCTGCGCGAGTTCTTCCCGCAGCTCGATCGCAACCTCTTCTTCGTCAAGCGCTGACCTTCCGGCGCGCCTGGAAACGAAGCCAGCCCGGCCGCGAGCGGCCGGGCTGTTCGGTTCCGTCCCCGTGGGACGGGATCAGATCGCGAGCTCGAGGTCGGCCGGCGCGCCGACCGGGATCACGTAGCCCTTCAGGTAGCCGAGGGGCTGCCAGTCCTTGTCGAACAGCTTGATGTCGTGCGGGCAGCCTTCGGGGACCGAGGCCTCCCACGAGCCGTCGGCGGCGCGCCGGCCTTCCGCCGCATGATGCGGCGGATCGCCCGAGTTCGGCACGTCGAACAGCAGGAAGCCGTCGGAGGGGTTCCGCAGCGTGAAGCGGTGGAACCTGGGCTCCGTGCAGGTGCCGCCGGTGGTGGGCGGCGGCGTGTAGGTGCCGGTGGTGGGCGGCGGCGTGTAGGTGCCGGTGGTGGGCGGTGGCGTGTAGGTGCCGGTGGTGGGCGGCGGCGTGTAGGTGCCCGTGTCGGTGGTCGGCTTTTCGAACCGCACCTGCTTCTCGGACCCGACCCGGATCACGAAGTCCGGGATCGCGTGCAGCACCTCGCCGCGCTCGTTCTTGAAGAGCACGAGGTGCGGGCACCCTTCCGGCGTCCCCGACCAGAAGTCGTTCTCCCGCTTGGCCGTCGAGGCGTTCATCCACTGATCGCGTGGCTTGTCGGGCGTCGGGATCTTGAACTCGATGTACGCGACGTTGGCGGCTTCCTCGGCGCTCGGCAGGATGAACTGGTGGTTCGCCGGCACGCAGTCGTGGGCGGTCGGCTGGGTGGGGGGCTGGTCGGTGGGCGGCGGCAGCTCGCCGGTGCGGGGCGACTCGCCGGGCTGTGGCGGCGGGGGCGTCCGGAAGACGCCGGTGGGCGGCGGGCTTTCGCCCGGCATCGGCGCGACGCCCGGCTGCGTGCGCGAGCCGGCGAGCGCCGCGCGCAGGTCCTCGAGGGTCTTCTTTACCTCCGAGATCTCGCTGCGCAGCTGGTTCACGGACTCCTTGAGCTCCGAGACCGCCTCGAGCAGCTGGGCCATCCGGGCCTTCACGGACGCGCGGTCCGAGAAGTCCGGAAGCTTGTCGGCATCGAGGTTCTTCGCCGTGGTCTCGGCCGCGGTCTTGAAGACGGCCGGGTTGAACTCGCCGAGGTCGCTGCCCTTCTGGCCTTCGAGCACGTTCGAGGCGACCAGCGTGGTGGCGGCGTCGACGACGGCCGTCGCGCCCAGCTTGCCGGGCTTGGTGAGGGTCTGGAAGGTGGCCTTCTTGCCGTCCTTGGTCGTGACCTCGGCGGCGACGACGAAGGTGAAATCGGCAGGGACGTTCGGGATCGTGAAGTTGCCCTTGTCGTCCGTCTTGACCTTGTCGAGGCCGGGGATCGGGTTGCCTGCCGCATCGGCGAGGAAGACGTCGGCGCCCGCGGCGGGGGCCTCATCGACGGCGAGCAGATCGTAGTTCATGCCACCCGCGGCGACGAGGTTCCCACTGCCGGCGGCCACGAGGTTCATGCCGCCCGCGGCGATGATGCCGGCGGGCACCTTCACGGCGCCGGAGATGGTCACACCGTTCTGGACCGCGGGGCGCGCGACGCCACCCGTGGTCGGACCTGACGAAAGGACCGCCCACGGGGTGGCGCCCGGGGTCGTGGGGCCGGTGACCACCGTGCCCGACGGGGCGACCGTGATGGCTGGCAAGGTGCAAGCCGAGAGCAACATGGCGCTTACGAGCGCGGTGATTGAGCGACGACGCATAAAGCCTCCTGCTGTCCGGTCTCGGTGGTTCCTTCCACCGTCGACGGCTGCTCGGTTCATCGGGTGCCGGCCTGGTGATCTTTAGCACACCTGGCCGCCTGCTCGTCCTTATGTACCCACCTGCCCGCTGAAGCCTGCAACGCAAAAACCGACGGGCCGCCCCAAGAAGGGACGGCCCGTCGGTTGTTGGAAGCGCCTGCGGCTAAAGAGGTACGCCGTGCTTGGCTCGAAGGCTGGAAAGAACCGAAAGGCCGCCCCAAGAAGGGACGGCCTTTCGGTTGTTGGAGTGGAGTGGAGAGGAGAGTAGGGAAGGGGGCGGAAAACTGATTACTGCTCGGTCCGCCCGGTCCCTGGGTCTGCTCTGGTTACGCCACCAGCTTGAACTTGGCCGGGATCATCGCGTAGGCCTTGCCGTCGTAGAACAGGTCGGCGAGCCAGGCCTTGGGCAGCGAGTGCATGCCGGCGCTCGCGACCTTGCGGTCGGGCAGCACGCCGTCGGCTTCGACGACCGTGCCGCTCTTGCCGAGGTCCATCGAGTAGTCGAGCTCCGGGTTGAAGAGCGGGTCGAAGAAGAGCACCTCGTCGCCCACCACGTGCATCGCCACCAGCTTGCGGCGACGGAAGCCCTCGCCCGGCAGGCACAGCACGATCTCGCGCACGCCGCTCTTGAGCGCCTTCTCGACTTCCGAGAACAGGCGGGTCTTCATCTGGTTCGGGTAGCTCTTGTTCTGGCGCATCTGC
>JAKFEW010000100.1:0-5817 GCA_036675505.1 Candidatus Sericytochromatia bacterium
GCGCCACCGCGGCCCGCGTGCGCGCCGCGCGACCGGCCCGCCGGCTTCGCCCGCCCGGCCGCCCTGGCGCCTGGCTTGAGACGGCCGCCCACGGGGCGGAAGGTCATCCAGGTCCAGGGGAGTTCAAGTATGTTCCAGCGCCTCGGTGCCATCGCCTCGGCGATGGCCGTCGTCCTGTCGTCGCCAGCACCCGCCTTCGCCTGCCTGAGCTGCAGCTGCGGGGGCTCGGGCTCGTCCGCCGACCTCGGCGCGATCGGCGGTGCGGCCGCGATCTTCTCGATGGGCCACCGCTGGCTCATCCAGGAGGGCGTCGGCCTGCGCGCGATCACGGGCAGCTTCAACGAGCGCGGGGACTGGAGCCCCATGCCCGTCGGCGGCTCGCTGCAGACCGTCCAGACCACGCTCGGGCTGAGCTGGTTCCCCTCCGCGGGCACGAGCCTCGGCCTGCAGGTCCCGGTGGTCGCGAACTCGCTCGACAAGGCGAGCTGGGGCCCGCTGGGCAGCATCAACCCGACCGACCTTGACCGGGCGACCGGCGTGGCGGTGGGCGACGTGGCCGTGCAAGGCACCGCCAGGCTCTACGAAGGCACCAGCTGGGCGCTCGCCGGCTGGGCCGGCGCGACCGCGCCGACCGGCAACGCCACCGGCGACCCGCAGGCCCTCTCGGGCGCGGGCGTCTGGTCCGGCTCGGGCGGCATGATCGCGCTGGCCCAGCCCGGCGAGTGGGAGCTCTCAGCCAACCTCGGCTACCAGCGCCCGCTCGGCCGGCCGCCGCTCACCGCCTCGACGTTCTACGTCGGCGACGCCTGGCTCTACCAGCTCCAGGTGAACCGCCGCCTGAACGATTCGTGGCGCATGGGTGCGGGCCTCAACGGCTACGCAGGCCTCGGGCGTTTCGGCGCCGGTGACCTCGCGGTGCCGATGGCGAAGATCAAGCTCATGCCGAGCATCCAGCACGCGTTCACGCCCCTTCATGGCGTGCGCGTCGCGCTCGGCTGGGATCCGACCACCCTGGGCACCAATGCGATGACCGACCTCTCCGTTTACGCCGTCTTCTACCAGTACGTCCCCTGATTCGAGCCAGAAAGGCCTCCAAGACGATGTACCAGAAGATGCTCCCGGCCGCCCTCGCGGCCTTGTTCCTCGCCGGCTGCCCGGGCGCGGGAATCGCGCCCACGCAGCCGGCCCAGCCCACGCTGCAGGCCACGAAACAGATCCCGGTCGGCAAGTCGCCCCATGGCATGGGCGCCACCGCCGGCTTCATCTACAACGCCGACACCGGCGATAGCCGCGTGTCGGTCATCGACGCGGCCAGCGACGCCGTCGTCGCCACGATCCCCTTCCCGGAGGGCAAGCCGGGCTACGTGAAGGCCTTCCACGACGGCAAGCATATGCTCATCACCGACACCGTGAAGGGCGAGTTGCTCGTGGTCGATCCGGCCCAGGGCCACAAGGTGCTCCAGCGCATCGCCGTGGGCAAAGGCCCCGACAAGATCCGCGTCGGCGACGACGACAGGCGCGTGCTCGTCTCGCTCACCAACGAGGCGAACGTGGTCGTGCTGACCTTCGACGCCGATCGGTCGAAGGCCCCTGTGCGCAAGGACTTCGCGGTCGGCAGCGTGGCCGGCGGCACCTTCAAGCACCGCGACGCGGCCTTCGCGGGTGACTGGATCGTGTGCCCGAACTCGGGCGACAACAACGTCAGCCTGATCAACCTCGTGACCGGCGAGGCCAAGCTCGTGACGGCCGGCAACAACCCGGGCCCGGTGGCCATCGGGCTGGCCGGCGCGGCGCCGGTGGCGGCGCTCGTCGGCAACGCCGCCTCGAACACGATCACGCTGTTCGAGCTGCCGGGCGCCACGCCGACCACGCTGTCGGACGTGGGGCTCGCGCCGTCCGACATCGCGGTCGACCCGCAGCTCGGCCGGGCCTTCGTCTCGATGTCCGGCTCGAATGAGCTCACGGCGGTCGATTACGTCGGCAAGAAGGTCATCGGCAAGGTGCCGGTCGGCAAGCGGCCGGTCCACGTTTACCTGGCGCCCCAGTCGCACGAAGTCTGGGTCGGCAACGACGACGGCGAATCCGTGACCGTGGTCGACGGCGAGACGCTGCGCGTGAAGGCGACCGTGGCGACCGGCAAGGGCCACCACAAGATGGCCTTCTGGGGCACCAAGGCCTACGTCAGCAACATCACCGACAACACCGTGTCGGTGGTCGACCGCGCGGCGATCGAGTAGGGGCGCGGCGGGCCGAATTTAAATTTCGGCTAACAAATATTCAAGGCCCGGCACCGCGAGCGCGATTGCGGGCTCGCTCATCCTTAAACCGGCGAGAACGGCGCAAGGGGCGCGTCCCCCGCCCCTATACCGATCTCGATGCCTGACGCCTTGAACCTCACCCCGAGCACCCCCCGGACGCCGCGGCCGCCCGCGGCCCCTGTCGCCCGCGCGGCGACGGCGTCCGGCCGCCCGACGTTCGGCGTGGATGCGCTCGCCACCGCGCCGGTGCCGACCGCGCCGACCCAGGCCCCTCCGGACCTCACGGGCCTCACGGCCGAAGAGGTGAAGTTCGTCGGCGAGGGCTTCTTGCCGGCCAACTTCGCGGCGCTGCGCGAGGCCCAGCGCGAGGGCGGCCTGAAGGCCGCGCAGGCGCTGGCGCGCAAGGGTCTCAAGGGCCCGTTCTCCCGCCGCTTCGGCAACCCGGACGAGATGCTGCACGCCGCGCGCCGCTGGGAGAAGAACCCCGAGCTCGCGCGCCTGGTGAAGTCGGTCCAGCCCGGCGACATCATGGTCTACACCTGGAACAAGGACAACGACGTCATCTCCAAGGCCACCAAGGGCCCCTTCATCCACGCCGCCCTCTGCGTGTCGGCCGGCGCGCCGCCGGAGTTCATCGAGGCGATCGGCCTCACCGGCGATATGGGCGACCCGGCAGGCAACAAGGTGCTGCGCTCGCAGATGTTCGAGCACGGCCACGACGGCGAGACGATCCGCGTGCTGCGGCCGGCCGCGAACATGACGCCGATGGAGGCCGAAAAGGCCGTGAGAAGGGCGATCGCCTACGCCGAGAGGCAGCTCGGCAAGCCCTACGATTTCGCCTTCACCGAGCACAACGGCAAGGGCTGGAACGACGCCTTCTACTGCTCGGAGCTGGCCTACAAGGCCTACACCGACCCGAAGGGCGCCGACCTCCCGCTGCCGATCGACAAGTCGCCCGAGCGCGACATCGCCACCAGCGCGATGGCGAAGCTGATCGAAGGCCTGCGCCCGGACGACCCGGGTGCGCTGACCTTCAAGGCCGCGCAGCTCAGCGCGGACAAGGGCATGACCACCGACAAGCTGGTGGGCTTCATCGCGAAGGAGATCCTGCCGGCCACCGCGGCCACGCGGAAGATCGCCGACACGCCCGAGCGGCGCGCGGCCGTCGAGGCGTCGCTCAAGCTGGTGATCGAGGGCAAGGCCTTCTCGGGCTTCCAGCGCGAGCTGCGCGAGCTGACCGCCGACGACCAGAAGGGGCGCCACGCCGGCATCGGCGGCTTCATCCGGCGCGTGAAGAACATCACCCAGCTCACCTGGGCCGGCGTGCAGGACGCCCGCGCGATCACCAAGGGCGTGGGCTTCTGGCGCTCGATCGGCACGTGCTGGCGCGTGGCCCAGGCGGTCGGCCCGCACCTCGACGTCCTCACGGGGTTCTTCTTCGGCCCCGACGACCCGCGCACCAGGTCCGCGAGCAAGACGCTCGACAACCTCGACGCGCTCGCCCGCGACGCGCGCCGCTGGCCCCTCATCGGCCGCTTCTGGCCGGTGCCCTCGCGCCCGCGCCTCGAGAACACGCGCGACTTCGTCAGCCCGACCGACCTCGGCTGGGCCGATCTCCCGCACTGGGACTACAACGTGAAGCCCAGCTTCCCGATCGACAAGCCGGCCGTCGAGGCCAAGAAGCCGCCTTACCAGCGCTAAAACACCTGCATCGCGCGCAGCTCCGGCGCGGCCGCGTCCAGGCGCTCGGACAGGTGCGCCAGGTGGCACGTGGGCACCGCCGGGAACAGGTGGTGCTCCACGTGCCGGAACATGTGGTAGCTCACGAGGTTCTTCCAACGGCCGCGCAGCGTGCGGGCGATGAAATGGTGGCGATCGCAGCCATGGTGCACCGTCCAGACGGCGAAGAAGGCCGTGAAGCAGTGCCCGACGCCCATGGCCGCCACGTGGTACCACAGCGCCCCGGGCGGCGATAAGCCATAGACCGCGGCGACGATCAAGAGCGTGAGCGCGAGCTCGAGCCCGAGCCAGCGGCGCACACGCGGGCCCCCGAGGCGCCAGGCCGTGGTGTGCAGGATCACCGGGAACAGCGGGCCGACGGCGATCGCCTTCAATGCGCCCATCCGGGCGCTCAACGCCTCCACGTCCTCGTCGTCCATGCAGTGGTGGTGGTGGCGCAGGTGGTTGAACTGCACGGCGTGCATCGAGCCGAGCATGAGCACGCTCAGGACCAGCATCACGGCCTCGGTGGCGGCGCGCGGCAGGCCGAGCGCGTAGTGGTAGGCGTTGTGGACCAGGCGCAGGCCGCAGAGGAAGAAGGCGAAGGAGCAGCCGAGCGCCGGGAGCAGCCAGCCCTGGTCGGCCAGCCAGAGGCTGGCGGCCAGCCAGGGCAGCGGGAGCCAGAGCTCGCGGAGCACCTCGTAGCGCGAGAGCCCGACGAGGTCCCGCCACGCGACGGATCGAACGCGCGGATCTTGCTGGATATCGGTCGCCATCAGCGCCCTCCGGTCGTCCCTATACCCGGATCCGGCCCGGGCAGACGTCGCGCCGCCGCTCGCTTGTAGCGCGCGATTTGTCCGCGCCTTATGCTCGTCTGGCGGACCCCACGCGGCCCCGCGGGAAGGAGGCGGAGATGTTGGGAATTCTCGTGATGCTGGTGGTCGCCCTGATCATCGGCCTGGTGGCGGACGCCGTCGCGCCGGGCGGCATGCCCGGCGGCTGGGCCGGCGCGATCGTCGCGGGCCTGCTCGGCTCGGCCGTGGGCGGCTGGCTCTTCAGCGGCTACGTGCCAGCAGGCGCCACGATCGCCGGCTTCGCGCTGCTGCCGTCGATCCTGGGCGCCATCGTGGTGGTGTTGTTGTTCAGCCTCGTGTCGCGCCTGTTCCACAGCGCCAGCGGCTGAGCTGGGGCCGGGCCCGCGCTACTTCGCGGGCTGCTCCGAGGCCGGCAGGGTCGCGAGGACGTCTTCGAAGGCGGTCATCAACACAGCCTTCATCTCCTCGGCGGCCTTGCTGGTCAGGTTGCCGGTCACGGCCTGGCTGAGGGCGTGGTACCGCTCGAGCGCCTTTTCGGCGATCGCGAGCGCGTCCTTGCGCTTCTGCGCCTTGGCGAGCGTCTGCACGTGGTAGAGCGCCGTGCCCATCCGCGCCACGTTGGTCTTGTTCGCCTTCGCCGGCGTCTGACGCTTGATCATCTGCTCGCAGACGTAGCGGATGTCCTTGCTGAAGTAGACGTTCTCGCTCTTCAGCGCGTCGATCGCGCCGGCTGAGCGCGGGGCCGGCGCGTGCATCGGCGCGGCGCCACAGGCGGACAGGACGAGGGCGATTCCGGCGAGCGTGACGAAGCGGGTCATCATGAGTCCTCCTGGGCGAACGGGTCGCGATCGTTATAGCCAGGTAAAGGTCATGACTTGCTTGGGTTAAGGAACCCACATGTCACAGAACCTTCTCTTCTAGCGGCCAAGTCGCGGCCGGCGGATTTGGCGCGCACCTCGGGGTCCCGAGCGAGGGTCGTGGGGGCGTGGCTGTCTGCCTCGCGCGCAGGTGGCGAGGTCGGGATG
>JAKFEW010000008.1:0-27715 GCA_036675505.1 Candidatus Sericytochromatia bacterium
GGCGCGTTGCCCGAGCCGGCGCAGCCCGTGGTCGGCCTGGACGACGAGGTGGCGAAAATGCCGGCGGCGATCGCCATCGAGCAGCTCAAGCCCGACGGCCCGGCTTCGGTCATCCGCGACAACAGCGCCGCCGTGCGCACCACGCTCGACCGGGTCGAGCGCGGCCGCTCGTTGCCCAGCTGGCGCGGCGAGGGCTTCGGCTGTGCCCAGACCCGCACCCCCGCCCCCACGGGCCAGGGTGCTGGCGAGGGCGTGGGGCTCGCCGCCCTCGTGCTCGGCCTGGTGGGCTGGCGGCGCTGGAGGCGGCGCCCGTGAAGCAGTTGCTCGCAGGGGTGGCGCTCCGCCTTCGTTGGCTCCCGTTGGTCGTCGCGCTCGCCGCCCTCGCACCGTTTTCCCCGGCCGCGGCCCAGAGCGCCGACCCGGCCTGGCGGACCTACGAGGACCCGGACGGCCGCTTCGCGATCGAGTTTCCTCGTGGCTGGACGGTTGGCCGCGACCCCTTCCAGATCCTCGTCGCGACGGCGCCGCGGGAATCCAGCGATGACCCCTTCCAGGAAACGATCAAGATCGTGGCGACCGACGTCGCCCCCGGCATCACGCTCGATCACTACTACCGCAATTCGCTCGAGGTCTACCGGAGCATCTGGAAGGTTCATGGCGCCGCCGACGGCTCCGTGGCGGGCGTCCGCGCCCGTCGCGTCGTGATCGACCAGACCATCGGCAGGCTCAAGAGCCGCCTGCTCAAGTGTTTCGTGATCGGCCGGGGCCGCGTCTTCGTGATCACGCTCGCCAGCGAGCCCCTCGCCTTCGATCGCCAATTGCCGGTCTTCGAAGCCGTGCTCTCGACCTTCAAGCCTGCTGCCGCTCCACTGGTCCCCCCCCACCACGCCAAGATGTGAGGAAAAAGTGATCCCGCAACGCTCGATTTCAGCCGCCCTCGCCGCCGCCATCCTCGCGCTCGTCCCCGCTGCTCCGGCCGAAGCGATTCAGTTCGCGAACTCCAACACGACAGGCAAGTCCGTCGTGATCATCCCGCTCCGCACGAGTGGCATGATCTTCGGCCCCGTGGGCTATTCGCTCGGCGTGCGGATCATCCCGAGCCCTTCCGACGTGCTCGGGCCCATGAACCTGGGCGGCGGCGTCAAGGATGGCCCCGGCTACATGGGGGACATCGATTTCGCGCTGCGCTACAAGTACACGATCGCCGACATCAACTTCCTCGGCCGCTTCAACCCGTCGGTCTCGCCGTTCCTGGGCTACCGAGGGCTCGCTGCCGGGTACGCGGCGGATCCCCTCGCGTCCGCGGCGGCTACCCAGACCGTGGGTGGCGGCCTCGCGTACGTCCACGGCCTCCACTATGGTGTCGGTGCCGAGACCGAGCTGCCGCTCGGCTTCTCGGGCTTCGCCCACGGCGGGATGACGACGCTCCTGGGGGGCGGCTGGAATGGCGAGCACATCGGGGTCACGGGCAGGTCGAGCGTCTCGGGCAGCCTCAACCCCCAGGGCATGACCCTCCCGCTCTTCGGCTTCGGCGCCGCCTGGCAGCTTGGTCCGGTCTTCCGGATCGCCCTGGGCTGGGACATCTTCGCGCTCCCGACCAACTTCCGCACCCAGGCCCCGACGCTCGCCAACGGCGCCACCTGGATCAACGGGTTCTCGGTCGGCGTCACGCTGCTCGGCCTCTCCTTCTAGCCGCTCCATGCGGCACGCGTTGATCGGCCTCGTTGCCGTGCTCGCCCTCGCCTCGGCGGCCCCCGCCGAGGCGGGGAACCCGCCCGGCTGGCCGATTCGACCCTCGCAGCCGGCGGCCAAGCCGGCCAAAAAGCCCGCCAAGAAGCCGGCCAGGCCGGCCAAGCCCGCGGCCAAGAAGGTCCGCTGCTCGGCCACCGGCATCCCGGTCTGGCCGATCGTGCCGCTCAAGGCGCCGCCCAAGGTGCGCGCGATGCACCAATCGATCCTCAGCGCGGCGGCCGACTGCGATTACGCCCGGCTCGAGCGCCTCGCGGTCGCCGGCCGGCCGAAATTCGATTTCACGTTCGGCGACGCGAAGCGCCCGGGCGCCTTTTGGCGCGGGCTCGAGGCCAAGGGCGACCCCTTCCTGCGGCGCATGATCCAGATCATGAAGCTCGACTACCGTCGCGACGGCAAGGTCTACGTCTGGCCCGCGGCGTTCGCGCGCAGCGCGACCGATGAAGACTGGGAGAAGCTGATTCCGCTCTTCGGCGAGAAGGAGATGGTGGTCTTCCGCGACTACGGCGGTTACACCGGCATCCGGCTCGCCATCCACGAGGACGGCGACTGGCTCTATTGCATCGAGGGCGACTGACGCCCACGCGGCGGCCCTACACCCCGAGCCGGGTCGACGCCTACGCCAGCCTCAGCGTGAGCCAGAAGGTGCTGCCGCGACCGGGCTCGCTCTTGACGCCGATCTCGCCGCCGTGCGCCTCGATGAGGTGCTTGGCGAGCGCGAGCCCCAGGCCGGCACCGCCCTGGGAACGCGTCGCGCTCTGATCGAGCTGGGCAAAGCGCTGGAAGAGGCGCACCTGGTCGGCCAGGGTGATACCCACACCGGTGTCGCTGACCTCGATGCGCACGTGGTCCGCCGCCGGACGGACGCGCAGCGTGATCGTCCCGCCTTCAGGCGTGAACTTCACGGCGTTCGAGAGCAGGATGCGCAGCAACTGATGGAGGCGCTCCTCGTCGCCCAGCACCGCAGGCAGCACCTCGGGCAGCTCCATCATGAGCGTGTGGCGCTTGGCGAGCGCGGCCTGGCTGATGCCCCGCACGGCGGCCTCGCAGACCCAGCCGAGGTCGACCGCGAGGAGGGACACCGTGAGCCGGCCGGCCTCGATGCGGCTCATATCGAGCATGTCGTTCACGAGCGTCAGGAGGCCGTCGGCACCCTCCAGGACCCGCCCGAGGTATTCGCGCTGCTCGGAGGTGATCGGGCCCGCCATCCCATCGGCAACGAGGCTGGTGTAGCCCATGATCACGTTGATGGGCGTGCGCAGCTCATGCGAGAGGATGCCGAGGAAAGCCTCCTTGGCGAGATCGACTTCGGTCAAGTCGGGGCGAGGCATACCGGGCCGTTTCCTGTGGTGGCCGTCCGCCTTGATGGCGGGAAGGCGAGTAAGCGTGCGTTATCCCAGCATTCCCCGGAAATATTGCACGTTTGTTGCAATTAGATTTCGCGACAATTTCTTCACCACGACTTTACGCGTGGAGCCGGTCCGTTCACCGATAACGGCTGATGGACACCCGATCCATGTGACGGGTATATCATGCTCGACTCGTTATGATCACCATGATCACCGGCCCGGAAGCAGGTTAGTCATGCACCGTCCCGAACGCGCGCTCACGCGCGCTTCTTCGCTCCGTCGACCCTTGCTGGTCCTCGCCATCGCCGCCGTCGCGACGGTCGCCTGCAATGGTGACAAGGGCGGGGTGAAGGTCGCGCCCCAGGCCGACCAGATCATCAAGTCGTCGGGCGGCATCGTGGCGAGCAACGTCGGCCGGATGGTCGGCAAGGTGAAGAACGGCCCGATCGGCCTGATCGAGAGCCAGGGCGCCGGCCTGAGGCTACTGGCCGCTGAGAATTTGATCGCGGTCGCCGGCGCGCGCGTCGAGGTGACCGACGCTGACGGCCACGTCGTCTCGATGGGCTCGGCCACCACCGACGAGTCGGGTGCTTTCGCGATTCGACGCTTCAAGCAGTCCGCCGCCGTGCTCTACGTGCGCGCGGAGTACGTCGTGGGCGATCAGACCGTCGTGTTGCGCGGGGTGGCACCGGCCCCCCGCAAGCCCGGGGCGGTGGACGTGCTGGTGGATCCGGCGGCCTCGTTGGTCGCGAAGAAGGCGCTCGCCATGATCGCGACGCGGGCGCTCGCCGCCAAGGAAGTCGACGCCGCGGCGCTCGACCGCGTGGCGCGGGCGCTCGCCGGCGAGATGGATGGGGCGACGCTCGCCACCGCCGCGCTGGGCAGCGACGCGGAGGCGGCCCGCGCATTCGACCAACTGCTCGACCGCAAGCCCGCGCTCGACGAGGCGCTCAAGCAGATCCTCGGCGGCGGGCCCCTGCTGAAGCTGCTCGACCCCACGCCCGACGGCTCGGCCAATGGCATGGGCGGCAAGGCGCCGCTGGCGCTGCGGCCACCCACCGCCAACCTCACCACCTCGGCGCCCGGCACCGTCTTGCTCGCCGGGTCCGGCCAGAAGGGCTTCGCCAACGGCCCCTCGGCCACGGCGGCCTTCGCCGTGCCCTACGACATCGCGACCGACGCCGCCGGCAACGCGTACGTCGCGGACTCCGACAACCACCGCATCCGCAAGATCGCCCCGGACGGCACCGTGAGCACGGTCGCCGGCACCGGCGAGCCGGGCTTCGCCGACGGCCCCGGCGCCACGGCGCAATTCAACGCCGCGAGCGGCGTCGCGGTGGGGCCGGGCGGCGCGCTCTACGTCGCGGATTACGGCAACAACCGCATCCGCAAGATCACCATCGAGCAGGGCGTCGCCACCGTATCCACGTTGGCGGGCAACGCCGCCCCCGGCTTCGCTGACGGCCAGGGCGTGGCCGCGCGCTTCGCGGCGCCCAGCGACCTCACCGTCGACGCGACGGGCGTCGTCTACGTGGCGGACACCGACAACAACTGCGTCCGGCGCATCACGCCGGAAGGCGCCGTCACGAAGATCGCGGGCAGCGGCACCGAGGGCCTGGTCGACGGCGCGGCGCTCGAGGCGCAGCTCAGCACGCCGAGCGACGTGGCGATCGACAGCCGAGGGCGCGTGTTCGTCGCCGACACCGGCAACCATGCGATCCGCGTGCTGCGCGATGGCCGGCTCGTGACGCTGGCCGGCAACGGCAGCCATGGCTTCGCCGACGGCCAGGGCGCCACCGCGCGCTTCAACACTCCCTACGGCATCGCCGTCGGCCCGGCCGGGCTGCTCTACGTGGCTGACAGCTCGAACAACAGCATCCGCATCGTGAGCCCGGCCGGCGCCGTGACGACCTTCTGGGGCGAGGGCGGCCCGATCTCGGATCCGCCGAAGGGCCTGTTCAATGGCCCGAGCGGCGTGGCGATCCGCCTGAACGCGGCCGGGCTGCCGGAGGTGTTCGTGGCGGATAGCGGGCTGCATGTGCTGCGGAAGTTCGCGTTGAGCGTGCCCGGGACGGGCGCGGCGGGCAGCGGCGGGGGCGAGCTGGCGCCCAAGTAGCGAGCGGCCAGGGCCCCCTCACCGCCCTCGGCACGCCTGTCGACTTTTCGAAACAAAGTACTTGACGAACCCCTTCCCGAGCGCCTAGGATGAATCCACTTTGCATCCCAAAGCGCTTTGGAGGTAACCTCCCCCATGTCCGAGCACCCGCGCATCGGTTTCTGGATCCTCGCCGCCGCGATCGCCCTGGGCGCGCTCGGCGACCTGCTCTTCTGGCCCGGCGCCGACGGCCTCAACGTGGTGCTCTGGCTCGCCGCCGGCGCCGCGCTGGCCTGGACCGTGGTGCGCGGCCTGCGGCTCGCGGCCCCGCGCGAGCGGCTGGTGCTCGCGGCGCCGGCGCTGCTCTTCGCGCTGCTCATCGCCTGGCGCGACTCCCCCACGCTGCGCCTGCTCGACTTCCTCGCGATCGGCGTGGCGCTCTCGCTGCCGATGTGGCGGCCGGCTTCCGGCGCGCCCTGGCGCGCCATGCCCGCGGAGGCGGCCGCGGGGCTCGCGATCTGCGCCCGCGAGGCCGTGGGCGGCGCGGTCAAGCTGCTCGCCGTCGACGTGCCCTGGTCGCTGCTGCGCGGGTCCGGCTGGGGCCGGCGCGGCCTGGCGGTCGGCCGTGGCCTGGCGGTGGCGGCGGGGCCGCTCATGATCTTCGGCGGGCTCTTCATGATGGCCGACGCGGGCTTCGAGCAGACCGTCTGGTCCGTGATGGAGTTCGACCCGTTCAATGCCTTCCTCCACGCCTACTCCGCGGGCGCCTGCGCGTGGCTCGCGGCGGGCCTGCTGCGCGGCGCGCTCGCCGACCGCCAGGGCGTGCCGGCCGTCGCGCCGGCCGCGCCGCCGGACCGTTGGCGGATCGGCGCGGTCGAGCTCGTCGTGGCGCTCGGCCTGATCGACTTGCTCTTCGCGGCCTTCGTCGCGCATCAGCTGCCCTGGTTCTTCGGCGGCGCGGCGCTGGTGGCCGAGACGCATGGCCTCACGATGGCGGACTACGCCCGGCGCGGCTTCTTCGAGCTCGGCATCGTGACAGGCCTCGCCCTGCCGCTGCTCTTCGGCGTGCGTTGGCTGATGGGACCGGGCCTAGGCCTGCTGCCCGAGCGGATCTACGGGGCGCTCGCGGGCACCATGCTCGCGATGCTGGTGGTCATCATCGCCTCGGCGGCGCACCGGATGGCGATCTACCAGGACACCTTCGGGCTCACCGAGCTGCGCGTCTACGTGCTCGCCTTCGAGGCCTGGATGGCTGGCCTGCTCGCCTGGTTCGGCGCGACGGTGCTGCGTGGCAAGCCTGAGCGCTTCGCGGGCGGCGCGGTGGCCTGGGGCTTCGCGGGCGTCATGGCGCTGCATGTGCCGAACGTCGAGGCCGAGATCGTGCGTGCCAACGTGGCGGCGGCGGCCAAACACGGCGTGCTCGACGCCGGCTACCTCACGACGCTCAGCGCGGACGCCGTGCCGGCGCTCGCCGCGTCGATGCCCGCGCTGACCATCGAACAGCGGATGGTGGTGGCCGAGCGGTTTGCGGCGGCGGCACGCCGGGAGGAGGATTGGCGCACCTGGAACCTCTCGCGCTGGGCGGCGCGCGACGCGGCGCTCGAGCTCATGTCCGCGCCCGCGGCAGTCGCGCCGGGCTCAGCGCAGGTCGTCAGCCTCGTTGCGCGTGGCCGTCGTCTTGAGGTCGGTCACGACGTGCGCGAAGTGCACCGCGAGGGCGCCGATTAGCAGCGCGGCGACCGAGGCGGCGATCGCCTTGTTGCGCTCATGGTTCACGAGCAGCACGCCCGCGACGACGCCCAGGAAGTGGACGAGCGCGAAGACGAAGATGCCGATGGCCCAGGCCATGTCGCTCAGAACGTCCTGACGCGTCGCCCGGCGTGGCGCGCCCGCGCGAGATCCAGCAAGCGCCGGATCAGGTCCGGGTAGGCGAGGCCGGTGGCGGCCCACAGGCGCGGGTACATGCTGGTCGCCGTGAAGCCCGGCAGCGTGTTGATTTCGTTGAGCCACACCCGCTCGCCGTCGCCCTCGACGAAGAAGTCCACGCGTGCGAGGCCTTCCACGCCGATGGAGGCGGCCGCCTCGATCGCGAGCGCCTGCAGCCGTGCGGCCACGTCCTCGGGCAGGACGGCCGGCACCACGAGGTCCGCGAGGCCCGGCGTGTACTTGGCCTCGTAGTCGTACCAGTCCTTGTGGGGCACCACCTCGCCGGGCACCGAGGCCTCGAGGCGCTCGCCGCCCAGCACCGCGACCTCGATCTCGCGCGCCTTCACGCCCGACTCGATCAAGACGCGGCGGTCGTAGCCCAGCGCCATGCGCACGGCCGGCAGCAGCGCTGCTCGCTCGCGGACCTTGTCGACGCCGACGCTCGAGCCGGCGTTGGCCGCCTTCACGAAGAGCGGGTAGCCCGGCAGCGCCGCCTCGACGCGCGCGATGAGCGCGTCTTCGTCCGCGGCCTGATCCGCCCGGATGACCACGTAAGGCACGATCGGCAGCCCGGCCGCGGCGAAGGCGGCTTTCATGAAGACCTTGTCCAGGCCCACGGCCGACGCCGCCACGCCCGAGCCGACGTAAGGCACGCCGAGCAGCTCGAGCAGGCCCTGCAGCGTGCCGTCTTCGCCGACGTCGCCGTGAACCAGCGGGAAGACCACGTCCGCGCCCCACAGCCCGCCGCGCGGCCCCCAGCGCTCAGCAGGCGCCGGGCCGGGATCCGGCGCGAGGCGCTCGCCGAGGATCTCCGCGGAGAGCGTGCCGGCCGATCGCAACATGCGCGCCGAGGCCTCGGCGGACAGCCAGCGGTCGTTCCGGTCGAGGCCGAAAAGCAGCACGCGGTGGTCGGCGGGTAACGCCGCCACCACCGAGCTCGCGGAGAGCAGCGTGACGTCATGCTCGCGCGTGCGTCCACCGAAGATCAGGCCGACGGTTGTTTGCATCCCTGCATCGTATCACCTACAGCCCTGTCGGATAGCCTTCGATGCCTGGCCCGTGCATGCCTGGATCGAGCGGCTCGACCGCAAACGTCGAATCGAAGAACAGGTATGCGTCGTAGCGATCTGCGAGGCGCGTCGGCACGTAGTTGCCGAAATGTTCCCGCGCCGGGTCGTACACCACGCCGATCGCGCGCTCGCCGCGCGTCTCGCGCAGCCAGCCGCCCGCCGCGTCGTTCGCGCCGATGCGCGCGAGCGGCAGGTAGAAATTGGGCGGCCCGATCCGCACGAAGGCGTGTTCGTAGCTGCCCTCGCGGGCCGGCGGCACGCGCATGAACTTGGGCTCGCCGTCCCAGGCGTGCGCGGCCGTGACGGTGCCGCGGTGCGAGCCGAAGCCGACGGCGATCGCGCTCGGGCCGAACTTCTCGCGCACCAGCTGGCCGACGTTGAGGTAGCCGCCCTGGCCCTCGTGGGTCGCGCGGAAGTCGCCGATGTGGCTGTTGTGTTCCCAGACGATCGCCTTCGAGCGCGGGCCGTGCTTGTCGAGCAGGCGCTCGAGCACCGCCATCATATGGCGATCGCGCAGGTTCCAGGTGGTGGCACCACCCCGGACCATGAGCCGGTAGTAGCGCTCGGCGTTGGTCGCCGCGAGCGCGTTGAGCTCGGCGTCGAAGGCGGCCTCCGCGCCGCCGCGCTCGGCGTGTGTTTCGCGGCTCGTGCGCAGATCGAGCATCGTGCGCACGACCTCGTCCTCACACGATTGGTCCGTGAAGTGCACCTGCCAGGCGTAGGCCGACGTATCCTCCACGAAGGGATCGAGGCACGCGTAATGGCGTGCGGCGCGGTCCGCGGCTTCGGGATCGACCTTGCGGAGGAACTTGATCACCTCGCCCATCGAGGTGTGCAGGCTATACACGTCGAGCCCGTAGAAGCCCACCCGCTGCGCCTCGGCCTCTCGCGCATCGTTGAACTCGCGCAGCCAGGTGAGGAACGCTTCGACCGGCACATTGCGCCACATCCAGGTCGGGAAGCGCTTGAAGCCCTCGAGGGCCTGCCGCACCGTGCCGTCGCCGCCCTTCACCCAGCGGTCGACGCGATAGGTGTCCGGCCAGTCGCCCTCGATCGCGACGAAGGTGAAGTTGTGGCGCGCGATCAGACGCTTGGTGATCTCCGCGCGCACGGCGTAGAACTCGTGCGTGCCGTGGCTCGCTTCGCCGAGCATCACGACCCGCGCGTCGCCGATGAGGCCGACGAGGTCGTCGTAGTCCGCTTCCGTGCCGCCGAGCGGCTGCGCCCACCGCGAAAGTGATTCTCGGACGCGCGCCGCAACTTCGATCGAGGCCATCACGTGTCTCCTTCTGCCGGGGTCCCCGATTCAGCATACGCCGCCGAAAGCGGCTATCCAACCGAGGTTCGAGCGTTCGGATGAGTGGGTACAAGCGAGCTATGACCCCCATGAAGCTCGAAGCCCTCTACATCGGCACCCCGCGGGAGCTCCCGGGCGAGAGAGCCCCCTGGACCAGCAGCTTCGGCCGCCGCCCGGCGCCCGGCCGCATCGCCGTCACGCCCGACGGCATCGCGGGCGACGACGTCTTCAACAAGATCCACCATGGCGGGCCGGATCGCGTGCTGCTCGCCTACGCCGTGGGCCACTATGCGGTGTGGAGAGAGGAGCTGGCGGGCCGCGCCTTCGAGACGCCGGCGTTCGGCGAGAACCTGCTCGTTTCGGGCGCCGACGAGCACAGCGTGCACATCGGGGATGTCTGGCAGGTGGGCGGGGCGCGCCTGCAGGTGTCGATGCCGCGCTGGCCGTGCGGAAAGATCGCCATGTACAACGGCGTCCCGGACCTGCTCGACCGTGTGATGACCACCGGCCGTTTCGGCTGGCTGCTGCGGGTGCTTGCGGCGGGAGACATCGGCGCTGGGGACGCCATCGAGTTGGTCGAGCGCCCGCACCCGGACTGGTCGGTCGCGCGGGCGTTCGTGGTGTTCCGGGACCTGAAGTCGGCTGCCCCGGAGAGCATCGCCGACGCCCGTTCGCTCGCCGACCTCGCAGGTCTGGCGGCGGGCTGGCGCGAGGGGATCGGCAAGCAGCTCGCGGCGCTGTGAACTCGCCGCCTCCGGGCGGTTTGTGATTGAACCGCCGAGGCTGGAATTACTTGCCCTTTTTGCCCTTGGCGGTGGCTGCGGCGGCTTTGGCTTCCGGCTTCCTGGCCGCGCTGCCCGTGTCGACCAGGCCCGCGTCGCGCAGGCGCTTGTACTCTTGCGGGTTCACGTTCGTGGTGTTGCCGCGGGTCCCCTGGACTTCCTTCCAGCCCTTGTATTCCGCCCGCGAGACGCCGGCGGGCCAGCCGAGATTCGGGCTCGTGGCGACGCGTTTGCGGCGCTTCTTCTTCTTCGGTTCCTCCACGGGCGGTGCGAATTGCTGGTTGTAGACGGCGATGATTTCGCTCCAGATGCGCGGAAGGTCTTCCGCCTTGCTCTCGGGCTTCTTGATCAATTCAGCGAGGATTTCCAGCGCTTTGTCTTCCGCAATCGACATAGAGGTCTCCTTCTTGGCGCGATTATTTCATAAAATGATATGAATTGGAATACTGAATACGTGAATTTTGATGTGCGAGATTGCTGCGCCAATCCTCGTCCGGCTAGAATCGTGTCGCGGTGCGGATGCTATGATGACGGCGATGCCCTCTGATTTTGCTATCGCCGAATTCCTACTTGAACACGGCTATGACACCCCGGACGCCCAGGCCGCTGCCCGGGCGGTGCTCGAGGCCGCCGGCCTGACGCGGGCGGGCAAGGCGCGCATGGCCGCGGAGAAGCGCGAGCGAGCGAGCACGTTGCTCGAAGAGACCCTCGTTCGCACCTGCGACGCCGAGGCCTGCCGGCGCCGGGCCGAGTTCGCGGCCGGCGGGCGGACGGCCGTGGAAGTGGGCGCGGAGCAATGTCCCTACTGCCGAGGCTCCGACAACCGCCGGGCGATGACGGAGCTGGCCCGCCGGCTGCCTGCCCTGGGCGTGGAGCACCTGCTGGTGTTGGGCGGCACGCCTGTGCTGCACGAGACGATGGCGACCCTCTTGCGCCAGGCCGGCGGCGGCCTCGAGATCCGCTACGTGGATGGCACGGCCGCGGTGCATACGCGCGACGACGCGAACGTGGCGATGCGCTGGGCCCAGGCCGTGGCGGTCTGGTCGTCGACGCCGCTGCCGCACAAGGTGTCGACGTTGTATACGGACCATCCGGCGGCGAAGAAATCGGTGCGAATGGTGACGGTCACCCAGCGAGGCATCGCGGGGCTTTGCACGCAGCTGGTGGCGGCATTGGAGAAGCGTTAGACGGGCCGGCTACGGGCCGGCAGTCGGCGCGGCGCTCGGGCTTGCCGAGGGCTTCGGCGACGACTTCTGGTTGCCGGGTGCCGGCGAGCCCGAAGGCGAGGGTGACGGCGAGGCGCCCTTGACCGCCACGGGCAGGGCCGAGATCGGCATTTCCGGGCAACAGCCTCCGGCGATCGCCGTCGCGAGCCCGAGCGCCACGAGTACGGATCCCTGCAACTTGGTCATGAATTCCTACGCCTCCGAATGATCGCTCGCCAGCTCACTATACACGCGTGGCCGGCGTGTCAAACCGATCCCACTCGGTCAAATAGTGCCGCAGCGCCGGCGCGTCCAGGGCGGGACCGGCCGCCAGCGGCGAGGACCCGCTCGGCGCCAGGGGAGCGGCCTGGGTCTTCCAGGCGGCCGGCTCTTCATGCGCGCCCACGACGGCGGCGATCGCCGCGAGCTCCCGCGGCAGGTTCTTCGCGGCGAGCAACGCGGCACGCCAGCGCGCGTATGGCACCAGCGCGAGCGGCCGGCCGAGATCCGCGAGGGAGGCCGCCAAGGTCGCCGGGGTGACCGGGACCTCCGCGGCCAGCTGCCGCGTGGCCATCTCCCCGGCCGACGGTGGGGCCCCGTGCACGATCGCCCGCGCGACCGCATCCACCGGCACCGTATGAATCCGGACGTCCAGCGCCGGGAGCATCCCCAGCCACAGGCTCGCGCGCACCAGGCCGCCGAACAGGTCGCGCGGATTGCTGCGGCTCGCCGTCAGCGCCCCGACGATCTCGCCTGGCCGATACAGCGCCACCACGAGCCCACGCGCCGCCGCCGCCTCCACCAGGCCTTCTGCGGCCCACTTGCTGTGCGCATAGCTCCCGGCCGAGGGACCATCACCACCGATCGCCGCGAGGCTCGACACGTGGTGGAACCGCGCCCCGCTGGCCGCCGCGAGCCGCAGGGCCTCGACCGTGCCCGCCACGTTGGCTGGCCTCAGGTCCGCATACGGCCGCACGAGGTTGACCTCGGCGCCCGCGTGGTAGACGTCGCCCACGGCCGCCGCCAGCGCGGCGTGGGCCGCCGGCGCCAGGCCGAAGCGCGGCTGGCCGAGATCGCCCGGCACCGGCACGACGCGGGCCGCGAGCGTGGCGTCCCAGAGCCCGTAGCGATCCAGGTTCGCGGCGATGCGCGCGAGCCCCTCGACCGCGTCGGCTGCGCGGACGAGACACCACAGGCGGCCCGTGATCGCCTGGGCCAGCTCCGCGAGCAGGTACGCGCCGAGGAAGCCGGTGGCCCCCGTGACGAAGGCGTCCGGCCCGCCGGCGGAAGGGGTCGGCACCACGTCGGGGGGCAGCACCGCATCGGCGATCCACGGCGTGTCGGCGCCATCGTCGGGCGCCTCGAGCTCGGCCGCGAGGCCCGCGACCGTCGGGTGGCGGTAGACGAAATCGGCCGGCACCGGGTGCCCTTGCAGGGCCGCGAGGCGGGTGGCGAGGCGCAGCGCGGCGAGCGAGTCGCCGCCGGCTGCGAAGAAGTCGTCGTCGCGGCCCGGAAAGGCCCCCAGGATCTCGGCCCAGGCGGTGGCGACGCGCAGCTGGCTGGGGCCGCGCGGCGGCAGGCCCGTGGACGGCGCGACCGGCGGTGCGGGCAGCGCGCCCCGATCGAGCTTGCCGTTCGGCGTGAGCGGAAAGGCCGCGACCGTCACGAGGTCCGCGGGCCACATCACGCGCGGCAGGCGGCGCATCGTCCAGGCGCGCAGGTCCGCCAGGTCGAGCGCGTCGTCCCCGGTCACGTAGGCCGCCAGCCTGGTGCCGCGCCCCGGCGGCGCGCGGCCGATCACGCACGCGCCCGTGACGGCGGGATGGGCGCGCAGCACGGCCTCGATCTCCGCCGGCTCGATGCGCACGCCGCCCACCTTGAGCTGCTCATCGAGGCGGCCGAGCAGGTCGACCGTGCCATCCGGCAGGTATCGCCCCCGATCGCCGGTGCGATACAGCCGGCCCGGGCCGAAGAGGTCGGCCACGAAGCGCTCGTCCGTGAGCTCGGGACGGCCGTGGTAGCCGCGCGCGACGCCATGGCCGCCGATGTGGATCTCCCCGGGGACGCCGATCGGGCACGGCTCGCCCGCCGCGTCGAGCACGTAGATGCGCTGGCCCGCCAGCGCCCGCCCGTATGGCACCCGGCGATAGGGCGGCGCGTCCGGGGTGAGTTCGTGGCAAATCGACCAGATCGCGCCCTCCGTGGCGCCGCCGAGGTTCACCACGCGCGCGCCTGGGGCGAGCGCCCACAGCCTGGCGGGCAGGGCGGGCGGCAGGCGATCGCCGCTCACCATCACCAGCCTCAGGCTCGCGAGGGACGCGCCGCGTTGTTCGGCGGCGTCGACGAGCAGCTCGAGCAAGGCGGGCGCGGAGTTCCAGACGGTGGCGCCGTCACGTTCGATCAGGTCGACCCAGTGCCCGGGGTCCGCGGCGCGCGCCGCGTCGGGCATGACCACGGCGCCGCCCGCGGCCCAGAGGCCGAACGCGTCGAAGATCGACAGGTCGAACCCCGGCGACGACACGGCGAGGACCCGGTCAGCGGGCCCGACGCCGAAGCGGCGGTTCACGTCGATCAGGGTGTTCGACGCGGCGCCATGCGTCGTCATCACGCCCTTGGGACGGCCCGTCGAGCCGGAGGTGTAGATGACGTAAGCGAGCGCCTCGGGGCCCACCGGCGGCGGGGCGAGGGTCGCGGGCGTCCTGGCCTGCCGATCGGCCAGCACGAGACAAGGCGCGAGCCCGGCGGCGCGGTCGGCGGTCGCCGCGGTGGGGACGATCGCGTCGCAGCCAGCGTCCGCGGCCAGGTCTGCGAGGCGGGCATCCGGCAGCGTGGGGTCGAAGGGCACGAAGGCGGCGCCTGCCACCAGCACGCCCAGCTCGGCGATCAGACGACCGGCGTCGGGCGACGCGAGGACCGCCACGCGGGCGCCCGGACCGATCCCCGCGGCTTGCAAGTCGGCCGCCAGGGCGCGCGCCGCGGCGTCGAGCTCGGCGTAGGTCCAGCCGCGCCCCTCCGCGATCACGGCGACGGCGTCGGGGGTCGTGGCCGCGCTTCGCGCGAAGAGGCCGTGCAGCACGTCGGCGGGCGGCGGGGTGGGCGCTGGGTTCCAGCGATGCAGGGCGTCTTCGCGGACCGCGTGCGTCAGCAACGGCAGCCGGCCGACGGCGACGTCCGGGGCGGTCACCGCCTCCCGAAGCAGGACCTCGAACTGATCGGCGAGGGCCGCGACCATGGCCGGGTCGAAGAAATCGGCGTCGAAGCGCCAGCGGATCGCGAGCCCGCCGGCGTCGTGGGCGGCCTCCAGCGCGAGCTTGAAGGTGGCGTTGCGCATCGGCAGGGGAAGGGGCCGCAGCGTGACGTCGCCGAGCGCGAACACGTCGCCGAGCTCGCCCGCGACGAAGCCCGCGATCGGCGCGCCGCCCGATGGCGCCGGCTGGAGCGAGAACGCGACCTCCACCAGCGGCCCGCGCCCCGGCGCGAGGCGATCGTTCATCCAGGCGTGTGGATACGCCTGGTGGGCCTGGGCGCCGCGGATCGCGGCGTCGGCCCGGCCCACCAGCAGGCGGAAGCTGTCCTCAGGCCCGACCGCGAGGCGGAGGGGCGCGAGGTTCGCGAGATACCCGACCAGCCCGGCCTCGCGCGCCCGCCCGCGGTCCGCCAGCGGCACGCCGATCGTCGGATCGGGCCGCCCGGCCCAACGCGCGAGCAGCGCATGCAGCGCCGCCAGCAGCGCGGCGAAGGTGGTGGCACCGGTCGCCGCCGCGATCGATGCCACCTGCGTGAGGAGGTCGGGCGGCACCCGCGTGCGGATCGCGCCGCCGGCATCGCCGCCCGCGGGCCCCGGGGCGTGCGGGAAGATCGGGGCCTCGGCCAGGCCTGCCAGCTGCTCGCGCCACCAGGCGGCGAGGCGATCGCCGGGCGGCCCCGCGAGCCGCTCGCGGCGCTCACGCAAGGACGCCACGAGCGAAGGCGCCGCGGCCAACGCGGGCGGAGCGGCGCCCGCGGCGAGGGCCGGATAGATCGCGAGGAGCTCGCGCAGGAGGACGCTCAGCGACCAGGTGTCCGCGACGATGTGGTGCGCGACGACCAGGAGCACGTGCCGGTCGTCGGCGAGGCGCGTCACTCGGACGCGGAAGGCCGGCGCCGCCATGAGATCGAAGGGGGCGTCGGCGAGCGCGGCGAGCCGGGCCTCGGCTTCAGCGCCCCACGCCGATCCGTCGAGGACCTCGAAGTCCAGCGTCTCAGGCGGCGCGAGCGCCAGGGCCGGGCCCGCGGTGCCCACCGGGAAGACGGCGCGCAAGGCCTCATGGCGTGCCACGAGGAGCTGGAACGCCGCCCGGAGCGCTGGGACGTCGAGCGGGCCCGTGAGCCGCGCCGCGGCCGGCAGGTGATACCCGGCGTCCGCCGGCGCGGCCAGGTGCCGCAGCCACAGGGCCTGCTGGTTGGGCGAAGGGGGCTCGTCGGTCAGTTGCACAGGTAGAGCCAGAGGCAGACCCAACGCCCGTAGTCCGTCGGGATCCGCGCGGGCGGGCGGCCGAACACGACCGCGACCTCATGGTTGTTCTGGAGCACGTGGCCTGCGACGTCGGTGACGGTCTCGCCGCGGTCGTAGGCGACGGCGCCCGTGAGCGACACGCCCCACTCCTGGAAGATCTGGCCGAGCGTGAAGGTCCGGCTGGCGGCGGCCTCCATGTGGATGACGCCGCTGGTGGAGTGCGTATGCAGCGGCGAGATGTACTTGCCGTTCGGGTCGATGCCGATGCCGCCCGGCACCTCCACGGGCACGCCGTCGTAGAACACGTCGAGGTGCGTGTGCGTGTGGCTCGCGAGCTGCTCGCTGGCATCGGCGGTGATGCCGGCGGCGATGATGCCGGGCGCGGGATCCGCGGGCGCGGGCCAGGGCGGCGCCGGCGGCGGCGAGCCCGCGGCGCTGGCCGGCGGCGGCGGGAGCGTCGGCACGGGCAATACGGAGCACCCGGCCAGGACAAAGAGCAACAGGCAGGGGCGGAGTGTACGGCCGGCCAGCCGGCGAGTCGTGGTCATGACGCTATTGTTCCCTTTTTGGCGCGCGACGAAGGCGGCCCGGGCGACGATTCGTCAAACGGCTCCTCGCATGCTAGATTTACGGCGGCATCGGCGTTCTTGACGCCTTGCCTGCGTGCCCATCAACGACGTTGGAGCCTGACCCATGAAAGCACCCGTTCGTGTCGCCGTGACTGGCGCCGCCGGCCAGATCGGCTATAGCTTGCTCTTCCGCATCGCCAACGGCGACATGCTCGGCAAGGACCAGCCGGTCATCCTGCAACTCCTCGAAATCCCGAACGAGAAGGCCATGAACGCCCTCAAGGGCGTCGTCATGGAGCTCGACGACTGCGCCTTCCCGTTGCTCGCGGGCGTGGTCCAGACCGACGACGCCGAGGTCGCGTTCAAGGACGCTGACTACGCGCTGCTCGTCGGCGGCCGTCCCCGTGGCCCCGGCATGGAGCGTGCCGATTTGCTGATGGCCAACGCCGAGATCTTCTCGGTGCAGGGCCGCGCCCTGAACAAGGCCGCGAAGCGCTCGGTGAAGGTGCTCGTGGTCGGCAACCCCGCCAACACGAACGCCCTGATCGCCCAACAGAGTGCGCCCGACCTGCCCGCCAAGAACTTCACGGCGATGATGCGCCTCGACCACAACCGCGCGATCAGCCAGGTCGCCCAGAAGACCGGCAAGCCGGTCACGGCGGTCAAGAAGTTGACCATCTGGGGCAACCACTCGCCCTCGATGTACCCCGACCTCTTCAACGCCGAGATCGACGGCAAGAACGCGGCCGAGCTGGTCAACGACCAGGCCTGGATCGAGAGCACCTTCATCCCGACCGTCGGCAAGCGCGGCGCGGCGATCATCGAGGCGCGCGGCTTGTCGTCCGCGGCGTCGGCGGCGAATGCGGCGATCGATCACGTGCGCGACTGGATTCTCGGCACGCCGGAAGGCGATTGGGTCACGATGGGCATCCCGTCGGACGGCTCCTACGGCATCCCCGAGGGCGTGAACTACGGCTTCCCGGTGACCTGCAAGAACGGCGAATACACGGTCGTGCAGGGCCTGAACGTCAACGACTTCAGCCGCGCCCGGATGGACGTGACGCTCAAGGAGCTCCAGGAGGAGCGGGGCGTCGTCGAGCACCTCTTCAAGCAGCCGGTCTAATAGGAGAAAATGCTGTAAACAGCAGGAGAGGCGCGGGGTACACCCCGCGCCTCTCTGTTTGTGTGGGGAGCCGGTGATCAGGCGCCCGGGATCGGCAGGGGCGGCAGCGCGGGGGCTTCGGTGGCAGGGGCGTTGGTCGCTGCGGCGGTCACGTCGGTGGCCGGCGCGTTGGCGATGGTCAGGGCGGGGGCGTCGGCGATCACCGGGGCCGGGGCGGCCTCGCTGGGCTGGGCGGGGACGCGGATCGTGTCGCCGGCGTAGATCAAGTCGGGGTTCTCGATGCCGTTGGCCTCGGCGAGCGCCTCGACGGTGGTGCCGAAGCGCTGGGCGAGCTTGTTCAGCGTGTCGCCCCAGACGATCTTGTACTCCTGGTCGAAGGCGGGCGCAACTGCCGGGGCGTCCGTGGGCGCATCGACGTCGGCGGAGGTGTCGACGTCGGCCGGCGCCACGTCGTCGTCGGAGGGGAGCTCGGCGTCGGTGCCGGTGACGTCCGCCGGGGCGACCTCGAGCTTGGCGAGGCGGGTGAGCAGCCGCTCGACGCGGGCGTTGGCCAGCGCGACTTCGGCCCGCAGGACGCGCATCTCGGCGCACATCACCTTGAGGTCGGCGGGATCGATCGGGCTGGCCTGCGGGGGGAACCAGCGCTTGTCGGCGGACGCGACGAAGGCATCCGGCGCGAAGCTCGCGGCCTCGGCGGGCGCCACGGCGGCCGGGCCCTGGTTCACCGCGGCCGTGCGGAAGCGCGAAGCTGCCGCCGGAGCGGACAGCGAAAGAACGTCATGCGACATGGGGAACTCCCTCCAACTGCGGGCGCACCCGCAACCAACTACCAACTCTCCACGAGGCTTATGGGGAGGTCGCCTGTAATCCTGACGTTAATAGTCAGTTAATTCGTGGGTTAAAGGGGGGGAACTTCTGAACGCCGCGGCGGTCTACATGGATGTCCCTGACTGGAGAAAGGCCATGAAGCAAAACCGTTACATCCTCCTCGTCCAGCGCGATCCGTCGCAGCGCGAAGCGACCCGCTCGCTGCTGGAGCAGGCCGGCCATCACGTTACCAGCGCCGCCGACGGCGTCGCCGCGCTCGCGCTCGCGGCGAAGGCCGCGCGGCCCTACGACGCCGCCGTCATCGACCTCTCGCTGCCCGGCCTTTCGGGACTCGAGGTGGCCCACCGGATCCGTGCGACGCCCGGCGGCGCTGGCGCGCCGCTGGTCTGCGTGGCGCCCGGAGACCTGGAAGGCCGCCAGCGCGCGGCGTTCGAGCGCTGGTTCACCGCGTGCGTGGCCGAGCCGGTCGCGCGCACGCGGCTGCTCGAGACGCTCGCGCGCGTGATGGATGGCCGGGAAACGCACCCGCACGCGGTGTAACGGGCCGGCTCGCATCGGGGCTTTCCGCGGATGCCGCCGGCGACGATTTCGGTCAACGTGGAGCGACCAGTGTCGCTGGTATCCGCCCTCGACTGTCTAGCGAGCCACTTCGATGACCCAGCCCTCTTCCGCTGCCGCGCGGGCCTTCGACCCGCAGGCGCTGGCCGCGTGGCCGGCCGCCGACCGTGCCACGCTCACCGGCTACATGAGCCACACCGCGCACCCCACCGGCCCCGCGACGCTCGGCGACCCCGGCTGGTGGGTGCTCACCAGCGGGCAGGCCCGCCTGCTGGCCGAGCCCGCCCGGACGCTCCACGCGGGTGACGCGTTCGGCGCCGAGGCGCTGGCGCTGGGCGGCGGCCCCGACCTCAACCTGACCGCCGACGGCCCGATCGGCCTCGCGCACCTGTCGCTCGCGCGCTTCGAGGCGCTGACGAACGATCACCCGGCGCTCGCGCTCGCCTTGTTGCGCGCGACCTGGCCCGCGCCCGCCGCCGCCCCCGCGGCCGGCGTCCGCGGCAAGGTGCAGCTCACGCTCCCCGACGGCGAGGCCTGCGTCCCTGCCGGCACGCCGATCGCGGCCGTCTTGCCGGCCACGGAGGCCGGCCGGCCGGTGGTCGCGGCCACGCTCGATCGCAAGGTCGTGGCGCTCGACACGCCGGTGGCGGGCGACGCCGCGATCTCCCCGCTCACCGACGCGCACGCGGACGGCCGCGCGGCCCTCCGCCGCAGCCTGGGCCTGGTCCTGCTGGAGGCCGCCCATACCATCGCGCCGGGCCTCGTGCTCCAGTTCGGGACGTCGTCCAGCCACCGCCAGGCCGTGCGGGTCATAGGCGAGCCCGGCTTGCCGCTCGCCGAGCTCGCCAACCGCCTCGCGTCGGCGATGCGGGCCATCGTCGACGAGGCGCGGCCGTTCCGGCGCGAGTCATGGTCGATGGAGCAGGCCGCGATGCGCTTCGAGGCGCAGGGGTGGCGGGAAGTCGTGGCCCTGCTGCGGACCTGGCGCGACGCGAGCGTCACGGTGGTCAGCTGTGGCCACTTGAGCGCGCTCGCCATGGGTCCCTTCATCCCGCACACCGGCTTGCTCGGGGCCTTCCGGCTCGACGCGGGCGGGGCCGGCCTCGAGCTGTCCCTCGGCGATCGCGCGGAAACCATGGCGCCCGCCTCACAGCCCGAGCAGCGCCCGGCGGCCGCCTGGCTGGACGTCCTGGGCGTGCGCGATTTAGGCGGCTTCAATGGAGCCTGCATCTCGGGCCGGGTGTCGCAGCTGATCCGCGCGGCCGAGGGCTTCCACGAGAAGCGCATCGGCCAGATCGCCGACCACATCCAGGCCCGCGGTCGCGAGGTCAAGGTCATCTGCATCGCCGGCCCGTCGAGCTCGGGCAAGACCACCTTCATCAAGCGGCTGACCGTCCAGCTCCAGATCAACGGCCTGAACCCGCTCGCGATCTCGCTCGACGACTACTACTGCGACCGCGAGAAGACCCCCGTCGGCCTGGACGGCGAGTACGACTACGAGGCGCTCAATGCGCTCGAGCTTCCGCTGCTCCGCGAGCACCTCGCGGGGTTGCTGGCCGGCCACCTGGTGAAGACCGCCCGGTACGACTTCAAGCTGGGCAAGAACACGGCCGATGGCGGAACGGCGCTGCGGATGGGGGCGAACGACGTGATCATGCTCGAGGGCATCCACGCCCTGAACCCGCGGCTGCTGGGCGACGTGGTGCCGCGCGGGCAGGTGGTGCGGCTCTTCGTCTGGCCGTCGACCGCGCTGCCCTTCGACCGGCTCTCGCACTTCCGGACGACCGATCTGCGCCTGCTCCGGCGCATCGTGCGCGATCGCCACACGCGCGGCGCGGACGCCGCGGCGAACATCATGCGCTGGCCGTCGGTGCGCCGCGGCGAGGAGCGCTCGATCCTGCCGTTCCTGCCGCTGGCCGAAGAGGTCTTCGACTCCGCGCTGATCTACGAGCCGGCCGTGCTCAAGGTCTACGCCGAGCGGTACCTGCTCGAGGTGCCGCAGGACCACCCGGCCTACACCACGGCCTACCGCCTGCGCCAGCTGCTCGATCGCTTCGTCGCGATCTACCCCGACCACGTGCCGCCGACGTCGATCCTGCGCGAGTTCATCGGCGGCAGCGGGTTCGAGTACTAGCGCAGCTACTTGGTAGTCCGCAGCCGGTGGGCTACGGGCTACCAAGTACGTGCACCAAGTTCGCCTCGGGGGCGAGAACCACGATGTCGTCGAGCGCCGGGACCTCCATGCGCCAGCCCAGCCGGTCCCGGACGGCCTGCGCGAGGGCCGCGCTCGCGGGCGCCTCGCCATGGACGACGAACGCCGCACGGGGCGGCGCTGGCATGGTGGCGAGCCAGTCGGCGATCTGGTCGCGGTCCGCATGGGCGGAGAAGCCCTCCACGCGGGCGATGTGCGCGCGAACCGGCACCTGCTCGCCGAAGATCCAGACGCTCTTCACGCCGTCCTGGAGCGCCCGCCCGCGGGTGCCGGCGGCCTGGAAGCCGGCGAAGCAAATCGTGTTCCGGGCGTCCGGCAGCCGGACGCGCAGGTGGTGCTTGATGCGGCCGCCGGTGCACATGCCGCTCGCCGACAGGATGATGCCGGGGCCCCGGATGCTGTTGAGCGCGCGCGATTGCGCCGCGTCGCGGACCATGTGCAGGCGCTGCGGCGCGAGGGGCCTGCCGCCGCGCCGCAGCACGGCCGCGGTGCCCTCGTCGAGCTCGCCGAGGTGGTCGAGCATGATCGCCGTCGCGTCGATCGCCATGGGGCTGTCGACGAAGACGTCGAGCACCGGGATCTCGCCGGCCTCTTCGAGCTCGCGCAGCACGTAAAGCAGCTCCTGGGTCCGGCCGACCGCGAAGGCGGGCACGATCAGCATCCCGCCGCGCGCGGCCGCCTCGCGGACCACGCGCGCGAGCTCGGCCGCGGGCGGGATCGCGGGGTGGAGGCGATCGCCGTAGGTCGACTCGACGACCACGTAGTCCGCCGCCGCGAGCGGGGCGGGATCCGGCATGAGCGGTGCGGCGCGGCGGCCGAGGTCGCCCGAGAACGCGATCGTGGTACGCCCGTCGCCGTCGTCGACGACCAGCTGCGCCGTCGCCGAGCCGAGGATGTGGCCCGCCTGCCTGAACGTCAGCCGGACGCCGGGCGCGATCTCGCGCTCGTCGCCGTAGTCGACCGGGCGGAGCAGGCGGAGCGAGCGCTGCGCGTCGACGAGCGTGTAAAGCGGTGCCGCCGGCTTGTGGCGGCTCCAGCCCTTGCGGTTGGCGTGCTGCGCCTCCTCCTCCTGCAGGAACCCCGAGTCGGGGAGCAGGACGCCGAGCAAGTCGGCGGTCGCCGGGGTGCAATACGCCCGGCCCGCGAACTCGTCCTTCATCAGCCGCGGCAGGTAGCCGGCGTGGTCGAGGTGCGCGTGGGTGAGCACCACCGCGTCGAGCCGCGCGGCCGACGCGAGGCGCTGCCAGTTGCGCGCCTTGAGCTGCCGATCGCCCTGGAACAGGCCACAATCGACCAGCACGCGCGCTTCACGGGTGGTGACCAGGAACATCGAGCCGGTCACGGTGCCGGCCGCGCCGAGGAACTGGATCGTGGTCATGGGACGCTCCTTCAAAGGGACGGGGGCGGCAGGCTGGTGAAAATCATAGGTGCGCCGGGCGGAGCCGGCGTCCGTGCCCTTTACGGAGCGCGAGCGGCCTGGCCCGACGGGCGCCGACCAGGGGAGCTCCGACCCGAGGCGCCGATCACTGCGCCCGGCCGGGTGGGGCGCTACCCTGGAGCTCGCACCGACCAGAACGGAGTCCTACGATGAATGAAGGTCTGACCCCCACCGAGGCCGCCGAGCGCCTGGGCGTTCCGCCCCTGACGGTCGTCACCTGGCTGGCCGAGCTGCCGATCCCGCGGTCACAAGACAGCGGCGGCCTCGCGCGGCTGGACGATGAGGCGCTGGCGGTGCTCGAGGCGGTGCGCGGCATGCGCGCCTACGACCTCGGGTTCCAGACCATTCGCCGTCACCTGGAGACGCTCGACGAGACGCTCGACGAGACGCTCGACGCGGGCGCAAAGCCCCAGGCTGACGAGACGCCGCTCGACGAGGTGCCGCTCGACGAGGCGATCGGCGTGCCTCCGGTGGGGTCCGTGGCCGCCGTCGCGCTGCCTGCCGACCCGATGGTTCCGCCCGCCCAGCTGGTCCTCGACCCGGCCGAAGTCGCCGAGGCGGTGACGCGGGCGCTCGCGCCCGTGATCGCGACGCTCGCCGAGCTCACCGGCGCGCAGGGGCGCGAGCTCACCTCCCAGGCCCGCCTGATCGGCCAGTTCGAGGCCGACAACGCGTTCGTGCGCCGCGACCGCGATCGCCTGGCCGCCGAGCTCGTGGAGGCCCGCGCGCGGATCGCCGTGCTCGAGGCGCGCCTCGATGCGCCACGGCCGGCACGGCCGTGGTGGCGCTTCTGGGCCTGACCGCCCGACCGAACCAACCTCGACCTCCGAGCGGCATTCAGGCCGGGCGACGCCCGGCCTGCGTTCATTTTCGGCCGATGCGGGTTATCCACCGATGACGCGGGCGACCAGCCGACCTAGGATGAAGTCGCGCCCCACGTTCGGAGGAAGCCCCATGCGCCGCATCCTGATCGCCACCGAAGACTCCCCCTGCTCGGCCGAGGCCGTGCGGCAATTCGTGAGGACGATCGGCGGCGGCCCGGCCGAGGTGTACGTGCTGACCGTGATCCCGCCGCTCATGGGGTTCCACTCCGCCGAGCAGGCCCAGCGGGACCTCGAAACGACCTTGCGTTCGGCCGACCATGCGCTGAATGGGGCCGCGCTCGAGCTGGCGGCAGCGGGCACCACCGTGCGGGCGATCCGCCGGGTCGGGCCGCCGGCGGCGACCATCCTGGCCGTGGCCCGCGAGCTCAGCGTCGGCCTGATCGTGCTCGGCACGCATGCGGGCGACGGGACGCCGGCGCCGGCCGGCCTCGGCACCGCCGACACGGTGCTGCACGAGGCGCCCTGTGGCGTCGTGATCTTCCCCTGGCATGCGCCCGCCGCGGCGCGCGCCTAGCCCGAGGCAGCCCGGTGCTGTACGTCATCGCGCTCGTCTTGTTGGCGCTCCTGGCCACCTCCGCGCAGGTGGCGCATTAGGCGACTCTAACCTGGTAGGCGGGCGCATATGAGGCACCTCATACGGGCAGCTACCCGGGGGCCCCTACAGTGGATCCACGCACCGGGCCTGGAGCGCCCGGAGATGAAGGAGCCGCGCCATGACCTGGACGTCTGACCGCCCAGCCGAGCCCCCATTCTCCTGGCGAGCGGGCGAAGGCCCGGGTGCGGCCGACCTGCTGCTCCGCGCGGCGCTCGTCTTCACCGCGTACCTCGCGGGCGTCCACCTGGCCGCGGCCTCGAGCGGCGCCACGCCCGACGGCGTCGGCGCCGACGCCCCGCCGGCGCCCGCCTGCGTCGGGTGCCATCATGGCGCCGACGATGAGACACCGCCGCCCGACGGCGGGCTCGCCGGCCCCGAGCGAGATGCCCTCACGCGCTTCGGGGCTGGCTTCCGCGGCGCGGAGGTGGGCCAATGAACTCCCCCGCGATCCGCGCGGCGGGCGAGCGCTTCGAGGCCGCCTGCAGGACAGGCGCGAGCCGGCACAGCTATCCGCTGCCCGCGGAGCCCGTGTCCGGGGCCCCGCAAGACCTCCATGCCGGCGGCGGCGAGGCCAGCCTCTACCTGCATGTGCCGTTCTGCAGCGTGCGCTGCACCTATTGCTTCTTCGTCACCCAGATCGGCCATGGCGCCGACGACATGGGGCGCTACGTCGCGGAGATCGAGGCCGAGCTGCGGCTCGCGCGCGAGGCGCTCGCGGGCTATCGCTTCACGTCGGTGTACTTCGGCGGCGGCACGCCCGGGTTGCTGCCGCCGGCCCTGTTCCGGATGCTTTTCGAGTGCGTGGCGCCGCTGATCGCGCCGGGCGCGTCGATCACGGTCGAGACCCACCCCCACGCCGCGGACGCCCACCGCATCGCCGCCTGGCGCGCGTGCGGCGTCGATCGGGTGAGCCTCGGCGTGCAGACCACCGATCCCACGCTGCTCGGGTTGATCAACCGTGACAACACGGAGCCGCACATCTTCCCGGCGATCGCACGCCTGCTCGACGCGGGCTTCGAGGACCTCAACGTCGACCTGCTCTACGGCCTGCCGGACCAGTCGATGGCCAGCTGGACCGAGACCCTCGGCGCGATGATCGCCGCGGGCGTGCCGAGCATCTCGGCCTATCGCACGGCGTTCATCCCGCAGACGCGCGCCGCCTTCAAGGGCCTCGGGGCCACCCCGCCGCCCGGCTCGGTGTCCCAGGCGATGTATGCGCAGGCCTTCGAGGTCCTCAACGACGCCGGCTACGATCAGCCGCGCTACGGCAGCTCCTGCTTCTCCAGGCAGCCCTACCCGTACGGCCTGAACCGGCACCGCCGGCACGTGCTCGCGGCCCGCCCGATGATCGGGCTGGGAATGGGGGCCTACGGCACGGCGCCTGGCTACACCTACGCCAACCACCGCGAGCGCGCGGCCTACCAGCAGGCGATCGCCGCCGGCCGCCTGCCCGTGATGGTCGCCCAGCCGCTGCCGGCCGCGGAACGCCCGCACAAGTGGGCGGTCGAGACCTGGAAGCTCGCCTTCCTGCCCCGCGCGCCGTACGAAGCCGCCTTCGGCGAGCCGCTGGAGGTCCGCTTCGGGCCTGAGCTCGCGGCGCTGCTCGCGCTCGGCGAGATCGTCCGCGTCGACGACGAGTACCGGCTGACGCCCGCGGGCGCGCAGCACCCCGACGCCGTCGCGGACCTCTTCGTGAGCCCCACCGCGCGCAGCTGGACGGGCCGCATGGCCCAGGGAGCCTGATGATGGACCCGACCTTCCACGAGGCCTACCGCCGCTATATGGCCGCCTTTGGCGTGCCCGAGTTGCCCGACGTCACGGCCGTGGGCGTGAAGTTCGTGCGGCGCGGTGAGGCGCCGCCGCCGCAGGCCGCGCCGCTCGAGATGGCTTACACCTGGTGCTACGCGGTGAAGCAGGCCGCGAAGGGCGAGGTGCCGCTCGTGACCCGCGAGACCTGTGGCTGCGTCATGGCGGCGATCGCGCTGGGCCTGGTCGCCGAGGACGATCCCGAGCCGCTGCCCGGCTTCCGGCAATACAGCCAGAACATGACCACGCCGCCGGCGCCGATCGACTACAAGGAGGGCCGCGTCTTCGGCTGTGCCGCCGCCGGCCGGATGGATCTCGCGCTGTACGGCGCCGACGATCCCGGCCGGTTCGCGACGGTCGAGGCGTCCCGGCGGGCCTTCGCGGAGATGCCGAAGATCCAGCCGGCGTGCATGGACGCGGTGGTCGCGTTCCCCCCGGAAGCGGAGCTCGCGGACCTCGTGCCCGACGTCGTGATCCTCGCGCTGACGCCGCGCGAGACCGTGCGCACGGTCCAGGCCCTCACCTTCGCCACCGGCGAGCGCTTCGAGATGAGCACGCTGGGCGTGGGCGGCTTCTCGGTCGACCTGACCGCGGCCCCCTACGTCAACGGGCGGCCGAACGGCAGCTTCATGTGCGTGGGAGCCCGCGTGATCGCCCGCTGGGACGGCAACCTCAACGGCATCGGCCTCCCCTGGCGGCACTTCCTCGCGATGGTCGAGGGCATGCAGGCGTCGGCGAAGGGCTACCCGTTCGCGAGGTACCCGGCATGACGGCGCCGCGCCTGTACCTCGATCACGCCGCCACCTCGCCCGTGCGGCCGGCCACGGTCGCGGCGATGGCGGGGTGCTGGTACGGGCCGGCCGGGAACGCGGCGAGCAGCCACGCCGAGGGCCGGCACGCGCGCCAGCTGGTCGACGAGGCGCGGGAGCATGTGGCCGCGCTGGTCGGTGCCCTGCCTGCGGAGGTCGTGTTCACGGCCGGCGCGACCGAGGCCTCGAACCTCGCGGTGCGTGGCGCCGCGCACGCCCGCCGGGCGGGCGGGCGGCACATCGTGTCGACGCCGATCGAGCACGCGGCGACGCGGCGGGCCGTGCAGGCCCTGGCGGTGGACGGCTGGCAGGTGCGCCTGCTCGACGTCGATGGCGACGGCCGCGTGCGCGAGGACGCCCTGCGCGAGCGGTTCGCGCACGGCACCGCCGTCGTGAGCGTGATTGCCGGTCACAACGAGCTGGGCACGCTTCAGCCGCTCGCGGCGCTGGCCGACGCCGCCCACGCGGTGGGGGCGCTGCTGCACCTCGATGCCGTGCAGACCGCGGGCTACCTCGACCTTGCCGACGTGCCCTGGGACCTGCTCTCCTTGAGCGCGCACAAGCTCGGCGGCCCGCCCGGCGTCGGCGCGCTGCTGGTGCGCGACCTCGCCACGCTCGAGCCGGTCGGCGGGCAGGAGAAAGGCTACCGCCGCGGCACCCAGGATGCCCCTGGAGCGCTGGCCTTCGCCGCCGCGCTCGCCGCCCGGCCCTATGACATGGAGCGGCTGGCTGACCTTCGCGCCCGGCTCGACGACGGGGTACGCGAGGCAGGCGGGGTGGTGATCGGCGACGGCAGCCCGCGGCTCGCCAACATTGGCGCGGTCGCGCTTCCCGGCGCATTGAGCGCCTCGCTGCTGGTCCAATATGACCTCGCCGGCATCGCCGTCTCGGCGGGCAGCGCTTGCTCGTCGGGCAAGATGAAGGA
>JAKFEW010000065.1:0-5613 GCA_036675505.1 Candidatus Sericytochromatia bacterium
ACCTGGCCGCCGCCGCCGCGCTCGCCGTGACGGGCGACGACGACGGGCTCGCGGCCCGCCTGGCCGCCGCAGCGGGGCGCGCGAGCCTGGCGCTCGGGGCTCCGGCCGAGGCGCTGCGCTGGCTGGACGAGGCGAGCACGCGCTACGAGCGCGTGCCTGCGGCCGGCGACGTTCAGCGCCTCGGCGTCGAATTGCCGCGTGCCGAAGCCCTGCGCCTGCTCGATCGCCTCGATGACGCGGCCGCCGCCTACGAGACGGCCGCGAACCGGGCCGGGATGGTGGGCGACGGCCGCGCGGAAGCCCAGGCCTGGATCGGGCTCGCGAAGGTGCGCCAGATGAAGGGCGACTACGCCGGCGCCCTGGATGGCTTCACGCGCGCCGAGCGGGCTGGCGAGCCGGACCAGCGGGCGCGCGCCGCCGCCAGCGAGGCGCGC
The DNA here is from genome assembly GCA_036675505.1 of Candidatus Sericytochromatia bacterium. Taxonomy (GTDB): domain Bacteria; phylum Cyanobacteriota; class Sericytochromatia; order S15B-MN24; family JAQBPE01; genus JAKFEW01. Next base: position 435 of record JAKFEW010000065.1, read on the forward strand.
GTGCGCGCCTTCCGCGGCGAGCCCGCCGAGGCGCTCGCCGCCGCGGAGCGGGCCGAGGCGCTGGCCCGCGCGATGCTCGAAGACCCTCGCCTCCCTTCGGTCGCCGGCGCCGAGGCCGTGCTGGCCCAGGCGCTGGTGATGCGCGGCTACCTCGAGGCCAGCCTGGACCCGACCCAGGTGCCCGCTGCCCGCGCCCGCCTCGAAGAAGCCCTCGCGATCGGCGAACGGCTCGGCGACCGCGCCGGGATGGCGCTGGCCTACGACAACCTCGGCAACGTGCTGCTCGCGGCGGGCGACCTCGCCGGCGCCGCCGAGGTCTACGCGCGCAGCGTGTCCCACTGCCAGGCCGCCGGCCTCGCCACCGAGGCGCTCGCGGCGGCGCTGAACCAGGCGATCGTGGCGGCCGAGCGCGGCGAGGCCACGCGCGCGATCACGCTCGCCGCCGACGTCGCGCGCCGCGCCGAGGCGCTCGGCCGCAAGTTCATCCGCGCGGCCGCGCTCACCGCCGAGGGCGAGGCCCGCGCCCGCCGGGCCGACCACGCGACCGCCCGCGCGCGGTTCGACGAGGCGCTGGCGATCGCCGAGGCGATCGGCAACAAGCTGCTCGAGGAGCACGTGCGCGTGCATGCCCTCGAGGCCGCGCTCGCCGCCGGCGACGCCGACACCGCGAGCGCCCACGCCCTGCGCGCCGCCGCGCTGGTGGCCGAGACCGGCCATGCCGAGGCCGCTGCTCGCCTGGCGGCGCTGGAGGCCGAGCGCCAGCGCCAGGCCGGCGACCTCGACGGCGCCGAGGCCACGGCCGCGCCGCACGCCGAGGCGCCGAACCGTGTCGCGGCGCACCTCGCCCGCCGCGTGCTGGCCGAGGTCGCGCTGGCGCGCGGCCAGGTCGGCGAGGCGATCGGCCACGCCGAGGCCGCGCGGGCGATCGCCGAGGCCTGGTCCGCTCCCTGGCACGAGGCCGCGGACCTCGAGCTGCTCGCCCGCGCCCACCGGGCGACCGGCGACGCCGCGCGCGCCGCGACGCTGGCCCGCGAGGCCGTGGCCCGCGCGGGCGACGACCACCCGGCCGCCCGCGCGGCGGCCGCCCCGTTCACCGGCATGCGCGCCACCGCCGCGACAGACGGCGGCCCGGCGCTCGACCTGCCGGCGTACGCCGCCTGGAGCGCGGCGCTCGCCGGCGCCGAGGATGAAGGCGCGGCCGGCCGCACGGCGCTCGACGCCGCGATGGCGCTCACGGGGGCTGAGCGCGGCTACCTGCTCGCCTACCACGAGGGCCGGCTGCAGAAGGCGATTGCCCGCGGCCTCGATCTCGAGGCCGAAATGGCCGACGGCTTCAGCTCGAGCATGGTCCAGCGGGCGCTCGTGACGGGCGAGCCGCTCTACGTGGCCGACGCCCGCACGGACAGCGCCTGGCAAGGCCAGGCCAGCGTGATGGCGCTCGACCTGCGCACCGTGATCGTGCTGCCGCTCGCCACGCCCGATGCGCTGCTCGGCGTGCTCTACATGGACCGCCAGGCGCTCGACCCCGTGCTCGGCCCGGCCGACCTCCACCTGCTCGCGGCGCTCGCCGCGAGCGCCGCGTCCGCGATCATCCGCGAGCGCGCACGCGGCGACGCCGAGGCGGGCTGGGGCCTGCTCGCCGCGTTGACGGGCCGGCTCGCGCCCACACTCCCCGCGGACGCGGCGGCCATGGTCGTGCTGGAGGCGGCGATCGAGGCGGTCGGCGCCGAGCGGGGCTTCTGGCTGCTGCCGGACGGCGCGGGCGGCTGGACGGCCGCGATCGCGCGCGGACGCGAGGGCGCCGAGCTGGCGTTCGACCCCGCGGCGGTGAGCCGCGGCATCGCGGACCATGTGGCCACCACCGGCCAGCCGCTGACGCTGCTCAACGCGGCGGAGGCGGAGGGCTGGCAGGCCCGGGCCAGCGTCCAGGCGCTGGGCCTGCGCACGGTCTGGTGCCTGCCTGCGGGCGGGCCGTCCGGCGCGCTGCTGTACCTGGACACGACGGAGCTCGCGATCGCAGACCCCGCGGGCGCGCTGCGCGGCGTCGAGGTGCTACTGCGCTACGCCGCCCCGCTGCTGGCGTAGAGGGGGGGTCAAGAACTGCTCTGGTGCGCGGGCTCGGCGTCGCGCTTCGCCACGTCCGCCTCGAACTGCACCAGCAGGTCTTCGAACAGGCGGAAGGCGCGGCGCCAGAAATCGGGATCGGTGATGTCCACGCCCAGCTCGCCGAGCAGCTCGCGCGGCGAGGCCGCGCCGCCCAGCTCCAGCATCTTCTCGTACCGCACCATGAACTCCTCGCCCTGCTCGCGGTACTGCTGGAAAAGCGAGTAAACCAGCAGCTGACCGAAGGTGTAGGCGTAGTTGATGAAGCGCTGGCTCACGAAGAACGGGTTCATCGCCCAACCCCACGCATCCTGCGGGGTCAGCGCCACCGCGTCGCCGTAGAAGGCGCGGTTCACCTCCAGCCAGATCTCGCCGAACATCTCCGCCGTGACCTCGCCGGCGCGGCGCGCCTCGTAGGCGCGCAGCTCCCAGGCGGTCATCGTGGCCTGGCGGTGGACGTTGAAGATGAAGCCCTCGAGCTGCGAGGCCAAAAGCTGCAAGCGGATCGCCGGGTCGCGCTCGTTGTCGAGCAGGCGCTGGAACATGACCATTTCCGAGAAGATCGAGACCGTCTCCAGCATCGGCGGCACCGTATAGGTGTTGACCACGCTCTGGCGCTGGGCCGCCTTGACGTAGTGGATGCCGTGGCCGAGCTCGTGGGCCAGGGTGATGACGTCCGAGAGGGCGCCGCCGTAGTTCATGAAGATGAACGGATGGACCGTCGGGCCGAGGCCGAAGCAGAACGCGCCCTGCGGCTTGCCGGCGCGCGGCAGGACGTCGATGAAATGCCCGTCGAAGAACTCCGACGCGATCGCCCCGAAGCCCGGATGGAACGCCGTCAGGGCATCGAGCACCATGTCGCGCGCCTGCGCGAAGGGCACCTCGGTGCGGGTCGCCGGGTAGGGCGCGAAGACGTCGTATACGGCGAAGTCGTCGAGGCCCAGCACCTTGGCCTTGGCGCGGTAATACCGCTGGGCGAGCCCATGGTGCTCGGCGGTGGTCGCGAGCAGCGCGTCGACCACCTCGCGCTCGACGTCGTGCTCCAGCAACACGGTGCTCATGAGGTCCTCGAGGCCGCGCACCTCGAGCATCGCGAGGTGATCCTGGAAGAGCGTGTTGAAGATGTAGGCCAGCAGGTGCTTCTCATGGGCGTAGGCCTCGAGCGTGCCGACGTGCGCGTCTCGCCGGGTGCGGCGATCGGGGTTCGGCCGCAGGGCGCGGGTCTCGGAGAGCGTCAGGTGGCGGGCCTGGCCGTCGATCGTCAGCGGCACGCGCAGGCCGGCCGTGGTCTCGGTGTAGAGCTGGCCCCAGGCCTGCTCGCCGGTAAGGCTCTTGCGCGCGACCAGGGCCTCTTCCGCCTCGGGCAGCGTGTACGGCGCCCAGCGGCGGATCTTCTCGAGCCAATAGCGGTAGGGCTGGAGCACAGGCTCGGCCGCGAGCGCGGCGAAGCGCTCCTCCGGCAGGTACTTGACCTCCTGCTTGAAGAACTCGAAATCGGCGAGCAGCATCGTGTACTCGCCCCACACGCTCTGGTAGAGCGTGCGCGCGGCCTCGTCGCGCGTGTCGGTGTAGAACGCCATCCAGGCATAGCCGGCGAGCCGCTCGGCCATGTTGTAGGGCACTTCCATCTCGGCCAGCGCGTCGCGCAGCGCGGACGGCGACATGCCAGCGACCCGGCCCTCGTATGTCGCCCGGAAGGCGCGGATACGGTCACGGACGGTCGTCAGATCGGCTTGGATTCGCGGGTCGTCCGGGCCCAGGTAAAGGGGGCTCAGATCCCACCGCATGGTCGTATCCGGGGCCCCGGTCACGTAGTTCTCCCTGTCACGGCGAATCCCCATGGTAGGGGCCCCGTGCGCCAGGCGTCAATGATCGCCGACACCGCGCGCAAGCCCGGCACGCGATCCGGTACCATATCGAAGGCGGCGCTCCCGCTCCCCGCGCCCTTCCCGTCCCGGGTCGGCCGCTTCGGATCCGCACTGGAGGTGTGTTATGTCCATCCTCGCCGGCAAGATCGCGCTCGTCACCGGAGCCAATCGAGGCATCGGCTTCGAGATCGCCCGCCAGCTCGGCCAGGCGGGCGCGAAGGTGCTGATGGTGAGCCGCAACGAGGCGCTCGGGCGCGAGGCCGTGGCGACTTTGCGCGCGCAGGGCATCGACGCCGAGCCGCGCGTGGCCGACGTGAGCCACCAGGAGGACGTCGTGTCGCTGCGGGAGTCCGTGGACGTCCTGCATGTGCTGGTCAACAACGCCGGGCTGATCGACGAGGGCGTGCCCACGTGGGAGGAGCCTGTCCACGAGTGGGACACCGTGATGGCGACGAACCTGCGCGGCCCGTTCCTGATGTGCCGCTGCTTCGCGCCGCTCCTGCGCGCGGGCGGCTGGGGCCGGATCGTGAACATGTCGAGCGGTATGGGCGCCTTCGCGGACGGCCTGGACGGCGGCTACCCGGCCTACCGCGTCTCGAAGGCGGCGCTGAACGCGTTGACCAAGAACCTCGCCCACGAGCTCGCGGACACCGGCGTGCTGGTCAACGCGATGTGCCCCGGCTGGGTGCGCACGCGGATGGGTGGCGATTCGGCCCCGCGCACGGTGGAGCAGGGCGCGGACACGGCGCTCTACCTCGCCTCGCTGCCTATCGACGGCCCGACGGGGCTCTTCTTCCGCGATCGCGCCGTGATCCCCTGGTAGGCACGCGTGCTCTTCAACAGCTGGTCGTTCCTGCTCTTCTTCCCGATCGTGCTCGGCGTCTACTGGGCGCTGCCGCACAGCCTCCGCTGGGCCTGGCTGCTGGCGGCGAGCTGCGTGTTCTACATGGCCTTCGTGCCGGCGTACGTGCTGATCCTGTTCACGGTGATCGGGATCGACTACGCGGCGGGCTTGCTGATCGCGAAGCGCGAGGGGGCGGCCAGGCGACGATGGCTGCTGCTGAGCATCGCGGCCAACCTCGCGATGCTCGGCTTCTTCAAGTACTTCAACTTCTTCGCCGACAACGCGCGGGCGCTGGCGCACCTGATCGGCTGGAACCTGCCGCTGCCGGTCTTGCAGGTGTTGTTGCCGATCGGGCTGAGCTTCC
>JAKFEW010000135.1:0-97251 GCA_036675505.1 Candidatus Sericytochromatia bacterium
GGTGATCTTCTGCGAGAGGTCGCCATTCGCGACCGCGGTCGTCACCAGCGCGATGTTGCGGACCTGGCTGGTCAGGTTGCCGGCCAGCAGGTTCACGTTGTCGGTCAGGTCCTTCCAGGTGCCCGACACGCCCGCCACGACCGCCTGGCCGCCCAGCTTGCCTTCCACGCCGACCTCGCGGGCCACGCGGGTCACCTCCGCCGCGAAGGACCGCAGCTGGTCCACCATCGTGTTGATGGTTTCTTTGAGGTCGAGGATCTCGCCTTTCGCCTCGACGGTGATCTTCTGGCTCAGGTCGCCGTTGGCGACCGCGGTGGTCACGAGGGCGATGTTGCGCACCTGATCGGTCAGGTTGCTCGCCATGTAATTGACGTTGTCGGTGAGGTCCTTCCAGGTGCCGGCGACGCCGGGCACCTTGGCCTGGCCGCCCAGCTTGCCTTCCGTGCCGACTTCCTTCGCCACGCGGGTCACCTCCCCGGCGAAGGTCGAGAGCGAGTCGACCATCTGGTTGATGACGTTCTTGATTTGCAGGATCTCGCCTTTGACGTCGACCGTGACCTTCTGGGTCAGGTCGCCGTTGGCGATCGCGGTCGCGACCTTCGACACGTCGCGCAGCTGCACGGTCAGGTTGCCGGCCAGCAGGTTCACGTTGTCGGTGAGGTCCTTCCAGGTGCCGCTGACGCCGGTGACCAGCGCCTGGCCGCCCAGCTTCCCTTCCGTGCCCACCTCGCGGGCCACGCGGGTCACCTCCGAGGCGAAGGAGCTCAGCTGGTCCACCATCGTGTTGACGGTGTTCTTGAGCTCGAGGATCTCGCCTTTCGCCTCGACGGTGATCTTCTGGTTCAGGTCGCCGTTCGCGACGGCGGTCGTGACCTTCGCGATGTTGCGCACCTGGTCGGTCAGGTTCGCGGCCATGTAGTTGACGTTGTCGGTCAAATCCTTCCAGGTGCCCGATACGCCTTGCACGTTGGCCTGGCCGCCGAGCTTGCCCTCGGTGCCGACCTCACGGGCCACGCGGGTGACCTCACCGGCGAAGGTGCTGAGCTGGTCGACCATCTGGTTGATGACTTCTTTGATTTGCAGAATCTCACCCTTCACGTCGACGGTGATCTTCTGGGTCAGGTCGCCGCTCGCGATCGCGGTCGCGACCTTCGACACGTCGCGCAGCTGCACGGTCAGGTTGCCGGCCAGCAGGTTCACGTTGTCGGTGAGGTCCTTCCAGGTGCCGCTGACGCCTTGCACGTTGGCCTGGCCGCCCAGCTTGCCCTCCGTGCCGACTTCGCGGGCCACGCGGGTCACCTCGCCCGCGAAGGTCGACAGCTGGTCGACCATCTGGTTGAAGACCTCTTTGATCTGGAGCAGCTCGCCTTTGACGGCGACGGTGATCTTCTGGGTCAGGTCGCCGTTGGCGATCGCGGTCGCGACCTTCGACACGTCGCGCAGCTGAATCGTCAGGTTGCCGGCCAGCAGGTTCACGTTGTCGGTGAGGTCCTTCCAGGTGCCGCTGACGCCCTGGACGTTGGCCTGGCCGCCCAGCCGGCCCTCGGTGCCGACTTCCTTCGCGACGCGGGTGACTTCGGCGGCGAACGAGCTCAGCTGGTCGACCATCCGGTTGACGGTGTCCTTGAGCTCGAGGATTTCGCCCTTCGCCTCGACGGTGATCTTCTGGTTCAGGTCGCCGTTCGCGACCGCCGTCGTCACGTTGGCGATGTTGCGCACCTGGTCGGTCAGGTTCGACGCCATGAAGTTCACGTTGTCGGTCAGATCTTTCCAGGTGCCCGACACGCCCTTCACTTCCGCCTGGCCGCCCAGCTTGCCCTCGGTGCCCACCTCGCGGGCCACGCGGGTGACTTCCGCGGCGAAGGAGCTCAGCTGGTCGACCATCCGGTTGACCGTGTCCTTGAGCTCGCGAATCTCCCCCTGCGCCTCGACGGTGATCTTCTGGGTCAGGTCGCCGTTCGCGACCGCGGTCGTCACCAGGGCGATGTTGCGCACCTGGTCGGTGAGGTTGCCCGCCAGCAGGTTCACGTTTTCCGTGAGGTCCTTCCAGGTGCCGGAAACGCCCTGCACGTTGGCTTGACCGCCCAGCTTGCCCTCCGTGCCGACCTCGCGGGCCACGCGGGTCACCTCGGCGGCGAAGGAGTTCAGGCTGTCCACCATCCGGTTCACGGTGTTCTTGAGCTCGAGGATTTCGCCCTCGGCCTCGACGGTGATCTTCTGCGAAAGGTCGCCATTGGCGACGGCGGTGGTGACCAGGGCGATGTTGCGGACCTGGCTGGTCAGGTTGCCGGCCAGCGTGTTCACGTTGTCGGTCAGGTCCTTCCAGGTGCCCGAGACGCCCGGCACCATCGCCTGGCCGCCCAGCTTGCCTTCGGTGCCGACCTCGCGGGCCACGCGGGTGACTTCGTTCGCGAAGGTGGAGAGCTGGTCGACCATCTGGTTGACGGTGTTCTTGAGCTCGAGGATTTCGCCCTTCGCCTCGACGGTGATCTTCTGGTTCAGGTCGCCGTTCGCGACGGCGGTGGTGACCTTTGCGATGTTGCGCACCTGGTCGGTCAGGTTGCCGGCCAGCATGTTCACGTTGTCGGTCAGGTCCTTCCAGGTGCCCGAGACGCCCGGCACGACCGCCTGGCCGCCCAGCTTGCCTTCCGCGCCGACTTCCTTCGCCACGCGCGTGACTTCCGACGCGAAGGAGGAAAGCTGGTCGACCATCCGGTTCACGGTGGTGCCGATCTTGAGGTACTCACCCTTGATCGGTCGCCCGTCGATTTCGAGCGCCATCTTCTGCGAGAGGTCGCCCTCGGCGACCGCGATGATGACGCGGGCGACCTCCGTGGTCGGCTGCACGAGGTCGCCAATCAGGCCGTTGATCGCCTCGACGCTCGCGGACCAGGCGCCGCGCGCCTCACCCATCGTCGCGCGCTCCGTCATCCGGCCCTCGCGGCCCACCACCCGCGCGACCCGCTGGATCTCCACCGAGAGGCGCTCGTTCATCGTCATCGCCTCGTTGAAGGCGCGCGCGAGCTCCGAGAGCGCCCCGGAGTCGCCCGGCTCGACGCGGTGCGTGAAGTCGCCGTCGCGCGACGCGCGCAGGCCATGCATGAGCGCCTGGACGGACTCACGCGGCACCTCGAGGGTGGCGGTGGCACCGCCGGCCGTCGCCACGGGCCGGCTGGCGCTGCGCTTCTTCGCGGAGGTCGGCTTGCCATTCTCAGTGGTCATGAATTCGTCTTTCTGAGGCCGGGAGGCGGCTGGAAAAGAGGAACACCGGGACGGGGCGCTTTTCCGGGAGCCGAGAGGCGGCGCAAAGCGACCTGTCGCGCCTTTGCGGACGCCCTTCATATTACGTCACACAAATCCACAGGGTCAATCCAAACGACAAAATCCTTCATTAAGTTGCAATGACTGAGAGACCTTGGGGCGAGCACCTTGAAACGCCGCCGAATCGCCCTCGATAGCACACACGGCGCCCCTGTCAGGGCGCCGTATGGGGTTTACAAAGGTTCCTGTGGAAACCTCAGTACAGCAAGGCGGTCTCGAGCACGAACGTGTTGTTCGCCACCCAGACGAACGTGAAATCCCAGCCGTTGGGCCCGTCGCCGAAGCGCCCGGTGGTGCCGAAGCCGAGGTGCGGCAGCGCCGGGAGGGCGAGGTTCCAGGTGGGCGCCGAGCTGCGCGCGAGCCCGAGACCCGCCTCGAAGTAAGGCCCGCCGCCGTAGGCCGGCGTGAGGTAATAGAGCAGCGCGCCATAGGCGCGCCAGTCGGTCAGCGCGAGCGGCGCGAAGCCGGCGAGGGTCCAGGGCGACCAGGTTGCGCCGACCTTCATGCCGAGGGGCATCGCCGGCCAGACGTAGCCGTAGCTCAGGCCCGCGGCCGCGGGCGAGGACGCCGCCAGGCCGAGCCGCCAGCCGAACGGCGGGATCGGGTCGTCTTTGAGCGCCCCGCCCGGCCGGCGGTTGAGGATCCAGCGCGAGCCCTCCTCGACGACGGCGAGGGCGGGCGAGGCGCTGAGCAACACGGCGGCCGTCAGCATGGCCGCTAGCATAGGTTTGGACATAACGCCATGGTAGCACGCACGGCCGCGGACGACCGGTTCGGCGAAAGCGGGGCCCGAAGTTCGGCCGTCAGGCCAAATGCGGCGTTGACAGACCCTTTGCGGCTCCGGTAGAATCGACCACTTGGCCCTTGGGCCGCCAGCAGGGGCGGCGGGGCCAGAGGTCCCCATGATGCCCGCCCCCGCGTCGCCGCAGTGCCGTGACGACGCCCCTCCAGCCGTCAAGCAACTCGTCGTCGCCCCAGGCCAGGTCCTGGTGGGTTCGGGCGCCGTCGCTCAGGCTGGTGAAATCGTGGCCCGCCTGGGCCGGCGGGTGCTCGTCGTGACCGGTCGCGCGAGCTGGCGCGCGGAAGGTGGGGCGATCGCCCCCGCGCTCGCGGCGAGCGACCTGGCCGTCGACGTCTACGCCTACGACCCGGACTGCACGCCGCGCTGCGCGGCGGACGCGCAGGCCCGCACGGCCGCGGCCGGCCACGACGTGGTCGTCGGCGTCGGCGGCGGCAAGGCGCTGGACCTCGCGAAGCTGGTGGCCGACGCCGCCGCCCTGCCGGTCGTCACGATCCCGACCAGCGCGGCCACCTGCGCGGCCTGGACCGCGCTCGGCAACTTCTACGACGAGGCCGGCGGCTTTTCCCATGGCCGGCCCCTGCCGCGCCCACCCGCGGCAGTCATCGTCGACACGGCGATGATCGCGCGGGCGCCGGCGCGCCTGCTCGCGAGCGGCCTCGCGGACTCGCTCGCCAAGTGGGTCGAGAGCTCCGTCTCGGTGACCTACGCCAGCGCCGACGCCGGCACGCGGGCAGCCTGGACGATGGCACGCTTCCTCTATGACGAGATCCGCGCCTGGGGCGAGGAGGCCTATGCGGACGCCCGCACAGGCCGGCTCACGCCCGCCCTGGCGCGGGCGATCGAGTCGAACGTCTGCCTCGCGGGCACCGTGGGCGGCCTGGGTGGCGAGCGCTGCCGCTCGGTCGCGGCCCATGCGGTCGCCAACGCGCTCACCACCATGCCCTACGCGCCCGGCCACGGCCCGAGCTGGCACGGCGAGAAGGTGGCCTTCGGCATCGTCACCCAGCGGGTGCTCGAGGGCAAAGACCGCGAAGCCGCAGACCTCGCGGCCTTCTTCGCCGCCCTCGACGTGCCCACGACCCTCGTCGCGCTCGGCCACGATTTCGGCCCCGCGGCGCTCGACGCCGTCGCCGCGCACGTCTGTGGCCCGCGCTCGACCGCGCACCATTTGCCCTTTCCCGTGACCCCGGCGCGGGTCCGCGCGGCAATCGCCGAGGCCGACCGCCTCGGCGCCGAGGCCGCAGCCGAACGCTACCGCTGATCCAGGAGCCCCGAACCCCGATGCCGAACCAGAACCAGTTGACGACTACCGCTGCGCCCCAAGCAGACCGTTTCACGGAATCGGCCCGCCTGCAGGCGCTGCCCCCTTATATCTTCGCGCAGCTCGACATCCTCAAGGCGGCCGCGCGGGAGAAGGGCGTCGACGTCATCGACCTCGGCATGGGCAACCCGGACCGCCCGACGCCGCAGCCGGTCGTCGACGCGGCGGTGCGGGCGATCAAGGACCCTGCGAACCACCGCTATCCGACCTTCGACGGCCGGCCGCAGCTGCGCCGGAAGATTGCCGAGTGGTACGACGCGCGCTACAACGTGGCGCTCGACCCGGACACGGAAGTGCTGCCGCTGATCGGCTCGAAGGAAGGCATCGCCCACCTGGCGCTCGCCTACATCAACCCCGGCGACGTCTCGCTCGTGCCGAGCCCGAGCTACCCGGTGCACACCCGCGGCACGATCCTCGCAGGCGGCCACATCGAGACGCTGCCGCTCACGGCCGAGAACGACTGGCAAATCGACTTCGACGACATCAACCTCGACGCGGCGGCGCGCGCGCGGCTGTTCTTCTTCAACTACCCCCACAACCCCACCGCCGCGACCGCCGAGCGGCCCCTCTACGAGCGTGCCGTCGAATTCGCCGAGCGCACCAACACGCTGCTCGTCCACGACATGGCCTACGCGGAACTCGCCTTCGACGGCTACAAGCCCACGTCGCTGCTCGAGGTGCCGGGCGGCAAGGACCTGGGCGTGGAGTTCCATACGTTCTCCAAGACGTTCTCGATGGCCGGCTGGCGCGTGGGCTTCGTGGTCGGCAACGCCCGGATGATCCAGGCGCTGCTCAAGGTGAAGAGCAACATGGACTACGGCCTGTTCCCGGCCGTGCAGGAGGCGGCGATCGCCGCCCTCAGCCTGCCGCACGCCGAGGTCGACGACGTGGTCGCGATGTACCGCGCGCGCCGCGACGTGGTCGTGGATGGCCTCAATGCGATCGGCTTCGACGTGCGCCGGCCGAAGGCCACGATGTACGTCTGGGTGCCGACGCCCAGAGGCTTCACGGCCGCGCAGTTCGCCACGCGGCTGATCGACGAGGTCGGCGTGGTCGTCACGCCCGGCACGGCCTTCGGGACGTTCGGCGAGGGGTACGTGCGCATCTCGCTGATCGCGGAGCCTGAGCGGCTGCGCGAGGCGATCGCGCGGATCGGCACGCTCACCTGGTAGTTTTGGTGCCTCGCATAGGGCCTCCTTCGGATGACGGCCTGGCCGTACAAAGAGGCTCCGTGAACCTCATCCGCCTCGACGAAGTCGACTCCACCAATCGCTACCTCAAGGACCTCCGCGACGCGCCGCTAGGCACCGCGGTCCTCGCCGCCCGCCAGACGGCCGGCTACGGCCAGCGGGGTCGCGTCTGGACGTCCCCGGCCGGCGCCGGCATGTACCTCTCCGTCCTCACGCCACTCCCCACTCCCCCAACCCTCCTCCCTCTCGCTGCGGGCCTCGCGGCCCGCGATGCGGTGGCGCGTTGGACCGACGAAGCCGGGCTCAAATGGGTCAACGACATCGTCGCGCGCGGCCGCAAGCTGGGCGGGGTGCTGGTCGAGGCGGCCAGGGGACGCGCCGTGGTCGGCATCGGCCTGAACATCCTCACCCCGGACGTCGAGGGGGCGATCGGCCTGGACGCCTTGACGAGCGCCCCGCCCACCCCCGACGAGCTCGCTCATGCCGTGCTGACCGCGCTCGACGCGCGGCTCGCCGCCTGGGCCGCCGAGGGTCCGGACGGGCTACGCGCGGACTGGCAGGCGGCGTGCGTGGTGATGGGCCGCGAGGTCGTCGTTGATGACGTATGTGGCGTGGCGGATGGCGTCGGGCCAGGGGGAGAGCTGCTCGTGCAGACACCCGACGGGCTGCGTACTGTTGTGTCGGGCACGCTGCGCATGGCCGACGGGGCATATTGCTGAGCGGGCGTACTGCTGAATTCTGTGTGGACATCGGGTCCACCAGGCCGGGGCGGGCAGGCGGGGTTCCCGGAGGGAGCCTTGGGAGGTGGGGGGCCGCGATAGCGGCCAGGGGCCCCACCTAACTCAGCGACCGCAGGGAACCCCGCCGCACCGCCCCGGCCGCCACCCGAAGGAGGACCCACGCGAGGCACCCCGGGGAACCGCCGGGGGCCGGTGCGGTCTACGTATCGGCGCCCCTCAATGGCCGATCCCTCGCCCCTGCGGTAGAATGGGCGGCACTGTCAGGAAGACCCGATGTCGCTGCTGGACCGCTATCTCGTCATGGAGCTCATACGCCCATTCATATTGGGTGTTTTGGGCTTCGTCGTGATCATGCTCGCGAACACGCTCTACCTGTACGCCGAGCTCATCGTGCATTCGGGCGTCTCGGTCAACGTCGTCGCGTGGCTGCTGCTGTACAACCTGCCCGCGATCATCGTCGTCACCTTCCCCGTGGCGTTCCTCTTCTCGACGCTCCTCGCGATCGGCCGGCTCTCCAAAGACAGCGAAGTCACGGCCATGCGCTCCCTGGGCGTCAGCTTCAACCGCATCTTGATGCCGCTGCTCGGCGTCTCGGTGGTGGTCAGCTACGCGGCCTTCTGGATCAACGACGAGGTCGTGCCGTGGGCCAACCGCAAGACCGTCGACCTCGTCCGCGAGATGGTGCTGCACCAGGGCCAGCCCGTCATCAAGGAAAACATCTTCTTCAAGGGCACCAAGGAAGACCGCTACTTCTACGTGCGCCAGGTGGACCGCCGGAACAACAACATGTACGACGTGTTCATCTTCGACAAGCGCACCGGCGGCCAGCATGTGGTCATCGCGAGCGAGGCGCAATGGGTCGGTGAGACCTGGAACCTCCGCAACGGCGTGATGTCCCGCTACGACAAGTGGGGCTCGATCGTCGAGGAGGAGGCCTTCAAGGAGATGGCCGTGAAGGTCGCGCTGAACCCCGACGCCTTCTTCGCCGCCGGCGAGCGCAGCCCGCAGGAGAAGAAGAGCTCGGAGCTCGCCGAGGAAATCGCGGTGCTGCGCGAGGGCGGCACCGACACGAAGTCCATGGAAGTGGACTACCACATGAAGTTCTCGCTCCCGCTCGCCACCTTCTTCTCGGCCATGCTGGCGGCACCGCTCGGCGCGAAGTTCTCGCGCATGGGCGGCTACATCGGCGTCGTCTTCTCGATCATCCTCGTGTTCATCTATTACGTCGTCATGTCGGTGGCCCGCTCCATGGGCAACAACGGAGTCGTCGACCCCGTGACCGGCGCGTGGATCCAGAACTACCTGTTCGGCATCGTGGGGGCGTTCCTGCTGTGGCGTATCGATCGCTAGGACCGGAGGGCGATCGCCGACGCGCCCGGACGGCATACGGGGCCGCCGCGTGCGCGGCGCTCGTCGCGCTGGCGGCCGTGCCGGCATTCCCTGAAGACGCCCGCGCCCAGTCGCCGATCGACCCGGACGCCCAGACCATCGGCCCGTCGATCCGCCCGTTCGCGCCCAGCCCAGGCACGAGCCCCGGCCCCGTGAATCCGGGCGTCGCACCCAGCGGTGTCCCGCAATCGCCGGCCCCTGCCACGCCGTCGCCGCTGCCCGGCGCATCGCCCAGCGGCACGCCCGGAACCGACGTCACGCGATCCCCAGGACGGGGGGATGCCCCGGAGGCCACGGATGGCCGGGAGGGGCCGCCACCCGACCAGCCCTCGCCCGAGGCGTCCGGCACGCCCGACCCGAACGCGCCCAAGAAGGTGAAGGTGCGGGCCGACCGCATGATCAACGAGCGCGCCACCGGCATCACGATCTTCCGTGGCAACGTCCACGTCGATTACGGCCCGACCACGATCGACGCCGAGGAGCTCGGCGTGGACTCGCGGAAGCAAATCATCTTCACCGACGCGCGCTTCACGCTGACCCAGCCGGACGAGAAGGACAAGACCAAGCGCCAGATCGTGACGGGCACCGGGCTGCGCTACAACTACGAGACCCAGGAGGCCACGCTGCGCTCGGCCAACGTCTCGACGCCCGCCGAGTACCCGGGCCAGACGATCTACGTGCGCGCGAAGGACCTTCATGGCTGGGGCGAAGCGCGTTGGGACGCGAGCGATGCGGTCTTCACGACCTGCGAGGAGCTGCTCGAGGAGAAGGTCCCGCACTACCACGTCGAATCGAAGCTCATGCAATACTACGCGGGCGACAAGGTCGTCGCGTGGAGCAGCAAAATCTACATCAACGGCCGCTACATGTTCTGGCTGCCGGTGTTCGTCATGCCGCTCAAGAAGGAGCCCAACAACCTCAACATCGGCCGCAACGAGGTCGAAGGCTTCTACCTGCGATACAACGCGGCCTACACGCTGCCGACGCTCAACAACGGCTTCTGGCTGAACAACGGCCGCTACCACGTCAACGCCTTCGAGAAGAAGCCGGTCGGCCTCGGCGTGGAGCACACCGCCACCTGGGGCTACGACGCGGCCACCTATGGCTTCCTCTATGGCCTGATCCAGCCCGACGAGACGAACTTCCTGAACCCCACCAACCCCGAGACTGGCAACGCCCGCACCAACAAGGTGAAGATGGGCCATCAGCTCTTCGGCCTGAGCGGCGGCCCGTTCCAGGACCGCCAGTGGGGCCTCGAGCACAAGCATCGCTTGTTCGGTGACTTCGAGGTCGGCGGCCGCTTCGAGGACCACAACATTTACGATCCGCTGTCGCACAACTACCGCGTCAACCGGCAATCTTCACGCGTCGACTTGAAAGACAAGATCGAAGCGCTGGGCGTCAACTACGACCTCGGGTACGACGGCACGCGCCAGCGCGGTAACCAGTCGACGACGAACCGGCTCTCGCAGTCGAACTCCGACCGCTTGAAGGGCAACGTGGGCTTCGGCGTGCTCAACACCCAGATCCGCGTCAGCTCGCAGTACGACCGCAGCCAGCAGCTCACGCGCGAGGTCGTCCCCAAGACCTCGCCCACGCCCGGCCAGTACCGCCTGCGGCAAGAAGACGAGGATTTCTTCGACCCCGGCGAGGCGGCCGACGACCGCACGCCGCTCGTCGAGTACGAGGTCAAGGATCAACCGGGCGCCGCGAACACCAACATCACGAACACCTTCAACGCCAGCACCACCTGGGGCCCGAACACCAACTCGACGGTGAACGTGCCGTATCGCATCAACTACAAGGAGCCCGCGCCGCCGACGCCCGTGCCGCCGGGCAAGAGCGCGACGCCGGCGCCGATACCCAGCGCGAGCCCCTGGGAGCAGCAGGCCGAGCCGCAGCTCGAGGTCACCCACCGGATGAAGGGCATCGGCTCGCTGCAGCTGCAGGCCCAGAAGTTCCTCGACCTGACCCAGGAGCTGCCCTCGCCAGGGCCCTCTCCGGGCGCTTCGCCCACGCCCATGCCCTCGCCCGCCGCGCTGATCCAGGCGGAGCAGGAGCGCATCCGGCGGTCCGGCCGCTTCGACAAGCTGCCCGAGCTCACGCTCACCTCCGAGCCTTTCTTGCCGGACTACCAGCCGTTCACGCTCAAGGCGGCCTACGGCCGGTTCTTCGAGTATGCGACCTTCAAGCTCGATCCGGCCCGCCTCGGCCAGAAGATCGACCGCAACTTCCCCGGCGATTACATCAACCGCTTCAACCCGGAGTTCTCGCTGAACTCCAAGGGCCACCCGATCGGCTTCCGCTCGAAGCTCGACTTCGGCGGCTCGGGCTACCGCCAGTTCTTCTACAGCACCAACGACGCCCAGTACTCGCTCGACGAGCGCATCCGCCTCAACACGCAGTGGTCGCGCGCGGTCCAGACGAACCTGAACTACACCAACAACATCACGCCGGATCTCGATGAGCAGCTCGCCAAGGGGGCGCCTTTCGACAAGCAGACCAACAACTCGCCCTTCAACCAGGACCGGCTCTCGCTGTCGAAGCAGACCCGCCTGACGGGCGCGTTCGAGGTCGCGACCGAGCCCTGGCTGCGCTACGCGCTGCGCGGCGGTTACGACTACATCAACAGGGCCTACGACAACCTCCAGACCGAGGCCACGTGGCGCACGACGCCCTTCGGCATCCCGCTCGGGATGACGCTCAACGGCCAGTACGACATCGAGGAGAACGACGATGGCGGCCTGAAGTTCGAGCGCAAGACGCTGGACGTCCGCTACCTGCCGAAGGTGCCGACTTATGGCATAGCCGGCAAGTGGAGCCAGGCGCAGGCCACCATGAGCATCCGCTCGACGCCGGAGGTGTTCGGCGGCGCCTACGGCTCGACGAAGATCTTGCCTGGCTGGCAGCTCGACAACCAGATGAGCTACGACTTCGAGAAGGGCCTCTGGCAGTCGCTGGTCAACCGCCTCTACATCACCTTCGGCCAGTCGTGGGCCAGCCACGTGCAGCTCGTGCTCGGCGGCTACTACGACACCCAGGAGAAGCAGTACAAGTTCTCGCAGATCGGCCTGAACAAGGACCTGCACGATTTCGTGCTCTCGTTCCAGTTCGACCGCCTCCAGAGTTTCTATTCGCTTTCGCTCACGATGGTGGCCTTCCCATCGCAGCCGCTCAACTTCACGAGCAACACCTTCGACCGCCGCACCGGGCCGGGTGGCGGCGGGTTCGGCCAGGGCTTCGGTCAGTAGTGGAGGATTGATGCGTTTCCCCGAGACAATGCTCGCCTCCGGCGCAGCGCTGAGCACCTGCGCCGCTCTGACCCTGGGTGGAGGCGGCTGCGCCTACAATGCCACTGGCACGGCGCCGCCGAAGCAGCTCATCTTCGAGTTCAGCGTGGAAGGCGAGTCCCTTCTGCAATCGCAGAACTGGGCCTACTACCTCGTTATCGATACGAATGGCAGGCCCGACGATGGGCCCTTGATCAACGGCCCTGCGCCACAACAGCAGCCCTACCCTGATCCGCGCAGCTATCTGCCCTTCGTGCGAGACGAGAGCGCCTTCTTGGACCGCGAGACATTACCGGTACCCAACACCTACTGGTCCACGTACTTCGCGCTCTACGAGGAAAACGGCCAGTTCGTCGTTTGGCAGGGCCGCCCGCTTCCGGACGGCACCATCAACGAGCGCGATCGACCGCTCCAAAAAGGCCGCGAATGGGGCATCCTCAACAACAAGACGCTCCAACTCAACCTGCCGTTCACGCTGATCCGCGACCCGGGCGTGCCGGCCGAGGCGGACGACCCGCCGCAGTGGGAGGCCAACCTGGCCGTCGCCAAGCGCGGCTCCGGCGGGTTCTCGCGCGATTTCACGATCGAGCGCTGGGGCCAGGTGCAGAACACCTTCTTCGCGATCCAGACCCGGCCGATCAACCAAAACTTCTACGACTCGGTGGCCGGCGTGACCTTTCCGCAGAACCTGCCCGGGGGCGTCGACCCCCGGAACATGAACATCGTGACCGTCACGTACCGGGTCGTGGCGGAAGGCTCCAAGCGGAAGTAACCGGGCCCGCGCCTGAAGAAAAGGATCAGACGCCGCGGATGAGGCCGCCGTCGGCGGCGATCGACTGCCCGGTGATGTAACCGGCCGGCACCGAACCGAGGAAGACCGCCACGCTCGCGATCTCGGCGGGCTTGGCGAGCCGCCCCATCGGGATCTGGTCCTGGAAGCCCTTCACCACGTCTTGGGGAGACATCTTCTTGAACTCGGCCTTGTCCTTGACCACCGCGGCGAGGCCGGGTGTCTCGGTGAAGCCGGGCAGCACCGTGTTCACCGTGATGCCGTAAGGGGCGAACTCGCTCGCGACGCTCTTGGAGAAGCCCAGCACGCCGGCGCGTACGGCGTTGGAAATCAGCAGACCCTCGATTGGCTGGCGCGCGCTCACCGAGGCGATGTTGATGATGCGGCCGAATTCGCGGGCCTTCATGCCCGGCACGACGTTGCGCAGCAGCGCGACCATGCTCATGAAGTTGAGCTGGAAGCCCTCCCACCAGTCGTCGTCGGTCAGCTGGAAGTAGCCGCCCTCCGGCGGGCCGCCGGCGTTGTTCACCAGGATCTCGACAGGGCCGAGCTGCTTGCCGACCTCGAAGACCAGGTTCTCGATCTGCTCGGCGCTCATGAGGTCGACCGGCAGCCCGATCACCTCGGCGCCCGTGGCCTGCTTCACCTGCGCCACGGCGGCGGCGAGCGCATCTTCGCGTCGGCTGCACATGGCGACCTTCGCCCCCTCGCGCGCGTACGCCTCGGCCACGGCCCGGCCGATCCCGGAGCTCGACGCCGTCACCAACACGACTTTCCCTGCCAGCCCCAAATCCATGTCATTACTCCTAACTATCCGCGTGGCGCCCCATGCTCGGCCCGAAGCGCTCGCCTGTCAAGCGGGCGCCCCCACGATAAGAACTTGTGATGAAAGTCACACACAAGGTTCACGTATGTGTCAGCGGACGTGTCATCGGCGCCGAGCGATGATGGGTACAACAGGAGAGGCTCAGCCCCGGACCCCATACGGGGCGCCAACAACCCCATCTAGGAGGCTATCACATGTCCAAGAATACCCTTATCGGCGCGATGCTCGCGACCACGGTCGCCCTTTCGGCTCTCGTCGGTTGTAAGGCCCCCTCGCCCGTCGCCCCCGGCGGCGCCGCGAACCCGCCCGCGGGCACCCAGGTCGGCCAGAAGCCCGGGACCGTGGCCGCGCCGTCGATGACCGGTCCGGCCGCCACCAAGCAGCAGGCCGCCGCGCAGAACGGCGCAGAAATTGCCTCGGCGATGTCCGAGGAGCGCGAAGCGGAGGATTACAACGCCCTCGCCGAGGAAGGCGCGTCGCGCTACAACATCTACGCCGTGGGCGGCCCGAAGGCCAAGCCCGGCGAGGTCGCCATCACCGGCGGCGCGACCGCCGAGGCGGATGCGACGGCCACCACCGACGCCAAGGTCGGCAAGGCCGGCCTCAAGGGCAAGCTCAAGGCCGAAGTGAAGGCCAAGCTCGAAGCGCGCCTCACGAAGCTCGCCGACAAGCGCAAGACCCGCCTCGCGAAGCACAAGGACGGCGCCAAGGTGAAGGACGCCGCCGCCAAGGCCAAGTGGGTCGACAACGGCGACGGCACGCAGACGAAGACCATCGAGTTCGACGTCACCAAGACCGCCAACGCCAAGACCATGACCCGCCACCGCAAGATGGTCCGCACGGTGAACATCGAGGACAAGGCGCTGGTCAAGCTGTCCGTCGAGTTCTCGCACACCTCGCCGAACGGCGCGTCGCACGCGATGACCCGCACCAAGACGCTCAACGAGGACGGCTCCTACACCGTCGTCTTCCACTCGGAGATCAAGCACAAGGACGGCAGCTCGCGCGTCGCCGACTGGACCAAGACCATCTCGGCCGAAGGCGGTGTCACCGGCACCGGCAAGATCGAGTGGAAGGACGCGGCAGGCGCGGTCAAGAAGACGTCCGCCATCACGCTCGGCGGCAACGAAGAGGAAGAGACCGCGACCTCGACGGAAGGCGGCACCACGACCACGGTCGAGGCGCCCATCGACGGCGAAATCGAAGCCGAAGTGAAGGACGAGACTGGCGCGACGGTCGAAGTGGAGCTGACCGAGGCCGAGGACGGCACGGTGGAGTCCTCCACCGAGGCGACCGCCGACGCCACCGCGTCGCCGGCTGCTTCGCCGGCAGCGTCGGAGTCGCCTGCGGCGGCCGCCTCGCCTGCAGCCAGCGAGTCGCCTGCGGCGTCGCCGGCAGCCTCGGAGTCGCCTGCGGCGGCCGAGTCGCCCGCGGCCTCCCCGGCGGCGAGCGCGTCGCCCGCGGCCTGAGCACCTCAGGGGCAACTCTTCCAATAGTTCCCTCCTTTCAATCGTTCGGGGGCGAGGCCACTTGGCCTCGCCCCCGGCGATTGAGGGGGGGCCTGGCCAAATTGGCCTGAAAATTTCTCAGATCTGACCTTCGTGTCAGCACCCGTGTCATCCGCCTGGGTCATGCTGGGGTACAACAGGAGCGGACAACCGGAGACCCCGCGTGGCGGTCCGGATTAGAGAGAGTTTCAGGAGGCCCCCTCACATGCAAAAGAACAATCTGATCGGTCTGGTCATCGCCACTTCGCTCGGCCTTTCGAGCCTGGCGGGTTGCGTGGTTTCGCCCGGCGGCGTGACGCCCGGCGGCACCAAGGCCGGCACGGCGACGACCCCGGGGGCCACCAAGCCGGCCACCGGCACCGGCACGGCGACCAAGCCCGGCACCGGCACGACCGGCACGCCCACCGTGACGACCCCCACCAAGGTCGATCCGGTCGCCCCCGCGAAGCCCGTCGCCGTCGGCGCGGTGCCGGCGAGCCAGGCCCAGGCCGGCGCCGTCGCCAGCCAGGAGACCGCCGCCGCGCTGACCGAAGAGCGCGACATGGACGACTACGACGCGCTCGCCAGCCAGGAAGGCGCCGCCGCCGCGTTCCAGCTCCAGATGGTGGGCGCCGAGCCCGCCGAAGACGGCAAGGTCGCGATCACCAGCGGCCTGCTCGACGGCGCGGACGGACTCGCCAAGGGCGGCGACGCGCTGCGGGCCGGTGCCGACGCGCTGCGGGCCGGGGACGACGCCTTGCGCGCCGGTGATGATGCGCTGCGCGCCGGTGACGAAGCCCTGCGCGCCGCCGCCCGTGCGCGCGCCAAGGCCCGCATCGCCGCCGAGCTGGGCATCGAGGCCGTCATCGAAGCCCGCCTGGGCGGCGGCAAGCTGACCGCCGAACAGGAAGCCAAGCTGCGCGCCGCTGCCGCCAAGATCACCGCCAACCGGGCCGATTTCGACGCCCGCCGCGCGGAAATGAAGGCGAGCGCCTCGCTCAAGCTGGCGGCCGACCTCACCCTGAAGGTCAAGGCCCACCAGAAGAACGTCACCGATCGCGTGAAGGTCCGCCTCGAGAAGCTCAAGGACGCCCGCGACAAGATCAAGGGCGCCGCGGCCAAGTCGGCGTGGGTCGACAACGGCGACGGCACGAAGAGCAAGACGCTCGACTTCGACGTCACCAAGTCGATCAACGGCAAGACCTTCACCCGCACGGCCAAGATCCTCCGCACGGTCAACGCCGATGGCGTGCTGGTCCTGGCCTCGGCCGACTTCCAGCAGACGTTGCCCAATGGCCTGTCGCGCACCTCGAGCCGCACCAAGACCCTCAACGAGGACGGCTCCTACGCGGTGGTCTTCCACTCCGAGCTCGTCCTGCCCAAGGGCGGCAAGCGCGTGGCCCACTGGGAGAAGACGATCGGCGCGGACGGCACCGTGACCGGCACCGGCAAGATCGTCTGGACCGACGCCGCGGGCGTAGAGAAGAAGACCGTCACCGTCGCGCTGGGCGGCTCCGAGGAGGAGCCCACGGCGGCCGTCGAGGACGCCGTGGCCGACACCGAAGCCGAAATCACGGTCAATGACGACGGCACCGTCGAGGCGAGCGTCGAGTCTTCGGACGGCAAGACTGAAGACGTCAAGATCGACACCACCGACGACGGCTCGGTCGAAGTCGCGGTCTCCAACGAGGGCGCGATTTCGGTGAACGAGGCAGGCGAGATCGTCGTCTCCGACGGCGAGGCCACGCTTTCCACCGATGGCACCACCACGACCGCGAGCGTCGGCAACGAAACCGCGACGACGACGACGGCCGGCGGCGTCACCGCGGAAGACGACGACGCCAAGGTCGTCATCGACGCCAACGGCACCGTCGCCATCACCGACAAGTAAGCGAATCGCCGCATCGGCCGGGCCCTTCGGGGCCCGGCCTTCGTGCTTCAGGCTGGACAACGGCGGCGGGGCCGGGTATGTAAGGCGGGACCCATCCCGACCGGAGACTCGCCCCATGGCCCGCCGCCCCCGTTTCCTTCTCCCTGCGTTGGCCCTGGCGGCCGCGCTCACCGCATGTGTCCCGGGCGGGCAGAACACCGGCGGCACGAGCTCGCCCACGGTCGCCGCATCGTCTCCGCCCGTGGCGGCGAGCGCATCCGTCGCACCCCCGTCGGCCGGCACGGCGCCGCCTGTGCAGGTGCAATCGGGGTCGACCGAAGCGCAGGCCGCGGCGGATGCGCTCGCCGAAGATCGCGGGCTCGCGGAGTTCGATCTGCTCGCCGACGACGCGGGCGTCTCCGCCTCGCAACGGCGCCTGTTGCAGGCCGACGACCCCGACGTGGTGGGGGCCCGGGTGGCCGTCGCGCTGACGGCGGACGGCCGCGCAAAGGCCAAGGCGCGCCGCGCCGGGCTGCGCGAGAAGGCCCAGGCGAGGCTGAGCGGCCTCGCGACCACGAAGGCCGCGATCGCCGCCGCGATGACCAAAGCTACGTCGCAGGCGCGCCCGGACGGCGGCACGATCCGCGTCGCCACGCTCGAACTCGCGAGCCCGGTGGGCCCCGCCACGGTCAAACTGGTGCGGGCGACCGACGCCGATGGCGATCTCGTCCACTCGCTCGTCCGCGCGACGGCCAGGGCGGATGGGCGCGAAATCACGCGAGCCCAGACGTTGCGAGCCGACGGCGGCGCTTCCGTGCGCTTCAGCCGCAAAGAGTCGCTCGCGGGCGGCCAGACGCTCAACTCCACCTGGTTGGTGACGATCGTGGCCTCCGGTGCGGTGGGCGGCGGCGGGCAAATCAGCCTGCTCGGGCCCGACGGCGCCGTGAAGACGCTGCTCGCCTCGCTCAAGGGCACCGTGGACGCGCCCATGATCGTCGTGAAGGACGCAGCGGCCAAGCTCGAGGCCGAGGTCACCCTGCCGGTCGCGGGCGACGCCACGGCCGTGCTCGTGCGGGCCGACGCCGCCGGGGCCCGTCAGCCCGTCTCCGTGAAAACCAAGTGAGCTGAGCCCTGAGGGAACCCGGCCCCCCTCCATCCCGTCGAAGCCCTCGGAGGTCGCGTATGCCCGCCCGTCTTCTCGCCGCGGCAGTCGCCGCCACCGTCATCGCGAGCGGCGCCCCCGCGGCCGCCGACGCGCCGGTCGCGCGGACCGTCACCGTCGCGTTCAAGGAAGCGCCGGGCGATCGCTTCGTGCAGGTGCTGCACACCCTGATGGGCACCCGAACCACGCGCAAGCTCGACGCAACCCGCTACGGCTTCGGCCTGCCGGCGCGCGGCGAGGCCAACGACTGGTCGCTCTTCTTCGCCCAGCTGCCCTATGTCCGCACGGTCGAGCCGGCGCCGCGCGTGCCGGCGGCGGACCGTGAGCCGCCACCGGTCACGCTCGGGCCCCCGAGCCCGGGCCCCGGGCTGTACCTGTCGCCCAACCAGCTCCTCGGCACGCACGTCCTGGTGCGCTACCGCGCGGGCGCCGCGGACCACAGCCTGGTCGCGGCGCTCGTGGATCAGGTCTACGGCACGCGGGCGCTCGAACGGACGGACGGCGGCGAAGCCCGCCTGGCCCCGCCGACCGGCGCCTCACCTCAGGTGACGGCTCGCGTCCTGCGGCTTTGCCCCTATGTCGCGAGCGCGGAGCCCGCGTGGGGTAGGTAGGAAGTAATCATGAAATCTGCCACACCCCTCCTCCCCCTCCTCGCCCTGGCGATCGCCGTCGTCGCCGGCTGCACCACGCCGATGCCGACGGCAACCACGTCGCCGGTACCTGCGGCCGACGTCGTGCCCGGCGAGGTGGTCGTGCGCTGGGCCGACGGCGCGGATGCGGCCGTGCGGGACGCCACCCGGTTCAGCGTCGGCGCGACCGATGCCGTGGCCATCACCCCCGGCGCCGAGCGCTGGCGCCTCGCCGCGGCCGACACCACCCGGGCGCTCGCGGCCCTCGCCGCAGACCCGGCCGTCGAGTTCGCGCATGCCAACCCGCGTCGACGCCTGGTGCCCGCCCTCGAGGTACCGGCGCCGATGGTGCCGCGCTTCTCGATCGCGCAGGCCGCGGAAGATCCGGGGTTCGCCCAGCAGTGGCACCTGCCGCACGCGAAGTTCCCGGAAGCCTGGGCCACCACGCGCGGCAAGGGCGTAATCGTCGCCGTGATCGACTCGGGCGTCGACCCTCAGCACCCCGACCTCGTGGCCAACTTGCTGCCGATCATCGACGAAGTCGTCGCGATGGGCCGCCCCGACATCCTGGACGGCCAGAGCTACGACAACCGCGACAGCCACGGCCACGGCACCCACGTCAGCGGCCTGATCGCCGCTGTGAAGGGCAACCGGATCGGCGTGGTCGGTGGCGCGCCCGAGGCCAAGGTGCTGCCGGTGAAGGTCACGCCGGTCAGCGGCGACACCGACGACGCGACGATCGCCAAGGGCATCACGGACGCCGTCGACAAGGGCGCGCGTGTGCTCAACCTCTCGATCGGCGGCCCCGACCCCAGCCCGATCCTCCTCGAGGCGCTCAACTACGGCATCGAGCGCGGTGCGATCCCCGTGATCGCTTCCGGCAACGACGGCGGCAAGGTCAACTACCCGGCGGCCTACGCCGGCGTCATCGCCGTGGGCGCGGTCGTGGAGAGCGGCGCCGTGGCGGCCTACTCGAGCCGCGGCGAGGGGCTGGTGATCGTGGCGCCGGGCGGCGGCCAGTCGAGTCAGAAGGAAGGCCGGCAGATCTACTCGTCGATGCCCACCTACCCTGCCTACGGTTCGCGCGCGGCGCGCGAGGGCGCTGGCTACGGCGTGCTCGCCGGCACCTCGATGGCCGCGCCGCTGGTCTCCGCGGCGGCGGCGCTCGTGCTCTCGGCCAGCCCCGGCCTGGCACCGGCACAGGTACGCACGCGCCTCGCGGCCACCGCAAAAGACGGCGGAACGCCCGGCTGGGACGCGGTTTACGGCCACGGCGACCTCAACGCCGCGGCGGCCGTCCAGCGCACCGGCGATGCCGGCTCGCTCGGCCGTTAACTCCGGCACGCCTGGGTATAATGCGTACGCCGCACTCAAGCTCCCGGTCCGTAGGTAATTCCTTGCATTCCCGGCGCGAATCGAACAAGCCGCCTGCCGTAGCCATCCTGGTGGCCGCGGGTCTCGCCGTCGCTAGCGCGATGACGGGCTGCTGGGGCCAGCCGGGGCCGATCATCCCGCCACCTGCTTCCGTCTCGCCCGTCAAGTCACCCGGCCCGACGATCAACCCTCCCTGGAGCCAGCCGCCCGCGCCCCTCGATGGCGCATACAGCGACGCCGGCTATGCCGTCTTCGGCGGCAGCCTCGCCGTCGAGGCGCTCGGCGAAGGCCAGCAGCCGCTCAAAGGCGCCATGTTCCGGGTCTACGGCCCCACCCTCGCGACCGCCACCGCGGACCCCTCCGGCCGCGCCAACTTCGGCCCGCTCGCGCCCGGTGCCGATTATCGCCTGGTCGTGACCCATGAGGGCCGCGCCACTTTCATGTCGGCGCCCTTCGAGGTCAAGAAGAAATTGACCGTGACCCAGCGGGCCAGCCTGGCCCCGGGTGCCGTGGTCAAGGGACGCGTCACCGCGGGCGGTTCGCCGATCGTGGGCGCGGTCGTCAGCGACGGCACCTCCAGCGTGCTCACCGGCGCGGACGGCGCGTACGAGCTGCGTGGGATCACGCCGGGCAGCGTCACGTTGACCGCCGGCAAGCCGCGCTTCAGCCTGGCATCGAAGGGCGTCACCGCCACCGCCAACCAGCCCGTCAGCGCGGACCTCGCGCTGTCGGCCGCGGCCCCCGTCGCCTTCCTCGACACGACCATCGGTGGCGGCGTGGGCGCCGATCGCCTGAAAGCGCTGCGCGATCACCTCGTGACCCGCGGCTGGAAGCTCACGGACGGCCAGCCGGAGCAGGGCGTCTGGGTGCTGATCAGCCCGGGCCGCGACCTCACGGGCGCCGAGATCGAGCGGATGACCACGTTCGTGGCCCAGGGCGGCAAGCTCGTCATCTTCGGCGAATGGGGCGGCTTCGGCGGCTTCCGCACGCCCGCGGCGAACGCGCTGGTGCATCGCTTCGGCCTGCACTTCAACCCCGATCTTCTCCGCGAGCCGCCGACGAACGGCGCCGACGCGGCCTGGTTGTCGGTCGCGCGCTTCAAGCCGACCGTGGCCGCGGTCGCGGACCTCAAGTCGGTCCAGCTCTACCAGAGCTGCTCGCTGTTCGGCCTCGCGCCGATGACCGAGCTCGCTCAGACCGGCCAGCTCGGCTACCGCGTGCAGGCGGGGCCCCAGATCGGGGCGCAAACCGTGGCCGCGGGCGGCCCATACAAGGGCGGCAAGGCGATCGTCGTGGGCGACGCCTCGGCCTTCTCGGACGATGACACCGACGGCGACCAGATCCCGAACGCGGCCGAGGCCGACAACCTCAGCTTCGTCGAACGGCTGCTGGATTGGTGAGCGGCCGGCCGCGCGCGTAATAGGTAGCAACGATGTCCACGATCTTTTACTGTCCAGAGTGCCAGGCCGAGAACTCGCTCACGAGCAAGTTCTGCAACGAGTGCGGACACCCCTTCAAGGGCGAGCCCACCGCCCTCCTCGGACCCAACGCCACGGCACCCGCCCATGCGTCCGCCGCGGCCGCCGTCGCGCCGGCCGAGACCACGGTCGCGAGTGGCCTGCTGCCGCCCAACAGCGTGCTGCAAGGCCGCTACCGCATCACCCAGCTGCTCGGCCAGGGTGGCATGGGCGCTGTGTACCTCGCCAGCGACGCACGCTTCTCCTCGCGCACCTGCGTGATCAAGGAGATGCTCGACCACTTCAACGACCCGGAGCAGCGCGCCCAGGCCACCGAGAGCTTCCATCGCGAGGCGGACCTGCTTTCGACCTTCAAGCACCCCGGCATCCCGGAGGTCTATGACCGCTTCACCGAGGCCAACCGCCACTACCTCGTGATGGAGTACATCAACGGCGTCGACCTCGAGCAGCGCCTGATCGACAATGGGGCGCCCTTCTCGGAGAAGGAAGTCATCGCCTGGACGATCCAATGCTGCGACGTGCTGTCGTACCTCCACCACCAGAAGCCCGGCATCATCTACCGCGACATGAAGCCGGCCAACATCATCACCACGGCCTGGGGCAAGGCCTACCTGGTGGATTTCGGCATCGCGCGCTTCTTCAACCCGGTGACGCGCGGGACGATGATCGGGACGCAGGGCTACGCCCCGCCCGAGCAGTACCGGGGGCAGGTCGAGCCGCGCTCCGATCTTTACGCGCTCGGCGCGACCATGCACTACCTGCTAACGGGTCGCGATCCCCAGAACGAGCCGCCTTTCTCCTTCCCGCCCGTCTCCACGCTCAACCCCGAGATCAGCCCCGAGATGGAGATGCTGATCCTCAAGGCGCTCGACCCGGACGCCGAGAACCGCTACGCGTCGGCCGACGAAATGCTCGGCGTGCTGATGGAAATCGGCGGCAACGACACCGACGTGATTCGCGATTGCCCGCACTGCGGCCACAAGAGCTCGGTCACGCGCCAGTTCTGCCCGAACTGCAAGCAGTACATCTCGAAAAAGGCCCACGCCCTCAAGGCGAACGGCAGCGGCGCCATCGTGACGGACGCCGCCGGCATGCACCAAAACAAGGCTTCAGGCCCCACGGCGCGCCTGGAGCCGGGCAACAAGGCGGCCACGGCCACCAACCTCGCGCTGCCGACCGGCAAGACCGAGTTCGACCTCGTCTCGGTCAAGCCCTACGTCATCGCCGGCGCGACCGCTGTCGCCGTGGCGCTCGCGGGCATCGCGGCCTGGCAGATCTTCCACCACCGGCCGATGGCGCTCGTGAGCCAGGGCGAGGCGATCTTCCTCACCGGCAACGAGGCCAAGGAAGACGGCGCGCATGCCTACGCCGCCGGCGACTACACGCGCGCGGCCTCGGCCTACCAGAAGGCTTCCGAAGACGACCCGACCGACGGCGAGGCGCGCATCTACTGGCAGAACTCGGTGCTGATGCTCGGCAAGGCGGACCTCGTCATGGTGGCCGTGGCCGGCCCGTTCACCGGCAAGTTCGAGGCCAAGGGCCGCGCCGAGCTGCAGGGCGCAGCCCACGCCCAGCAAGAGCTCAACTCCCGCGGCAAGGCGCCGCGCGTGCTGCTCGCGTTGGCGGACGACGGCTCGAGCCATGAGCGCGCCCTCGAGGCCTCCAAGCGCATCGTCGAGACGAAGGGCGTGATCGGCGTGATCGGTCACCTCGACTCGCGCTCGACACGGGCCGCCCTGCCGATCTACGGCCTGGCCGGCCTGCCCGTCATCTCGCCGACCTCGACGAGCATCGAGCTCTCCGACAGCTCACCCAACTTCTTCCGGCTGAGCCCGGACGACGGGCTGCAAGGCGGCGTCCTGGCCCGCTACGCGGTCGAAGACCTCCATGCCAAGCGGGTCTCCGTGGTGCTGCCCGAGGACAACCCCTACATCCAGGGCCTCGCGACCAGCTTCGCGAAGGAAGCCGAGGACCGCGGGGTGCGGACCGAACAGGCCATCTTCGGCGACAACCCCGACTGGACCGAGCTCGCCAAGGGGATCAAGGCCCAGCGGCCGGATGTCGTGTTCCTGGCAGGCTCGCACCTCGATGCGATCGGGCTCGCCAAGGCTACGCGGCAGGTCGGCGTCAACGCCCCGATCCTGGGCGGCGACAGCCTCTACCTGCCGGAACTCGCCCGCGAAGGCGGCCAGGCGGTCGACGGGATGGTCTGCGCGACGTACTATCACGGTGCGCTGACCTCCGCGGCCGCGCGCGACTTCGAGCTGGAGTTCCGCAGCAAGTTCCAGTCCGAGGCCAACAGCCGCGCGGCCCTCACGTACGAGGCCTTGAACCTGATGGTCCAGGCGATCGACGTCGTCGGCCCGCAGCGCGAGGCGGTGGCCTCCTACATCAAGAAGCTCGGGGAGCAAGGCTATGCCACGCTCTCAGGCAAGGCGAAGATCGACGCCAAGGGCAATGTCCGGCGTCCGATGTTTCTCATGAAGGTCAAGGACGGGCGCTTCGTTCCCGTGCGTCAGGTGAGCCTGTAGGCAGCGCCTGCGGCTAAGAGTTAGGAAAAGGAGCGTCCGTTGAACACGTCGAGAGAGGGCGAAAACATGCTCGTCGACCAGCTCCAACCGCTGGAGACCGGCGCCATGCTGGCGAACCGGTACCGCGTCGAGCGTTACCTGGAATTCAAAAACGGCTCGAACATGTACCGGGCGATCGATACGGTCACCGACATCGTCGTGATCGTGAAGGAGCAGGCCGACGTGGCCAAGCCCGCGAGCACGCTCGCCGGCGGCGAGTGGGCCGACCAGTCGGCCGGGAACCCCTACCAGGGCGAGTTCCTGATCCTCCGCTCGGTCAGCTACCCGACCGTGGTCAAGGCGCTCGACATCTTCAAGGAAAACGCCCGCGCCTACCTGGTGATCGAACAACTGGAAGGCCGTGACCTCCAGTTCTACCTGACGCAGAACAAGATCACGGTCCAGCAGTCGCTGGAGTGGATGATCCAGCTGTGCCAGTCGATCAGCCAGCTGCACCGCCGACAGATCCTGCACCTCGACGTCCAGCCGCGCTACATCGTCGTCGCGCCCGACAACCAGCGCGTGCGCCTGACGGGCTTCCACCGCGCGGCCGTGCTGCCGCTCGACCCGAACGCCGCGATCGACGTGACGCCGGGCTACTCGAGTCCCGAGCACTGCGGCGTCTTCGACGTGCCGATCGACGCGCGCTCCGACGTGTACTCGCTGGGGGCCGTGTGGTTCCAGCTGCTCACCGGCCAGAACCCGATGGAGATGGCCGAAGGCGACTGGGGCTTCATCTACCCTGCCGTCTCGGAGTACCTGGTGGACGTTCACCCGGCGATCGCCCGCATCGTCGGCCACATGCTCGAGCCCGATCCGGACCGCCGCTACGGCTCGGTCAACGAGGTCAAGAACGAGCTGCTCGAGCTCATCAACAACCCGCACCGCAAGGCCGGCCACTTCTCGGACGTCGGCATGATCCGGGAAGGCAACGAGGACTCGGTGGGCTGCAAGGACCTCGACTTCGTGAACCTCTCGCGCCAGCGCGGCATCGGCCTCTATATCGTGGCCGACGGCATGGGCGGCGTGAACGCCGGCGAGGTGGCCTCGGCGATCGCGATCGACGAGGGCATGGCCGTCCTCGAGGATCGGCTCAACTTCTCACAGCTCGAGAATGCCGCCGATCCGGGAGAAATCATCAACCAGGCGCTGACGGCCGCGGTGAAGCGCGCCAACCTGCGCATCTACGAGACCGGCCGCGGCGACGAGGTGCTCTCCGGCATGGGCACGACGATGACCGCCGCTGTCGTCTTCGGCCAGACCCTGTACGTCGGCCACGTCGGCGACAGCCGGGCGTACGTCATCAACCGCTGGGGCATCGAGAAGGTCAGCCGCGACCATTCGCTGGTCGGCCGTCTGGTCGAGATCGGCCAGATCACCGAGGAGGAAGCGCTGGTCCACCCGCAGCGCAATTTGATCTACCGGGCGCTCGGCACCTACCCGAACGTGGAAGTCGATACGTACCAGCGGTCGCTCAAGCTCGGCGACTGGGTATTGCTGTGTAGCGACGGGCTTACTGGACATGTCAAGGACGCAGAGCTACAATCCATCGTCCTGGAGCACAGCGACCCGCAGCTGGCCGCGCAGCACCTGGTGAATCTCGCCAACCTGCGCGGGGGCGAGGACAACATCTCCGTCGTCCTCGTGAACCTGGCCGAATACACTTAGGATCCGGTCTCACGGCCCATCCACCCCGATTTCCCCGCTCCAGAAAGGATGAGTCCTGGTCATGATCACCTGCCCCAACTGCAACGCGGACAACATGGGCGGCGTCACCTATTGTGACGAGTGCGGCACGAAGCTCGACGAGGGCGCCTCGCCCGCCGTTGCGACGGCCACCGCGCCGCCGCCTTCCGTCGCAGGCTCCGACGAAGCCGGCCCGCCTGGCCGCCTGGTGATCACCCGTGGCGGCACCGTCGGCAAGGAATTCCCGCTCGAGCAGCGCGGCGAGACCCACGTCGGCCGCTGGGATCCGGACGGCGGCGCGTTCCCCGAAGTCGACCTGACCCAGGACGACCCGGAGGCGAAGATCTCGCGCAAGCACGCGCGCATCTTCTTCCAGGGCGGCGCCTACCACCTCGAGGACGTCGGTTCGCTGAACGGCACCTACATCAACCGCGGCCCGCGGCTGATGCCGGGCAGCCCCCAGCCCCTCAAGAATGGCGACGAGGTGGTGATGGGCAAGACGTTCTTCAAGTTCCAGCTCGACTAGCTGCGCTTGCGGCTCCGCCGCCGGCGGCGGCTCGCTGTACCGGCCGCCCGGAGCCATGCTCCGGGCGGCTTCGTCATGCGGGCGAACGCCTTGGTAAACATGCTCAACAGGTATTGAATTTTGTATTCAATGCTTGTATACTCGCCATGGGCCGGTCCATCCGGCCGCCCGTTCGGAGGTCGATCCGTTGGAAGAGAACGTCCAGACCTTCGGCCAGATGCTGGCCGAGGGCATGCGCCTGAAAGGCCTGGATTACCGCACGCTGGCCAAGCTGGTGGGCGTTTCCCATGGCTACCTCTGGCAGCTCGTGAACGCCGAGAAGCGCGCGGTCAACGACCCCGCCGCGAAGCGGAAGCGCCCCAGCGAGGCCGTTACCCGCCAGCTGGCCGAGACGCTCGATCTCGACCCGCGTGCGCTGCTCGAGGCCGCGGGCTACCAGGACCCCAGCGCGGACCCGCTGCTGACCGGCCCGACGCGCTACGCCTCGTATCCCACCACCGCGCGTCAGCTCTACCAGGACGGCCTCGCCGCCGCGGCCAAGGGCCAGCCCGACCGTGCCGTGGCGCTGCTCGAGGCGGCAGTGGAACGGGGCGGCATCTCCTTCGTGCACGCGCACGCCGGCCTCGGCATGGCCCACTTCCAGGCCGGCCGTTACGCGCCCTCGATCGGGGAGTTCGACGCGGCGCTCGCCGCGTTCGAGGAGGACACCGCGGCCCAGATCGAGGCCGCGGACCTGTACTACAACCGCGGCCTCGCGTACCAGCGGCTCGCGCGCCAGCAGCGCGGCCCGGAGCAGGCGGCGGCGCGGCGCCTCGCGGCCGCGGATTTCCGGCGCGCGATCGCCCTCGAAGGCGAGAGCCAGGACCTCTACCATTCGGCGATCTGCTACCTGTGGTTGGAGTCGAACCGCCCGCGCCGCATCATGCCTTATGGCCGGTCGTTCTTGCACCGCCAGGCCACGGGCCCTGCCCGCCACACCACCGCGGCGCTCGACGTCAACTTGTTCCTGGCTTTCGCCTACGCGGCGGCGGCGATGCAAGGATCGGCTGGCGCCCGCGGCTATGCCGACGGAGTCGGCCAGGCAATGGAGCTGGTCGACCTCACCCTCCAGCTGTGCCCCAACTACTGGTTCGCGCACTACGTGAAAGCCGCGCTGCTGGCCGGCCAGACGCACGGCGCGCCCCGTCGCCGCACGGCCTGTACGGGCGCCGGCATCGTGCACGTGCGCCGCGCGATCCAGCTCAACCCCTCATGCCGCGGCCACTTCAAGGCCGAGCTCGCGGGCGATTTCAAGAACTGGGCGGAACACCCCGAGTTCCTGGCCGTGCTGGCCGGAGAGGAGCCCTCGTGATCGCGCGCGTCGCTCGACGTTCCCTGGGCCTCCTGCTCGCCTTGCCGCTCTGGCTGGGCGGCTGCCTGCTGCCCCAGCCGGATACCCCGCCGATCCCGCCATTTTCCCAGGCGACCGGGCGCTCGGGGGCGCCGGCGAAGGCGCCGGCCAGCCAGCCCAGCGCTGCGACCGCGGCCAGCGGCCTGGGCGCGAACAACGCAGGCGGCCAGATCGACGACGCCGCCAACCGTGCGACGCCGAGCAGCGCGCCGGCGCCCGTGGCCACGTCCCTGCCGATGGCGCCTGGCCAGGAAGCCCAGACCGACCAGACCCTCGTGGGCGGCAACTCGTCCACCGCCATGATGCCGGCGCCGCCGAACGGCGCGACGCCCGGCACGAAGGCCCAGGCGTCGCCGGCGCCTGGTCGCCTGGAGGTCTCCCTGAAGGGCGACGAGGTGTCCGAGGTCTGGGTCGTGCCGCTCTCGGGCGGGCCCGGCGCCGGGCTGCCTGTCGAGGACGACCGCTTCACGCTCGACCTGCCCGCAGGTGAGTACTACCTGGAGTTCACGGTCGGCGGCAAGCGCCTGCGGACCACGAAACCGGTGGCGGTGTGGGCCGGCGGGGTGCGCGTGCTCGAGGTGACCGTCGCGGCGGGCGCTGTCACGATTGCCGAGTCCGTGCCGCTCGAAGACACAAGCCCGAGCCCGAGCGCGAGCCCGGAACCGAGCCCGCAGCCGACCGATACGCCCTGAGTATCACGCAACGAAGGGGCCTGCGGGCCCCTTCAATCTTTCGTAACATAATATTGTAAAGATTTATTGACATGGGTACACGGGTCCGTTATCATCCACCCCTTGGGGGAGCGACCAAGGGGAGGATTGGACATGGACCTGACCGTGCGCAATCTCGAAGTGCCTGACGCCGCGACCTCATCGGCGGGCCCGGCAATCACGCCGGATCCGGCCGGGTTGAGCGAAGCCGCGGCCGCCGTCCGCCGCGCCGCCGACCAGCTCGCGGCCGCGCTCAACGGCAGCGCTGTCGCGGCCGGCGACCCCACCGGGGCGTTCGACGAACGCAGCGGGCTCTACCGCCAGGCGTTCTTCCTCAAGCAGCTCAAGGCCGAGTTCGACCGGGCCCGCCGCTACGGCCGCCGGTTCAGCCTGGTGATCATGGCGCTCGACGACGACGCAGGCTCGCCCGGCGCCGTCGGCGCGGTCCTGACCGAGGTGTTGCGCGCCTGCGACGTCGTGGCCCGCCTCGACGACGGGCGGTTCGCGCTGCTGTTGCCCGAGACCCTCGCCGCCGGCGCGCGCTGTGCCGCAGGCCGCGTGCGCGAAGCCATGCTCGAGATGGACGAGGCCGGCACGGCCGGCACGTCGCTCGGGCTGGTCACGGGGTGCTACGGCATCGCCACGTACGCGCCGGGCGACGTCGCGCCGCGCTACCTGATGCAGCGCGCGGAGTGGGCCTTGCGTCTCGCGCTGCGTGACGGCCCCGACGAGGTGCGCGTCGCCGACGCCGAGGAGCCATCCGATGCCGTGGGCGTGGTCGACCTGCCGACCGGCTGGTCGCGGCGCACACCGCCGCCGCCGCTGGCCTGGTCCCGCCAGCAGCCCGGGGCGCCGGGTGGGCCTGACCTCGCCGGGCTCACGGCCGATTTCCTCGCGGACGTGGCGCGCGAGCTGCTCGTGCCGGTCTGTTCGGTCGTCGGCGCCGCAGAAATGCTGCGCGATCGCCTGGCCGGCCCGCTCGACGGCATCTACGGCGAGCTCGCGGATCAGCTCGATCTCGACGCCGCGCGTATCCGCGGGCGGTTGGAGACGATGCTCGCGGTGGCGCGCCTCGACGCCGGCGTCGGGCGCCCCGCGGACGCGCCTGTCGACCTGCTCGAAGCCTCGGAGGAGGTCGTGGCGGCCCTCACGCCGGCCGCCCGCGCCGCCGGCGTGCTGCTCGCCGTCACCCGCGACGGCGGCTCTTCGATCGCGAGTGGCGACGGCAAGCGGCTGCGCCATGCGCTGGCGCTGCTGCTCGAACAGACCGTCGCCCGCACGCCCGCCGGCGAGCGCGTGGACGTCCGCGTGTTCCGCACCGAGGACCAGGTGCGCGTGGAAATCGCGACGTCGGTCGCCGTCCACTCCGAAGCGGTGCTCGACAAGCTGCTGGGCTCGCCGAGCGGCCTCTCGCCGGCGGTGTTGCGGCTCGACGACGGCGCGGGCTTCCGCGTCTTCGCGGCGCGCCGGATCGTCGAGGCCCACGGCGGCGCGCTGGGCCACGAATGCGGCCTGGGCCGCGGCTCGGCGCTCTGGCTGGTGTTGCCGTCGGCGGAGGTTGCTGAGTCGGATGAGCCTACGGTGACGGTGTCGCCGACGAACATGCTCGTGCCGGACGCCGTCGCCCACGCGTGAAGGTACCCGTACGCCCCACCCAGGGGAGAGCGGCCGATTCAGAGGGGCGCAGTCAATCGGCCTCGCCGCCGTGCTTCACCATCTCCGGCAGCGCATCCAGCGCGCCCTCGTACCGCTGGCGCTGCGCGGGGTCGTCGAGCAGCTTGAGCAGCCGCCAGATCTCCCGCGTCACCTCACGCAGGTTCGCGCGGTCGGCCCGCGCGAACGCCGCCTCGATCGCCCGCTGCAGCGCCGCCTGCTCAGATTCCGCCTGCGCCATGACCACCTCCATCAATCGAACACCACAGGCTGCGCGTCGCCCACGGTCGCCACGTACATCCCGCCGTCGAGCGCGAAGGTCTCGAAGCGGCGCTCGCGCGACGGCATTGGCGACTCGTACGTATACGTGAGCCGGCCGCCCGGCCCGAACTTGAGCGCGGGCGCCGCCTGTCGGCGCCGGAAGATCAGCTCGAACTTCCCGCCCGGCCGGTCACGCCGGAAGACCATCAGCGTGGCCTTGCCGACTTTCCCGTGCGCCTGGCCGATCGCCACCAGCTCAGGCAGGCCGTCCCCGTCGACGTCGCGCGCATGGAGCGCCGCGATGCGCCCGGGGACCGACTGGCCGGCCTTCGAAACGAACTGGATCCGCTCCCAGTCAGGCAAGGCACGGCGATAGAGCACGACCCGCGACTCGTCGTCCCACCGGCTGAGCGAGCCCTGCTCGGGGGCATAGACCACCACCGCGACCTCATCGCCGGCGAGCGGCATGGCGAGGATCGGCTCATGGGCCAGCGCCGCGAGGCGCTGCCCGACGGGCGCGGCCCTGAACGTGGCGAGCAGGTCGCTACTGGCGGTGGGCGTCGCCGCCGCCACGGCGGCGAATGCGATCAAGGTGCGCATGGCTAGGGCTCCACCACCAACGCGGAGTTCACCAGAGCGGCGGCGCCCCCGCCGCCGACGTATACGCGCGGCCGGCCATTCTCCGTCCAGACGAGCGTGGACGACCCGCCGCCGTCGAGGCCCATCGCGCGGTCGCAGCCCAGGCGGGCCATGAGCGTGGCGAGCTGCGGGATCGCGAGGCCGGGCGAGCCCACCACCGCCCACACCATGGCGCCGTCGGGGCGCAGCCCGAGCGCGGAGCGGGGGGCGCGCGCGCCGCTCGCGATGCCATCGCGCGCGATGGCGCCGCCCTTGCCGCGGATCACGAACGCCTCCGCCTCGAGCCCGATCTCGGGCAGCAACGCCGGGCCCGCCTGCAGGGCAGCGCGCCAGCCCGCGGGCTTCGCGTTCCAAGGGGCGAGGCGCCAGCCGTCCGGCGTGTCGATCCATGTCGTGCGGCGGCCGAAGATGCGCGGCAGGTGCGGCGCGAGCACCGGGTTGGCGCGCAAGGCCTTGTTCTCATGGGGCGCGGTGAGCGCCTCGCCATCCACGACGACATGCGAGACGGGCCAGCCGTCGGAGTGGTTGAAGTAGCCGCCGTTGATCGCGGCGATCGCCCCGGTCGCGGCCCGCCACGCAGGCACCGTCCGTCCGGGCCGGCGGGCGACGGGGCGCACGCGCGCGCCGGCCGGCACCACGAGCGTGTGGACAGGCGCACCGTCCCAGCTGAGGGTCGCGTGGGTCGGCGCGACCGCCGCGGCCGGGAGCGACGCCTCGGCGGCAGGGACCGAAGCCAGCACGGCGAGGGCCGGAAGGACGGCGAGAGCTCTCATGGCGCCATCGTACCGCGCGCGGTACGATGGCGCCATGGCGGATCTCCCCGAACCTCCCGCGAGCCGCGCGCTCGCGGCCCTTGCTCCTTACCTCCGGCCCCACGCGCCCGTACTCGCGCTGGCGGCCCTCTGCGTCGCCTGTGGCGCGGGCGCCGCGATGGCGATGGTGCCGCTCGCACGCTACGCGGCGGATGCCTTCGGCAAGCTGACGTTCGGTGCGCTCAACCTGATCGTGCTCGGGCTGATCGCCCTGTTCGCGCTGCGCGGCGCCTTCAACTTCGCCCAGGCAGCGCTGAGCAGCCACGTGTCCCTCGCCGCGACCGCCCAGCTGCGCGAAGACGTCTTCGCCCGCCTGCTCGCGCTCGACCTGGCCTTCCACCGCCGCCACCGCCCGGCGGATCTCGGCGCCCGATTGGTAGCCGATGTCGGGCTCGTGAAGGACGCGCTCGCGGCCCTGCTGGCCGAGCTGGTGCCGAGCGTGATCATCATCTTCTACTCGCTCGGCTACGTGTTCTGGCTGAACTGGCGGCTGGCGCTCGCGACGCTCGTGGGCGCGCCGGTGGTGGGCTTAGCGATCGCCCACTTCGGCCGCAAGCTCCACGACCTTGCCGGCGAGGGCCAGGTGCGCGTATCCGACGTCTTCGTCCGCGCGCAGGAGAGCCTGGCCGCCGCCGCGCTCGTGAAGGCCTTCGGCCGCGAGGCCGAGGAAGCGGCGCGCTTCGCCGCGGCCAGCCAGGCCCACCGGCAGGCCCTCTGGCGGGCGGCGATCGTGGGCGCGAGCCAGTCGCCGGTGATCGCGACGCTCCAGACGGCCGCCATGGGCGGCGTGCTGTGGGTCGGCGGCTATGAAATCATCCAGGGGCGCCTCGCGCCGGCGGACCTGATCGCGTTCGCGGCGGCGATCGGCGTGGCGGTCGACCCGACCCTCGCCGTGAGCCACGCCTGGAGCCGCATCCAGA
Source organism: Candidatus Sericytochromatia bacterium (assembly GCA_036675505.1). Taxonomy (GTDB): domain Bacteria; phylum Cyanobacteriota; class Sericytochromatia; order S15B-MN24; family JAQBPE01; genus JAKFEW01. Next base: position 32,837 of record JAKFEW010000135.1, read on the forward strand.
TCGCCCTGGCGGGCGCGCGGCGCGTCGTCGCGCTGCTCGAGGTGCCGCTGCCGCCCCCGCCACCTGCCGATGCGCCGCCGCTCGGCCAGGTGGCGGGCGCGCTCGCGGCCGAAGGCGTCGCCTTCGCCTACGAGCCCGGCCGGCCCGCGCTCGCGGGCGTCTCGGTCGCGGCCGGGCCGGGCGAGGTCCTGGCGCTGGTCGGGCCGAGTGGCGGCGGCAAGAGCACGCTCGCGATGTTGCTCGTGCGGCTCGGCGATCCCGATGCGGGCCGCGTGACGCTCGACGGCCGCGACGTGCGCACCATCCGGCCGGCCGAGCTGCGGCGGGCGATCGCCTACGTCCCGCAGGACCCCGTGCTCTTCGCCGGCACGATCGCCGAGAACCTGCGCTTCGGCCGCCCGGCCGCCAGCGACGCCGACCTCGAGGCCGCCTGCCGCGTGGCCCAGGCGCACGACTTCGTCGTGGCGTTGCCCGAGGGCTACGCCACGACGCTCGGCGAGGGCGGCGGCGGCCTATCCGGCGGGCAGCGGCAGCGGCTCGCGATCGCCCGCGCGCTCGTCGCCGACCCCGCCGTGCTGGTGCTCGACGAGGCGACCTCGGCGCTCGACAACGCCACCGAAGAGGCGCTGCGCCACGCGCTGGCCGATCGCATGCGCGGCCGCACCATCGTGATCGTGGCGCACCGGCTCGCGAGCATCAACGGCGCCGACCGCATCTTCGTGCTCGCCGGCGGACAGGTGGTCCAGGCGGGCACCCCGGCCGCCCTGCTCGCCGAGGAAGGCCCCTTCCGCCGCCTCGTCGAGGCCGGCGATGCAGGCACCCCCTCACGCCAGGCCTCCTGAAACGACGGCGCGTTACATATCGTTACAAGAAATTCAGGTAAACGGGGAGTTAAGGTCTGGTTAATGTAGAGCGTCTTGTGCTAATCTGGTTTCATCAGGATTCAACGCCGCATCCGATTTGGAGTGAGGATTCAATGGTTGAAATCACCTTCAAGCCTGGCGATATGGTCCGACTCGTCAGCGAGCCGCGCCATTCCCGCATGGACCGCCTGATCGGTCAGCCCAGCATCGTGACCAACATCGACGACACCTACTCGCCCCCGCGCTTCATCGTCGCCGTCTTCGATCCTTCCAAGCGGGATCTCGAGCGCATCCGCTGCCGCCAGGAAGACCTGGAGCCGATCCGCGCCGGCCGTTAATTGAAAAATGATTGAAAGCAAGGCCCGAGCGAATGCTCGGGCCTCTTGCTACAGGGGGCGCTTGAGGAAGCAGACGATCGTGCGTGCGTTCGGATCGAAGAACGCCGAGACCAGCTCCCAACCCTGCAGGCCCAGCAGCCGCAGCTCGGCCTCGCTGTCGCCCAGCAACGCCACCCGGTTGTAGGTGATCTGCTTGTACTCCCAGCGCGTGATCGGCCGCGCGGTCGCGGCCGGCGCAGGCGCCGTGATGGCGGGCGGCGGCGTCGCCAGGACCGGCTGGGGCATCGCCGCGTGGGCGGGGCCAGCCCAGGTCACCGCCGCGAGCCAGAGGCTCAGCCCAGCTCGTCGTAGCAACGCGTCAGGTTCTCCTGGTAGAAGGGGTCGTGGGGCTGGAGCTCGACGGCCTTCTTGAGCTGGTCGAGCGCCAGAGCGCGATCGCCATGCTCGAGGTAGGCCATGCCCAGGTTGTTGTGGAACATCGCCCGCTCCGGCTCCGTGACCGACGTCGAGTTGGCGGCGAGGTAGGCAGCCAGCTTGTAGAGCTGGATCGCCTTGTCGTAGTTGCCTTCCTGGTTGTAGAGCGAGGCCGCCTGGCTGTAGAGGCCGGCGAGCAGGCTGTCGTAGATGTCCGGCGGGATGTCGGCCAGGGCCTCCTCCACCTTCTCGATCGCCTTCTTGCGCTTGCCGGCCAGATCGTAGGCCTGCGACAGGTTCGTCAGGATGCGCACGCGGCAGACCACGTCGTGCGGATCGTAGGACAGGCCCTCCTCCAACACCTCGGTCGCCGCGTCGTAGTCCTCGAACGCGATGTAGATGTTGCCCATCTCGTTGCAGAGCTCGGCGAGGAAGTTCACCATCGCGTACTTGTCGCAGAGCGCGGCCGCGATCTCGAGCTCGCGCAGGGCGCGCAAGAAGAGGTAGCGGTCGCGCATCGCGAGGCCGCGCTCCCAGTGCAGGGAAATCTCGGCCCGATCGGAGGCCATTTCCTTCGCGATCTCCTCGTCGGTCTCGTCGGCGAGCGCCTCGAGGTAGTTGTAGCGCCGCTCTTCCTCCTCGAGCCCGAGCAGGAACGCGCTCAGATCGCCTCGCTTTTCGCGCCAGAACTCGGCGAGCGGCTCAGGCAGGCTGGCGACCGTTTCTTCATCCTCGATCAGGTAGGTGAACTCGCCGTTGGTGAAGGCGGCGTCGAGCAGGCCCACGATCTCGCCATTGTGGAAGAGGTAGTACTTCCGCCGATCGAGGAGGTTCTCGCCCTGGAAGGCGTCCTCGTCCTCGGGTGCCGGATCGACCTCCACGAGCATGTACTCGGCCGGCAGCGTTAGCGCGAAGCGATCGATGTCGCCCGCGCACGCCTCCCACATGGCCGCCTCTTCGGGCGGCAGCTCGACGGGCTTGTCGGGTCGGATGAAGCCGATGACCTGCTGATCGCGGAGGAGCAGGTACTTCCGCGCTTGATTCACGTGAAACGGGATCCCTTCGGTGCGTGAGGCCCCATGATGCCTGATCGGGCTGCCCGGCGGCAAGTTTAACCAGAGCTTGAAACAAGCTTATTTCCGGGTTGACCTGCGAGACGCATCCCGGGACGTTCCCCCTTCGATAACCCTTACATCAAGTGTTAAGTGCGTGCAGTGGAGGTTCCGGAAATGGTGCAGTTCGAAAACAAGAAGCTGGTCCTCGCAGGCGTCGTCGCCGCGATCTTGCTGACCGGCTGTGGCAAGAACGGTCCCACCACGGCCGCCCGACCGATCCCGCTGGGCGACAGCACGGAGGCGATTGCCCCGGCCGATCCGCAGAACCTCGAGGCGATCGCCCCGGTCGCCGACGAGCTGCCGGTGACCAACGATCCGATCGCCGAGCCGCCGGTCGACGAGACCGCAGCCTCGCCCGACGCCGTGGCCACCACCGCCACCGCTGGCGACGCCGAAGACGAAGCGGCCGCGAAGGCGAAGGCCGAAGCGGACGCCAAGAAGAAGGCCGAAGAAGATGCGGCCGCCGCGGCGGCGGCCGAGGAGGCCGCCAAGCGCGACGCCGAGGCCGCCAAGGAGGCCGAAGAGGCCGCCAAGCGCAAGGAAGAAGCAAAGAAGAAGAAGGCCGAAGAGGAGGCCCAGGAGAAGGCCGAGAAGCTCGAGCGCCAGACGCCGAAGTTCTCGAAGGCGATCGGCGAGGGCAGCCTGCACGCGGCCAACGGCCTCGCGATCCTCGACGGCATCCTGTACGTGGTCGACAACGCCCGCCAGGGCCTGTTCGGCAAGTTCGCCGCGGTCCGCTCGTACGAGATCGCCACGGGCGAGTTCCAGTCGAGCATCGAGAACATCGGCTGGGTCGGCGCGAAGAACCTGCCCACCAGCGTCACCCGCGTGAAGATCAAGGACGGCAGCCTCATCGCCGCCGACGGCACGAAGTCGTACACCTTCTCGCTCGACGGCGCGCTGACCAACACCGAAGACACGACCTTCACGATGCCCACCGAGGCCACGACCGCGGATGGCGACGACACCTACAAGATCAAGGGCGGCACCATCGTCCGCTACGACGACGACGACGACAAGGTCTGCGAGTTCGGCGAGGATGAACTGACGGAGCCCGTCTCGATCGCCCTCGACGCCGAAGGCAACATCTACGTCTCGGAGAAGTCGGGCGCCAAGGTCGTGGTGTTCGAGAAGCCGGAAGACTGACCAGCCGACAACCGAAACGAAGGCCGGGGGCGATGCCCCCGGCCTTTTCACTTGCCGGTCAGCCGGATCAAGAAGATGCTGAGCTCGAAGAGCAGGTAGAGCGCCCCCGCCATCATGACCTGGCTGAACACGTCGATCGACGGCGTCAGGATCGCGGCGACCACGAAGGACACGAAAAAGGCCGTACGCCGGTGGCGCGCGAGCGAGTAACTCGTGACCACGCCAATCGCCGAGGCCGCCAGCAAGAAGAGCGGCAGCTCGAAGGCGATGCCGGTCGCGAACACCAGGCCGGCGGCGAAGCCGAGGTACTTGCCGACCTGCAGGAGGGGCTTCACCTCGACGGGCGCGAAGCCGATCAGGAAGGCGAGGCCCGCCGGCAGCAGCAGGAAGTACGCGAAGAGCATCCCGAGCGAGAAGAAGAAGAACGCCCCGAGCACGGTGGGGATGGCCCAGCGCCGCTCGGTGGGCATCAGCCCGGGCCCCACGAAAGCCAACAGCTGGTAGAGCACGATGGGCAGGGCGAGGTAGACGCCGCCGAGCAGCGAGATCTTCACGGCCGCCATGAAGTACTCGCCGGGGCTCGTGAAGATCAGCTCGACATGGGGAGCCGCGCCGCCGAACGGCCCGATGGGGGCGTGCAGCGGCGCTTCCAGGATGCGGATGACCGGGCCGTTGTAGACGAAGACGGCGATCGAGGTGACCGTGACCGCCCCGAGGCCTTTGAAGATGCGCCAGCGCATCTCCTCGAGGTGGTCGACAACCGACATCTCCGGCCCGCCATCGGTAACGGTGGCGGGCAACGGAGCCTCGTCGTCTTGATCGGGCGTCGCCAGGGGCGCCGACTCTCTCTTACTTCGTCTGCGGCTCGATCAGGCCGTAGTGGCCGTCGCGCCGGTGGTACACGATGCTGATGCGGTTGTTGTCCGGGTTCTGGAAGACGTAGAAGTCGTGGCCGAGCATCTCCATCTGGGCGACGGCCTCGTCCGGGTCCATCGGCTTGATCTCGAACTTCTTGTTCCGGACGATCTGCGGCTTCTCGCTCTCTTCCTCGAACTCCTCGACGTTGACGACCGTGACGGGCTCCATCTCGAGCACGCCCGCGCTGGTCTTCACGCGGTCGATCTTGCCGCCGTGGGTCTGCTTGAAGCGCGAGATCTGGCGCTCGAGCTTGTCGGTCACGAGATCGATCGCGGCGTACATGTTGTCCTTGGCTTCTTCGCCGCGGATGACGCCGCCTTTGAGGTGCAGGGTGACCTCGACGATCTGGTTGTTGGCGACGCGCTTGTTCTTGATGACGTTGAATTCGACCTGAGCGTCTATGATGCCGTCGAAATACTTGGTGATCCGGGAGATCTTCTGCTGCGCGTAGTCACGCAGCGACTCCGTCACCTCCATGTTCTTGCCCTTGATGACCAGATCCATACTGCACCTCTTCTCTAGCTTTTTACGGCCACCCCATTATATCCGCCGATCACGCAATTGCAATGGCGGGGAAACCCGGATGGCAAGCCACGTCGAGGCGGGCGATCAGCCTTCTGTGCGCGGGCCGCCCTTTTCGCCGTACGCCTGGTGGAGCAACTTGAGGCGATGGTTCACCGCAGACTTGCTCATCGGCGGCTCGAGGGCCTGTCCGAGCTCCTGCAGGCTCGCGTAGGGCATCTCCAGCCGCACGGCGGCGACCGCCCGGCAGTCGTCGGGCATCGCCTGGAGCCAGCCCTGGCGCTCGAGCCAGGCGACCTCCTCGACCTGGCGCTGGGCCGAGGTGAGCGTGCGGGTGAGGTTCGCGGTTTCGCAGTTCACCACCCGCTGCACGTTGTTCACGAGGTCCTTGCCGATCCGCACCTCCTCCCACTGCATCAGCGCCAGGTGGGCGCCGATCAGCGTGAGGAACTCCGCGATGTGGTCGCTGTCCTTCACGTACACCGTCCAGACCTCGGAGTGCGCGGCGCGGTGGTATCGCCTCGCCTGCACGCCCTCGCGCTCGAGCAACTCCAGGATCCAGGCGGTGACGGCCTCGCTGGCGTTGAACTCCAGGTGGTAGGCCTTGGTAGGGGCCACGATCGATCCGCAGCCCATGAACACCCCGCGCAGGAACGAGCGCCGGCAGCAGGCCTTGCGGCCGATCGCGTCCTGCAGCTGTTCGATCGTGACCTTGGCCGGCAGCATGCCGCTCGGCCCCACAGGAATGGCCACCCGGTAGACCGCGGGCTTGTGGTGGCCCGGATCCGTGCGCGCCTCGACGACCGGGTTGGTGGCGTAGAGCGCCTTGCCGAGCTTGAAGAGGTGGCGGGCGATCGCCGCGTTGTCGAACTGGAAGACCAGGTGCGGCTGCCCGTTCAGCGACACAGCCTCCATGCCTGAGACGATCGCGAAGGCCAGGAGCTGGGCCTGGCGGTCGCAGGCCTTCTCGACGGGCAGCTGCGCGAGCTGGTTGCGGACGTCGCGCGAGAAGGACAACGCTAGACCTCCTGCACGGCGGCCAGCGGCACGCGATCGACCCGCCGATCGTCCGGCACGATCGCCTCCCACCATGTCATGATCGCCGCGGCGAGCAGCCCGGAATGATGGCGCACGGTGTCGGCCTCGTCGAGGAACGCGCCGCGCACGGGCGTCGCGCCGAGCGCGACCAGCTCTTCCCAGTCCAGCGTGACCGGGAATTGGCCGTGGGCCTCGTAGGCCTCGCGCAGCCGCCACGGCAGGGCGTCGTTCACGAGCACGTGCTGCACCAGGCCCGCCCCGCCATAGCGGGCGAGCACCCGCACGTGGTCCGCCGCGGTGAAGCCGTCGGTCTCGCCGGCCTGGGTCATCACGTTGCAGACGTACAGGATCGGCGCCCGCGAGCGCCGCAGCGCGTCACGCAGGCCGGGCACGAGCAGGTTGGGCACCAGGCTGGTGTAGAGCGAGCCCGGCCCGATGATGATCGCGTCCGCCTCCTCGATCGCCTTGACCGCCTCGGGCACGGGCTTGGGCTCGGCCGGCGCGCACCACATGTCGGTGATGGGGCGTCGCCAGGCCGTGATGTTCGATTCACCCTCCACCACCGTACCGTCCACGAAGCGCGCATAAAGCGTCATCGGCTCGCCGGTGGCCGGCACGACCTGGCCGCGCACGGCGAGGATCCGGCAGGCCGCCTGGATCGCCTTGTGCGGATCGCCCGTCACGCCGATCAGCGCGGCCAGGAAGACGTTGCCGAAGGCGTGGCCGCCGAGGCCGCGATCGCCCGGGAAGCGGAAGCGGAAGAGGTCCGTGAGCAAGCGCTCCTCACCGGCGAGCGCCGTGATGCAGTTGCGGATGTCGCCGGGCGGCAGGACGCCGAGCTCCTGGCGGATGCGCCCTGAGCTGCCGCCGTCGTCTGCCACGGTCACCACGGCGGTGAGGTTGTCGGAGTATTCCTTGAGGCCGCGCAGCAAGGTGGCGAGGCCCGTGCCGCCGCCGATCGCCACGATCTTAGGGCCGCGCTTGCGGGCCCGACTCGCGAAGACCGCATCGACCAGCAGCGTGTCCGGCTTGAGCACCTCGACGACCAGCGCGATCGCGCGGTGCAGGCCGTAGGCGGCCGCCCAGATGCCCGCGCCGAGTAGCACCAGCCCCCAGGCGAGCAGCCAATGCGCCTGGGCGGGACGCAACGCGTCGTAGACCGCGAGCGCGACCGCCGCGTTCATCAGCGCGATGCCGCCGACGATCGTCAGCAGCCAGCGTTTGATGCGCATCCCGGGCAGCGCCCAGGTCCGCAGCTCGTTCCAGTTAGCCACCTCGACCTCTGACTAGAGCCGCGGCGAGGCGGGCTCCTGGCCGTCCTTGGGCCGCACGGCGTAGTATTCCGGCTGGCGATTCACGTCGCGGTGGTTTTCGACGACCCTGTATTCCTTCTCGCGCAGGTGCCCGACGAGGTGCTGGGCGATCGCCACGCTGCGGTGACGGCCGCCGGTGCAGCCGATGCCGAGCGAGAGGTGGGTCTTGCCTTCGGCGAGGTAGTGCGGCAACAGGAAGTCGAGCATTGCCGTGAACTGGATCAGGAACTCCTGCGTGACCGAATGGCCGAGCACGAAGTCCCTCACGGGCTCGTCCATACCCGTGAACGGGCGCAGCTCGAGGTCGTAGTGCGGGTTGGGCAAGAAGCGCACGTCGAAGACCAGGTCGGCATCGAGCGGTGGGCCGTACTTGTAGCCGAAGCTCTGCACGGTGATTTGCATGCTCGAGGCGCGCTGCTCGTCCTGGATGAAGAGCGAGAGCAGCTTTTCCTTGAGCTGGCGCGGCGAGAGCTCGGTGGTGTCGATGATCGCCTGCGCTTCGGCGCGGATGGCCGTGAGGCGCTCGCGCTCCTTGCGGATCGAGCCGAGCAGCGAGGTCTCCTCGCCGAGCATCGGGTGCCTGCGGCGGGTCTCGGAGAAGCGCTTGACCAGCGCCTCGTCAGCGGCTTCGAGGAAAATCACCTTGACGGGATGGCCCGCCTCGAAGGCCGTGCGCAGGTTGGCGGCGACCGAGTCGAAGAAGGCGCCGCCTCGCGTGTCCATCACCACGGCGACCTGGCCGAAGCGGGGCAGCGTGAGATCGATGAACTGGGGCAGCAGCGGCGGGATCAGGTTGTCCACGCAGAAGTAGCCCAGGTCCTCGAAGCAGCGTAGCGCGCGGGTCTTCCCCGCGCCCGAGAGCCCGGTGATGATCAAAATCTGCTGCGGCGTCTCCACCGTCCACCCCCACTCGCGTTCCCGTGTACCGACGTCCTACCATAATACCCGGGCGCGGCCCGCCATGTCAACGCGACAAACGGCTCGTGGCGCGGGTTCCGGGGAACGGTTTATGCTAGACTGGTAGGCATCGCTACCCGCCTACGTCAGGAGATTCCTATCCCACCGCGCCTGTTGGTCACGGACCTCGACGGCACCTTGTTCGGCCCCGATCTGATCGTCTCGTCGCGCACCCGCGCGGCGCTGCGGCGCTGGACCGCGCGGGGCGGCATCGTCGCGATCGCGACCGGCCGGATGTTTCGCGCCACCCGCCCGATCGCCGAGGACCTCGGCGTGACGACGCCGCTCATCTGCTACCAGGGCGCCTGGATCCGTCACCCGCTCACGCTCGAAGACACCTGGCACCGGACGCTCGAGCCGGCGCTCGCCAGGGAGGCGATCGCCGCGCTCGAGGCGGCCGGCTTCGGCCTGCAGCTCTTCCAAGACGACGAGCTCCACGTCACGGACATCGGGCCGGCGCAGCGGGCGTACATGGCGCTCTCGCGCATCACGCCGCGGGTGGTATCGCACTGGGACGAGGTCTTCGCCGCGGGCGCGCCCACGAAGATCGTGGCGATCGCGAGCGAGGCGGAGGTCCGACATCAGGTCCAGGCGTTGCGAGCCCGGTTCGGTGAGGCCTTGTACGTCGTCCAGTCTCAGCCCACCTTCCTCGAGGTGGCGCATGGCGAGGTGAACAAGGGCGTGGCGCTCACGAAGCTCGCCGTGGGCCTCGACATCCCGCTGAGCGAGGTGGTCGCGGTGGGCGACGGGCAGAACGACGTAGACATGATCCGTGCGGCGGGCCTGGGTGTGGCGATGGGCGGCGGGCACCCGGAGCTCAGGGCGGCCGCGGACCGGGTGACCGGGACATTGGCTGCGGATGGGGTCGCGCGGCTGATCGACGACTTGATCGCCGAAGGCGCCTAGGGCTTCAGGCGAGCGGGGTGCCGGCGAGCTTGGCGTTCAGCCACGTGTTCTTGCCCAGCACCATCTGCCCGATCCAGCTCGCCAGGCCGGCGAGGCCGGCAAACGTCGCGACCTTGGACGCCACCGGCAGCAGCCACGGCAACGCCGACGCGACGCCCGCCCCGGCCCCCATCGAGAGCAGCAACGCCGTCGTGCCGAACACGAACCCGATCACCCCGATGCCGAAGCCGGCCTTCGCGAAGAACTTCTCGCCGGCCTGCGATCGGGGGTTGCGCAACGTCTCGACCATGTTGATCGCGGCGAAGCCGAGGCCCGCGATGCCGCCAGCGATGCCGGACGCCTTGTTCGCGAGCACCTGGTGCGAAACGCCGAGGCGCAGCAGGCCGGCGACGCGGGCCGGCAGGGCGGCGACGATCGCGGTGAGCGCGCCGAGGGTCGTGGCGACGGTGCCGATCGCCAGCGTCGCCTTCTCGCGACCGCCGAGGGCCGGGTCCTTCAGCGCCTTGCCGAGCAACCTGAAGTTCCAGAACGCCGAAAAGGTGAAAGCGGCAGGGCCGAGCACGCGGGTGAGGAAACGGATGCCGTTCGCCGCCTTGAGGCCCAGGTTGCCGAACGCCTCGACTTTGGAGAGGATGAAGGGCAGCAGGCCCGTCTTGCCGAGCGTTTCATCGACCGCCGCCGAAACTTGTGGCGCGCCCGCAAGCGGCATGATGCGGAACTTCGCGACGTCGACCTCGGTCCGCGGCGCCGAGCCTTCGGCGCCGGCCGTCGCCTTCACGCGCTGAGCGGCGACGGGCGTCGCGACAGCGGTGGGCTTGATACGGCTGGCTTCGAAACGGTCCAGGGGCATCGGGCTCGTCATCCAGGAGGCGCGTCAACCCCTTCTGTATAGACCCGAGACCGGCGCCCCTGGACTTTCTTAGGGCAAACTTAAAGAGCGGACAAGGAAAACGCTACCGGGTCTCCCGGTGCTTGACGTCCAGCTCGACGCCCTTGAGCATCTCCGACAGGTCGGTCGTCTCATAACCGGCCGGAATGTTGAACGAGCTCGCGGGCAGGCTCGAGGTGGTCGTGAAGCGCGAAACCGCCCACTGGAAGGTCGGCTTGCCCTTCTCGAAGTACACGAACTTGAAGGGGATCTCGTGCTTGTCGGCGAGCCACATCTTGAAGTGGCCGTCTTTACCCTTGTACTCGCGCACCGTGCAGGCCTCGCCCGCGATGGTTTCGTGGCCGATGGCCTTGCTTTGGCCCTTGAAGGTCGTCGCGAACTCCGAAAGCTTGAACTGGCTGATCTTCTGGAGCGAGCGGTTCTCGGCGAGCTCGTCGAGGGTCGAGACCTCGAGCTTCATCGCCTGCTTCTCCTTGGGGTTGAGCAGCGTGATCGTCTTGCCACCTTCCCGGGCCAGCACGACGTTGAAGGGGGCCACGCCATCCGCGCTCACGGGCGCCGCCATCTCGAGGCGGATCTTGCCGCGCTGGTAGTGCAGCGTATTCGGCACGGTGGTCGGCCGGCCGGCGTCCCAGGTCTGGGCCTCGCCGACGGCGGTGAACGAGCTCGGCACGGCCTCGGCCGGCAGGGGCGCGAAGGCGATGCCTGCGCCGATGGCGGCGGCCGCGAAAGCGGTCCGGAAGTTGTTGTTCAAGTCTGTCTCCTTCGAAACCGGCCCCACCGGGCCGGGTCAGCTACAGTTTACCAGTCCTTCTCGAGGTCCAGGCCCCCGAGTGCCTGCTCCAACAGGTTCTGAGCGTCCGGTCCGGCGCCGCTCTGGCCGGGCGGCGGCTCCTGCGCCTGTTCGGCCTGCCGCTGCCGTTCGTCGGCCTCGAGCGCCCGCAGCAGGGAGTCGACCTCGCCTTGCGACGGCAAGTTCTTCATCGGCGGCGGCTTGTACCGCGTCTGGACGCCGACCGGGGTGGGCGAGCCGCTTTGCCCCCCACGAGCCTGGTTGCCCCCGCCGCTGCCGCTTTGCGGCTTCTGGCTCTGGCGCTGGGCCTGCTTGAGCCGCTCCCTGGCGACCTCGAGGTTGTGCTTCGCTTCCGTATCGTCCGGGCGCACCGCGATCACGGCCTCGTAGTCCGCGATCGCCTGTTGGTAGCCCTTGGGGTCTCCCTTCTTCTCCGCCAGCCGGAAATGCGCGTTGCCGAGGTTGTAGCGCACGACCGGCCGGGCCGCGTCGTCCGTGTCCCGGAGCGCATCGGTGTAGACGCGCTCGGCCTCGTCGAAGTTCCCGCGCTCGTAAAGCACGTTGCCGAGGTTGTACTTGAGCCGGAAGTTCTCGGGGTCGTGCGCGAGTGCGCCGCGCAGGAGCTTCTCGGCGCGCGGCAGGTCGCCGGTCTGGTAGGCCTGGGCGGCCTCGCCGTTGGGCAGCCAGGTGGGATACCAGGTCCAACCGCCCTGGGTCAGGGCGATCATGATCAGGAGGGCGGGGACCCCCGTCCGCCGTAACCCGGCGACCCCGTTCTCGAGGACTGGGCGACGCAGCATCCCCCGCAGCACGTCCCCGAAGCGGCGCTCGCGGCGTGGGCGGCCGACGAGCGCGAGGGCCGCCTCGCCGAGCCAGAGCAACAGCGCGAGCAGCAGCGGCAGCTGGAAGAGCTCGTAGGGTTGCGCGCCCTCCGCGGTCGCAGCCTTCGCGACGCCGGTGCCGGCCTCGACGCCGAGGGCGCCCGCGAGCGCCTTGAGCGCCTTCGGATCGCTCGCCGACACGAACTCGCCGCCGGTGGCCGCGGCCAGGCGGGTCAAGCTGCGCACGTCGAGCTTGCTCACGACCTGCTCGCCCCGGTAGGTGAGGAACGTGGGGTTGCCCCACACATCGGGCTCGGCGGGCACTGGGCCGCCCTCCGGCGTGCCGACACCCAGCGCGTGCGCGGTGGCCTTGGCCGCGCGCAGCGCGGCCACCGCGCCCTGGGCATCGCCCTCGAGCGCCTCGCCGTCGCTCACGACCAGCACGTGACGGGGACCGGCATGGCGGAAGAGCGGCGCCGCCGCGCGCAGGCCGGCCTCGAGGTCGCTGCCCTTGCCGCCGACCGCGCCCGGCCGCGCCCGCGCCATGAGCGTGCGGACCGCCTCATGGTCGGTCGTCAGCGGGCAGACGGCCTCCGCCTCGCCGGCGAACGCCACCATGCCGACGCGCCAGCCGGCCAGGTCGCCCAGCAGCTCCTCGAGCATGGTCTGGGCCGCCTGGAGCCGGCTGGCGTCGCCCATGTCGCGCACGCGCATGCTCTTGCTCACGTCGAACACCACCACCAGGCTGCCGGCGTCCGCCAGCCTGGCCGCCGTGCCGCTCTGGCCCCAGCGTGGCTGCGCGAGCGCGACGAGCGCGAACGCCAGCGCGCCCAGCAGCATGAGGCCGCGCCAGAGGCGCAGATCGGCACCGGGCCGCACGTCCATCTTCCGCAGGGCGCCGTGGCTCGCGAAATCTTCGAGCGCGTCGCGCTCGCGTTGCACGGTCTGCCAGTGGACCAGCGCGAGCAGCGGCATCAGGAGCAGGCCGAAGAGCCAGGCGGGCGTGACGAAATGCAGCATGTCAGCGGGCCTCCAACACGCGCCAGCGCCGGGCGCCGAGGGCGAACTGCAGCAGCATCAGCACGAGCGCGGCAAGCAGCCAGGGGTGGAAGCGTTCTTCGATCAACAGGCGCTTCTTCACCTCGAACTCGCTCTTCTCCATTCGGTTGATTTCCTCGTAGACCGCGCGCAGGGCCCGCGTGTCCGTGGCGCGGAAGTATTGGCCGCCCGTCACCGAGGCGATCCGGCGCAGGCTCTCCTCGTTGATCTGCGGCAGGATCAGGTTGCCGTCCGAGTCGCGCAGGTAGACCTTCTGGCCGAACGCGTTCTGCAGCGGGATCGGCGCGCCGCCTGGCCGGCCGACGGCGATCGTGTGGATGCGCACGTTCTTCACGCGGGCCATGCCGGCCGCCTTGATCGGATCGAGGTAGCCCGAGTTGTTCTCGCCGTCGGTGAAGAGCACGATCACCTTGCCTTTGGCGTTGTGCTCCTTGAGGCGGTAGAGGCCGTTGCCGATCGCGTCGCCGATCGCCGTGCCATCCTGCTTGATGCTCGTGAAATCCACGCGGCCGAGCGCATCGCGCACCATGTCATGGTCGGTGGTGAGCGGGGCTGCGGTGAGCGAGCGGCCGGCGAAGACGACCAGCCCGAGCCGGTGCCCGGCCGACTTCGAGATGAACTCGCCGATGACCTGCTTGGCAGCCACCAGCCGGTTCTCGGGCTGGAAATCCTCCGCGCGCATCGAGCCCGAGATGTCGAGCGCGAGCATGATGTCGACGCCGAGCTGGCGCTCCTCCTGCCAGGTCGCCCCCCACTGGGGCCGGGCCAGCGCGATCACCACGAGGGCCAGCGCCGCGAGCCGCAGCGCCCAGTGCGCGGGCCCCACGAGGCGCGCCCAGCGTGAGGCGAGCGGGCGGGCGATCGCCGCCGTGCTGAGCCGCAAGCCGCGGCGGAAGCGTCGACCGGCCCAGGCCGCGACGGCCAGCAGCGGCACCAGGACGAGCAGGAGCAGGACCTCGGGGTTGCCCCACATCATGACGCGACCCCCTCGGCGCTGCGCCCACCCGTGCGGGGCTGGCCGTCCTCTTCGTCGGCCGGCACGGCGAGGTCGCCGAGCGCCTCGACCACGCCCCGCGCGGTATGCAGGCGGGCCTCCATCTCGGCGGCCGAGGGCCGGTAGTCGGCGAATTTGGCGAGATCGCAGCCCGGCAGCAAATCGGCGAGCTGGCGCTGGGTGCGCTCGTCGAGCTGGCGGCCGCCGAGCGCCGCGAGCAGCTCGGTCGTCGTCAACCGGCGGGCGGGCAGCGTGAAGCGGGCGCCCAGGTAGGCCCTGACGATCGCGGAGAGCGCGCCGTGGAACTCGCGCGGGCGGTCCGCCCCGATCAGCCCGCGGGCTGCGAGGTCCTCGAGCTGGCGCAGCGCGGAACGCGCGGGCACGGCGGCGGCGGCGGGCGGCGGCACGGGCGCGGCCGCCAGGACGGGCCGGCGCCTGTGGCGCAGCCACCAACGCACCAGCAGCCAGATGACCGCGAGCGCCAGGCCGAGCAGCGCCAGGTACCTGAGGTCCGGCGTGAAAATCATGAAGGGCTTCAGCCCGTGGATGTCGTCCAAGCGTGCGTCCCCCGGCCGCCTGACCATTCTACCGCGACGAAATTATGATCATGATCACAGAACTGACGAGCGGGGCTCGAATAACATAACAAGAAGATCCGCAAACACTAAGGGGGGAGACCTCGATGACGCACGAAAACCTGCCTGGCGCCGAGCCCGTCGCCAACGACAGCCAGTTCTCCAAGCTGCGCGCGGCGCTCGCCGGCGAAGCCGCGACGCCCGAAATCGTCGCCATCTTCCAGCAGATCAAGAACCTGCGCGAGAGCGACCGCTCGCTGCGCTCGATCCGCCGGAACCTCGATCTCGACAACATGCCGTCGCTCGACCCCGTCACCGAGACGGTCACCGATGAGCTGACCACCGTGCCGACCTCCGAGCTCGGCCTGCTGCTCGATTCGTTCATCAGCCTCAAGCGAGAGAAGGACGCGCTGGGCGACCGCCTGGCGAAGATGATCTCCACGGCCGATCAGCTGGAGACCAAGGTCAACCACCTGACCAACCTGCTCGAGCGGACCAGCGCGAAGCTCGAGTCGAACGGCTAGCCTGCCGAGCCGATTGGGCCATCGCCCAACCGGCAGACCCCGCGGCGTTGTTGACGATTTCGCGGGGGCTGTGGCACAATGAAACCGTTGCGCCCCGCAAAGGCGTAGCCCGCTCAGGTGGCGGAATTGGCAGACGCGCACGTTTGAGGGGCGTGTGGGAAACCGTACGGGTTCAAGTCCCGTCCTGAGCACTGAGGCCTCCCGTCATGGGGGGCCTTTTTTACGCCCCTCATCCTCGCTACGGGCCTTGGAGGCGATTTATAGCCGCCCCACGAGAGAGAGTCGAGATCCGCCGAGGTCACGGGCCTTGGAGGCGATTTATAGCCGCCCCACCCACCCACCCCACGAGAGAGAGTCGAGATCCGCCGAGGTCACGGGCCTTGGAGGCGTTCCTTTAGCCGCGTGAAGCGCTTGTCCACGTCGGCGTTCCGCAGCGCCATCGCGATCGCCTTGCGCTGCCCCACCAGCACCGCGACCCGCTTCGCGCGGGTCAGCGCCGTATAGAGCAAGTTTCGCTGCAGCATCGGGAAGTGCGTGGTCATGATCGGCACCACCACCGCCGGGAACTCGCTGCCCTGGCTCTTGTGGACCGTGATCGCGAAGGCCAGCGCCAGCTCGTTGAGGTCCGAGAAGTCGTATTCGATCGGCACCTCGACCGTTCGCAGCGTCAGCGTCTGCTCCTCCGGGTCGATCGCGTCGACGATGCCCATGTCGCCGTTGAAGACCTGCTTGTCGTAGTTGTTGCGCAGCTGGATCGCCTTGTCGCCGACCCTGAAAGTCCGGGCCCCCACGCTCACGCCGGCCAGCCCCGCGCGTTGCGGGTTCAGCGCGTCCTGCAGCCGCGCGTTGAGGTTGGTCGCGCCCACCACGCCGCGGTTCATCGGGCAGAGCACCTGGATGTCGGCCACCGGGTCGAGGCCGAAGCGCTTCGGCAGGCTCTTGCCCACCGCGTTCACGATCAGCCTCGCGGCGTCCTCCGGGTCTTCGACCTCGAGGAAGTAGCAGTCCGCGCGCACCTCGCCGGTCGGCACGAGGAGCTCGGGGAACTCGCCGCGCCGGATCTTGTGGGCGTTCTTGACGATCAGGCTCGCCTCGGCCTGCCGGAAGACCTTCGTCAGCTCGACCGCCGGCACCCGCCCGCTCGCCAGCACGTCGCGCAGCACGTTGCCAGGCCCGACCGAGGGCAGCTGGTTCGTGTCGCCGACCAGGATCAGGTGACCGAGGGGCGGGATGGCCTTGAGGAGGCTGTTCGCGAGCAGCGAGTCGAGCATCGAGGCTTCGTCCACCAGCACCACGTCCGCCTCGACCGGGCGATCGGCATCGCGCGTGAAGCCCATGCGATCCGGCGCGAATTCGAGCAACCGGTGCAAGGTCTTGGCCTCACGGCCCGTGACCTCGGACAGTCGCTTGGCCGCTCGGCCGGTCGGGCTCGCGAGCAGCACGATCTGCTCGTAGGCTGCGAGCAGGCGCACGATCGTGCGCACGGTGGTGGTCTTGCCGGTGCCCGGGCCGCCGGTGAGCACGAAGACCCGGCTCCGAACGGCGGCGAGCACGGCCAGGCGTTGCTCCTCGGAAAGGGCGATCGCCTCTTCCGCCTGGATCTCGGCCAGGCGCGCCTCGAGGTCGTCCGGCACCTCCGCCGGCCGCGCGACGAGCTTCAACAACCGGCGCGCCAGGTTCGTCTCGGCCATCCAGAGCGAGGGGAGCCAGACCAGCGGCTCGTCGCCCCAGTCCGCCTCAACGATTACCTCTTCGGCACAGGCGAGCTCGGCGAGCGGGGTCTCGAGCGCCTGCGGCTCCACGCCGAGGATCTCGGCGCCCGAGCTGATCAGCTGGGCGCGCGGCTGGGTCATATGGCCCTGGTCCGACGCCTCGCCGAGCACGTGCAGCAGGCCCGCGCGCAGCCGCATGGGGGCGTCGTGGGGCACGCCCAGGTTGCGCGCGATGCGATCCGCCGTCTTGAAGCCGATGCCCCAGACGTCCTTCGCGAGCCGGTAAGGGTCGTGGGTCACGACCTGGATCGACTCGTCGCCGTAGGTCTTGAAAATTTTCACAGCATAGGTCGTCGCGACGCCGTGCGTCTGCAGGAAGATCATCACTTCCTTGATCCGCTTCTGGTCCTGCCAGGCCCGCCCGATCATCGCCACGCGGTGGGGGCCCACGCCGCGCACCTCGTTCATGCGCTCGGGCGAGTGCTCGATGATGTCGAGGATCTCCATGCCGAAGTGCTTGACCAGGCGCTTCGCGGTCTTCGGCCCGACACCTTTGATCAGGCCCGATCCCAGGTACTTCTCGAGGCCGACGAGCGTGGCCGGCTTCTCGACCTCGTAGCGCTCGGCTTTGAACTGGGGCCCGTGCTTGGGGTGCGCGCCCCAGGCGCCCACGATTTTCACGGCCTCGCCGGCCGAGAGGCTGCCGAAATGCCCGATCACGGTCACGAGCTCGGGTTGACCCGCGACCGCCAGCTTGGCGACCGTGTAGCCATTCTCCTGGTTGTGGTAGGTGATGCGCTCCACCAGCCCGCGAATCGTCTGGCCGGGCAGGGGGAGGCCGCGCTCGTCGCCCATGCGTGCCTCGTTTCGGGTCGCCCGATCATACCACCGGCCGCCCGGCGACGGGCTTGCAGGCCGACTTTCCCGTATCTTAACTACCAATTAACGCAGGTTTTCCACGCGGCACGGCGATATTCAGGTTGTAACCCCGAGGAGAGCCCCATGCGTATGATGACCGTAGGGAACCAGCGTCGCTGGATCGCCAAGCTCGTGACCATCGCCTTCTGCGCGACCGCCCTGTCGCTGACGGGCTGCGGCTCGTCGCCCACGGCGCCAGCCGCCGTCCAGCGCGCGCGCTCGTCCAAGGTGGTGAACCTGCCGGTCGTCGGTGGCCCTTCCACCTTCGAGGCCGTGGGTGTCGCGCAGCCCAAGCGGCCGACCACCGGCACGCAGGCGGGCGGCGCCGGCGCTGCCTACCAGGACACGGGCGCCAAGCCGGCCACGGGCGCCGGGGCCGCCGCCACGGGGCAGCTCGAGGCCGCGATCGTGACCGAGAAGAATGGCTCGCTCTTCGGCATGGGCACCTACAAGTGCACCGTCGAAGTGACCAACCCGACCGACCACCGCCTGACCGGCAACGTGACCGTGACCTTCATGAACAAGGACAAGCCTTCGAAGACCGAGCCGGCCGTCCGCCCGGTCGACGTGCCTGCCAACGGCGCGATCACGCTCGAGTTCGAAGACAAGAAGTGGAGCACCGACAACGCGGAGGTGGAGGTCGCGACCAACGCCGCGCCGCCCGGCGGGCTCGTTGCGGCGGTAATCAAGACCAAGAACGGCATCGTCTTCGGCATGGGCAAGTTCAAGACCACCGTCGAGGTCACCAACCCGACTGGCGCCACGAAGAGCGGCACGCTGGTCGTGACGTTCACCAACAAGGGCGAGCCGGTCGAAGGGTCGCCGATCAAGCAGGAGCTCACGCTCGACGCCGGCGAGACGCAGACGTTCGACTTCGAGGACAAGCACTGGAAGACGGACGGCGTCGAAGCCGACATCGAGTGAGCGTCAGGGTTTCAGGCGCTCAGCGAGGAAATCCAGGCCGGCCGTGAGGCCGGCCTCGTCTCTGTGACCGAAGCCCACGCGCAGGGTGCCCGGGAAGCCTACCGTGGTGCCGGGGATCGCCATCACGCGCGCATCCTGGTACCAGGCGTCGGCCAGCGCCAGGTCGTCGAGCGGCGTGCCGTCGGCCAGGCCCAACAAGAAGCAGGCCGCGTAGGGCGAGGGCTCGCCGGCGAGCCACGGACGGGCGGCCAACCATTCCAGGAGGACCGCGCGGTTGCGCGTGACGACGGCGCGGTTCGCGGCTGCGAGGTCCGCCCGCGCAGGCCAGAGCGACCGCACGGCCGCCGTGGCCGGGCCGGCCAGGGCGAGCGAGACCTGCTCGCGCCAGACCAGGGCTGCGGCGAGCACCGCCGGATCGCCCGCCAACCAGCCCACGCGGGTGCCGGGCAGCGCCCACGACTTGGAGGTGGAGTCCGAGGACACCACGCGGTGCGGGCCGACCAGCGTCAGCACCGCCGGCGGCGGCGCGGCCTCGCCGGCGCCGCGATAGACCTCGTCGACCAGCAGGTGGGCGCGCGGGTGGGCGCGCACGCGGTCGACGACGGCGCGCAGGGCGTCCGGGGCCGCGACCCGGCCGGTGGGGTTGTGGGGTGAGTTCAGCGCGACGACGCGCGTGGCCGGCGTCATGAGCGCCTGGAGGGCCGCCGGGTCAATCGCCGCACCGGGCGTCGCCGGCAGGCACCAGGGCACGACCGTGGCGCCCGTCGCCGCGGCCACACAGGCCAGCTGCGGGTAGGATGGCGCCTGCACGATCGCCTCGTCGCCCGGCCCGAGCAAGGTCATGAGCGCCAGGAAGTTGGCCTCGACCGCGCCCGCGGCCAGCAGCACCTGGCCTGGCCCGGCAAGCCCGAGATCGGCCGCGATCAGGGCGCGCAGCGCCGGATCGCCCGCCGGCTCGTCGTAGCCCCAGTCGATCTCGCGCGCCCAGCCCAGCGGCAGCCAGGCCGCGAGTTCCGCGGGCGCCCAGGCCGTCGCGGCCGTCGAAGCCAGCGAGAGCGTGTGCGGACCCGGCCGGGCCGTGAACCAACGTTCGAGCGGAGATGGATCGAGGCGCATGGCGCACCAGCAGAACCGGGCGAACTACGGATGTCAAGCGCGGGTGGCGTCTGTAACATAGCGTTACATCGGTCGACGGGGTCATGAGGTGGGCGAACGCGCCCCAGGGAGAGCGTTATGGCGAAGTTCGAACAGTTCAAGGTGCGGCTCGAAGATGAGAAGCGCCGCCTGGAGCGCATGATTGCCAACCGCCGGGACAGCGTCAGCAGCCAAAAGTCGATGGGCATCAACGAGTCCTTCTCGAACTCCGGCGACGACGAGTATGCGGACGCGGCGACCGATACGTTCAACCAGGAGCTCGATATGACGATGCTGAACAAGTACAAGTTCCGCATCACGCGCGTCGACGATGCGCTCTCGCGCCTGGCGGAAGGCTCCTACGGCACGTGCGTGCGTTGCCACCAGAAGATCTCGGAAGGGCGGCTCGAGGCCGTTCCCGATACCAGCTATTGCCGCGACTGCGAAGCCGAGGTCGAGGTCCAGGACTGAGGCGACGTGCACCTGACGGGGGGCCGGGACGGGCCCCCCGTCTTTTCTTGGAAACTTTGGCGGGAAACCGCAAGGGCCGCTCGCCATACGACTTCGCGCAAGCTCGCACCGCCTTGCTCGCGCTTACGCGCGGATTCGCGGACGCCCGGCCGTCAGGCGCGCGCCAGATACGCGGCACGGTAGGTCTCGGGACCGACCGGCGTGAAGCCCTGGGCCTCGTACGCCTCGAGCAGCTCGAAGCCGGCCTCCGCGAGCAGCGCGCGCACCGTCGCGTCGTCGTAGCCGCGCGCCGTGTGGGTGATATCGATCCGCCGCCAGGTCGCGGGATCGTCGGCCTCCGGCGCGAAGTACGTGGCCTGCAACGTCGCGATCCCGCTCGTGCCGTCGTAGCGTGAACGCCAGAATCGGGCGTAATTCTCGGCCAGGTGCGAATCCTCAGCGTTGCCCCAGACGCTCGCGTACGCGTGCGGCGTGTTGACGTCGAAGAAGAACAGGCCGCCTGGCGCGAGGATGCGCCGGATGCCCATCAGGGCGCGGCGGAAGTCGGTGGGAACCGTAAGGTGGTTCAGGCTGTCGTAGAGACATGTAACGAGGTCGAAGCCACCCTCGGGGAAGCCCGGCCAGCGCTCGGGCAGGTCCGCCAGGTCGGCCTGGAGCCAGTTCACGTCCACCTTCCACCGCTCCGCGCGCGCCCGTGCGCGCGCCAGCATCGCCGCCGAGCCGTCGATGCCGGTCACGCGGAACTTGCGGCGCGCGAGCGCCACGGCGGCCGCGCCGGTGCCACAGGCCAGATCTGCGATCCGGATCGGCTTGATACGGCGCAGCGCCAGGATCTCCAGCAGATAGCCGATCATCTTGAGGCTGAAACGGCTCTGGCCGCTTATGTCATAGACCGCGGCGAGCGAATCGTACATGTCCGCGCCGGGCGGTGGTTTAACGTCCATTTAACCCGCGAGGCCATTTCGTCGGCGTAACAACTGGTTTCCAGTCTTTACAAAACATGAGACGGAGATCACAAATAAATCAAGTCAGGACGCAAGCCCAGGGGAAAGAGGAGGTATATAGAGCTTACCTGGTTTATTAAATCCTGGTAAAACAGAAGTCAAATCCGTTTTATACGCGAGTAAACACGAGATAATCGGCCCCGGCCAAGCGAGCCGTGGCGAAATCTGGCCAAAAACGACGAAATTCGCGGTTAGGTTCTGACCACGGCGGAACCCTACAATAGAAGGGTCCGAAACGAAGAAATCTCTGCCCGTGTAGGCGGGTGGATTTAGGAGGTAAATCTCTTGCCGAACCTTATTTCCGACGATCTCACGCTTGAGAACAGCAACAGCCCCGCCTTCGAGGAGCACAACCTCCTGCCGGACACGGACACCCACTCCGGCCGTCCGAGCATCGAGGAGAACGAGCCCGAAGCGTCGGTCGTTGAAGATCTCGCGGAAGAAGTCGTCTCCGAGGGTGTCGAGGAACTGCGCGTCAACGTCGCGCCGACCCCGGGCCCCGCGCTGGAGCAGTCGGATGATTCCATCCGCATGTACCTCCAGGAGATCGGCAAGCGCCGTCTCATCACCCACGCAGAAGAGCTCGAGCTGGCCCGCACGATTTCGAAGGGCGGCCCGGACGGCGAGAAGGCGAAGCACAAGCTGGTTTCGGCCAACCTTCGCCTGGTCGTCTCGATCGCCCGCAAGCACCTGGGCCGTGGCCTGTCGTTCCTGGACCTGATTCAGGAGGGCAACATGGGCCTGATGCGCGCGGCCGAGAAGTACGACTACCGCAAAGGCTACAAGTTCTCCACGTACGCCACCTGGTGGATCCGCCAGGCGATCACCCGCGCCATCGCCGACCAGGGCCGCACCATCCGCGTTCCGGTCCACATGGTCGAGACGATCAGCCGCGTGAAGAAGACCATCCGCCTGATGAGCCAGCGGCTCGGCCGCCAGCCTGCGGAGACGGAAGTCGCCGAAGAACTGCAAATCACGGTCGAGAAGCTGCGCGAAATCACCAAAGCCGACCAGGAGCCCGTCTCGCTCGAGACGCCGATCGGTAAGGAAGAAGACTCGCGCCTGGGCGACATCATCCGCGACCAGCACACCGCCTCGCCCCCGGCGACGGCGCTGCAGCGGATGCTGTGCGAGGACGTGAACAACCTCCTCGAGACGCACCTGACCGAGCGCGAGCGCTACGTCGTCCGTCGCCGGTTCGGCCTGGACGGTGGCCAACAGCGCACGCTGGAAGGCATCGGCCACGACATGGGCGTCACCCGCGAGCGGGTCCGCCAGATCGAGGCCAAGGCCCTCAACAAGCTCCGCATGTCGCTCCAGAAGGAGCAGCTGCGCGGCTACCTGAGCTAGCGCTCGGTTTTGAGATTTGAGTGTTGAGTTTTGAGTTCAATACTCGACCTCGGCCCCGCCAACTGCGAAGCCCTCTCACCATCACGGTGAGAGGGCTTCCTTACATCCAGCCGGGCCCGGCGCCCTGCCAACTCAAATCTCAAAACTCAAATCTCAAAACGACCACTAATCAGAAGCAGGCTTGCGACCCACCAACAGGCAGCTCTGCTTGCCCCAGGTGTGCGTCCAGCGGCGGTGGAACTCGATCGTGAAGTAGGTGCTCATCTTGCGCCGCACCTCGTTCAGCGCCTGCTGGGCGCGCGACTCGCGGCGGCCGAAGAAGAGCATCTGGACGAGCCGGTCACGGATGCTCTCGAGCCCGGTGCTGACGTCGTGCCAGTAAACCTTGCCTTCCGGCTTGGTCACGCGCCAGAGTTCGTCGAGCACCTGATCGACTTGTGGAAAGCGCTCGTAAGAGCCAAAGGCGATCACGAGATCGAAATAGCCGTCCGGGTAGGGGATCGCGACCTGGTTCAGGCGAAAGAACATCATGTTCTTCTGCTCGGCCTGCTGCATGAGCTTCTCGGCACGCTGGAGCGTGGCGTACGAGAAGTCGATCGCCACGAGTTCGCCCGAGCGTGCGAGCTGATCCGCCATGCCCGCGGTGAAAGCCGTGTTGTTGCTGCCGAGGTAGAGGATGCGATCGCCCGGCCGGATCGGCGCCGAGCGGAGGACTGCCTCATGCATTCGGTACAGGTGGTGCCGCATCCGGGTCGCTTTCGGGTTGGGGGCTCGTAGGGTCGACGGGCAACCGACGGTGCGGGAATTATACCCGGACCCGCCGCCGATGTTCATCCGGAAAGTTCACGCGGTCGCAACATTGGTGTAAGCGGAGCGCCACGTGTGGGGACGAGCACCGGGGTACGATACGGCCAGGAGAAAGCACCGGCGGCGAGCGCAGGAAGCTGGAATCGAGCAGGCGAACACCACGCTATGGCTCAAATTTGGGTACAATTGAAGTAGAGCATTGGTCGCTCGCGACCGGCCCGGCTCTTATCTCTTCGAGAGCCCGGCACGCCCCCGGTGGCTGAAGGAGTTACAACATGGCCAAGATCCTCGTCGTCGATGACGACCCGAACATCCGTCTGCTGCTTCAGAAGCAGCTCGAGCTCGAAGGCTACAAGGTGATCACCGCCGCTGGGGGCGAGTCGGCAATCGCCCTGGCGCGCCGCGAGCGCCCCGACCTGGTGCTGCTCGACCTCATGATGCCGGACATCGACGGCCTCGAGGTCTGCCGTACGCTCCGCCAGGAGATGGTGATCCCGATCATCATGCTCACGGCCAAGGGCACCGACACCGACAAGGTGGTCGGCCTGACGATCGGTGCGGATGAGTACATCACCAAGCCCTTCAGCCTGATCGAGCTGACCGCCCGCGTGAAGGCGAACCTCCGCCGCGTCGATCGCCTCAAGCGCTCGATGGTGGAGTCGCCCAACCGCATCCAGATCGACGACCTGGTGATCGACACCGAGCAGCACGTGGTCCTCTACAACGAGGAGCCGATCGACTTGCCGCACAAGGAGTACAGCCTGCTGCACCTCCTCGTGACGAACCTCAGCAAGGCCATCAGCCGCGACAGCATCCTGTACCGCGTCTGGGGCGACGACTTCTTCGGCGACGACCGCGTGGTGGACGTCCACATCTGCCGCCTGCGGGAGAAGCTCGACCGCCTCGAGAACTGCCCGATCGAGATCCAGACCGTCCGCGGCGTCGGCTACCGCTGCGCCAAGGTCAAGGCCGCGGCGAACGCCAAGTAAGGCTCGGGAGTTTCAATCGAACGGGCCCGGCATCCGCCGGGCCCGTTTCACATTGTTGATGGGTATGAGCGAACCAATCCCACGCTCGCGCCGGAGGTCCCTATGCTCGCCACACGCTTGACCGCGTCCCTGATCCTTCTTGCCATAGCCACCTCGCCCGCCGCGCTCTCCGGCTGCGCCTGGTTCATGCGCAAGGCCGAGCCGCAGGCCCAGGTCGATCGGACGCCGGAGCCGCCGCGCGCTGACGGCAAGCTCGTGACCACCGGTGGCCAGCACGCCACCTGGGTGGATCTGAAGGTGCGGCCGCTCGGTGCCTGGAACTTCGACGCGGCGCCTTTCACCATGGTCCGGAGTGACGCGACGGTGAGCCCGCGCGAGTCCGTGTGGACCATTTTGTGCGAGAATCGGGCCGGACGGGCCACGAACCTCGTGTTCCGGCTCGCGGATCCCATGTTGACGATGGGCAAGAAGTTCAACGTGATGGATCCGCGCGGCCTGCCGCTGGAGCCGCCCCTCGCCACGGCCGAAATCCACCAGGCCGTGACGCCCGGCGACGCCTCGGCCTTCCGGGTGTGGGTGGCGTCGCCTCGCAACGAGGCGATCGAGGTGACCGAGGTGGGCCCGGCCTCCCGGGTGATGCTCACCGTGGATCTCGTGTTCGCGGCCGGCCCGAAGGAGACGCATGCCCCCACCGGCACCTTCGGGCTGCAGGGCACGGTCACCATCTACTCCCTCCGGCCGGTGGCCGGCCTTGGACGGCTCATGTAACAAGGCTGGCACCCTTTTGCTCGCCCCGGTGGGGGCGGGCTCCCGCACAGCGGGTGGGCGGGGGTCTCTAACCGCGCAGCAAGGCGGGTAATTGTTTGGCATGGTATCTCGTCGACGCTTCGTACTTGGAGCATTTTGCTGCCTGTACTTTCTCTGGCCATGCCCCGCGACCGCCGCGCCTACGGTGGGAGGCCTCGGTTTATGGGACGTCGACAGCGATGCTGGCCGGGATAGTGCCTCCGCTCGTCGAGTTGGGATTGATGCCGGCACCGGGTATTTTGCTGGTGTTGAGGACCGCGCTACCTTTCGCCGCCTTGAGGTTCGAGTTTTGAATCCCCGATCCCGTTTGCTCGCCGCCGCCATGAGCTTGGTGCTCATGATCGCTGCACCTGCAAGCGCCACAGTTGCCGCCGAAATGGGCCCCGCCCAGGCGTTCGTCCGCCTCCGCCAGCTCGGCGTCGCCGTCGCCCTCCCGGCGGTCGTCCCGCCTGGCTTCCGCCTCGAGCGGGTCCTCACGCCGAAGGCATGGGCCGGTCCGGCTTTCGGGCCCGCTTACGTCGCGCTTTACCGCGGCCCTGGTGGTGCCGGGTTCGCGATCGAGTCCGCTGGCACCGACCTCGGTTCCGCCGCGGAAATGGACTCCCACCCGGTCGTCGAGGTGAAGCCCAAGTTCTTCCCGCGTGCCCGCAACGTGGGCCTCTATTGGATCGGGCCGCGCAGTAACCTGCCCAAGAGCTGGGTGTCCGACTGGATCGAGGGACCAGAGCAGTTCTACCGGCTGATCGGGCCGGGGCACGTCCGGAACGATTACAACGCCGGCTGGGGTGCGACCCGCGACATCGACCAGGCCTGGGCGGTGAAGGTGTTGGATTCGATCCACGTGCTGGGATCGAAAGGCGTGCCGCGCAAGGCGAACGCAGTGGAGACGCCGCGGCCGTTCCTGACGGATTTCGACCAGGACCACCAGTGGAAGGACATACGGACGGTGCCGGTTCGGTAGACCTGGCGCGGCTCTTCATCCATTCTTAAGGCAAGAATAGCTTGTACGGCCCCATAACAACTGCGGAGTTGGAATGGGAGCTGGAATGACCTACGGGGCGGACAACCTCGCCTATTCGCGTCGCACGCCGATCTGGTCGGCCGTGGACCGCTATGTGCCTGCGGCGCCCGCGACGATCGCGCCCGCAGCCGGGCCGGGCGAGCCCGCCAGCGCGAAGACGGTCGAAGAGGATACCCAGCAAGCCATCGACGCGAAGGCCAGCCTGGGCTCGCAGAAGGCGCCGGCGATGGGCCTCGCGGCCAGCGCCGTGAAGTCGGCCAAGGATGCAGATGCCGTCAGCCTTACGGCCGACGCGCTCAAGCTCACCTCCGAGACCATCGCCAAGGCCACCCCGGCCGCCAACTCCCTGAACGCCGGCGGCAACATCATCGACGGGCTGAACAAGGCCGCCCAGGGCGACGCCTTCGGCGCCGCCTCCGCCGCTTCGGCTGCGGCCGAGAAGATCGCGCCGGCGCTCGCGAAGTCTGGCGTGGGGGCGATCGCGAGCGCCGTCATCCTAGGCACGGGCGACAACAAGCTCGGCGAGCAGGCCAAGGCGCTCGGCAACAGCGCCTTGAAGGTCATCGCGCCGTCCTCCACCAAAACCCAGCGGGCCAAGGCGGCCTTCGACTTCACGATCAACCTCCAGAACCTGGCGGGCCTCGCCCGGACGCTCACCAACGCGGCAATCAACGTCGGGCGCTACGGCGTCAACCTGGCCGCCAGGGCAGCCTCGCTCGCCCCGGCCGCGAAAGGCGTGAAGAGCGCGGCAGGCGTCTTCGCCGCGACCACGCTCGGCCGCACGCTCGGCTTCCTCAACAAGTGGATCCCGCTCCTCAACGTCGCCGGCGTCGCGATCTCCGCCAAGACGGCCGTTGACGTCTTCCGCGCCGAGAAGTCCTCCGCCACCTCCAAGGTCCTCTCGATCGCCAGCCTCGGCACCGCGGGCCTCGCGCTCTGGGCCGGCTTCGCGTTGCCGGGCGTGGCGTTCCTGGGCATCGTCGCAGGCTCGATCGGGCTCGACCTGGTGCTCGCGGGCGCCCGCAAGCGCGACGCGGCGGAAGGTGACATGGATGCGAAGTCGGCCCACTGGGCGACGCACCCGCACAAGGCGGCGGCTGATCTGGCAGGCTGGATCGGCCAGACCGTGCCGATGATTGCCAGCAAGGCCCGTGAGCTCGTCTCCAAGGCCCGCGAACGGCTGTTTGGTGGCGCCCCGCGTCCCGCGCCCGATCCGCGCCGCAGCCTCGCAAGGGCGTAGCGAAACGTAGGCGGTTCGTACATTTCGCACACATTAATTTTGGCCAGTGCGTGCGCTAGGCCGGTTTAGATTCTGCTATCGTGGTACATGGATGGTAGAGAGCAAGGCTATGACTTGTTTTCGCCCTCTCCCCCCCACCCCAGACGATCGAGATTGTGTCGTCGATCACAGAGTGGCCTCGGAGTCGGTCCTACACTGGATCGTAATTGTCCATTTACAGGTCTTTCTTCTGATGGAGGTTCGGCACGGTGGAGAGGCTCATCATCGAGGGTGGCCAGACGCTCAAGGGTAGCGTCCGGATCAGCGGCGCCAAAAACTCGGCCCTCGCCCTCATCGCTGGCACCTTGCTCGGCGAAGGCATCACCACGCTGACCAACGTCCCGAATTTGCTGGACGTCCGTGTCATCGCCGAGGTGCTCGGCCATCTGGGCGCGAACGCCAAGCTGTCGGAAGACGGCACGCTGGTGGTCGACGCGACGAACGTCCACAACCACGTCGCTCCCTACGACCTCGTCACGAAGATGCGCGCATCGTTCTTCGTGCTCGGCCCGATCCTCGCCCGCCTCGGCAAGGCCAAGATCCCGCTGCCCGGCGGCTGCGCCATCGGCTCGCGCCCCGTCGACCTGCACCTCAAGGGCCTGCGCGCCCTGGGCGCCACGGTCCAGATCGAGCACGGCTTCGTCGAAGCGACCGCCGAGAAGCTTTACGGCGCCAACATCTACCTCGACTATCCGAGCGTCGGCGCCACCGAGAACATTATGATGGCCGCGACCCTCGCGGACGGCATCACCGTGATCGAGAACTGCGCCCAGGAGCCCGAGATCCTCGATCTCGCGGAGATGCTCAACGCGATGGGCGCGGACGTCCGCGGCGCGGGCACCGAGACCATCACCATCCACGGCGTCGAGAACCTCGGCGGCTGCGACCACCGCGTCATCCCGGACCGCATCGAGGCCGGCACTTTCATGATGGCCGCCGCCATCACCCGCGGCGAGCTCCGCCTCGAGGGCGTGCGCCTCGACCACATGCAGGCGATCGTGAGCAAACTCACCGAGGCCGGCGTGCTGATCCAGCCGGACGGCCCCGACAGCGTTATCGTGAAGGGTCACGAAGACCTGCGCCCGGTCGACGTTCGCACGATGCCTTACCCGGGCTTCCCCACCGACCTCCAGGCCCCGATGATGGCGCTGCTCGCCACCATCCCCGGCACCAGCATGATCACCGAGACGGTCTTCGAGAACCGCTTCCTCCACGTCGACGAGCTGCTCCGGATGGGCGCGAACATCAAGACCGAAGGCAACGCCGCGGTCATTCTCGGCAACCGCCGCCTGTCCGGCGCCCCCGTGCGGGCGACCGACCTGCGCGCCGGCGCTGCGCTCATCATCGCGGCGCTCACCAGCGAAGGCGAGAGCCAGATCTCCGGCCTGCACCACATCGACCGCGGCTACGAAGACATCGTCGCCAAGTTCCGGGGCGGTGGGGCGAAGGTGACCCGCGTTCAGGTGGCCGACCCTTTGACCGTCGCCTAGACTCCCCGGGGGAAGTCTAGCTGTTCTCCGAACGCCGCGGTAGCGGGCCCCACGTGGTACGATCCCGCTGATGACCGTGACATCTGCTTTTCTGCTGCTCGCCGCGCTCCAGGCCAACGCTTCCGCCGCGCCGCCACCGGTCATGAACCCGGCGCCGGCCGCGATCATGGCGCCGGCCGTGCCCCTGCTACCGCCGCTCGCCACC
Organism: Candidatus Sericytochromatia bacterium; assembly: GCA_036675505.1. Taxonomy (GTDB): domain Bacteria; phylum Cyanobacteriota; class Sericytochromatia; order S15B-MN24; family JAQBPE01; genus JAKFEW01. The sequence continues at coordinate 62,133 of JAKFEW010000135.1, forward strand.
CTCACCTTCGCGGCGGGCGTCGACGAGGCGCGCCTGGAGCTGCCGATCCCGGTGGGCACACCGATCGAAGAGCGCGCGACGGCGGCCGAGTGGCGCTTCTACTTGCCGGGCTGGAGCCCGCCGCCCGACTTCGTGGGCTTCAACGACCCGGTCCTCGGCGCGCTGACGCTCAAGGCCGACGAGCGGGGCACGACGTTCGTGCTGCCCTGGAAGCACTGGTGCCCGACCGCGCTCCAGTGGATCGACGGCGACCGGCTGTCCATCACGATCCGCAAGGTCTTCAAGGTGGCGGTCACCGAAGACCTCGCGCCGGGCATCCGCCATGTGCACGTGCGCAGCGCCGACCCGGCCGGACCGCTCGACGTGCATGTGCTGCGGGTCGACCCGAAGACACGCGGCGTGCGCGTCGCACCGGCGCTCGCCCGGAACACGTTCTTCGGCCGTGAGCCGGTGAGCGCGATCGCCCGCCGCGCGGGCGGCCTGGCCGCGATCAATGGCAGCTACTTCTCGCCACGCACCGGCGAGCCGCTCGGCCTGCTCATGATCGACGGCGAATTGGTGGCCGGGCCGCTCTACAACCGGACGGCGCTCGCGCTCGGCGGGCCGGAGGCCGAGATCGGTCGCACCCAGCTCGCCACGCGGCTCACCTTGCCGGCGGGCGAGAGTTACGACTTCGACGGCGTGAACCAGCCGCGCGGCCTCAACCGCATGGTCCTCTACACGGCCCGCTTCGGCCCGTCCACCTTCACGGCCGCGGACGCCAAGGGTGCGACCGAATACACCCTGCTGCCGGACGGCACCGTGCTCGGCACGGCGACCGGCAACGCGCCGATCCCGCCTGGCGGGATGGTGGTCTCGGCCCACGGCCAGGCGGCAGACTGGCTCGCCAAGCGCGTCCACGTGGGCGACAGGCTCGCCGTGCGCTCTGCCCTCGCCGACCTGTGGCCGGGCGTGAAGCACATCCTCGGCGGGGGGCCCGCGCTGCTCGACGACGGCCAGGTGCGCGTCACGGCCGAGCAGGAGCAATTCCGGCCAGACGTCACGAACGGCCGGGCGCCCCGCACGGCGGTCGGCATCGACGCCGAGCAACGCCTGCTGCTCGTGACCGTCGACGGCCGCCAGCCGCGCCGCAGCGTGGGGCTCTCGCTCAACGGGCTCGCCGCGCTGATGCGCGAGCTCGGCGCGCGGGACGCGCTCAACCTCGACGGCGGCGGCTCGACGGCCATGGCCATCGGACCGGGCACCGTGAACACCCCGTCGGACGGCTCCGAACGCGCGGTCAACAACGCCCTCGTGGTCTGGTCGACCGCCGACGTTACCACCACCACTCGCTGAAATGCCCTACACCCCGATCCTCGGCACGCTGGGCTACGTGCTCTCGCCCGACCGCCGCGAGGTGCTGCTGATCCACCGCAACGCGCGGCCCGGCGACCAGCACCTCGGCAAATGGAACGGCCTGGGCGGCAAGCTCGACCGCGGCGAGGGCGCGACCGAGTGCATGGTCCGGGAGATCCGCGAGGAGGCGGGCATCGAGGTGACCTCGATGCGCCTGCGCGGCACCGTCAGCTGGCCAGGCTTCGGCAAGGCGGGGGAAGATTGGTTTGGCTTCATCTTCCTGATCGAGGCGTTCACAGGCGAGTCCTACGATGCGAACCCGGAAGGCGACCTGCATTGGCAACCCATCGAGCGCCTGCTGGCCGGCGACCTCCCGGTCTGGGAGGGCGATCGCCACTTCCTGCCGCTGGTCTTCGACGAAGACCCACGCGCGTTCCACGGCGTGATGCCATACGTGGACGGCCGGCCTGCCGGCTGGCGCTACGACCGCATCTGATCGAAGAAAAGGGCCGGGTGCTATGCACCCGGCCCCCTCCATTCCAAGTTATTTCGGCTTGACGACCAGCCGACCGGGCGTGATCGTGAGCATGAAGTCGACGGCGCCCATCCCCGAAAGCATCGCCTTCGGCAGCATAAACCCGTCGGGGTTCACGGAGGCGAAGAACGCGTTGGGAAGGTTTGCGTCGTAGGGCAGCACCTCGATCGTGGTGCCGTGCTGCAAGATGGCGACCTGGGTGGAGCCGCCGGGCAGCAGATCGGCCTTCTTCACGAGGCCGGCGCCGATGCGCATGCGGCCGGACGCGTCGATCTTGCGCTCGAGCACCTGAGCCTCGACGTTGCTCGCGGCAGGTGCGGGCGCGGGCGCCGCGGCCTTCGCGGGTGCCTGGGCGGCCTGCTGGGGCGCGGCGGGCTCGGCTGTCAGACGCGCGGGCGGCTCGATCGCCGGCGCCGGGCGGGTGGGCGCTGGCGCGGTGGGAGCCGGGGCGGGCGCCATGCCGGCGAAGCCCTTGATGCTCGACACGCCCTGCGCCTCGAGCGCCGCGAGCATGCCGCGCACCTGCGCGCGCACGATCTCCTTCGTGGCGTCGCTCAGGCCGAGGTACGGCTTCAGCCACGGATGGGTCTTGAAGTCCGGGTTCAGGCGGGGTCCGAAGATCCAGCCCTGCTTGGCCATCGCCACGAACCAGGCCTGATGAGAGGCTTCCGCCAGCTTTTCGAAATCCATGCGCGCGTCCTTTGCCGATGCACCGCAGCAGCTCTCGAGCTCTGCGGATGCGATCTCCGGGTATCGGGTGACGCCCATTCTACGGAAGGAAAGCCGCGCGTTCAGGGGTATCGATCACGCTTGGCGTAAAAAGTTACCCCTAAAAGCAGGTTATGCGAGGAGCCGGCGGACCTCGGCGAGCAGGGGCGCCGTCGAGACCGTGGCCGGACCGCCCGTCACGCGGGCGGCGAGCTGGTCGCCCGGCAGGCTCTGGCCCAGCGACCAGAGGCCGCGCATATACGCGCCAGCGGCGGGGTCGGTCCACCAGGCCTCGCCGAAGCGGGACCGCAAATCCACCTTGAGCTGGGCCTCGAGGCACCAGGCCCGGAAGTACTGGGCGGTGTAGAACCCGCCGTCGGTGGCGGCGAGGTAGTCCTCCGCGTGGTGCGCCACGCCGAGGTGGGTGGAGAGCAGATCGGCGTAGCGCGACGCCTTGGCGGGCATCGGCCCGTCCTCATGTAGCGCGAGCTCGAAGAGGTGCTTGGCGGCGAACCGGCGCAGGTCATAGAGATACAGCCGGCCCATCGCGCGGCGGAAGCTGCGCGCGGCCTCGGGCGTCATGCCGAGCGTTCCGGTCAGCCAGGCGTCCTCCAGCACGATGTGCTCGAGGATGAAGGCGAAGGTCTCGCACACGGAATTGTCGCCCATGTACCGGAACTCGAAGGGCAGGCCGGCGTCGGCGTGGCCGAAGTGCAAGGCATGGCCCATCTCGTGAAAGAGCGCGCGGTAGTCGTCGGGCCCACCGGTCGGCGTGATGCAGAGGTGCACCTCGCCCGGGATGCGCACGCCCATGCAGAATGCGCGCGACGACTTGCCGGGCCGCGTATCGAGATCCATCGCCACGCCGGTCAGCGAGGCCGCCGGCAGGCCCATCCCGGTGAGCGTGGCGTGCAGCGCCGGCACCAGGCGATCCGCCGGGAAATCGGCCTCGAAGTCTGCGGCCCGGCGCAGCATGAGCACGTCGTGCGTCTCGACCTCGCCGAGCCCGAGGCCCAGGCCTTCGGCGAGCCAGGTGCCCACCTCGGCCTCGTAGAGCGAGCGAGTCTCGGCCAGGAACCGCTCGGCTTCGGGCGCCAGGCCCGCGAAGTCGATGCCGCGCACCATCTCGTAAAACGCCCGGTAGCCGGCGAAGCCGAGCTCGCCCGCGATGCGTTCGCGCTCCGCCTCGAGCAGCGCCTCGCGGGCGCCGTTGAGGTCGGCCGTGACCGCACGGGTCGCCTCGGCGAGGCGGCGGCGGTGCGCCCGATCCGCCGTGCGGCCGACCGCGATGCTGGCCTGCGGATAGCTGAACTTTTCGCCGGCCACCTCGACAACCGCCCTCGACGAGGCCTGGGCCAGCTCGTCGCCCGGCGCCGCGAGGTCGCGACGCAGGACGTTGCGCAGGCAGTCGCCGTAGAGGTAGCCGAGCTGCTGGCGCGTGACCGGCGCCTCGGCCTCTTCCCAGGCCGACCGGATGGTGGCCTGGACGTCGCCGGTGAGCAGGTCCTCGTACCGGCGGACGATCGCCGCCGTGCCGGGATCGGGCTCGTGGCCCACATGGTAGCGGAAATAGGCCCGCGAGAGGTCTTGCAGGCGCTCTTCGGCGCGGGTGCGGATGGCTTCGAGGCGGGGCATCAGCGGGGCTCCTGCGTGCGCTGGCCGTTGAGGCGCGCGATCACCTGGGGGGCGGTGGCGGGGTGCCAGGCGCCGGTACCGTCTTGCACCGCGATGACGAGCTCGGTCTTCTTCATGTGGGCCGGCACGCCGTCGTTCGCGATCAGCGCGGCTTTGAACTTCCCGCGCGGGATCAGCCGCGTCGAGCCGACGCTGAGCGGTGGCGTGGTCAAAAAGCCGTCAACCGCGACGCGGCCGAACTCGTCGACCTCGAGCTGCTTGCCGGTCTCGAGCCGCACGGACGGGAAATCGCCGGCGATGACGCGGGCCTCATGGGCCTTCACGGCCTCGGCCGAGTAGACGAGCCACCAGCCGGTCGAGCCGAGCAGCACCAGGGCGCCGGCCACGATCCAGGCGCGGGCCCGCCGGCGACCGGCGGCGTCCGCCGGCGCGACGGCGGGAAGGGTGTCGGGGCGAAGCATCGTCGACATGGCGGTAGGCTCGGTCGGTGGGCGGGATTCCGGGTACAGGCAACCGCTATTCTACCCGACAGCGCGGCTGGCCGCCACCGTGGTATATTGTGTGGCGCCACTAGATTGAGGTGTGTTCACGATGACGACGCGTTCCGAGCCGACGAAGCAGTCGGCCCCCCACCAGGCTCCCACGCTCACGCCCGAGCTCAAGCAGCAGATCCACGCGCTGATGGTCACGAGCCGCGTGATCGACGAAGTCACGATCGGCATGAATCGGTCCGGCCAAGGCTTCTTCTGGATCGGTGGTCCCGGCGAGGAAGCCTTTGGCGTGAGCCTGGGCCTGCAGGTCAAGAAGGGCGAAGGCCCGAATTTCGATTACCTGCACCTCCACTACCGCTCGAATCCGATCCTGGTCGCCATGGGCGCGCAGCCGATCGACACGCTGCGCCAGATGCGCTCGACCCAGACGGATCCCTACTCGGGCGGCCGCAACTTCGTGAACCACTACGCGATCAAGGCCTGGAACGTCACGCCCGTCACGCCCACGATCGAGACGCAGTACGTGATGGCGCCCGGCACCGCCTGGGTCCAGAAGCGCCATGGCGGCGACGGCCTCACGATCGTCAACGGCGGCGACGCGGGCTCGGCCGAGGGCGACTTCACGTCCTGCCTGAACTGGTCGACCCGCCCCGGCTTCGAGCTGCCGCTCCTGATCATCCTCAACCACAACGGTTACGGCATCTCTACGCCGTCCGGCCAGGTGCAGAGCTCGCAGAACCTCGCCCAACGTGCAGAGCCCTATGGCATCCGCACGCGCATCGTTGACGGCACCGACGTGCTCGCGAGCTGGGAGGCGATCGCCGAGGCGATGCACTACATCCGCACCGAGCGCCGGCCCTTTTTCATCCAGGCCAACGTGAGCCGCCTCCACGGCCACTCGTCGGCCTCCGGCGCCAACCGCGCGCCCGACGAACAGGACCCGATCGAACGCTTCGAGGCGCACCTCATCGAGCAGGGCCTGATGACCCGCGCCGCGTGCGACGAGGTGTGGGAGCGCGCGCGCGCCAAAATGCGCGACGAGCTCAAGCAGGTGCTCACCGAGCCGCTCGCCGCCGACCGCGACCGCTTCATCTTCAAGACGGACGACGCCCCCGAGTTCGTCGCCCCCGATCAGCCCCGGAGGTAAAACCATGGCCACGATCGCCCAGGCCATCCGCCTGGCCTTGCACTACGGCGAGCAGCACCTCGGCGTCACCGACATCTTCGGCGAGGACGTCGGCCCGCCGCTCGGCGGTGTCTTCACCGCCACCCAGGGCCTCGAGACCACCTGGAACTCGCCGCTCGACGAGCGCGGCATCATCGGCATGGCGATGGGCATCGCGATGGCCGGCGGCAAGCCGGTCGCCGAGATCCAGTTCGCCGACTACATCTTCAACACGATCGATCTGCTGAAGCTCGCGGGCAACTGCCACTGGTCGAGCTACGGCCAGTTCCACCTGCCGATGGTGGTGATGACCCCGGTCGGCGCCGGCATCCACGGCTCGATTTACCACTCGCACTCGTTCGAGAGCGTGGCGAGCCATATCCCCGGCTGGAAGATCGTGGCGCCGTCGAACGCGAAGGACGCGTACGGCCTCATGATCGCGGCACTCAAGGATCCGAACCCGGTGATGTACTTGAAGTCCAAGGCGCTCATGCGCGCGGTCGGCGAAGAGCTGATCCCGGGCGAGCCCGAGGACCGCCGCGAGCTCGATCAGATGATCAACGCGCCGCTCGGCGATCGGTCGGCCTGGAAGCCGCGCTGGCCGGAAGGCCTCACGGACTACACCGTCGAGCTCGGCAAGGCCAAGGTCGTGCGTGAAGGCACGGACGTGACCGTGATTTCCTACAGCCGCATGCTGCCGCTCTGCGCCCAGATCGCGGACGAAGTGCGGGCCAGCGAAGGGGTCTCGGCCGAGGTGATCGACCTGCGCACGATTTACCCGATCGACATGGCCACGATCGAGGCCTCGCTCAAGAAGACCGGCCGCGTGCTGGTGGTGAACGAGGACACCGAGGTCACGAACTACGGCGAGCACATCATCCGCAAGCTGATCGATCACTGCTTCTACCACCTCGAGGCGCCGCCGACGCTGCTCGCGGGCGCGGACGTCCCGGGCATCGGCCTTTCGCCGCTGCTTGAAGACGCCAGCGTGCCGCAGCCCGGCGAAATCCGCGCGAAGATCGTCGAGCTGGCCCGCCACCAGGCGTGAGCCAGGGTCGCAGCCCTTCCCCGTACCCTGAGCTCGGTCGGTCTGGTAAGATGGCGGGCGACGCGCGCGATCCCGGCGGTGTCCTACGCCGGCGACGCGCCGCCCCAAGCCAGGAGACATTCCGATGCCCACCATCGAAGCCACACCCGCGACGCTCGCGCCCATCTACGAACGGATGGCGCAGACCCTCGAGGTCGTGCGCAAGCGCCTGAACCGGCCGCTGACACTCGCCGAAAAGATCCTCTTCGGCCACCTCGACAACCCCGAGAACCAGCTGATCGAGGCGGGCAAGGCCTACCTGATGCTGCGTCCCGATCGCGTCATCATGCAGGACGCGACGGCCCAGATGGCCATCTTGCAGTTCATGCAGGCGGGCGTGTTCGAGACCGCGGTGCCCACCACGGTCCATGCCGACCACCTGATCCAGGCCTACCAGGGCGCGAGTAAGGACACCGAGGTCGCGAGCGTGAGCAACAAGGAGGTCTACGACTTCCTGCGCTCCGCCGCCTCGAAGTATGGCATGGGCTTCTGGGGCCCCGGCTCGGGCATCATCCACCAGGTCGTGCTCGAGAACTACGCGACCCCCGGCACGCTGATGATCGGGTCCGACTCGCACACGCCCAACGCCGGCGGCCTCGGCATGATCGCGATCGGCGTCGGCGGCGCCGACACGGTCGACGTGATGGCGGGCTACGCCTGGGAGCTCCTGCAGCCCAAGCTGATCGGCGTGAAGCTGACCGGCAAGCTCAACGGCTGGGCCTCGCCGAAGGACGTGATCCTCTGGGTAGCGGGCCAGCTGACCGTCAAGGGCGGCACCAACGCCGTGGTCGAATACTTCGGCCCGGGCGCCGAGGCGATGTCCTGCACGGGCAAGGCGACGATCTGCAACATGGGCGCCGAGATCGGCGCCACGTCGTCGGTCTTCCCCTACGACGAGCGTATGGCGGTCTACCTGCGCGCCACCGAGCGCGCGGACCTCGTGCCCGTGATCGAGCAGTACAAGCACCTGCTCGTGGCCGACGCCGAGGTGGTGGCCGAGCCCGAGAAGTACTTCCATCAGGTGCTCGAGCTCGACCTCTCGACCCTCGAGCCGCACATCGTCGGCCCGCACAGCCCGGACTACGCCCGCCCGATCTCCGAGCTGGCCGCGGCCGTCCGCGAGCACGGCTGGCCTTCCACGGTCTCCGCGGCGCTGATCGGCTCGTGCACGAACTCCAGCTACGAAGACATCCACCGCGCCGCGCAGGTCGCGCGCCAGGCGGCCGCCCACGGGGCCACCAGCACGGCCAAGCTCTCGATCTCGCCGGGCTCCGCCGCGGTCTTCGAGACCGCCAAGCGTGACGGCCTGAACGAGCCGCTCGAGCAGATCGGCGCCGTCGTGATGGCGAATGCCTGCGGCCCGTGCATCGGCCAGTGGAAGCGCGAAGACTTCAAGAAGGGCGAGAAGAACACGATCGTCTCGTCGTTCAACCGCAACTTCCCCGGCCGCAACGACGCCAACCCCGAGACCTTCGCCTTCGTGGCGAGCCCCGAAATCACGATCGCGATGGGGCTGGCTGGCACGCTCGAGTTCAACCCGCTCACCGACGAGGTCACCGGCGCCAACGGCGTGAAGTTCAAGCTGAACGCCCCCGAGCCCGCGCCCGAGGTGCCGGCCAACGGCTATGCAGGGCGCCGTTTCGGCTACGTTCCGCCGGCGGCCGACCCCTCGCAGGTGTCGGTCCAGGTGCCGGACGGCTCCGAGCGCCTGCAGATCCTCGAGCCGTTCACGAAGATGGTCGATCAGGAGTTCTCGGACATGCCCGTGCTGATCAAGACCAAGGGCAAGACCACGACCGACCACATCTCGCCGGCCGGCCCGTGGCTGCGCTTCCGCGGCCACCTCGACCGCATCTCCGACAACATGCTGACCGGCGCGATCAACGCCTGGACCGGCGAGCGCGGCACCACGAACAACGTGTACTCGCAGGAGCGCAACTTGGACGTGCCCCAGGTCGCGCGCGACTACAAGGCCCGTGGCAAGCGCTGGGTGGTCGTCGGCGACGAGAACTACGGCGAAGGCTCGAGCCGCGAGCACGCGGCGATGAGCCCGCGTTACCTCGGTGCCGCGGCGGTCATCGTGCGCTCCTTCGCCCGCATCCACGAGACGAACCTCAAGAAGCAGGGGATCCTGCCGCTGACGTTCGCCGACCCGGCGGATTACGAGAAGATCAAGGAAGGCGACACCATCGCCCTGGAATACCTCCAGGAGCTCGACCCGGTCCGATCGGTCAACGCGCTCGTGAAGCACCTCGACGGCTCGCAGGACGTCATTCCGCTGACGCACACGATGAACCTCGAGCAGATCGGCTGGTTTTACGCCGGCGGCGCGCTGAACCTCCTGCGCCAGAAGGCCGGCACGGCCGCCACGCCGTAGTCGGGAAGCCCGTAGGCGTCCCCCGGATCCGCGTCACAGACTCGGATCCGGGGGACGCCTAGCATGGACGGATGATGACGCTGAACTCGCTTCGATCGCTTCTCGCCCTGGCCATCCTGCTCGGGTCCGCCGCCCCGGCCCTCGCCGACCCGGCCTCCGACCCGATCCTCAAGGCCAGGTTCGCCGGCTTCCGTCAGGCGGCCGCTTCCGGCGACGTCGAGGCATTGGTCCATCTGGGCGTGATGCACGAGTACGGCATGGGCGTCGCGCGCAACGAGACGGAGGCGGCCCGCTGGTACCGCAAGGCCGCGGACCGCGGCGAGCTGCAGGCCCAGTTCCGGCTCGGCTACCTCTACGACCATGGCATCGGCCTCAAGGCCAACAAGCCATTGGCGCTGCGGTGGTACACGCTCGCGGCCGAGCGCGGTCTGCCGCAGGCGCAGTACTACGTGGGCCATATGTACGACGCGGGCGTCGGCGCGGCCGAGAACAACGGCAAGGCCGCCGCCTGGTACCTCAAGGCCGCCGAGGAGAACCACGCCGACGCCCAGGTCGCGCTCGGCCTGATGCTCGACGCCGGCGAGGGCGTGCGCGAGGACAACAAGCTCGCCGTGACCTGGTTCGAGCGTGCCGCGGAGCAGGAACACGCCGGCGGCGAGGTCTGCCTGGGCGTGATGTACTACCGCGGCGAGGGCGTGCCGCGCGACCTGGCGAGGGCCCAGAGCTGGTTCAAGAAGGCCGCCGCCCGCGGCGACGCGCAGGCGCTCTTCAACCTGGGCGTGATGTACACGAATGGGGACGGCGTGGCGCCCAACCAGGCCGAAGCGCTGCACTACCTCGTGCGCTCGGCCGAGGAAGGTGGCCAGGACGCGCTCGCCCACCTCGGCGACATGTACGCCACCGGCCGCGGCACCGGCCGCGACCCGATCGCCGCCGCGGCGTGGTACCGTCTGGCGCTGGACGCGGGCCGCGCGGACGCAAGGAACGGCTGGAACAAGCTGATGACGGGCCTGACGCCCGGTCAGCGCGAGGCGGTGAGGCACAAGGTCGAGGCCTTCGTGCGGCGGCGCGACGCGGTGAAAGCGGCGCTGGTGCCATAGGATCCTGCTGCTCGCCGGTGGAGGTCAGGGGTGGTGGGTGCGAGCGAAGGCGGCGACGTCCGGGCTCATGAGCGCCGAAAGGTGCTCGCGCACCTTCGCCTCCGGCCAGTCCCACCACCGGATGGCCAATAGGCGCGCGATCGTCTCGTCGTCGAACCGGTACTTCACCACCTGCGCCGGGTTGCCCGCCACGACCGCGTACGGCGGCACGTCCTTCGTCACCACCGCGCGCGCGCCGATCACGGCGCCGTCGCCGATCGTCACGCCGGACAGGATCAAGGCGTCGAGCCCGATCCACACGTCGTTGCCGATCACCACGTCGCCGCGCGACCGTGGGTGGCCTTCGATGCCTGCGGCCTCCGGCCAGAATTCGCCGAACGGGTAGGTCGTCACCCAGTCCGAACGGTGCTCGCCGCCCAACGCGATCGTCACGCCGCGCGCAATGGAACAGTACCTGCCGATCGCCAAAGACGTCGTTTCGTCCCAGCTCAGCACGCGCGGCGAGCCGTAGGTGTGCGCCCCGATCGCGTAATGACGGTACGCCCGCTGCTGCCGCGTAAAGGCGAAGCCGAGCGGCAGACCTGCGCAGGCGAAGCGCTTGAGCACGCGCGCGAGGTGGCGCTTCAGGCGGAACGGGATCAGCGGGGCCTCCGGGCGCGGACGCGGGCAGAACGCTCGCTTCATACCCGTCTCCCAGGCCCCCTTCCCGGGGTACAACACCCGTGATGCCGCGACCGGCGCCCCGCCTCGTCCAGAACCTCCCCGGCCCCTTGGTCGACCTCCTCCGCCGGGTGAACAACCTGCGCGGCATCCGGCCGCGCGATCTCGCAGACGCCGCGAAGCTACGCGTGTATTGGGCGGTCGCGCCCTACACCCACGTGCGCTGGAAGCGCTTCGCGAATGTCTTCGACCTCGCCGCCGCGGCCGCGGCGCGGGATCTGCCGGGCTCGTTCGTGGAATGCGGGGTCTGGCGCGGCGGGTGCGCGGGCGTGCTGGCCGACCGGGCCCGCCAGGAAGGTCGCGGCCGCCTCACCTGGCTTTTCGACTCCTTCGCCGGGCTGCCCGCGCCGACGGCGGCGGACGGCGCCGAAGCGGCGCATTACGCGGGCGGGCGGGCGGACGGCGCGCTCTCGCCGATCGGCCGTTGCGTGGGGCCGCTCGCCGACGTGCGACGATTGCTCTTCGACACGCTCGCCATCGACGAGGGCGCGGTGCGCATCGTGCCCGGTTGGTTCCAGGACACGCTGGCCGCCACGCGGGACCAGATCGGCCCGATCGCCGTGCTGCGGCTCGACGGCGACTGGTACGCGTCCACCAAGGTGTGCCTGGAAACGCTCTACGACCTCGTCGTGCCGGGAGGCTACGTGATCGTCGACGACTATGGCGACTGGCCGGGCTGCCGCCGTGCCACCGATGAGTTCCTGGCGGCGCGTGGGCTCGATGTGCGGCTCGAGCGGATCGATCGCGGCGGGCGCTGGTTCGCCAAGCCCGCATGAGCCAGCCATGAAGGCCTGGCGCTGGGCGATCGCGATCGCGTTGCTCGCGGCCCTGCTAATCCCGGCGGCCAGCCGGTGGGAGACCGTTCGCAGCCACGTGGCGGCCTTCGACTGGCGTTGGGGGCTCGTGGCGTTGGTCGGCGTCGCGCTGGTGAACGCGATTTCGTGCCTCTGCTGGCGGCGTTGGCTCGGCGGTATGGGCCGCGATCTCCCCTTCGCCCAGGCCTTCCGGATCATGTACCAGGCCAACCTCGCGAAGTACCTGCCCGGCGGGGCCTGGCACGTGGTCGGGCGAGCCGCCATGGGCGAAGCGGCCGGCATCCCGGCTGAGACGGTGCTCGCCTCGATGGCGCTGGACACGGCCTTCCACGTGGCGACCGCCGCAATCGTGGGAGTGCCCGTCGTGGTGCTGGCAGGCGGCGTGTTGCCCGGCCTGGACCCGCGCTGGCTGGTCGCCGGGGCGATCGGCGCGCTCGCCGCCCTGCATCCACGACTCATCGCGGCGGGGCTCGCCGTCGCCATGCGGCTCACGGGGCGCGCGGAGGTAGCGGTGCCGCTCGGCTACCGGTTCATGGTGAGCCAGGCGCTGCTCTATGCCGCCAACTGGGCGTTGCTCGGCCTGGCCGTCGTGGCCTTCGGCCAGGCCTGGCTCCAGGTCCCGCTCGGTACGGCGCAGGTCGGCATGTTGGCAGGTGGCCTGCTGGTCGCCTGGGTGCTCGGCGCGATCGCGCTCGTCGCGCCGGCCGGCCTCGGCGTGCGCGAGGCGGGCTTCGCGCTGCTGCTCGCGCCCTTCTTCCCGCCCGGCTGGCCGGCGGTCTTCGCCGTCGCCACGCGCCTGCTGTTCATGGCGGTCGAGGCGCTGGCCTTCATCGTGGCCGCCCGAATCCCCCGAGAAACCGTCGCCGGCCCGCCGACCAGCATGTAGCGCGGGTTCGGCGGCAGGGGGGTATAAGGTGAGCGGGGCTTCCGGGAGGAGCCCAGACGTGATCCCATCCGGCCCTTACTCGCTGCGCCTGGCCCGCGTCGCCGGCAGCTACCTCCGCCGCCAGACCCACGTGCGGGTCGGGCCGATCCGCGCCTGGATCGAGGTCACGAACGTCTGCAACCTGGCGTGCCCGATGTGCCTGACGCCGCAGCTGGGCGGCCAGGTGCCCAAGGGCCTCATGAAGACCGAACATTTCCGCGCGATCATCGCCAAGCTGCGCGGCCATGTGCGGGACGTGAATTTGTTCATGGGCGGCGAGCCGTTGATCAACAAGAACCTGCCGGAGCTGATCCGCATCGCGCGGGAGGCCGGCATGCGCACGCGCGTCCACACCAATGCCACGCTGCTGACCGAGGAATGGGCCCACGCCTTGATCGACGCCGGCCTCGACTTCCTGAGCTGCTCCTTCGACGGCGCCGACGCCGCGACCTACGACGAGTTCCGGCCGGGCGGCCACTTCGAGGCCGTCCGCGACAACATCCGGCGTTTCGCGCGCATCCGCACCGAGCGCGGCGCCGCCCATCCGCACACCGTGGTCCAACTGATCGAGCGACCGGACTGGTCGCCCGAGCGGCGCGCGGCGCAGCGCGACGGCCTGAGGGCGCTCTTCGAGGGGCCCGGCATCGACCGGTTCAAGCAAATCGCCATGCACAACTTCGGCGGGTTGCTCGAAGGCGAGCGCTTCACGGAGGGCAAGACCTTCGCGCCCTGCAGCTACCTCTGGTACGCCCTCAGCGTGCGCTGGGACGGCACCGTGGTACCCTGTTGCATCGACTTCGAGCCCAAGCTCCCGGTCGGCAACCTCATCACCGATCCGCTGGAGGCGGTCTGGAATGGGCCCCTGATGGTCGCGCTGCGCCAAAAGATGATCGACCGCAACATCGACGACGTGCCGCTCTGCCGGGGTTGCGATGTGCCTTACAAGCCGCGCGTGATGGGCATCCCGGTGCGCGACGCCGAGAGCCTGCGCGAGTTCATCGCCTCCGCCCTGCCGGCGCGCGTCCGCCGCTGACCGACCGATGATCCGTTCCGAGCTACGGACGGCCGCCTGGCTGTTCTTCGCCGTCGCCTGCCTGTATGCGCTTTCAGCCGGCGGGCACCTCTATGCGGCCGACGACCAACAGAAGTTCGACACGCTCGACGCGCTGCTGCGCCGCGGCACCTTCGCGATCGAGACCGGCTGGTCCGAAGGCGTGGGCGGTGAGCGTTTCTCCTGGTTCCCGCTCGGTGCGCCGCTGCTCATGCTACCGGGCTGGCTGGCCGGCAACGCGCTCGCGACGATGGTGCCGGGCATCGGCGCGACCGAACTCGCCCGGGCCGCCATTTCGTTCCAGAACGCCGCCATCTCGGCCCTGCTGGTCGCGCTCGTATTCCTCGCCGAGCGGGCCTTCGGGTTCTCGCGGCGGCGCGCCCTGTTCGCGGCCGGCGCCCTGGCCCTCGGCACGATGGTCTGGCCCTACGCGAAGACGTCCTGGTCCGAGCCGGCCGCTGCCTGCGCCGTGTTCGCCGGGCTCGTCGCGCTCTGGCGCGGCGCGCGCGCGCCGACGGGTCGCGACGGGCCCTGGTTGCTCTGCGCCGGCTCGGCGCTCGGCATGGCCGCCCTGTTTCGCGACGAGAACGCGCTCGTGGCGGTCTTCGCGGTCGCCTGGCTGGCCTGGCGGCGACGCGACGACCGCCTCGCCCTCGTGCGCGGGCTCGCCTGGATGCTGGCGCCGCTCATCGCGGCCGCGGCCGTCTCGATCTGGTTCCAGGTCCATCGCTACGGCTCGCCGCTGGCCTTCCCGAACTTCCGCGGCCCACAGAGCCAGCGGGCCAGCGACCTGCTGGGACGTCTGCGCTACGCGGGCGAGAACCTGTACCGCTGGACGCTCCACCCCAACCAGGGTCTGGCCTGGTTCTCGCCGGCCGTTTTGCTAGGCGTGCTCGGCCTGCGGCGGTTCGTCAGGCGGGTGCCGGACGCGGCCGGCCTCTTCCTCGTGGCGTTGAGCCCGCTCGCGGCCTTCTACATCGTCGCCTGGGGCTATTCGAGCTGGGCCTGGGGCGTGCGCTACGCCTACGTCTTCTTGCCATTCCTGCTCCTGCCGGCCGCGGCGCTGTCGCTCGCGCCCACCCCGCGCCGCCTGGCCGGGCTGGTCCTCGCGGCGGGCGTCATGGTCCAGTTGCTCGCCATTCCGCACGACTTCGTCTATCTCTACCTGCGCGAGATCGGGCGGACGCCGGGCACCCGGATCGGCGCAATCCTGGACGACCCCAGGCGTGGCCCGCTGGCGCTCGCGGTTCGCGCCGTCCCCCTGAATCTCACGATGGCCGCCCGGGCGCTCCGCGAGCCGCCGCGTGGGCTGCCGCTCGCCGAGGCCTCGCGCCAGGCTCGCCGGGACGGGGTGCCGGATTTCTGGTGGCTGTGGCTGCTCACCGCACCCGTGCCGCGCGTGGCGATCATGGCTGGCGTCGCGGCGCTCGCGCTGGCCGCGCTGGCAGCGATCAGCCGGGTCGCCGGGTCGGCGCTCAACGCCCCTGGCGACGCGTTCCCCCCGCTCCGCCGCGTGCGACGCCTGGCCGCGTTCGGCTCCTACGACGCGGCGACACCGCGCACGGCGCTGCTCATCGCGGGCTGGCGCGGGCTGGGCGGCGAGCTGATCGAGGTGCGCGAGCCGCTCTGGCCGGCGGCCGGCGAGCGGGCGGCATTGGCAGGCGCCCTGCGGCCCGCGGCGCTCGCGCGCGATTGGCTGACGACGCAACGGCACCTGTGGGCCCGGCGCCACGAGCTGGCCGGCGCCGACGCGATCCTGGTGCCCTACCCGGGCCACCTCGACATGCCGCTCGCGCGGCTCCTCGCGAGCAGGCTCGGGGTGCCGCTGCTCTTCGACCCTTTCGTGTCGCTGCATGACACGGCGGTGGGCGATCGCCGCCTCTTCGCCGCCGGCAGCTGGCAGGCGCGGGCCTGCCTGGCGCTCGACCGCCTGGCCCTCGGGCTCGCCGATCGCGTCCTGGCCGACACGGCCGACCAAGGGGTGCTCTACGCGGCGATCGCGGGGCTCGAGCCGGCGCGCGTCGCCACCGTGCCGGTGGGCGCCGACGACGCGGTCTTCCGGCCCCACCCGGCGCATGCCGGGCGTGCCGACGGCGAAGCCGACGACGCCCAGGTCCCCGGACGGCCGGTGGCACGCCCGCTCGAGGTGCTATTTTACGGCACGATGATCCCCTTACACGGCGTAGAGGTGATCGTTCGAGCGGCCAAGCTGCTGGAAGACGAGCCCGGGCTGCGGTTCCACCTGGTCGGCAGCGGTCAGGTGCCGGTCGAGCGGCTGATCGCGGAGGTGAACGCCGCGAACGTTCGTTGGACGCCCGGCGTGCCGTACGAGGCGCTGCCGGACCTCCTGGCGAACGCCGCCATCAGCCTCGGCATCTTCGCCGACACGCCCAAGGCGGCTCGTGTGGTGCCACACAAGGTCTACGAGGCCGCCGCGATGGCCAGGCCGGTCGTCACGCGCGAAGGCCTCGCCGTGCGCGCGGCTTTTGGCGACGCGATCGTGTGCGTGCCGCCGAACGACCCCGCCGCGCTCGCCGCCGCGATCCGGGCGCTCGCCCACGATCCGCAGCGACGCGCGGCGCTCGGCCAGGCCGCCCGCGCGGCCTACGAACGTGCCTACGGACGGGCCGGCGTCGGCGCCGCCCTGGCCGGGGCGCTGGGGTACAAGGAGGGCGAGGCGCCCTCCGTTTGAAGCTCATCATCCAGATCCCATGCTACAACGAGGCGGCGACGCTCCCGGCGACGGTGGCGGCACTGCCCGCAGCCCTTCCCGGCATCGACGCGATCGAACTGCTCGTCATCGACGACGGCTCGACCGACGGCACCTCGGCGGTGGCGCGGGCGGCCGGCGTGCATCACGTGGTGCGCTTCGCCCGCAACAAGGGCCTCGCGTACGCGTTCACGGCCGGGCTCGATGCTTGCGTCAAGCTCGGCGCCGACATCATCGTCAATACCGATGCCGACAACCAGTACCGCGGCGCCGACGTCGAGCGGTTGATCGCCCCGATCCTCGCTGGCACCGCCGACATGGTGGTGGGCGCGCGCCACGGAGCCGGCGTGGAGGCCTTCCCGCCGGCCAAACGGATCCTTCAGCGCATCGGCAGCTGGGTCGTGCGCCAGGCCTCGAACACCGACGTCCCCGACGCCACCAGCGGCTTCCGGGCGTTCACCCGCCAGGCCGCGCTGCAGCTGAATGTCATTTCGGACTTCACCTACACGCTGGAGACGCTGATCCAGGCGGGCAACCGCGGCCTCGCGCTGGCCCACACGCCGGTCGCCACGAACGTGACCGTCCGCCCGTCGCGGCTCTTCCGGGGCGCCTTCGAGTACGTCGTGCGTTCGGCGGTGACGATCCTGCGCATTTACGCGATGTACCGGCCCCTGCGCGTCTTCGCGACGCTGGGCGCGCTGGTCGCAGGCGGCGGCGGGGTGATCGGCCTGCGCTTCCTGTACTACTACCTGACGGCGGGGGGCGCCGGTCACGTCCAGTCGTTGATCTTGGCTGCCGTGCTGCTGATCGTCGGCTTCCAGATCGTGCTGATCGGGCTCGTCGCGGACCTGATCGCCGGCCACCGGCGCGTCAGCGAAGACATCCTCGTGCGCGTGAAGCAGCTCGAGCTCACCGCCGATTCGACCGCCGTAAACTCGCGGCGTGCGGCAGGTTAGGCCGTCACCGTCTCCGGCAGCGCGACGGGACGCAGCGGTCCGCTGCCGGGCGGGGCGATCGCCGGCTTGAGCGGCCGGCGTGCCGTGAGCACGAACTGGTATCCGAGAAGCGTGGGCCGCAGGCGCGTCAGGGCCGCGTTCAGCGCATGCACGAACGCCAACCGACGGCCGGGTCCGAAGCTGGGCGAGATCACCGGCAGCGGGATCGGCGTGGCAGCTGCTGCCTGCACCTCGAGCCCGCCGCGCTTGAGCAGCTTGAGCGCCGTCGCCCTGGTGTAGAAGCGCAGGTGCGTCTCGTCCATCGGGCCCTTCGGCTCGTACTCGAAGCGACCGAAGAGCAGCTTGAGCCGCCACAGCCACATTGCGACGTTCGGCAACGACACCACCACCTGGCCGCCCGGCTTGAGCCGCTCGACCAGCCGCGCGAGCTGAGCCTGGGGATCGCGCAGGTGCTCGAGCACGTCCGCGCAGACGATCATGTCGAATTCACCGAGGTCGGAGAGGTCGAGCGCCTCCACGTCGCCCACGAGCATCCGATCGCAGTGAACGGCCGCGCCCTCGGCAAGGGCCGGGTCGAGCTCGATGCCGACGACTTCGCAGCCGAGTTCCACGAATCGCTTGGTCAGGTAGCCGTCCGCCGTGCCGACCTCGAGGACACGGCGCGGCCGCTCGCGCTCGACCACCTCGAGCACGCGCGCATGGCTGCTGTAGGGGTCCGGCTTGAACTGGTAGAGCGGCTTGCGTGCCACGTCGAACTTCGGCAGGTGGATCCAGTTGTTCTTGTGGAAGCGGTAGGCCAGCGCGCTCTTGAGGCAGTTGAAGGCGTAGGCGATGCCGTTGACGTGGCAGATTTCGTCGCCGTAATAGGTCGGGATCGGGCGCTCGGCGATCCGCATGCCGGCTTCCTTGTACTGGATCAGGATCTCGGTGTCGAAGTGCCATTCGTTGCTGTTGAGTTCGAAGGGCAGGGCGGCGATCGCCTTGCAGTCGTAAAGGCGGTAGCCCGAGTGAAACTCCGAGAGATTCATGCCGACGATGTGGTTCTCGAGCCAGGTCAACACCCGGTTGCCGAGGAACTTGTAGAGCGGCATCCCGCCCTTGAGCGGGTCGCCGCCGGCGGCCATGCGGCTGCCGAAGACCATCTCGGCCTCGCCGTTCTCGAGCGGCTCGAGCAACCTGGGCAGCACCTCGGGGGCGTATTGCCCGTCGGCGTGCAACATCACGACGATGTCGAAGCCGCGCTCGATCGCGTAGCGGTAGCCGGCCTTTTGGTTGCCGCCGTACCGTAAATTCACGGGGTTGCGGAAGATGCGCAGCTTGTCGAGCTTGCGCACCTCCTTGTAACCGAGGGCCGCATAGTATGTGTTGTCCTGGCTGCAGTCGTCGATGACGAAGATCTCCTCGACCTTCGCCATCACCTCGGCCGGGATCCGATCGATCGTCTCGGCCAGCGTGTTGACGGCGTCGTAGGCAATCACGAATATCGCGATACGCTTGGCCATGCTCACCCTCCACCGCGGCCCGCGCGGCCGCCCGATGGGATCGTCGGCCGCGACGCGGCCCGACTTGACCCCATGGCTCTTATACCCGCCGCCCGATCACGCCTCGGCGCCGGCAACCGCGCGACCGAGCCTGTTCAGCGCGAGCACCAGGCCGGCGAGCAAGGCGGCGACCACCGCGCCGATCAGGGCCCGCGGCATTGTCGTCATGAGTTGCAGCATCCACCAGAAATCCGGCACGAACTGCGAGCGCTCCCGCATCGACGCGACGTCCGGCGCGGACCTGGGGGCGGGCGCAGCCAGCAGCGCCACCCCGCCCGCGAGCGTCGCCGGCGTGTCGCGTGCCGCGAGGAGCAACGGCGCGTGCGCGGGCCGTGCCATCAGTTGCTGGATCGAGAGGCCTGGGTGGCGCGCCCGCTCGCGCTCATAGAGGTAGCCGAAGTTGTGCAACACGGCCATCGCCTGGATGGCCACGCCCACGAGCACGATGCCGAGCCACAGCGCGCGCCGGTGTGGCAGGCGGGTCCAGGCGCTGGCGGCCGGCAGCAGCAGGAACGGCAGGAAGACGTAGCCGTAGCGCATGCCCCAGGCCCAATCGGAAAGGCCCCAGAAGGCGAAGTAGAAGACGAACAGGGGACCGATGCTCGCCAAGACGAGCCACGACGCGGCGGGTCGGTCCTGGTGGAACGTCCGCCAGCCCACGAGCCCGATCACGATCACCGGCGAGAACCAGATCAGCGCGTCGCCCGGGTTGAGCGTGTAATGCCAGAGATTCTGCAGAGCCCAGACCAACCGGCCATGCGGCATCGGCGTCACGGACTGGACCGCGTTCCAGTTCGAGAAGGTGAAAGGGTGCCCGAACCGCACAGCGTTGAACCAGAGCGTTCCGGCGACGGCCAGGGCGACCGGCACGGCGACCACGGCGGCCGCCCAGGCGAGCGGCGCGGGGTCGTGGCGGTGGCGCCAGAGGAGCCAGGCCAGCGCGCCGGGCACCACGATCACGGTCTCGAGGCGCACGAGCAGCGCCGCGCCGATCAGGCTGCCCGCGGCGAACAGCGGCGCGAAGCGCGTGAAACCTACGACGGACGACCGGTACAGCAGGCAGAAGGCGCCGAACGCGAAGAGCGTGGATCCCGGCTCCGACCAGCAGGTCTTCGCGTAAGGCCACACCATCGAGCCGAGACCCAGCGCGGCCGCGACGAAGAGGCAGGCCCGCATGGGGTATGCGAGGCTTCGCAGAAACGCGAAGACCACCGACACGAGCGCGGCGCTCAAGAAGGCATTCTGGAGGGTGATGCAGAACCGCGCCACGAAATCCGTCGGGATCATCGGCGCCACCGGCGCCAGCGCAAAGCCGACCGCGAAGCCCGGAAGCATCAGCAGGCTGCCGCCCAGCGGATAGAACGAGGTCGGACCGCCGATCCCCGGCGACCAGCCTTCCGGAAAGAAGACCGAGCCCTGGAAGACCATCGCCTTGAGGGTGAGGAACTTCTGCCAGGCGTCCGAGGCGTAGAAGTGGCCCCCCGACGACAGCAGATAAAGACACACGAACGCCACGAAGAGCCAGGCCGCGGCGCGCCGATCGGCCAGGTCGAGCGGTCGCAGCTCGCCAGTATCCATTTCAGCTGTTCTGAGCCTCGTAAAGTGCCATCAGCGCCTCCAGTCCTTCCTCCGTCGACACGTCGTCGATGTTGTCGACGATCTTCGGCGGCTCCTTGGGCTTGGGTGGCGGTGGCGGGGGCTCGGCCTGGCGCGGCGCTTCGGCCGGCGGAGGAGGTGCGGCGGGTGCGGCGGGTGGTGCCGGCGGCCCACCCCGGGCGCCGAGCTCGGCCTGCGCCGCGGCGGTCAGCTTGGGTGCCTCGAAGGCCGGTCGCGGCGGCTGGACAGGCGCCTGGGGCGGTTGCGGCGCGGTCTGAGGTGCCGGGGCCTGGCCCGGCATGCCCTGGCCAGGTACGCCCTGTGGCGGCATGCCATGAGGCGCCACTCCTTGCGGCGGCATGCCCGGCACAGGCATCCCCTGAGGCGCGCCCCAACCGTTCTGCGGCTGACCGGGCATCGGCTGGTGGCCCATGGGCGGCTGCATCGGCTGCATAGGCTGATGCATCGGTTGTTGCATCGGCTGTTGCATCGGCTGTTGCATCGGCTGTTGCATCGGCTGTTGCATCGGCTGTTGCATCGGGGGCTGGCCCATGGGTTGGCCAAACCCGCCCGACTGGCCGAAGCCGGCGGGCTGACCGAAGCCTGCCGGCTGACCGAAGCCACCGGGCTGACCGAAACCGCCTTGCGCTGCAGGCGTCGCGCCGGGGATCGGCTGACCGGTCATGGCCGCCTGGAGTGCCTGCATGACCAGGCCCGCGCTGCCGTATCGGCTGCCCAGCGAGCCGTCGACCATTCGCATCAGGACCTCGTTCAGGCCCGGGTGGGGGATCGGCTCCCAGGCCAACCGGTTGGCGTACGCGTTGTGCAGCCGCGCGGCCGGGATGCCCGTCAGCGCCTCGAGAATCGTCACCCCCAGCGAGAAGATGTCGCTCGCCGGCACTGCCTGGCCGCGCACCACCTCCGGCGCCGCGTAGTCGCTCGCGTAGAGCGGCGAGCGGTGCGGAAACGGGTTGCCGAGCGCCTTGAGCCAGGCGCCGTCGAGCAGCATCGCGCGATCCCAGCCGGAAAGCAGGATGTGGTCGGGCGTGACGTCGAGGTGGAGCATCGGCGGGAACTGCTGGTGCAGGGCATCGAGGATCGTGACCACGGCGCGCATCACCGACGCAGCCTGGTCGACCGTGAGGCGGCCCTGCTTGGCGAGCATCTGGCGCAACGTCATGCCTTGCAGGTAGGGCATCACCAGGTAGGTGCGGCCGTCGTGTGGCACGACGCCACGCAGCGGCAGGATGCCGGCCACCTGGACGGTGCCGAGCCGCTGGATCTCGTTTTGGAGCTCCGCCCGCTGCGCGGCGTCCACGCGGAGGTCGTCGCGCAATTCCTTGATGACGACGGGTTGGCCGGTCTGGGCCTCGGCGCCCAGGAAGGTCGCCAGGTGTTGGCCCCGCACCGACAGCATGCGCTGGATCTGGTAGCGGCCACCGATAACGACGCCGCCCGCCGCCAGCGGATGGGGCATGCGGGCACCGCAAATGGCGCAATAGAGGGCTTGCGGCGGCATCTGACGGCCGCAGCACGCGCAAGAGAGCATGGTTGGCCGAGGGCCCTTTCATTCGCCCAACTCAGCATACCCGCGGGTGCCGGGCGTGGCACCGCGAGCCTGGTATCATGAGCATATGCCGCATGCGCCGCTCGATTCCGTGACCCTCACCGCCTGGCTCGCCGTCATGGCGCTGGCCGCCCCCGTCGTGCTGCTGCTCGTGGCCTACGACGTCCGGTGGATCTGGCTCTCGCTGCGGGGCGGCGTGACGCCGCCCTGGGGCGCGTTCGTGCGCCTGGCCGCCGCCGTGCTCTGCCACGGCGGCGCCGTGCTGCTTGCGGCCTACGGGACCGTGTGGCCGCGCGAGACGCTGGTCTGGTGGATGCATATGACGCTCGACCCGGGCCTCAGCCTTTACGCGGTCGGCCTCTACGAGCTCTGGCACCGCGTGGCGCGGGTGAGCGCGGGTTAACCGTCGAGCAGGCCTCCGCGAAGGACGGCCTGGATGCGCCACCAGGCTTCCTTGGGATCGCCGCCCAGGCCGTGATAGGCCACGCCACGCGCGACGCCGGCCGTGCCGATCGCCAGGAAGACCGCGACGTCCTCGCGGATGGTCGCCTCATGACTCGCGACGGCCTCGCCTCCGGCCGGCAGGTCGGCCAGGCGGGCCATCGCCGATTTCACCATCGCCTCATGCTTGTAGGGCCGTGGCAGCCAGACCTCGAGCACCTTGGAAAGCTCGCTGAAGACCTGCTCGGCCACCTCGGCGCGTCGCTCGCGATCGCCGGCCTCCTGGCTCCACGTCGGCTTGTGCAGCCGATCGAGGATCCGCTCGAACGGCGCGCGCGCGCAGGCCAGCTCCTCCCGGGCAGAGGTCGCGCCGGGGTCGCTGCGCCGCACGGTCTTGAGGAAATGGAAGCCCGCGGGATGGTGACGCAGGACCTCGAACGCGTCGGCCAGCATGAAGCGGTCGACGGTCTCCTGACCATGCAGGATCGCCGCCGACTCGAAGGCCAGCGGCCGGACCTTGGCAGGCAACGCCTTGCAACGGCCGGCGAGCAAGGCGAGCTTGTCGCGTTCCGGGCCGGGGTCCATGTTGGCCGCGAGCTGGGCGATCGACTGCGGCATCTCCTCCATCAGCTCGACCGCCTCGGCGAGATCACGCGGGCGGACTCGCCGGCCGGCCAGGCGAGCGTCCGCGAAGATCGCGCCGACGGCCGCGTAGAGATCCGCGACCACGAGCTCGCGCGGCAGCGGGCCGGGTGGCATCAGCGCATCCTTGCACTTGCCGCAGCGCGCCGAGGCGAGCCGCGAGCGGAGGACGCGGTTCACCGCCTGGCACGCATGACAGGCCTTCTCCATTTTGGGATCGCCGATCGGCCCCTTGCACTTCGGACAGCGCGCCACGAGCACCTTGTCGGGCTGGATGCGCACCTTGACGTTGCAAAACAGGCAGCTTTCGACGATCGCTTCGGTCGTCTGTGTGGAATCCATCTACGAGGCCCCCCTCGGCCTCAATATACCCGCTCGGCTGATACCATCCCGCCGTTACGTTTCTTCACCTGGCAGCGGCGTGATACGCTGGGGCCATGAGCGCGTCACTCGCCGCCCGCACGCGCGTCGTGCTCCACCACCCGTTCTTTCCCGAGAACATCGGGGCTGTCGCCCGCGCCATGCACAACACAGGGCTCGCCGACCTGCGCGTCGTCGCGGGCGCCTCGCCTAGCCACGCCCGTGCCGTGGCCCTGGCCCGCGGCGCCGGCGATCTGCTTGCCGAGGGCCAGGTCCTGGGCAGCCTCGCCGAGGCGCTCGAAGGGGCGACACTGGTGGTTGGCACCACCAGCCACCTGCCCGCCGGCATGCGGCCCTGGACGCCGCGCCAGGCCGCCGAGGCGGCGGCCGCCCACCCCGGGCCCGTGGCGTTACTCTTCGGCAACGAGAAGAACGGCCTGGCCCATCGCGAGCTCAGGCTCTGCGACGCCGTCGTGCGCATCCCCTGTGTGGCGCCCGACGCCTCGCTCAACCTCGCGCAGGCCGCCATGATCATCTGCTACGAATGGATGCTGGCAGACCAGGCCGGCGGGCCGCCCGACCCGCTCCGCGGCTGGCCGGCGTTGGCCGCCGAGCCGGATGTGGCCGCCCTCGGCGGGCAAATCGAAGAAGCGCTCGCGGCGATGGGCTTCTTCAAGCCACCGCTCGGCGGGCGGCGGCGGGCGACCATTCGTCAGGTGCTCGGCCGCCTGCGGCTCGATCCGGGCGAGGTTGCCGTGCTGCGCGCCGCCGCCCACAAGTGGCGGCTGGCATACGCGGCGCGGCCGGGCTATTTGGTCGATGAGCCGTCGTCCGAGGCCGGCGGCTTGGCGGGCTCATAGAGCGGGCGGCGGTAGTCGTCGTCGAGGCTGCCGCGGCCACGCTTGCGCTGGGACGCGAGCGACAGCACGCGGAGATACTTGTTTTCGCTTTCGCCCGTGCCTGGGGTGGCGGGCGTGGCGGGCGTCGACTCGGGGGCCATGACTTTTCCTCCTTGGTGACGGGCCTAAATGCGGCGTGGGCCGCGGCTATAGCGCCATATCGAGGCCCAAAGGCATCTTAACACGGGGCTCGCGCGCCGCGAGCAGGGGGGCGGGGGCGGGGGGCGGGGGGTGGGGGGAGAAGGAGACAACGATCGCGCAATGGGGAAGGATGTTTCCGTCACCCGTCCACCCCATGTGAGGCAACCTTGATCCCGCATCGCACGATCACCACCTTGCTCGCCGCCGCCATGGGCACGGGGCTGCTGCTCGCCCCGGCCGCGAGCGCACACCCGCCGGCCCACAAGCCGGCCTACCCGGTCACCGCCGCACAGCCGGTCAGCGATCGTTACCACGGTGACGTCGTGGTGGACGAATACCGCTGGCTGGAAGACGGCGGCTCGCCGGCCGTGAAGCAGTGGACCGACGAGCAGAACGCTCTCTCGCGGCGGTTCCTCGATGCGCTGCCGGCCCGCCAGGCGATCAAGTCACGCCTCACCGCGCTGCTCTCGCCCACGCGCCAGGACGCGCCGATCCACCGCGGGAACCGGTACTTCTTCCGCCGCCAGGACGGCTCGACGCCCCAGAGCGTGCTCATGGTGCAAGACGGGCCCACGGGCGAGCCGCGCCCGCTGGTCGACCCGAACCCGCTCGCGAAGGACGGCACGGTGTCGCTCGACTGGTGGGAGGCCTCGCCCAAGGGCGACTACGTCGCCTACGGCCTTTCGGAAGGCGGTGACGAACAGAGCGTGCTGCATGTCGTCGAGGTGGCGACCGGCCGAAAGCTCGACGAGAAGATCCCGGGCTGCCGCTACGCGAGCCTCGCCTGGACGCCCGACCAGCGCGGGTTCTTCTACACGCGCTTCCCCGGCAAGGGCGCCACGGGCCAGGACAAGCAGAAAGCCTTCCACCACGTGCTCGGGCGCGCCGCGGCTGACGACGAGCTGGTGTTCGAGCACCCGGGCGGCGTCGAGATGATCATGTGGGTGCAGCTCGACGCGCCGGGTCGGCACCTGGTGATCGGCGTCAACAAGGGCTCGAGCAGCACGAACGAGCTTTACCACCGCGACCTGACCGATCCGGCAGGCACGCTGCGCCCGATCGTCTCAGGCTTCACAGCCCAGTTCTACGGCGACATCCACCAGAACACGCTCTATCTACGGACCAACGAGAAGGCACCGCGCGGCAAGATCATGGCCGTCGACCTCACCCGGCCTGCCCGGAAGCACTGGCGGACCGTGGTGGCCGAGAGCCGCGATGCGATGCAGGGCGCCTTCGTGGCGGGCGGCCAGCTGGTCGTCGAGTACCTGCACGACGCCACCAGCCAGGTGCGCATCCATGACCTGAACGGGCACCTGCGGCGCACGATGCCGCTGCCCGGGCTCGGCACGGTCTCGAACCTGGTCGGCTTCGCCGAGGATCACGACCTCTTCTTCTCGTTCACCTCGTATCTCCAGCCGACCTCGGTCTACCGGTACGACGTGAAGCGCGCGACCCTCGCGACGTTCTTCGCGCCGAAGCTGCCGATCCGCCCGCAGGACCTCGTGCAGCGCCAGGTCTGGTACCGCTCGAAGGATGGCACGCGCGTGCCGATGTTCCTCGTCCACCGCCGCGGCCTGCGGCTCGACGGCCTGAACCCGACGATGCTCACCGGCTACGGCGGGTTCGACATCAGCATCACGCCGCACTTCAGCGCCAACGATTACGTGTGGGTCGAGCGCGGCGGCGTGCTCGCGGTGCCGAACCTGCGCGGCGGCGGCGAGTTCGGCCGGGCCTGGCATGAGGCCGGCACCCGCGAGCGCAAGCAAAACGTCTTCGACGACTTCACGGCCGCCGCCGAGTGGCTGGTCGCGAACGGCTACACGTCGCCCGGCCACCTCGGCATCGAGGGTGGCAGCAACGGCGGCCTGCTGGTGGGAGCCGCGCTCACGCAGCGCCCGGAGCTCTTCAAGGCCGTCGTGTGCGCGGTGCCGCTGCTCGACATGCTGCGGTACCACCAGTTCCTGATCGCCCGTTACTGGGTGCCGGAGTACGGCTCGAGCGAGGACCCGAAGCAGTACCGCTACCTCAAGGCCTATTCGCCTTACCACCACGTCGTGCCGGGCCGCCACTACCCGGCGACGCTGATCATGACGGGCGAGTCCGACACGCGCGTCGATCCGCTGCACGCCCGCAAGATGGCGGCGCGTCTGCAGCAGGCCACGGCCGGGGCCGCCCCGATCTTGCTCCAGATCGAGCGCCGAGCGGGCCATGGCGCCGGCAAGCCGATGACCAAGCGCGTCGAGGACGGCGCCGACGTCCTCGGCTTCCTCTCCTGGCAGCTCGCCCGATAACCTGGTATCTCGCTTCATAGCCCAACCCCATCGCGAGGAGGACCCCGATGATCGACCAGCAGGACCGCAACGCCCTGATCGCCGCCGCCACCAAGGCCGTCAAGGCCATGGGCGCCGTGCCCGCCTTCGACGTGGCCGTCGAGGACCAGGACGGCAGCTTCGCTCGCCTGAAGGTGAGCGACCAGGCAGGCAAGGTCACGCCGCTCTATGGCTTCGCCGTGCGCAAGGCGGGCCAGTGGGACGTCGTGTCCCTCGGGACGTACTTCGAGCCCGAGTTTTACAAGCAGCACAAGATCCCGGCGGCCTTGCAGCTGAAATGAGCCTCCCGCGGGAAGCTACGGGCGTGCCGGCGGCGGACCCGCCGGCACTTCTTCATGCAGGCGCAGCAGGGTCAGGCCGAACCGCGGATCGCCGGCCTGGCGCGCAAAGCCGGTGGCGGGACGCTGGTGGAGCACCTGCAGGATCGGCAGGAACGTGCCGGACGTGACGACCGCGTAGAACTCGCGCCAGAAGGCCTCCGAGATGCCGCGCCGCCCATGCTTCGCGAGCTGCCGCTCGAGGATGGCGAGCACCAGGACGGCGTAGTTCAGGCCGGCGACCAGCCCGTAGGGATAGGTGGTCACCTTGGAGAACAGCAACGAGCGGAAGAAGCGCTCGAGCTCCGCCTCGTGCTCGGGCCAGATGCCCTCGCCGGCCTCCACGCCTTCGAGGCCCTTGAAGCTGTGGTCGAAGATCGCCGGGAAACGGCGAAAGGCCAGCCGCCCGATCCAGCCGAGCCGCGGCTCGGGCTCGCCGTACCAGGCCACGGCGACGCCGGCCGACGGCGAGGCCAGGCGGGCCGAAAGCCAGCGCAGCGCGACCCAGAGCTTGCGCTTGATAGGCGCCTCGCCGCGCAGTATCTCGAGCAGTTGACCCTCGACGGTCTTGAAAATCTCCCAGGTAACCTCCTCGCCGGGTCGCAAATAGTATTTCTCGGCCCGCAGCACCTCGGCGACCGCGAGCCGCGCCCGCAGGTCGGGCTCCTGCTCGGCCAGGGTCAGGCCGCGGCAGGCGCGCGCGGTCGGGCACATGGCGTTCGTGGTCACGGCCACACCGTCCGGCGTGAGCGCGAACCGATACGGAAACACGTGGCAGGGCTTGAAGACCGCGCGGCCGACCAGCGCGTGGATGCTGCAGGTGTTGTTGGGCGTGAGAAACTTGCAGCGGCCATCGTCTTCGCGCGCCAGGCGGTGGCGGAAGCTCACGAGCGGGACGGCGGCTTCCGGCAACGCCTCGAGGAAAGGGCCGGCCGGGGCATGCGAGAGGGCCGCGGTCCAGTCGACGGCCTCGAGGAACCGGCGCGCATTTTCCTCGATGCCGATGGTGAGATCATGGCGGCAACAAGCCCCCGTGCCGCCGCAGGTGAAGCGCGTCTCAGGGAGCGCGATCAGGCGCTGGCGCGGCAGGCGGGCCTGGCGCGCCCAGCTCGCCTCGAAGAGCGACGTCAGCGGGCCGAGGATCGTCATCTGGCGCAGGCTCGCGAGCTCCGAGAGCGCCGCCGCCCGCGCCGCGTCCCAGCCCAGGTCGACGTCGCGAGGTTCGGCCAACCAGGCGAAGGCCACGCGCCAGCCAACCTCCGGCACGCGAACGAGCCCGAGCCGCGCCGTCCAGTCCCGTTCCTCACTCGCCTCGAGCACCTTCACGTCCAGCAGACCGCGATCCTCGCCGGCAGGTCGCCAGTCGGCGGGCTCCGGGCGAACGAAGTGCGGGTTGCCGGCGACGCTCGCCCAGGCAGCCAGCACCTCGGCGTCGGTGGTCTCGGCCCGAGGCACGGCGCGCTCGCCGAGGACCACGAAGGCCTCGGGCGCGAAGAGGTCGAGGTGGGCGGCGTCGTCGCGCGCCTCGTAACGGGTGCGGAACCAGGCCTGGGCGACAGCGGCGGCGTCGGAAGGGGCGTTCATCGGTCAATCCTACCACCCCGCGCCGGACCCCCGCCTTCCTGGTATCATGGGCGCCCCGTAGGAGGACAACATGCTCAAGATCAACCACCCCGGCGCCATCGTGCGCGACCGCCAGAAGCCCCTCGACTGGGAAAGCGTCAGGCTCTACAAGTATGCGAACGGCGTCGAGCTCCAGATCCTCGTCGGCCACCTGCCGCACGGCGAGCTGCAGTCCGCCATCAGCTCGAACCGCGCGCTGAAGGTCGTCAAGGAAGGCACCGACGTCACGATCGATTTCAGCGAGGAAGTCGTGCCGCTGGTCGACTTCTTGAATGGCGAGCGCCCGACCGCCGAGTCGAGCAGCGTCATGGTGCTCGACTCCTGCCGCTTCCTGCCATCCGTCAAGGTGGCGGTCAAGGCCGGCGGCGAGTCCAACGACCTCGCGCCGGAAGGCCAGCTGCTCGTGGCGAGCTTCAAGGACGGCACGCGCGTCGAGGTCGAGCCCCATGGCGGCCACGGCCACGTCGCGGCGACGCGCGAAGGCAAGCCGCTCAAGTGCTTCTTCAACGGCAAAGACAACGCGCTGTACGTGCTGGGTGACGAAGCCTGAAGGCCCGTCATCCGATCGGGGTCAGAGACCCTCGTCGTTGACCCGGACGGAGGCCTCGCCGAAGGCCTCCGTTCCCTTTTCGCCGTAGGCCTTCACCGTGTACGTCCCGCGGTAGAGGCGCTTGAAGGACACGCGGATCACGAAGTCCTCGCGATCCGCCGCGCTCGCGAACTGTAAGTTGTAGCTCGGGTCGTCGACGAGGGAGATCACGTAGGTGACCTCGTCGAAATCGTGCGAGGTCCGCGGGGACGTCAACACGAGCTCGACGTCGTTCACCGCGACGTTGAGCTTCTCGTTGCCGGGCGCCAGGATCTCAGGCGCCCGCGCGCTCACGAACTCGTTCGCACCGCCGATCGCCGCGCGATCGACAGCCCGGCCCGCACGCGTGCCGGCCGGGCTGGGCGACGCGCTGGCGCCGGCCGCCGTCGGCGCCTGGCAGCCCGTGTTGCCCGACGTGGCGACCACGGCGAGCGACGCGAGGGCGAGCCAACTGGCGGCGGCGAGCCGGGCCATTAGAGCTTCTGCAGCGCGAAGGTGCCGTCGAAGTCGAAGGCGGTCTCGGTGCCCGACAGGGCCATGATCGTGCGGAGCTTCTCGCCGTACCCGGCCTTGCGGGCCGAGAGCACGAGGCGCACATTCGGCGGGACCTGCTCGAACTTGAACTTGCCGTCCGCGCCGGTCGTCACCTTCGCCTCGAAAGGCACCTTCGGATCGCCCGAGGTCAACAGCACCTCGGCGCCAGCGAGCAGGCCGGCGTCGTCATGGACGGTGCCCATGAGCGTCGCGGGCTCCTCGGCGGCGGGCTGCGGCGTCGCGCTGGGCGCCGCCGTGGGCGCGGGCGACGGGGGCGGCGTGGGCGTCTGGACGGGCGTCGGGGCCGGGGTGACCGACGCGGCCGGCACCGGCGTGACCGAGGCAGCCGGCGATGGCGTCGGCACCGGCGTGGCCGCCGGCACGGCGGGGGCCTGGGTCGAGGCCTTGACCGTCAGGTTCAGGGCGCCGGTGGTGGCGCCGCCGCGCGCGTTCGAGACGATGACGGAGACGGTGTAGATGCCGGCCTTCTCGGGCGGATCCCACGACACGATCTGCCCGGTGTTGCCGCTGAGCGTGCCGCCGGTGGCCGACCAGTTGTACTGGAGCGGCTGGTCTTCCGGGTCGTGCGCCACCACCGTGAAGGTGATCGGCTGGCCAGGCTGCACCTGCGTGATGTTCGCGGTGTAGCTCTGGATGATCGGGTTGCGCGCGCCCTTCTTCGACGAAATCTTCGGCCGATCGATGTCGATCCAGGCCGGGGTCGTCTCGCCTACGATCACGACGTCCGGCGAGCCCCATGAGCTGCCCGAGTCGAGGACTTCCCAGCTGTCGACATAGATGGGGCAGCCCGTGAGCAAGGCCGGCGCCAACAGCAGGCCGAGGAGCCCGAACTTCGTTTTGCGCTTCTTCATGGAATTCCCTTTCCGGCGGGTGATGGTGGGGTGCTCGTCCGCTTTGCCGAGGGGTGGACGACGACACCGCCATGGTTGTTCCCCGACGCCCGTCGAAAATCTCGGAAGCGGCCGTGCTATCCTGATCACGGCCGGAGGACCCATGCGACCGAAGACCACCTCGACGGCGCCGCCGATCATCTACGGCGTCGTGCTCATGATCGTCACGCTCGTCCTGACCGTGCTCTACAACATGGCGCTGGTCACGGACTGGTTCCGCTCGCGCCAGGCCGGCGTCGGGCTGCATGCGCTCGTGCTCGTGGCGGGCTGGGTGATGGGCCTCGCCGTCATCATCGGCCTGATCCTCTTCGTGGTCTCGCTCGCCCGCCAAATCCGGCTCAACCAGCGCCAGCAGAACTTCATCGACAGCGTCACGCACGAGCTCAAGAGCCCGTTGACCTCGCTCAAGCTGCACCTCCAGACGATCCGACGGCGTCAGCTCTCGCCCGAGCAAGTCGCCGAGTTCACGGACATCATGCTCGCCGACGTCGAGCGGCTCGACGTGCTGATCGACCACGTGCTCGAGGCCGCCCGCGTGGACGGCGTCCGGCGGTCGCACCGCTTCGAGCCCATGGCCGTGCGCCCGCGCATCGAGCAGGCGATCGCCACGATCGCCCGCCGCCACGACCTCCCCCCCGACGCGATCAGGCTCGAGGGCGAGGACGCCGTGGTGCGCACCGACCCGATTGGGCTCGACCTGGTGCTCTCGAACCTGCTCGAAAACGCCGTCAAGTATTCCAACGAGCGCGTGTGCATCACCGTGCGGCTCTCGAAGCTTTCGTCGGGGGGCGTCGCGATCGCCGTCGCCGACACCGGCGTGGGCATCCCGCGCAACCAGGTGCGGCGCATTTTTCATCGCTTCCACCGCGTCGGCAACGAGCTGACGCGCATCCGCCAGGGCACGGGCCTCGGTCTGTACATCGTGAAGGAGACCGTGCGCCAGATGAAGGGTAAGATCCGGGCCGAGAGCCCGGGTGAGGGCCAGGGCAGCGTGTTCACGCTCACGCTGCCGGGAGATCCGCATGGCTAAGCTATTGGTAGTCGAAGACGAAGACCACATCGCCAAGGGCATCGTCTTCAACCTCGAGCTCGACGGCCACGAGGTGCGCTGGCTGCGCGAGGGCTCGGCCGCGCAGGAGGTCCTGGTGGAGCAGCGCGAGCCGTTCGACCTGGTCGTGCTCGACCTGATGCTGCCGGGGCTATCGGGCGTCGACGTGTGCCGGGCCATGCGGCATGCCGGCATCTACACGCCGGTGGTGATGCTGACGGCCAAGCACCATGAGAAGGACAAGATCCAGGGCCTGCAGGTCGGCGCCGACGACTACGTCACCAAGCCCTTCAACCTCGAGGAACTGCTCGCCCGCGTCGACGGCCTGCTGCGCCGCCGCCGCTGGGACGCCGAGGTCGGCGGGGCCCAGGTCGGCGAGGCGCCCCTGGAGGCGGACACGTTGACCTTCCGCGACGTGGTGATCGACTTCGGCCGCCACGAGGCGACGGTCGGCGGGCGCGAGGTCAAGCTCACGGCGATCGAAATGGCCATCATGCGGACCTTCAAGGCCCATGAAGGCCGCGTGCTCACGCGCGAGGATCTCCTGCGCGAAGCCTGGGGCACCGACGCGCCGATCACCACGCGCACCGTGGACAACTTCATCCTGCGCCTGCGCAAGCTCTTCGAGACCGATCCGGCCAACCCGACCCACATCCGCTCGGTGCGCGGCAAGGGCTACAAGTTCGTGCGCTGACGCCCGTTCGGCGTTGGACGTGCCGGCCGCGCGGGAATACCATGGGTATGGCCCCGTGCCAGGAGGATGCCCGTGATCTCCGTTCCCCTAACAGCCGCCATCGTCGGCGCGCTCGCAGCCTTCGGCGTCTCGCCGACGCCCTGGTTGATCGGCGCGATCCTGGTCGCCGTCAAGGCGCTCGTCGTGCTGCTGGGCGTCCTCGGCGTGGGCAAGCTGTTCCAGAAGAAGAAAGCCCCCGTCGTTGACAGCTGACCGGCAGCGGAACGCGGCACCGATCGCCGCCGCGACCGATCCGCTGCGTGCATTGCTCGCGATCTCGCGCGCAATGCACGGACCGGGCGACGGCCGGGCCACGCCGGCCGTGATCGCCCATGAGGCCGCGGGCTTCCTGGGCGCTGACCGCGCGGCCCTGTTCTGGCGCGATCCCGAGACGCACCGGCTCTCAATCCTCGCTTCGGAGGGCCTGACCACCGGGTACCTCGCCGAGGTGGACCGCTATTACGAGCGCTCGGCCGGTGGTCTCGCGGGCAAGATCGGGCGTCCCATGGTGATCGCCGATGTCGGCGCCGACCCACGCATCGCCCCCGAGCTGCGCGCCGCGGCGGCCCGCGAGGGCTTCCGCTCCCAGCTGATCATCCCGCTCGCCCAGGCGGGCACCCTGTACGGCGGCCTGACACTTTACTGGGACGCCTCGCAAGCCACTGGCCAGCCGCCGGTCGATCTCGAACTCGCCCAGCTCTTCGCGGACCAGGCCACCGCGGCGCTGCTCAGCGCCGCCACGCTCGACGAGGCGCGGCGGCGCGGCGACGAGGCGGCCCACCTCGCGGCCGAGCGCCTGCACCAGCTCGAGGAGGCCAGCCAGGCGCTCACGGCGGCGCTCGACGAGGTCATGCAGCTCGATCGCCTCAAGGGCGACTTCCTCAGCGCCGTCTCGCACGAGCTGCGCACGCCGCTCACCACCATTCTCGGCTTCTCGGAGTTCCTCGAGGAAGGCGTGGCCGGACCGGTCACCGCCGAACAGCGGCGCTTCGTCCGCCAGATCGGCGAGGCCGCCAACCACCTGACGTGGCTGGTCGACGACCTGCTCGATTTCGCGCGCATGGAGGCCGGCCCCTTCCGCCTCGATCCGCGGCCGCTGGACGTCGTGCTCCTGCTCGAAGACGCGCTGACGAGCATGACCTCGGCCGCCGACCTGGCGGGCATCACGCTCGCGCTGGACGTGCCGACCGACCTCCCCGAGGTGCTCGCCGATCCGCCGCGCCTGCACCAGATCTGCCTCAACCTGCTTTCGAACGCCGTGAAGTTCACGCCGGCAGGCGGCTGCGTGGTGCTGCGGTCCCGCCTGGTCGGCGACGCGATGGTGCGCGTCGAGGTCGCGGACACCGGCATCGGCGTGCCGCCGGAGTCGTGCGAGCACCTGTTCAAGAAGTTCTTCCGCGTCCAGGGCGGCCTCACGGCGTCCACCAAGGGCACGGGGCTGGGCCTCGCGATCGCCAAGCAGCTCGTCGAGGCTCAGGGTGGCGAAATCGGGGTCGAAAGCGAGATCGGCCTCGGCTCCACCTTCTGGTTCACGCTGCCGCGCGCCGAGGCCTAGCTGGTCTTGGCAGCGTCGCCGCTCTTCTTGCGGAATGCGGCCTCGAGCGGCCCCATCAGCTTCGGGAAGCGTCCGCGCAGCTGATCCCAGGCCCACAGGAGATCTTTCTCGATCGCCTGGCGCTGGTCGGCCGGCAGCTTCATCACCTTGTCCATCGCCTTCATCTGGCCGCGCGGATCCTGGGCCTCGGCCAGCAGCGCGTTCAGCTCCGGGTGGCGCGCCATGAAGTTCTCGCGCAGGCGGTTGAACTCGGCCTGGAGCTTCATCCCCTCCTGGGGCGGCAGCCGCTTCATGGCGTTCTGGAACGCGTC
This sequence comes from Candidatus Sericytochromatia bacterium, assembly GCA_036675505.1. Classification (GTDB taxonomy): domain Bacteria; phylum Cyanobacteriota; class Sericytochromatia; order S15B-MN24; family JAQBPE01; genus JAKFEW01. The sequence continues at coordinate 96,881 of JAKFEW010000135.1, forward strand.
CTGGCGCTCGGGGCCCATCTCGAAGTCGGCGAAGCGCTCGGAAAGCAGCGGGTACTGCTTCTTGAGCTGCTTCGTGAAGCGCTGCTGGTAGGCGTTGCCCATCAGCTTGCCGATGCGCGGCCCGATCGTCTTGCGCATGAGGAAGGCCGCCACGGCGAGGCCGAGCACCACGCCGAGCACGATCACGAGCACATTCTGCCAATCCATGGCGGGATCCTACCGCATGGGCCGCGAGAACGACACAGGTCCGCAGACATTTCTCCTGTTGAATGAAAACGGACGCGGGGCCTCGAACGAGGCCCCGCGCACTTCTGCTGGTTTTATCAGAACATAACCTGGCGTTGCAAAAAGGTCGGCTCCGGCGTTTCGTG